>JBFXAZ010000012.1:0-77069 GCA_050183765.1 Reyranellaceae bacterium | reverse complement strand
GACCAGCAAACCTGTCAACCATGTGACCGGTCTATTCTGTCAACCATCTGCCCGGTTCGTACCTTTCGGGCACCTTCCCCCTCCGGGGTAAGGTAAGGCTTCTCACTCATGACCAAACGCCTCGCCGGCAGGCTGGCGCTGGTGACCGGTGCCTCGCGCGGCATCGGCGCGGCGGTGGCCAGGGTCTTCGCGCGCGAGGGCGCGCACATCGTCGCCGTGGCGCGCACCGTGGGCGGGCTCGAGGCGCTCGACGATGCGATCAAGGCCGAGGGCGGCGAGGCCACGCTGGTGCCGCTCGACATCACCGACGGCGCCGGCATCGACCGGCTGGGCGAGGCGCTGTATCGCAAGTTCGGCAGGCTCGACATCCTGGTCGGCAACGCCGCGATGCTGGGCGTGCTGTCGCCGGTGGGCCACATCGACCCGCCGGTCTTCGAGCGCACCCTGGCGATCAACGTCACCGCCAACTACCGCCTGATCCGCTCGCTCGACCCGCTGCTGCGCCAGTCCGATGCCGGCCGCGCGATCTTCGTCACGTCGGGCGCGGCGCGCCGCGCGCTGCCCTACTGGAGCCTCTACTGCGCCAGCAAGGCGGCGCTGGAATCGCTGGTGCTGTGCTACGCGGCGGAAGTCGAGAGCACCAACGTGCGCGTCAACCTGATCAACCCCGGCCCGACCCGCACCAAGATGCGCGCCGAGGCGTTCCCGGGCGAGGACCCGATGAGCCTGCCGCCGGCCGAGGCGATCGCCGAGGCCTTCCTGCCGCTGGCGGAAGCCGGCTGCACGCTGCACGGCGCCTGGATCGCGGCCGACGAGTGGCTGAGTGCGCGACAGGCCGCCCGGCACTGACGACGAGCGACGACTGCGGTTCGTAAGTCAACTAACTCCTGACTGATGACATGCGAAGCTGGTGCCGGGACAAGCCCCGACAACCAGGAGACAATGATGAATCGGCGGCAGGTGGTTTTGGCGTCGGGCATGGCCTTGATCGGCGGCGCTGCCCTGGCACAGTCCGACAAGCCTTTGAAAGCGAAGAATCTCCAGTGGGAGAAAGTCGGCGAGATCGTCGTCATTCCGGTCGCAGACGCGCCCGAGGGCATCAAGGTCGGCGACAAGTTCATGCTGGTCGATGCCAGCAACCACAAGATCGCCGGCACCGGCACGATCGCCAACACCGCGCGCAAGGGCAGCAACAGCGGCCCGATCACGGCCTGGAACATCAAGGTCGACTCGATCAAGAAATAGGCACGCGCCCGACTCGATGGGCGGTGAGGGGCGCGTGCGGTAGACTGCGGCCTCGGTCAAATCGGGCCCCGGCCCCTCACCTGTCCCCACCGCACCGACATGGATCGCGCGACCTATCTCCGACACAACGAGACCGCCTATCAGGCCGAGGTGCGCGGCGAGGCCACCTTCTCGGTCCTGGCGCAGCGCGCGAGCGACGTCGACGAAGCCGAGATCTGGCGAACGCTTGCGCGCCTGGAAGCGACGACGCGCGAACGCATGATCCCGTTGATGCGGCGGCACGGCATCGACACGACGCCGGACGAAGCGCAGAGACAGCGCGGCCGCGAACGCGGCGAGAAGCGTGCAGCCGACGGCTTCGCGGCGACCGTCCGGTCGATGACGGAAACCCTGCTGCCCTATCTTATCCTCTACGCGCAGCTCGAAGCGGAAGGCCCCGCAGCGGACCGCCGGGAACTCGCCTGCCTCAACGCCCACGAAATCGCGCTGCACGCCTTCGCGACGCACGCGCACGCCGGCCACGGCCGCGCTGCGCTCGATCCGGTGAATGCCTTCCTCGATACCTACGCGGTGTGAGGCATGGACGCGCCCGCCCGACCCGCCGCCGACAACGCCGCCGAGTTCGCCTGGCAGCATGACGACGTCTTCGGGCGCATCGCCGCGCGCTACGATGTGCTGTGCGATCTCTTCAGCTTCGGCATTCATCGCATCTGGAAGCGGCGCGTGGCCCGGCGCATCGCCGACGAGCCGTGGGACACGCTGCTCGACGGCGCGACCGGGACCGGCCACATCGTGCAGCGCATCCTCGCGCACGAATCGACGCGGGACCGGCGCATCGTCGCATCCGATATCAGCCCGAAGATGCTGGCGATCGCCCAGCGCCGGCTGGCCGGGCAGCGCGATCGTGTCGAGCTGCGCACGCTGGACGCCGAGAGCATGCCCGGCATCGCCGACGCCAGCGTCGATGCGTACTCGATCTCGCTCGGCCTGAAGATCTGCGACCGCCACCGCGCGCTGGAGGAAGCCTTGCGCGTGCTCAAGCCCGGCGGCCGGCTGGTCGTGCTCGAGGCCTCCAACATCGCCTGGGCACCGCTGCATCGCGCCTACCTCGCCTACATGTCGCTGTGCATGCCGGCGCTGGGCTGGCTGGCGACGGGCGGCGATGCGTCGGCCTACAAGTACCTGCTGCAGGGCATCCGCGAGTTTCCCTCGGCGCAGGCGCTGGCCGAAGAGATCGCCGGTCACGGCTTCACCGATGTCGGCTTCGAGCGCCTTTCGCTGGGCATCGTGGCGATCCATTGGGGCCGCAAGCCGAGGGACACGGCCCTCCAGCGGCGCTCATGACGCGTCGCCGGAGCCACGCGGCCCGGAAACCTTCACGCGCGCTGCGGGCATCTGTTGCCGGGAAGCCACACAAGCTGGCCGAAAAATCCGGCACACGCAACGTTCGCGCGTCCAGCGCCTTCTCTCCACGGGCTGATCGTCCAGCCCTCGGAGGAGATATCAATGAAAACCTGGCAAGCGACCCTTGCGGCCGGCACCGTGCTGTCCGCCGCCGCGATGTCCGCACCACTGCACGCGCAGACCCTGTTCGGCCAGCCCGCGAATTCGTCGCCCGGCTTCTATGTCGGCGTCGAAGGCGGCCTGAACTTCATGCGCAACATGAATCCGTACACCGCGGGCACCTTCGGCACCTCGCGCACCGGCTTCGCGGTAGGCGCCGTGGTCGGCTACGATTTCGTCGGCCCCCGCGTCGAGCTGGAAATCCCCTATCGCCGCAACGGCGTGAACTCGAATTTCGGCGTCGGCCGGGTCGAGTCGATCGCCGCGATGGTCAACGTGCTGTACGACTTCCTGCCTGACTTCTTCGTCCAGCCGCATCTCGGCGCCGGCGTCGGCATCGCCCGCGTCACCAGCGGCCAGACCGAGTTCGCCTACCAGGGCATCGCCGGCGTGAGCGCGATGATGTTCGACAGCGTGCGCGTCTCGCTCGACTACAAGTACTTCGCCACGACCGATCCCTCGGTCAACGGCGTCGGCTATCGCTATCGCAACCACTCCGCGATGCTGACGGTGGCCTACAAGTTCGGCGGCGCCCCCGCCGCCGCGCCGCCGCCGCCCCCGGCTGCCACGCCGCCGGCGTCGAACTACATGGTGTTCTTCGACTTCGACCGTTCGACCATCACGGCCACGGCGGCGGAGACCATCCGCAAGGCAGCGTCGGACGCCAAGGCCGGCCAGAAGACGCGCATCGGCGTCACCGGCCACGCCGACCGCTCGGGCGCCGATGCCTACAACATGGCCCTGTCGCTGCGCCGCGCCAACGCCGTCAAGGACGAGCTGGTACGCGACGGCATCGCCGCCTCCGCCATCACCATCGCCGGCCGCGGCGAGAGCCAGCCGCTGGTGCAGACCGCCGACGGCGTGCGCGAGCCGCAGAACCGGCGCGTCGAGATCGTGCTTCAGTAAGGAAACCCGACGGCAGGGCCTACCTCCCCCGGGTCCATGCCGTCCACGATCGGGTGCCGGGAGCGGCGCTCGATGAACTGACGGCCCCGCGGTTCTCGCGGGGCCGTTTTTTCGCAAGCTCCGACGAGTTGCAACAGAGGTGAAACTTTCTTCATGTCTTTTGCGCTGGCGCCCGGTATCGATTGAACATAGGCTTTGGGGATTAATCGGCCTTCGGCTTCTGAACTGTTCACGGAAATTCGGCTGAGCCAAGCAGCCCGAATGTAGAAGTTCAGTGTACTTGGCTTCCTTTTTCACAACTTCATTAGAGTGAAGGGAATATTCACCATGGCCATCGCACCCAAGCACCGCAGCGCTCAAATTCTTGTTGCCGAGAAGGGCTCCAACCGGGCCGTCCGCGTCCTGCATCCGGGCAAGCTGACGCCCGACGACATGGTCCGCATCGACAAGGTGCTGGTCGAAGACGTGATCAAGGGCCTGACGGGCTGCGCCTGCCTGTCGGGCATCATCGACGTCATCTGGGAACGCGACTTCGAGCAAGTCATCGATGTCCAGCTCGGTGAAGCGTTCCGCGGCTGAGACACCGTCGACGGGGATGACGCCCGCTACGCCCCTGGTCGGGTTGCTCTACAACCCGGCCATCCCGCTCGTGCTCGACGCACTCGGCGCGCGCGTCGACTTCGTCGAGGTCATCCCCGATCGGCTCTGGTACGATTTCGGCGTCGGGGCCGCCCGGCGCTTCAGCCACTCCCGCGCCGCGATCGATGAATTGCGGCGCTACACCGAAGACCATGCCGTCATCGGCCATGGCATCGGCCTGTCGCTGCCCAGCGCCATGCCGCTCGACGAGGGGTTGCTCGACGAGGTCGTGGCCTCGCACCGCAGCTTCGGCTACCGCTGGTACAGCGAGCACCTCAGCATGTTCCTGGTGCCCAACCGCAGCATCCCCAACGCGCAGGCCGGCATGGGTCTGCCCGTGGTGCTCGACGAGGAGACGCTGGCGCTGATCGGCGGCAAGGTGAAGCGGCTGGGCGAGGCGCTCGGCACGCGCATCCTGCTGGAGAACAGCACCATCTTCTCGCCCATTCCGGAACCGGACATGAGCGAGCCCGACTTCTTCAACCGCCTGCACGCCGAGACCGGCTGCGGCATGCTGCTGGACCTCCACAACCTCTACGCCAACACGCTGAACCAGGGGATCTCGGCCGAGGCGTACCTGGCCGAACTTGACCCAAATATCGTCGTGGAGATCCACCTCGCCGGCGGCGACCGGCTCAAGGACTTCCACACCGATTCCCACTCGCGGCCGACGCCGGCACCGGTCTGGGCATGGGCGCAGGAATGGGCGCCGCGCTTTCCCAACCTCGCGGCGATCACCTTCGAGTATCACGAGTCCTACCACAAGCGGCTGGGCCTGGACGGCATCGCCCGCGAGCTCGACCAGATGCACGCGCTCGCCGCGCGCGTGGCCGAAGCCCGTCGCGCGGCAGTCGCCTGATGCTCGTCGACTTCCAGATGGCGCTCGCCGATCTCACCGCGTCGCCGGCGCTGTGCCGCGCGGTGCGCGCGACGCCGGACATTCTGCGCGCGCGCTACGACCTGACCGACAAGGAGTGGCGGCGGCTGGCCGGCATCGCCGCCAGCAAGGGCATGGAGGCGAACTGCATGCTCTACCGCGCCAATCGCCTCGCCCCGGTGGCGCTCAACCTGCCCGAGACCTGCACGGCGCTCGGCGACGCGCTCAATCCGCTGATCTCCGCCTATTGGGACGCCGAGCCGACGACCAACGTTCACTTCCTCATCGAAGCGGACCGCTTCTGCCGCTTCCTGCGCGATCAGCCCGGCCTTTCACCAGTCGCGTTGGCCCATCTTCAGCGCGAGCATCATGTGATCATGGCCAAGCTCGCCGTCACCGAAACCATGGCTGTTCCGGCGCCGAATGCGCCAACGTCGCCTCACGCGCAAGAGTAGTCGCGCAATCTCACGCTCGGCTGCGGTGCGCACTTGCGGACCGGCTTTCCACACCGACACGGAGCCGTGGCGTCATGCGATGGAGTCCGGTCAACCGTCATCCGCTTTACCTGCCGCATCTACTCTGGAAAGCACCTTGAAGCACCAATACAGTCGCCCCCTGACGGCCGCCTCGACAGGCCTCCGTGACCGTGAAATATCGAGACCAGAGAGGCAGCACCATGCCAGTCAAGCGGCGCATCGTCTTCATCCCGTTCACCAAGAACGCCGCTGGGGATTGGGATGAGACAGCGGGAGGCGGCGGCGTAACCTGGGACGGAACGAAATACGGTTATGTCTGGGTCGACGATCTGACCCCCACGAAGGCTCCCTTCGCCTTCACCGACGATACCTCCGACACGCAGATCTATGTCGCAGGGCACGGCGGCGACGGGTACCTTCACGTTGAGAATGCCCACAACGCCACCAGGCAGACAGACGCACAAATGCTGGTCGGCTTTCTGATAGCCGGTGGCCTTCAGAAGAAATTTGCCGGAAGCATCAAATTCTATAACTGCCAGAGCGCCATGAACCATGGCACGATAGACACCTCCTTTGCGTGTAAATGCGCCGCCGAACTCACCAAGAAGGGCTACACCAAGGCGCGCTTCTTCGGCTACAACAGCAGCGTCACGACAGGGTACGAAGACTACCGAAACCCCAAGACCCTGAATGCCGAGGGCAGGCATCGACTGGCAATCAGTCATGTCGATATTGGTCACGGAAAGACGGTGACGATGACGCACGGCCGCGCGAGCGAATTCCGAAAGGAAATCATCATCAAGAAGAAGGGCTTTTTCTCAGACGACTATGTAGCCGTCGTCAAGTGAGTTCCGGCGCCGAGAGTCCGACTCGAAACTGAGTCACAGGCAAGTCAAAGGGCGGCGAAGCTGGCCTATCCTGAACGCGAGCATGTTGCCGTCATGGCTAGGCTCGCCGTCAGCCAAACGATGGCAGCCGCCGCGGCGCATGCACCACCACCGCCAGACCCGCAGGCATAGCGGCTGACGCTCCAGCCCGCTCGCACACTGCCATCGCGGCGCCGACCTCCTCTGGCCGTCACTCGGCGGGCACGGACTCCTTCGCCCGCTTCGCCGCCACCTTCGCCTGGGCGCGTGCGCGGCGCTCGTCGAACCTGGCCAGCCGCCGCGGCGGGACGCGATGCTCGACGTTGTCGTCCGCGCCCGGGTTCTTCTGCGAGCCGGCCCAGCCATGCGCGGCGATGTCGAAGATGATGCCGTCGAGGTCGATGTGCTTGATCTCGTAACCGTGCGGGTTGTTGACGTCGCCCATGATCCAGGTCGCGCCGGTGTCGCGCGCCATCCTGCCCTGCTCCACCACGTCGTCGACCCAGAAGCCGAAATGATGGATGCCGACGAAATCCTTGCCGGTGCCCTGCGCGGCCTCGTCGCTCTTGAACTTCAGCAGCGCCAGGTTGACCACGCCGTCGGTCAGGTACACACCCTCGGCCAGCGGCCCGTCGAGTTCGGTGACCTCCTCCAGGCCCAAGGCCTGCTTGTAGAACTCCGCGGACTCCCACGGGTCCTCGACGCTCAGCGCGATGTGACGGACACGGCCTTTGGTGCGCGCGGTCATGCGTCATCGACTTCGAGGGCCGCATTTGCATTCGCCGAAGATGATCCTCGGCCTGCCTGCGGATAGACGACCTTTCGGGCACGCCCATCTTCGAGAAGGGCGAGGAGACGGGGGCGAGGCCGCGGAAGCTGGTTGGGTCAAGCGGGTGGTTGGGAGGTCGCCTCACGCGAGGGCCGTACAAGGCCGATCGAGCGCCGCATTGGTCGGGTTCCCTACTTCACGCCGAGCTTCGCCATCTGCGCCTTGATATCGGGCCGGATGCCGACGGCACTCTCGATATCAGCGGTGGCTGCGCGAACATTGCCGTTGCGCCGCTGCGCTACTCCTCGGCCATACAGCGCCACCGCTCGTGTCGGCTGTCGCTTGAGAGCGGCATCGAACTGATCGATGGCAGAGCTGACGTGGCCTGACAAGAGATGGAGCAACGCTCTCACCTCATGCGTGGCAGGATGATTCCCACGCATATCCTCGGACCGGGCACAGTCCAGGCCGGCGCCTTTCAGCCGTGCCACGGCCAAGGCAAGGCAGCGATGGCGAAAGGCCGACGGATTCCATGGCCTCAGCCGGATCGCCTCGGTGAAATCGCGGATCGCGCGCTCGTACTGATGCATTCGCAGATACGCCACGCCACGATTGTCGAATGCCGGCGCGTAGTCTGGATTGGCACGGATCGCCTGGTCAAATGACTCGACAGCCTGCACAAACGCCGATCTGTCGATGAGGGCATTGCCACGCGACGTCCAAACCGCAGCGATTCCGCCTGGGCCGAGACGTAGCACCGCGTCGTAATCCGCGATCGCGCGGTCGGGCTCGCCGATGTCGCGCCACGCCGTGCCACGATTCGTCAGTGCCCGCTGATTGGCCGGTTCAAGACGCAGAGCCGCCGTGAACGCATCGATGGCCGGGTGCGGCTCGCCGTTGAGCAGCAAGGCGGTACCGCGGCCGATCAACGCTCGTACACTCGCAGGATCGACGCGGAGCGCCGTGTCATAAGCCGCCATGGCTCGCCTATGGGGCTCGCGACGTAGCACCGGCGCCCTCTGGTAAGCGTCGAAGTCCGGCCGATTGAGACCGATCGCGTGCTCATGATCGCGTACCGACCGATAGATGCGCATGTCGCGCTGCCGCCAAGCGGTGTCAATCTCAGGATCGAAGTCCTGGACATACAGATAAGACAGCACGCGATAGACCCAGGCATCGCCAAGGTCGACCTGCATGACCACGTTGTCGGGTTCGCGCTCCACCGCCGCACTGTAGTCACGGATCGACTGATCGGACGCCCCGCCGACGCTCAGGCGCTGGTGCGCCTGGGCACGGCCATGAAAGCTCCGCGCGTCGGTCTGGCCCAAGCGAATCGCCTCGCTGAAATCGCGCACAGCCGAGTCGTACTGACCGCGACTGAGCTGCAGCTCTGCCCGCGCCAGAGGGATGCGGCCATCCTCGGGAGACTGCTGGAACGCGCGGTCAAGATCGATGAGCGCCAGATCGTTCCGGCCGCCAGCGGCATGCGCCAGAGCACGCTGCAAGAGAGCCGTCGCACGCTCGCGAGGGGTCGAATCAGTGGAATCGATGACCGACGTGCAGGCGGCAATGCGACCGGGGATATCGATGGGTGCCCCGCCGTCGCAATGCCGCTGACGCCGCTCGCGATCCTGACTCAACGCCACCAACGGCAGCGCCATGAACAGCGCGAGCAAAATGCCGCCGATGAGCCGGGCCACGCCGGCCCTAGTGCGGCGTACGGCTCTCACGAGAGGGCAATACGAGCGTATGCTGACGCAGTCGGTATGACGTGCTCCCTTCCGATTGGACGAGCTGCAACGAACACCTGGATAAACTCATTGCCGGTCCAGTTATAGCCATTGCTGGCAGAGATCGTGTAGGTCGTGGCGCCGCCATCGGCCGATAGAAGGGCGATGGAAGCGGTGGCGCCGTTGCCGATGTAGCTGATGTCGGTGAGGTCTACGCGGTCGCCGGCGGCGTAGTTGAAGTCGGTGATGACGTCGTCGCCGTCGCCCAGCGCGTAGGCGAAGAGGTCGGCGCCGTTGCCGCCCTGCAGCGTGTCAAGCATCTTGGCCGGTCAACCCTTGGCAGGGTTCTGGGAACAACAGCCGACGTGCTTCGTCCAAGAGATCCTGACTCATCGCGACCTTCCGTCCCCACGAACTTGGATTGTGATGCCGGCCTGATTGATCAGGCGAGTGAACGTCAGTGCGCCACCTGACACAAGCGAAGTTGCCTGCGTCAGGCGTTACAAAGCGAAGGTCCTGCGAGCTTCGTCCACCGATACCGGCGGAAGCGGGTGTCCTGATGCGCAACAGCCAAACGGTGCCATCAATGGACTCCGCGGCAATCGTCAAGTGGTCACGGTCGAACTTCCACCACCATGGCCGCCGGGACCGCAAACCGAGTTCATAGGTTGGATTTCCTCGAACAACCGAAAAGAAGTAACACAACCACAGCCGCGAAAACCCAGGCACGATGCTTGGCGTTCATGTCGTTGATCCTCTGAACCAATCGCCGCTCCGACTTTGCTACTCGTCGGCGGCCAACACGACTCACGACACTGAGGTTCGGAGGTAGAATTGTGTCCATAGTCCCAAGGCTTCAAGATCACGACTTCGCGGATCACGAGAATCCTCTGTGCGTTCTCACCCCTTCGCATATAGATTCTTCGGTGTGCGCATCGCGATCTAGATCGGCGTCCCCGGCAGATCGAATTCCTCGCGCAGCCTGTTCATCGACCAGCGGCGGCGGGTTGCGCTCGATCGCCTCAGCGAGCCAGCGGTTGAACAGCGGCGTCGGCACGCGCTTGTTCCACGCCGCGTGCAGCCTCGCCACCGCCGGCATCAGCTTCTCGACGCCGCGGCCGGTGCGCGCCGAGAAGCCGACGATGGGGATGCCCTTGACCTGCGCCAGCGAGGCCTGCAGGCGGTCGGTGAGCTTGCGCCACTGCTCCTGGCGCGCCTTGTCGGTGGTGCCCAGCAGGTCGGTCTTGTTGACCGCCAGCACGAGGCCACGGCCCCGTCGATGACCAGGGTTATCGCATATGAGCGAAGAGGCTGAAGAGAAAGGCATCTTCCCATCCGGCGCGTTTGATTTTGCCACGGATAGAGCTCTTGTCGGGATGGGATCTGAGGGCGTTGAGGGCGAACTTGCGGACGATGGCGATGTTCTCGGGGCCATGTCCGGCGCGGTTCCTGGCGGCGTCCTCGTTGAGAACGACGTCGAGGACCCAGTGGAGTTGGTTCTCGATCGACCAGTGGTCGCGCGCGACACGCAGCAGACGCTGTGCGGAGAGTGGCGTGGAAAGCAGGTAGTAGCGAGTGAAGGATTCTGCGGGCTTGCCCTTGGGCTGACGGCGGGTGTCGATGCGGGCGACCGCGGCGAGACCGGGGAAGCGCAGTGTCGTGGCCAGCGCGGGGTCGGCGACGACGAGGGCGCGGCGGCTCTCGCGCCGATCGTGACTGAGCGAGGGTCGCTGCACGGCGCGGTCGGCGCCGCGCCGTGCCAGGAGGCGTTGGGTGGCGGCGATCAGGGTCGGCTGGTTGTCCTTGAGCGCCAGGACGTAGTGGCCGTGTTGGGCGAGGATGGCGGCGGCGATGTCGCGGCGACAATGCAGGGCGTCGGCGGTGACGATGCAGTCCTTGAGCGACAGCAGGCGCAAGGCGCGCAGGGCGCCGGCAACCTCGTTACGGCCCGGCGCGGTGTACTGTGCCAGGGCCAGGCGGGCGTCGACCGCCCAGACGTTGATCAGATGCAGTGGCGCGGTCCGCTTGCCGCGCGCGTAGGCGCCGCGCACCGCCTTGCCGTCGATCGCCACCACGCCGCCAAGATGGCGACCCAGCGCCAGTGTGAAGCGCCGGAAGACGGCCTCGAACGCCTGGGGGTCGAGCAGGCGGAATACACGGCTGAAGGTGTCGTGGCTCGGAATGCCGTACTTGAGCTGCAGCACTTGGCGCAACGCGCTTTCCTTGGACCGGCCGAACAGCGCCATGTCGGCGCAGCTCTCCGCCCCGCACAGCATCGCCGCCAGGGCGATGAACAGCACTTCCGCCAGCGGATGTCGCGCATTCGCCGCCCGCGGGTCGGGGACCAACGAGAAATACTCCCGAAACGCTTCCATCCCTGCTCTCCCTACCGACAGGAGAGAGCCAAAGAATCCTTTCCTTTCCTCTGCGCAATACTTCCCTTCTACTCATATGCGATTCCCCTGCGTCGATGACGGGGCGCGCCGCCGCAGGCCCGCAGCAAGATATTCGCGCTCCTCGCCACTTTTCCCCGCAGGCGGAAGGGCCATATACTGGAGCCATGAACGCATTTCTCCTGCGCGAGATCGGCAAGCTCAGCGTTGAGGAACGCCGGGCGTTGATCGACGATATCTGGGACAGCATCGAGGCCGAGCAGGCCCTGCCGCCGCTCGACGCAGCCCAGGCCGCGCTGCTCGATGAGCGCCTGAAGGACTCGATCGAGCGGCCGGACGAGCGGACCTACACCTTGCAGGAGATCGCCGCGCGCCACGGCATCAAGCTGTGACATTTCCCGTCGTCTACCGGCGGGCGGCTTCCAACGACATCGACGAGGCACTCCGCTGGCTGGGCGAGCGGTCTCCCGCCGCCGCTATCGACTTCCTGCGGGCTATCGCACGCGCCGAGACACATCTGCGGCGCACGCCCCTGATCTACCAAGCGGTCCGTGCCGACATACGGCGGGCACACCTGAAGCCCTTTCGATACGGTCTATACTTTCGCGTCGTCGACGACCGCGTCTTGGTGGTCGCCTGTCTGCACGCCAGCCGGTCACCCACCGTGATCGGCAACGTGTTGACCGAGCGGCGATAGGGACTGCCTCTCCTGGCCGTCCCGTCACCCCTTCGCATGCGGATTCTTCGGCTTGCGCATGCCGATGCCTGACGAAGGGTCGATCCCATGAGCCACCCGCAGGAAGACAATGAATCGCCGGTCTGGGGAGTCGTTCGGCTCGCATTGATGTTCCTGCTCTTCGTCCCGTCATGGGCGGGATTGAACTTTGCGTTCGGAAGCGCGCTCGATGGTCCGGTTGGGGTTCTGTTGATGGAACCGCCCTGTCAACGTCTGGCTCAACGCCTGGGCGGCCCACCGGAGCCTTTGAATCGCTATGTTCTTGGCCAGGGCACGAGAGGTCGGCGCAGTACCCCTTCCGTCTGTCACTTCGCTTCCCGGTCCATTCGGGTGGGCGATAGCCCCACCGAAGGACTCGGATTCTCTGAGCGCGAATTCGCCTACCTCGTTGTCGGCTTCGTCGGCTATGCGGCGTGTCTTGCCGTCGCGGCGGTGCTCGCGTTCTTCGTTGTCAAAGCTGGCTGGAGCTTCATCGGGCAGAAGCGCAAAGCCAGGAAGCCGTCAGGGATTTAGAGTAGCGAGCGCAAACTCGAAGCCACCTGTCATTCCGAGCGCAGCGAGGAATCAATACGGACTTCCCTGGATCCCTCGCTACGCTCGGGATGACAATTGCGATTGATTTGCCGCTCGTCGCTCCAGCGCGCGAAAACTTGATGCTTCGGCGTCACCCCTTGGCGTACGGGTTCTTCGGTTTCCGCATCACGATCCTGATCGGCGTGCCCGGCAGGTCGAAATCCTCCCTCAGCCGGTTCACCAGATACCGCTCGTACGACTCCGGCAAATCCGCCGGCTTGCTCACGAACAGCGCGAAGGTCGGCGGGCGCGCCTTCACCTGCGAGCCGTAGCGCAGCTTGATGCGCCGTCCGTCGACCAGCGGCGGCGGGTTGCGCTCGATCGCCTCGGCGAGCCAGCGGTTGAACTGCGGCGTCGGCACGCGGCTGTTCCACGCCTTGTGCAGCTTCACCACGGCGGGCATCAGGCGATCGATGCCGCGGCCGGTGCGCGCCGAGAAGCCGACGATGGGCAGGCCCTTGACCTGCGCCAGCGAGGCCTGCAGGCGGTCGGTGAGCTTCTTCCACTGCTCCTGCCGCTCCTTCTCGGTGCGGCCCAGCAGGTCGGTCTTGTTGACCGCCAGCACCAGGCCGCGGCCCTCCTCGATGACGTGGCGCGCGATGGTGAGGTCCTGCTTCTCCATCATCTGCTGCGCGTCGAGCACCAGCACGACGACCTCGGCGAAGCGGATCGCCTCCTCGGTGCTCCTGGCCGACAGCGCCTCGAGCCGCTCGCTGACATTGGCGCGCCTTCGCAGGCCGGCGGTGTCGATCAGGCGGATCGGCTTGCCCTCGTGCATCCATTCGACCGCGATGGCGTCGCGCGTCGTGCCCGCCTCCGGCCCGGTCAGCACGCGCTCGTCGCCCAGCAGGCGGTTCAGCAGGGTCGATTTGCCGACATTGGGCCGGCCGACGATGGCGAGCTGGATCGGGCGCGACGGATCGGGGCCGCTGTCGGCATCCTCGTCGGACTCCGACTCCTCGTCCTCGAACGGCGCGTCGTCGTCGGCCTCCTGTTCGGGTAGCGGGCCGAGCACGCGGTCGAGCGCGTGGGCGATGTCGCCGATGCCGATGCCGTGCTCGGCCGAAACCGGCAGCGGATCGCCCAGGCCCAGCGCATGCGCCTCGGCGATGCCGGGATCGGCGGCGGCGCTCTCGGCCTTGTTGGCGACGACGATGGTCTTGCGCGCGTGGCGGCGCAGCCAGGCACCGAAGGCGCGGTCCAGCGGCGTCAGGCCGGCGCGCGCGTCGATCACGAACAGCACCGCGTCGGCTTCTGATACGGCGCGCTCGCTCTGCTTGCGCATGCCGGCCTCGAGCCTGTCGCCCACCGCCTCCTCCCAGCCCGCGGTGTCGGTGACGACGACCTCGCGCCGGCCGATCGTGGCGACGGCCTCGCGCCGGTCGCGCGTCGTGCCCGGCTCGTCGGCAACGATCGCCATGCGCCGGCCGGCGAGGCGGTTGAACAGGGTCGACTTGCCGACATTGGGCCGGCCGACCAGGGCGATGCGCGGCCGGGTCATCGCCGCACGACACGCCTAGGGGCGGAAATGGACTCCGCCGGGCGTCCCGCCCAGACTCGGGCGGCCATGGTGGAGAACCGAATTTTCCCTTCTTCCCGCGACGGCGGGGAGAAGGTGCCGAGCGCCAGCGAGGCGGATGAGGGGCTTCCGCGCCCAACAACGAATGCCGTTGTCATGGGAACGCCGCGAAGCCCCTCATCCGCCCTTCGGGCACCTTCTCCCCGCCTGCGCGGGGAGAAGGATGATTCTGATGCAACCATGGCAATCTGGGGCGTAGGCTGGCGCCAGCGACTGCAACCGGCTCGACCACAGCAAACCACAGCAATCCGGTCGCCCGGCCGGAGGCGGACGTCAGGGGCAGGCGCTCAGCGCCCGGGCGCGTTCTCGGCTCCACCACAGCAAACCACAGCATTCGCCGGCCGCGCTCAGCGCAGCGCGATCAGCCGGCCCGAATCGGTCAGCACGTAGATCGTGCGATCGGCGATCACCGGCGCCAGGAGCACCGGCGAGCCGACCGAGATCTTGCCGATCGGCTGGCCGTCATAGGGCGAGATCGCCAGCAGATCGCCGTTGCCGCCGCCGATCAGCAGGCGGTCGCCGGCCAGCACCGGGCCGACCCAGATCGCCGTCTGCCGCCGCTTCTCGTCGCGATAGAAGGTCAGCGGCGTGACCCAGCGCACCTTGCCGTCCTCGCGCTCGAGACAGACGATCTCGTTGTTGCCGCTGATGATGAAGACCCAGCGGCCGGCGACCCAGGGCGTGCCCGAGCCGCTGATCGGCCGGTCCCACAGCCGCGCGCCCGAACGCAGGTCGAAGGCGGCGATCTGGCCGGCCGAGCCGATCGCCAGGACCTTGCCGCGGTCGATCACCGGGCGGCCGCGGATATCGGCCAGGGCCGAGAGCGACTGCACGCCGCCGCGGCGCAGGGTGACCAGGCTCTCGTTCCAGATCTGGCGGCCGCTGTCGAGGCGCAGCCCGACCAGCTCGCCCGAGCTGAAGGGCGCCACGACGTAGTCCTGCGAGGCCGCCGGGCTGGGGCCGGCGAGGAAGCCGGCGTTTTCGGAGAGCGCGCTGTACTCCCACAGCTCGGCACCGTCGACGGCGGCCAGGGCGTGCAGCTTGTTGTCGATGGTGATGGCGAAGACGCGGTCCTGGAACACCGTGGGCGCGCCGCGCACCGGCGCGCTCACCGCGCGGCGCCAGATCTCGGCGCCGTCGTCGGGGTTCAGCGCCATCACGTCGGCGAAACCTGTGGTGACGAACAGCCGGCCGCCGTACCAGGCGAGCCCGCCGCCGAACTCGTTGTCGTCGCGGCCGCCCTTGCTCTTGAGCGTCACGCGCCACAGGAGCTTGCCGGTGGCCGCCTCGTAGGCCGAGACGGTGTTGAGCGCGTCCTTGACGAAGACGCGGCCATTGGCGACGACCGGCGGCGTCAGCAGCTGGCGCTCCGAGCTCGAGCCCGAGCCGACATCGACGCTCCACACCTCGCGCGGCGCGTCGGCGATCTCGAGGTGGTGCATGGCGAAGTTGGCGAAGCCGCCGGATTGCGGCCACGAATCGTTGACCGCCGGGCGCGGCAGGACGACGTCGCCGCCGGCGTCGGGCTTGACGTCGTCGTCGCCCTTCAGCACGGGGATGCGATCGCCCGGCAGCGGCGGCTTGGACTTGGCGAAGAGGTCGCTGACCATGTCGCAGGCCGAGAGCGCCAGCAGCATGGCGCCAAGCGCGAGGAAACGCGTCATTTCGCGGCCGGCTCGCCCAGGGCGCTCAACAGCTCGCCGGCGCGCTCGCGCAGCACCTGGCTCGCCTGCGAATCCTCGCGCAGCTCGGTGAGCAGTGTCCTGGCCTTGGCCGGATCGTTCTGCTTCAGCGCCACCGCCGCCAGCAACTCGAGCGCCACCGCGCGCCACGGCCGGTCCTTGCCCGTCAGCGGCTGCAGCTGGCTGGCGAGGTCCTCGGGCTTGGCGGTGTCGAAGGTCTGCATGGCGCGCAGCAGGACGGCGAGCTCGCGGCCGTCGGCGTCGCGCGCGCCCTGCACCGCCGTGCCGTAGGCCGCCTGTGCGCCGTCCTTGTCGCCGGCCTCGGCCTTCAGCCGCGCGATGCGCAGCCTTGCCAGCTCGTCGTAGGGCGCCACGCCGCCGGCCGAGATCTTCCCCAGCGCCGCGATGGCGCCGGGCTTGTCGTTGGCCGCCTGGGTCAGCGCCGCCTGGAAGGCGTCGCCCGCCTTGCCGCGCTGGCTGGCCTGGTACCAGTTCCAGCCGTTCCACGCCGCGATCGCCACCACCAGCAGCACGGCGGCGGCGATGACCGTGGTGCCCCAGCGCCGCCACCATTCCTTGGCGCGGTCCTCGCGCAGGGCCTCATCGACTTCCTGGAAGATATCCGACACGCCGTTACCCGCGTTTGGAGGGATCGGGGGCAGGCGTTCTAGCCGGCCGCGGCCCGTGCGGGAAGCCTTTACCACGGCCCGGGTTTTTGCGACATTTTTCGGTAACGATGGACAATCTCCTGCGATTGCCCGACAGCCGTGCCAAGCGGCGTGTCGTCACCTTCGACCGGCGCGAGCTGCGTCAGCTTCTGGCGTTGTACAGCGCCCGGGTGGCGACCGGCGAATGGCGCGACTACGCCATCGATTTCCGCCCCGGCATGGCGCTGTTCTCGATCTTCCGCCATACCGCCGAGCAGCCGCTGTTCGCCATCGCCAAGGCAGTCGGCGGCGGCGCGCGGACCTCGCCGTGGACGGTCTACGCCGGCCCGCGCCGGCTGGCCCAGGGCGACGATCTGGAGGCGGTGCTGAGCATCTTCGACCGGCGCCTCAGGGTGCTCGCCGGCGGCTAGACTTCGCTCGTGAGATCAACACGTTAAGACCCGCATGAAGCTGCCGCTCGACACCCGCCTCAAGGTCGGCATCCAGACCATCCACCGCCGCACCGAGCCGGCGACGGGCCCCTGGCTGCCGCGCATCGAGGAGCTGGTCGAGCTGGTGCAGCTGGTCGATCGCAGCGGCTACGATTCGCTGTGGGTCGGCGACCACATCTCGTTCGCCATCCCGATCCTCGATCCGCTGCTGCAGCTGGCGCAGGCGGCGGTGGCGAGCCGGCGGCTGCTGCTGGGCACCAACGTCTACCTCCTGCCGCTGCGCCATGCCGGGCCGGTCGCCAAGCAGGTCTCGACGCTCGATCACCTGAGCGAGGGGCGGCTGATCTTCGGGGTCGGCGTCGGCGGCGAGTTCCCGCGCGAGTACCAGCTGGCCGGCGTGCCGATCGGCGAGCGCGGCGCGCGCCTGTCGGAAGCCATCCGGGTGCTGCGCAAGCTGTGGTCGGGCGAGCTCGTGTCGCATGACGGCCCGTTCTACCCCTTCCCCGAGCTCGCCATGCAGCCGCCGGCACGCCAGCCCGGCGGCCCGCCGATCTGGTGCGGCGGCCGCTCGCCCGGCGCGCTCCGGCGCACCGGGCGCCTGGCCGATGGCTGGATGTCCTACGTCGTGACGCCCGAGATGTACGCCACCAGCCTGGCCGCGATCGCCGAGGCGGCTGAGGCCGCTGACCGCCGGATCGAGCGCTTCGGCACCGGCCATCTGCTGTTCACGCGCCTGGACGACACCTACGAGACGGCGCTCGACGCGGCGAGCGAGACCTTGAGCGTCCGCTACGCCATGGACTTCCGCAAGGCGGCGCAGCGCTACGCCGCGCTCGGCCCGCCGGCCGAGATCGCTGAACGCATCCGCGCATTCCATGCCGCGGGCGTGCGCCACCTGGTGCTCGACCTTGTCGGCCCGTACGAGCAGCGCGATGCCCAGATCGAGCGCGTCGCCGCCGAGGTGTTGCCGCTGCTGAGGGACCTGACGGGATAGTCCGCCCTTCCTCGCCCATTGAGCGACACTGGCGGGCGAATGGGGCCCGTCGATGGCTAACGATAAGTGCCGCCGCCGTACCCGCCGGGATAAGCACCGCCATAACCGGCGGGATAGCCGCCACCGTAGCCACCGGGATTGCCGCCACCATAACCGGCGGGATAGCCGCCGCCGTAGCCACCGGGAGCGCCGCCACCATAACCGGCCGGATAGCCGCCGCCGTAGCCACCGGGATTGCCGCCACCGTAACCGGCGGGATAGCCGCCACCGTAACCGGCGGGATAGCCGCCGCCGTAGCCGGCGGGGGACTGATACTGCGGCGTGGTCGCGGCACCGATCGCGGCCCCGCCCAGGCTGCCCAGCACGAGGCCGGTCACCGGGCCGAGGCCGAGGGCCTGGCCGGCCAGCGCGCCGCTGGCGCCGCCGATCACGCCGCCCGACACCGCCCGCTGGCCCGCGGTATCGCCGCAGGCCGACAGACCCAGCATGGCCATCAGGCTGGCGGCGAACACCTTCGACTTCGCGGTCATGACGCGCTCCCCCCTCTTCCTCGTCCGTGCCCGCACCCCGGTGCGACCGGACGAGATTAAGGGCACGCGATGCGGCAGAAGCATGGCGATGCCGCTCCCCAGCCCGGGATCAGAGTCATCTCGCCGGCCTTCGGCCCGGGGTCTGCCGCACCATCATCGGCCCGTAGAGCACCGCGAAGCCGGCGAAGGCCGCCGACCAGGCGATCGCGGCGAAGATCAGCAGCTCGACCGCCAGCGAGGGAGCGATCGCCGCACCGACGCGGGCGATGGCGGCCGCCAGGGCGAGGCCGTAGACGAGCACCGTGCCGCGTGAGGCCACCAGCGCGCGGCCGGTGTGGCCCAGGGTGGCGCGGGTCATCACCGCCAGGGTCATCAGCCCGACGCCGCCGACGCCCCAGGCATGGGCGGCCGCGCCCTGCAGAGGCTCGGTTGTCAGCGCCGCCGCAGCGGCGAGCAGGAAGCCGATGGGGATGAAGGCGTAGGCGATATGCAGGACTAGCACCAGCCAGTCGCCGCGCGCACGATCGCCCGCCCAGCGCGCCAGCCGCACGAGCTGCAGCAGGCCGGCGGCGAGCACCAGCCCGCCCGACACCGGCCAATCGGGCGCCGCCACCCAGGCGGCCAGCGCCGCGACCGAGACGCCGATGCAGGCGATGTCGAGGCGATTGAACGGGCCCGGCAGGCGGCCGGGGCCCAGGCGCATCAGGGCGTTGCGCGTGAAGTTGGGCACGATGCGCCCGCCGATCAGCACGATCAGCCCGACCACCACTGCCAGGCCAAGCCGCAGACCGACATCGGCGACGCCCACGCGCAGCACCTCGATATGGAAGGCGACATTGGCCGCGACCAGCAGGCCGAGAATGGCGACGATCTTGACGTTGCGCCGGTTGCCCGATGCGAGGATCTCACGTCCGGCGACGAACGCGACCGAGGGCAGGAACAGCAGGTCCAGCGCCATCGCGGCGTACAGGCCGATCATGTCTGAGACCGCCATGCCGATGCGGCCCGCCAGCCACGCCGCGGCGAGCAGCATCAGCGGCGTGCCGGCCACCGGCTTGCGCCCGGTCCAGTTGGGAATCGCGGTGAGCAGGAAGCCGGCGATCGCCGCGGCAGCGTAGCCGAAGACCATCTCGTGGGCGTGCCAGTCGCGCGGCGCCAGCGCCACGGGCAGCGCGGCCTCGCCGAGAAACACCGGCAGCCAGAGCAGGATCGCCAGCGCGGCGAAGCCGCCGGCCGCGAGGAAGAAGGTACGAAAGCCATAGCTGAACACGGTCATGATGGGACTCAACGCTCAGGCATGATTGCAGCCGCAGGGCGCCGCGTCGTGGCGCAGCGACCAGGTCAGCATCTGTTTCAGGCACGCCGCGCCGGGATCATCGGCACGCTCCATCGCGGTCATCAGCGCCAGCCAGTCGTCGTCGGAGGCATGGCTGGCGAAGCGACGCGCGGCGCCGGCGGCATAGATGGCCGGCGTCTCGCCGAAGTCCGTGGCCGCGGAGTCGATCTGAGCCAGCAGCGCAAGATCGCCCAGCGCGAACAGTGTCTCGGCGGCGAAGGCCTCGTCGCCCAGCCGCTCGATCACCTGCCCCAGCATCATGGCCCGCCTCCTACTGAACCAGCGGCCCGGCGGCGGGCGCCAGGTCGACGCCGGTCACGACGGCGCGGCCGGCCAGCACCGAGACGTATTGCTGCAGCGCGCGTCGGCGCACGCTCTCCTCGAGGTACTCGGCGATGCGCGTGTGCACCATCTCGAAGGGCAGATCGCGTCCCTCGATGCGCCGGTCGAGTCGCACGATGTGGATGCCATAACGGCTCTCCACCGGCTCGGGGTGAACGGCGCCCGGTGTCATGCCGCGCAGCGCCGTGTCGAACTCCGGCACCGTCTGGCCGGGCGAGAGCTGTCCGAGATTGCCGCCCTGCCCAGCCGACGGGCAGGCCGAGTGTTGCGCGGCCAGCGCGGCGAACTCCTCAGGCCGCGCGCGCAGCGCCGCAATCAGCGCGCGCGCCGTCTCGCGCGCCTGGCTGCGCGCGGTCTCATCACCGGGCGCAGCGGCGAGCAGGATATGCGCCGCTTCGCTGAGATCGGGCGTACGGAATCGCCTGATGTTGCGCTCGTAGTAGCGCCGACAGCTCGCCTCGTCGGCTGACGGCACGACCACTTCCTTTTCGATCAACTGTCGATAGAGGGCCTCCTGATCGGTTTCGGTCCGTCCGTCCTCGTCGACGATCGGCTGCGCCACGATTCCCAGGCGCTTGACCTCCTGGTTCAGCAATTCGCGGATCGCCAGCGCGCGCGCGGCCAGTTCCCAGGCCTGGTCGGGATCGGCCGAGGGATGGTGCTGGGTCTCGCGCACGATGTCGGCGCTGCCGATGGCGACACCGTTGATGGTGACCGGCACCGGCCGCGCGAAGCGGCGGCGCGGTCGAGCGGTCGTGGCCGTGCTCATGGCCGTCCCCGTGCCGGCAGCGGGCCACGGCTGCGCACGACCTGGTAGCCGCGGCGGCCGAGATACCACACCGGCGCCGACCAGATATGGACCAGCCGGCTGAACGGGAAGACGAGGAACAAGGTC
Organism: Reyranellaceae bacterium; assembly: GCA_050183765.1. GTDB lineage: Bacteria > Pseudomonadota > Alphaproteobacteria > Reyranellales > Reyranellaceae > JAFAZJ01. The sequence continues at coordinate 55,839 of JBFXAZ010000012.1, read as the reverse complement.
ATGCCCAGCACCAGATGCACCAGGTAGGGCCAGTCGAGGCCTTGCAGGGTCTTGGCGTCGACCGGATGCAGGACGACGATGCCCTGCGCCCAGTGCGAGAGGACCAGCATCACCGAGCCGTCGCGATGGCCGAGCGAGAACGGCAGAGTCAGCAGGCCGAGCACGAGCTGCAGCCACAGCAAGGCCAGGATCGCGATGTCCATCGCCGAGCTGGTGCGCCGGATGCGCACGTCGAACAGGCGGCGATGCAGCAGCATGCTCAGCCCCGCGAAGCAGATCACGCCGGCAATACCGCCGGCGGTGACGGCGATGATCTGCTTCTGCTCGACGCTCAGCAGCAGGGTGTAGACCGAGGTCGGCGTCAGCAGGCCGACGGTGTGGCCCAGCAGCAGGAACAGGATGCCGACATGGAACAGGTTGGAGCCCCAGCGCAGCTGGCGCTTGCGCAGGATCTGGCTTGAGCTCGCCTTCCAGGTATAGGGCTCGCGATCGAAGCGGATCAGGCTGCCGAGCAGGAACACCGTCAGGCAGATGTACGGGTACCAGACGAACAGCAGATGGAAGATGTAGTCCTTCATGACGCCACTCCTTCGGCGTAGGGCGTAGCGAGATCACATGCGATGACCTTCCCCCGGAGGGGGAAGGTGGCGCGCGAAGCGCGACGGATGGGGGATGTGTCAACGCGCTCCATGTCCGTCCTCGACATCCCACTTCCGCCCTTCGGGCACCTTCCCCCTCCGGGGGAAGGCAAAGACAGGTCAAACCGGCACATCGCCCCTCACTCCGCCATCGCGGCGCGCAGGCGGGTGGCCATGCGGTCGACCGGACAGCTCGCCACCGCAGCCGAGCCGGGGCCGAAGGTCACTTCCTGGTCGACCCAGGCCGCGTCGAGCGCTTCGAGATCGTCGGGTTCGGGGTCGGGCTCGGCACGCAATGCCGCCAGCGCGGCCTCGTCGAGCTTGGCGCGCGACAGCGCCAGCAGTGCCGCCATCACCGCTTCGTAGGACGACGAGCGCTTGGCGAGGCGCTCACGCAGCGCCGCAATGACGTTGGCCGGCTGGCCGACCAGCTCGATCGCCGCTTTCGGCGCCTGCGTCGAGGCGTACTCCAGGAACAGCGGCAGGAAGTCCGGCAGCTCGCTGGCGACCGGCGAATAGCCGCTCTCCTCGTAGAGCTTGAGCAGGTCGACCATCGCCTGGCCGCGATCGCGACTCTCGCCGTGCACGTGCTCGAAGAGATGCAGCGACAGCGAGCGCGTACGGTCGAACAGCAGGCCGTACCGTTCCTGCAGGTCGTAGAGATCGCCGCTCTCGAGCTCGCCGACCAGCCGCTCCAGCGACCGGCGCTCGGCCTTGGGCAGCAGCGCTTCGCGGTCGATCGCGGTGCGGATCTCGTTGGTGGCGCCGATCAGGTCCTGCGTCGGATAGCAGAGCAAGGCGGCGAGCGCGCGCAAGGTCCTCATCACACCACCTCCATCGGATTCTTGCGCTTGAGCTTGCCGCCGGCGAACAGGTTGCCGGTGCCGTCGTCGGGCGAGCAGCCATTGCCGAAGCTGAAGCCGCAGGCGCCGCGCAGCGCATAGGCGTCTTCCGAGGTCTCGCGATGCGCCGTCGGGATGACGAAGCGGTCCTCGTAATTGGCGATCGCCATCACGTGGTACATCGCCTCGATCTGCGCCGCGCTAAGGCCGACGCGCCTGGCAATGGCGTGGTCGACGACACCGTCGACAGTCTTGGCGCGCATGTAGGCGCGCATCGCCAGCATGCGCTCCAGCCCCTTCGCCACCGGCTCCTCGTCGCCCGCCGTCAGCAGGTTGGCGAGGTAGCGCAGCGGGATGCGCAGCGAGCGCACGTCGGGCATGGCGCCGTCGACGCCCATCTTGCCGGCCTCGGCCGCCGACTGGATCGGCGACAGCGGCGGCACGTACCAGACCATCGGCAGGGTGCGGTACTCGGGATGCAGCGGGAAAGCGACCTTCCACTCCATCGCCATCTTCCACACCGGCGAGCGCCGCGCCGCCTCGAGCCAGGCGTCGGGCACGCCGTCAGCGCGCGCCTGGCGGATCACCCCCTCGTCGTTGGGATCGAGGAACACGCCCATCTGCGCGTCGTACAGCTGCTTCTCGTCGGGCACCGACGCCGCCTGCTCGATGCGATCGGCGTCGTAGAGCATGACGCCGAGATAGCGGATGCGGCCGACGCAGGTCTCCGAACACACGGTCGGCTGGCCGGCCTCGATGCGCGGATAGCAGAAGATGCACTTCTCGGACTTGCCCGAGGACCAGTTGAAATAGACCTTCTTGTACGGGCAGGCCGACACGCACATGCGCCAGCCCCGGCACTTGTCCTGGTCGATCAGGACGATGCCGTCCTCCTCGCGCTTGTAGATCGCGCCCGACGGACAGGCCGCGACGCATGCCGGGTTGAGGCAATGCTCGCACAGCCTGGGCAGGTACATCATGAAGGTATTCTCGAACTGCCCGTAGATCTCCTTCTGCACGCCCTCGAAATTGACGTCGGCCGAGCGCTTGGCGAACTCGCCGCCGAGGATCTCCTCCCAGTTCGGACCCCACTCGATCTTCTCCATGCGCTGGCCGGTGATCAGCGAGCGCGGCCGCGCCGTGGGGAAGGCCTCGAGCTCGGGCGCCTTCTGCAGGTGCTCGTAGTCGAAGGTGAACGGCTCGTAGTAGTCGTCGATCTCCGGCAGATCAGGGTTGGCGAAGATGTTGGCGAGGATGCGCCACTTCGAGCCGATGCGCGGCTGGATCTTGCCGTTGCGCTTGCGCACCCAGCCGCCGTTCCAGCGTTTCTGGTTCTCCCAGTCCTTGGGATAGCCGATGCCTGGTTTGGTCTCGACGTTGTTGAACCAGGCGTATTCCATGCCCTCGCGGTTGGTCCACACGTTCTTGCAGGTCACCGAGCAGGTATGGCAGCCGATGCACTTGTCGAGGTTCAGCACCATCGCGATCTGTGCGCGTACTCTCATGACACATCTCCTGCTTCCTTCTCCCCGCGCAGGCGGGGAGAAGGTGCCCGAAGGGCGGATGAGGGGCTTCCTCGTTCAGCACCCGATGTCGTCGCCGCTGAGACTCCGCGAAGCCCCTCATCCGCCTCGCTGGCGCTCGGCACCTTCTCCCCGCCTTCGCGGGGAGAAGGAAATTGAGCGGCATCGGGATGCGGGCGTTCGAGCCAGTCGACGTTCACCAGCTTGCGCACGATGACGAACTCGTCGCGGTTTGTGCCGATCGTGCCGTAGTAGTTGAAGCCCCAGGCCTGCTGGGCGTAGCCGCCGATCATGTGCGTCGGCTTCAGCACGGCGCGGGTCACCGAGTTGTGGATGCCGCCGCGCTTGCCGGTCATCTCCGAGCCCGGCACGTTCACGATCTTCTCCTGGGCGTGATACATGAAGATCGTGCCTTCCTTCATGCGCTGCGAGACGACGGCGCGCGCGACCAGCGCGCCGTTGACGTTGAAGGCCTCGACCCAGTCGTTGTCGACGATGCCCGCCTTCGCCGCGTCGATCTCGCTCAGCCAGACGATCGGTCCGCCGCGCGAGAGGGTCAGCATCATCAGGTTGTCGGTGTAGGTGGAGTGGATGCCCCACTTCTGGTGCGGCGTGATGAAGTTCAGCACGATCTCCTTCTCGCCGTTGGGCTTGCTGCCCAGCATCGGCCGCGTCGTGCGCAGGTCGACCGGCGGGCGGTAGACGCACAGCCCCTCGCCGAAGGCCAGCATCCAGCGATGGTCCTGGTAGAGCTGCTGGCGGCCGGTCAGCGTGCGCCAGGGAATCAGCTCGTGCACGTTGGTGTAGCTCGCGGTGTAGCAGACCTTCTCGCTCTCCAAGCCCGACCAGGTTGGCGCCGAGATGATCTTGCGCGGCTGCGCGACCACGTCGCGGAAGCGGATCTTCTCGTCCTCCTTGGGCAGCGCGAGATGCGCATGCTCGCGGCCGGTCGCCTTTGACAGCGCTTCCCAGGATCTCACCGCGACCTCGCCGTTGGTCTCCGGCGCCAGCATCAGCAGCACCTCGGCGGCGTCGATGTCGGTGTCGATGCGCGCCAGCCCCCTGGTCGCGCCGTCCTCGACCACGCCGTTCAGCGCCTTGAGGTGCTCGACCTCGTGCGCCGTCTGCCAGGCGATGCCCTTGATGCCGTTGCCGACCTTCTCCATCAGCGGACCAAGCGCAGTGAAGCGCTGGTAGGTGTTGGGATAGTCACGCTCGACGACGGCGATGTTGGGCATGGTCCTGCCGGGGATCGGCTCGACCTCGCCCTTCTTCCATTCGCGCACCTCGAGCGCCTGGGCGATCTCGCCCGGGCTGTCGTGCATGATCGGCGTCAGCACGACATCCTTCTCGACGCCCAGCACTTCGGGCACCACGCGCGAGAAGGCCTTGGCGATCGACTTGTAGATCTCCCAGTCGCTCCTGGCTTCCCACACCGGATCCACCGCCGAGGTCAGCGGATGGATGAAGGGATGCATGTCCGAGGTGTTGAGGTCGTTCTTCTCGTACCAGGTGGCCGTGGGCAGCACGATGTCGGAGTAGACGCAGGTGGTCGACATGCGGAAGTCGAGCGTCACCAGCAGGTCGAGCTTGCCCTGCGGCGCCTCATCGTGCCACGTCACCTCGGTCGGCTTGGCCCTGCCCTCCTCGCCGAGATCCTTGCCCATCACGCCGTGCGTGGTGCCCAGCAGATGCTTGAGGAAGTACTCGTGGCCCTTGCCTGACGAACCCAGCAGGTTGGAGCGCCACACGAACATGTTGCGCGGCCAGTTCTTCGGGTTGTCGGGATCTTCGCAGGACATGCGCAGCTCGCCGCTCTTGAGCTTCTGCACGACATAGTCTTTGACGTCCATGCCGGCAGAAGCGGCGGCCTGCGCGATTCCCAGCGGGTTGTCCTGCAGCTGCGGCGCCGAAGGCAGCCAGCCCATGCGCTCGGCGCGCACGTTGTAGTCGATGATCGAGCCGTCCCACGATCCTTCCGGCGCGGTCGGCGAGATGATGTCGCCGACGTTCATCGTCTCGTAGCGCCACTGGTCGGTATGCGCGTAGAAGGCCGAGGTCGAGTTCTGATGGCGCGGCGGGCGGCCCCAGTCGAGCGCGAAGGCGAGCGGCGCCCAGCCGGCCTGCGGCCTGAGCTTCTCCTGGCCGACATAGTGCGCCCAGCCGCCGCCCGACTGGCCGACGCAGCCGCACATCGCCAGCATGTTGATCACGCCGCGATAGTTCATGTCGCAGTGGTACCAGTGGTTCATCGCCGCGCCGATGATCACCATCGAGCGGCCACCGGTCTTCTCGGCGTTGGTCGCGAACTCGCGCGCCACCTGGATGATCTTGTCGCGCGGCACGCCCGTGATCTTCTCGGCCCAGGCCGGCGTATAGGGCACGTCGTCGTCGAGCGATTGCGCGACGTTGGGACCGCCCAGGCCGCCATCGACGCCGTAGTTGGCGACGAAGAGGTCGCGCACCGTGGCCACCAGGGTCTCGCCGTCGGACAGCTTCAGCTTCTTCACCGCCACCCGCCGGTTCAGCACGCGATCATGGTTGGTCGAGGTGAAATGCTCGTGCTCGATGCCGCCGAAATAGGGGAAGCCGACATCGACCACGTCGTCGGCCACGTCGCTGAGGGACAGGCGCAGGGTCGTGTCGTTGCCCGCCGTGTCCTTCTCCTCGAGGTTCCACTTGCCCTGCTCGCCCCAGCGGAAGCCGATCGAGCCGCGCGGCACGACGATGGCGCCTGTCTTCTCGTCGAAGGCCACGGTCTTCCATTCGGGATTGTTCTGCTCACCCAGCGCGGCGTCGAAATCCGAGGCGCGCACGAAGCGGTCGGGCACGTAGCGGCCGTCGCGCTTCACCAGCCGCACCAGCATCGGCATGTCGGTGTACTGGCGCACGTAGTCGCGGAAGTACGGCACCGTGCGGGCGACGTGATACTCCTTGAGGATCACGTGGCCCATTGCCATGGCCAGCGCCGAGTCGGTGCCCTGCTTCACCGACAGCCAGATGTCGCCGAACTTCGAGGCCTCGGAGTAGTCCGGGCAGATCACCGCGCTCTTCATGCCGCGATAGCGCGCCTCGGTGTAGAAGTGCGCGTCGGGCGTGCGCGTCTGCGGGACGTTGGAACCCCACAGGATGACGAAGCCCGCGTTGTACCAGTCGGCCGATTCGGGCACGTCGGTCTGCTCGCCCCAGGTCTGCGGCGAGGCCGGCGGCAGGTCGCAATACCAGTCGTAGAACGACATGCTGACGCCGCCGATCAGCGACAGATAGCGCGAGCCCGCGGCGTAGGAGACCATCGACATCGCCGGGATCGGCGAGAAGCCGAGGATGCGGTCCGGCCCGTGGGTCTTCGCCGTGTAGGCGTTGGCGGCGGCGACGATCTCGGTCGCCTCGTCCCAGCCGACGCGCACGAAGCCGCCGTGGCCGCGCTTGCTGGTGTAGGCGGCGCGCTTCTTCGGGTCCTCGACGATCGAGGCCCAGGCGGCCACCGGCGAGAGCGTCGCGCGCGCCTGGCGCCACAGGCGCAGCAGGCGCGAGCGCGCCAGCGGGTACTTCACGCGGTTGCCGGAATAGAGATACCAGCTGTAGCTGGCGCCGCGCGAGCAGCCGCGCGGCTCGTGGTTGGGCAGCTCCGGCCGCGTGCGCGGATAGTCGGTCTGCTGCGTCTCCCAGGTGACGATGCCGCCCTTGACGTAGATCTTCCACGAGCACGAGCCCGTGCAGTTGGCGCCGTGCGTCGAGCGCACGATCTTGTCGTGCTGCCAGCGCTTGCGATAGGCGTCCTCCCAGCCGCGGCTTTCGGTCGTGGTGATGCCGTGCCCGTCGGCGAAGGGCTCGCGGGTCTTGGTGAAGAAAGTCAGCCGGTCGAGAAAATGCGACACGATCGGTCTCCGATTACAGGGAGCAATTACCTTCCCCCGGAGGGGGAAGGTGGCGCGCAGCGCCGGATGGAGGATGTCGAAGACGAACGCGGGAGCCTGTCTTCGACATCCCCCTTCCGCCCTTCGGGCACCTTCCCCCTCCGGGGGAAGGTATGAGTGCTTGAGCGCATCATCGGTGACGCCTTCACTGCGCCGGCACGGCGGCCGCCGCGGACGGCGTCTTGCGCTCGACGTCGAAGAGCAGGCCGCTCCTGCGGGTGTAGAAGAACCAGGTGACGGCGATGCAGCTGACGTAGAAGGCGATGAAGCCGTAGAGCGCCAGCACCGGCGAGCCGGTCACCGCGATCGACGAGCCGAAGCTCTTGGGGATGAAGAACGCGCCATAGGCGGCGATCGCCGAGGTGAAGCCGATGATCGCCGCCGATTCCTTCTCGCCCTGCACGCGCCGGGCCTCGACCGGCGCCTGCGGCATCAGCCGGTCCATGTCCTTGCGCATGATCGCGGGGATCATCTGGAAGGTCGACGCGTTGCCCACGCCGGTGGCGCAGAACAGCAGCAGGAAGCAGGCGAAGAAGCCCGCGAAGTCCTTCTCGCCGATGAAGTAGACGACACCCGCCGCGCCCAAGGTCATGGCGATGAACACCCAGAAGGTGACGCGCCCGCCGCCCCACCTGTCGGACACACAGCCGGCCATCGAGCGCGCGAGCGCGCCGACCAGCGGGCCGAGGAAGGCGTATTTGAGCGCGTTGACCTCGGGGAAGGTCACCTTGGCGAGCAGCGGGAAGCCCGCCGAGTAGCCGATGAACGAGCCGAAGGTGCCGGTGTAGAGCCAGCACATGATCCAGTTGTGGCGGCGCTGGAAGATCACCGACTGCTCGGCGAACGAGGCCCTGGCCGAGGCGATGTCGTTCATGCCGAACCAGGCGGCGAAGGCCGAGGCGACGATGAACGGCACCCAGATGAAGCCGGCGTTCTGCAGCCACAGGCGGATCTCGCCGGAAGCCTCGCGCACGACCTGCGGATCGCCGCCGAGGAAGCCGAAGACGCCGGTGGTGATGATGAAGGGCACCACGAACTGCACGACGCTGACGCCGAGATTGCCCAGCCCGGCGTTGAGCGCCAGCGCGTTGCCCTTCTCCGCCTTGGGAAAGAAGAAGGAGATGTTCGACATCGAGGACGCGAAGTTGCCGCCGCCGAAGCCGCACAGGAGCGCCAGCACCAGAAAGATCCAGTAGGGCGTCGCCGGATCCTGCACCGCGTAGCCGATGCCGGCGGCCGGCAGGATCAGCGACCAGGTCGCCAGCGTCGTCCACAGCCTGCCGCCGAAGATCGGCACGGTGAAGGAGTAGAAGATGCGCAGCGTCGCGCCGGAGACGCCGGGCAGCGCCGCCAGCCAGAAGAGCTGGTCGGTGCTGTACTTGAATCCGATCGACGGCAGCTTGGCGACCACCACCGACCACACCATCCAGACGGCGAAGGACAGCAAGAGCGCCGGGATCGAGATCGCGAGGTTGCGCCGCGCGATGCGACGGCCCCTGTCCTCCCAGAACGACTTGTCCTCGGGCCGCCAGTCCTCGAGCGTCTTGGCCGAGAGCTTGCCGACATGCTCGGGCCCGTGGATCGGCTGCATTTCCGGCAGCTCGGGCAGCTTGGCCAGCGCCTCGCCGGCCCGCTCGCGCTCCATGGCGCGGATCGCCCCGTGCATCCACACCAGCGACACCGTAACCACGAGGAAGAGCAGCATGAAGCAGCTGGTCCAGATGCCGGTCAGATCGTTGAGCAGGCCGAAGGTGATCGGCAGCGCGAAGCCGCCCATGCCGCCGACCAGTCCCACGACACCGCCGACCGCGCCGACATGCCCGGGGTAGTAGACGGGGATGTGCTTGTAGACCGCGGCCTTGCCCAGGCTCATGAAGAAGCCGAGCACGAAGATGATGATGGTGAACGGCACCAGCCCCATCTCGAGCGTGAAGGCGATCGGCCCGCTGATGCCCTTCACGAGGTACTGCGTCGGCGGGTAGGCGAGCACGAAGCAGGCCGCGACCGAGACGCCGAACGTCCAGTACATCACGCGCCGCGCGCCGAACTTGTCGGACAGCACGCCGCCATAGATGCGGAACAGGCTGGCCGGGATAGAGTAGGCCGCGGCGATCATGCCGGCGGTGGTGATGGTCAGGCCGTAGACGCCGATCAGATAGCGCGGCAGCCACAGCGACAGCGCGACGAAGGCGCCGAAGACGAAGAAGTAGTAGAGCGAGAAGCGCCAGACCTGCACGTTGCGCAGCGGCTCGAGCATCGCCGAGATCGGCTCGGGCTTGATGCCCGCCTTGCGCCGCGCGGCGAGTTGCGGATCGTCCCTCGTCGTGAACCAGAAGACCACGGCGGTGGCCAGCAGCACGATCGACCAGATCTCCGCGACGCTCTTCCAGCCCCAGGCGACCATGACGAAGGGCGCGACGAACTTGGTGACGGCCGCACCGACATTGCCGGCGCCGAAGACACCCAGGGCGGTGCCCTGCTTGCCTTGCTCGTACCAGCGCGAGACATAGGTGATGCCGACGGCGAACGAGCCGCCGGCGATGCCGACGCCGAGCGCCGCCAGCAGGAAGGTCGGGTAGTCGTAGGCGAAGGTCAGCAGCCAGGTCGCCACTGCGGCGGCGATCATCACCCCGACAAAGACGATGCGGCCGCCATGCTGGTCGGCCCAGATGCCGAGGATGAGGCGGACCAGCGATCCGACCAGGATCGGCGTGCCGACCAGCAGGCCGAACTGCGTGTCGCTGAGGCCCAGATCCTTTTTGATCTGCACGCCGATGATCGAGAAGATCGTCCACACCGCGAAGCACACGGTGAAGGCCAAGGTGCTCATGCCAAGGGCAGTCGTCCTGCCCTCGACCGCGCTTCCCGCCATCTCTTCTTTCATCACCATCCGTCGCACTCCCGTGAATGACGGGACGGTGATCGAGCCTAGTTTCTTATAGATTGACGTGCATCAACCCCAACCAGATACCCCGGCCTTTATTCGAGTTTGTTAAGGTAGCTGAACGACGACCGTTCACATTTGTGAACACCGGGTCGGCTGAAAAGCCGGGAGACAATGACAAGCATGCAGCCGGCCGACATCCCCTTCCTCCGCCGCGCGCGACTGCTCGTCGAGGTATCGGAAGCCGATCTGCCCGCGCTGCTCGCCGCCTGCTTCGCGCAGACCCTGCCGAAAGGATCGGTGCTGTGCCGGCAGGGCGAGCGGCCGGAGTTCCTGCATGTCGTGCTGTCGGGGGCGGTGGGCCTGTTCGGCGAAGGCGCGCGCGAGGAGACGCTGGTCGAGTTCTTCGGCCCCGGCGATTGCTTCATCCTGGCGGCGGCATTGATCGACGCGCCCTACCTGCTCACGGCGCGGCTTCTGGAAGAAAGCCGCATCCTGCTGTGGCCGGCGGCGGCGTTCCGCCAGCAGCTTCGCGCCAACGGCGCGCTCGCCTACGGCGCGGCGCTGCAATCGTCGATCTACTGGCGCACGCTGATCGGCCAGATCAAGGATCTCAAGCTGCTGTCGGCCATCGAGCGGCTGTCGGCGATGCTGCTGGCGCTGGCGCCGGGCCGCACCGGGCGCGTCACGGTCATGCTCCCGGGCGGCCGGCGCCTGGTCGCCGCCCGCCTGGGCATCACGCCGCAAAGCCTGTCGCGTGCCTTCGCCGCGCTGCGGCCGCTGGGGGTCAGCGGCGACAGCCGGGAAGTCACCATTGCCGACCTCGAGCGCCTGCGCGAGGTCGGCCGGCCTCAGCGGTAGTAGCCGTTGTAGTAGGGATTCTGCGGCGTGGTCGCGGCACCGATCGCGGCGCCGCCCAGGCCGCCCAGCAGCAGGCCGGTCATTGGGTTGAAGCCGAATGCCGGGCCGGCCAGGGCGCCGCCGGCGCCGCCGATCACGCCGCCCGACACCGCCCGCTGGCCCATGTTGTCACCGCAGGCCGACAGGCCCAGCATGGCGATCAGGCCGACGGCAACCAGCTTCGACTTCGCGGTCATGACGCGCTCTCCTCTTGTTCGTCTCGGCCGCGTTCTGTGGTGCGGCCGGGAGAGATAAGAGCGCGTCAGGCGGCCGGCTTGAGGGCCGCCCAAGGGCGAAGCTGTGGCCCAGCGTATCCTTCGATGTCAGATGGTAACGGTCAGCGCTTGGTCTCGGTGGTCGCCGCGCCGACCACGGCGCCGCCGGCGGCGCCGATCAGCGCGCCGCCCCACCAAGAGACGCCGGGAAGCAGCAGGCCGGCGATCACGCCGGTGGCCGCGCCGATGCCGCCGCCGCTGGCCGCGCGTTCACCCATGGTTTCGCCGCACGCCGACAACACCAATGCCGCCGGCAACAGCAGCGCCATCAGCCGCTTCGCCATCGCCCTACTCTCCCGACTACCGCAGACTGGAAAATCGATAAAAGGGCGGCAAAACCGCGCCGCCTAATCAGGGGGAAAACCGGCCCGGAAGTTGCCGGCACTTTGTTCTGCTGCACGCTGATCACGTGGGGGAGGGGATCGCGTACAATTATGGGATGAAGATAGGGGTATAGAATCCTGATTTCAATAGTTTTCTTTAGTCGTCGCTAACCCCTTCACGCGACTCGACTTTTGACCTCGCGGAGATACTCGGCGGGCTCGAAGCCGACCAGCAGCCGCCCGTCGAGCTCGAGCACCGGCCGCTTGATCATCGCCGGCTGCGCCAGCATCAGCGCCACCGCCCTGCCCTCGTCGAGCCCCTCGCGGTCCGCCGGCGGCAGCTTGCGAAACGTCGTGCCGGCGCGGTTCAGCAGCCGCTCCCAGCCGACCTGCCGCACCCAGCCCTGCAGCCGGTCGCGTTCGATGCCCGCGGCCTTGTAGTCGTGAAAGGCATAGGCGATCCCCTGCCCGTCCAGCCAGGCCCGCGCCTTCTTCATCGTGTCGCAGTTCCGGATGCCGTAGATCGTGATCACGGCAGCACGTTAGCACGCGCGCGAGGCATGGACAGCGCTGGTCAGAAAGCCTTGGAAAACGAGAAGTACGGCCGCACCTTGCAAAGGTTGGTGTTGCCGCACTCGCTGTTCTTGAGCGTCGTGCCGATCACCTGGGCGGTGACGTCCAGGGTGAAGGCGGTGACGGTGATGCCGGCGGAGAAGTCGAGATAGTCGGGCGAGCCGAAATTGGCGTTCCGCGCGATCGACTGGTGGCCGATGGTGCCGGTGAGCTTGGCTGAGACGTCCTTGTTCCACTTGTTGACGAAGGGCAGTGGCACGGTGACGAAGGCGCTCTTGTACCAGGCGCTGCCGGAGTTGGCGAAGTAGTTGGGCGACCAGTTCACCTTGGCGCCGACGTGGACGAAGTCGAAGTCGTAGCTCACGCCCAGCGCGATCTCGTGGTAGGTGTACTTCAACGAGCTGCTGACGCCGGGATAGAAATAGCCGATGTAGCCGAGATCGAGGACCAGCTTGTCGTCGAGGAACTTGGCCTTCATCCCCGCGACGGCGTCCAGCTCGAGCGATTCGTTGACGTCGACCGGGAAGTTCAGATTGCTGCCCCAGAAGCCGCCGTAGATCGAGAGCGGCTCGACGAGTGGCACCTCGTAGGTCAGGCCACCCTGGATCGCGGGGTTGCGCTGGGTCTGCGAGATGCCACGGAACGACTATTCGTTGGACAAGGTCAGGATACCGGTGGTGTCACCGCCGAATGGCCCGGTCGGCGTCTTGGCCGGGGCCTGTGCGAAGACCGGCGCGGATACCGACAACGTCGCGACCATGACCGTCGCCCAGATATGCTTCATCATTTCTCCCTCCGGAAGCAGAATCCCATCAGAGTATTTGCCGCCGCGCCTCGTTCCTTTGATCAAGTATCCGCACGGCCGCTCGCGGCGCTGGCGACGGCCCGCGCGGCGCCCTATCCAAACCTGATCCCGAAGACGACGAACCGTAGTGCCAACAGCAAGATCAGGGCACTGACGACTGCAACGCCGGCGGCGGCGAACTTCAGGGCGCGCAACGCCGCCGTCTCGTGCGTCAACTTTCGGGGAACGGACTTCATGTGGCCGCTCGTTAGTGGTGTGGAACCCGCGCACCGGGTGGCGCCTCCCCCTGAGGGAAAGCGCCGCCCGTCATGCCGCGCGGTGCAGGCTCGCGCGCCGCAGCAAGTCGCGGCGCCCTGCCTCGTCCTCTTCCTCGGACATGACCAACGCCATCGCCGCACGCAGCGTAGCGTCGCCCGCCGGGCTGAGCGGCGTCAGCGGCAGGCGCAGGTCGTCGGCGGCCAGCGACAGGCAGTTGAGCGCACGCTTGAGCGGGATCGGGTTGGATTCGACGAACAGTGCGGCATGCAGCGGCGCCAGGATCCGGGCCAGTCGCGTCACCTCATCGGTGTCGCGCTCATCACAGGCGCGATGCAGCGTCGCGCACAACGCCGGTGCGACATTCGCGGTGACCGAGATGCAGCCATCGCCGCCAGCGGTGCGGAACGATGCCTGGGTGGCGTCGTCGCCCGACAGCAGCGCCAGCTTGCCGCCGACGCGTGCGCGCAAGCGTCCGACGCGCGAGATGTCGGCCGTGGCATCCTTCAGCGCCACCACGCGCGGCAGCTCGGCGAGACGCTCGACGGTCTCGTCGGCCAACGCGCAGGCCGTGCGCGACGGCACGTCGTAAAGCACGATCGGCAGAGCGACCGCATCATGGATCGCGCTGATGTGGGCGATGATGCCGGCCTGCGTCGGACGCAGATAGTAGGGCGTGACGCACAGCAGGCCCGACGCGCCGACGTCCCGCGCCATCTTCGCCAGCTCGACCGCGACGGCCGTGTTGCATCCGCCGGCGCCGGCAACCACCGGCACGCGGCCGCCAGACGCGAGCACGGCCGTGGCGACGACGCGCTGGTGCTCCTCGGCCGAAAGAAGCGGCGCCTCGCCGGTCGTGCCGCAGGGCACCAGGCCGCTGACGCCGCGTTCGATCAGGCGGTGGCAGAGCGCCTCCAGCGCGATGACATCGATCGCGCCGCGCCACATCGGGGTGGGCAGCGCGGCGATCGCGCCGCGCAGCTCGAGCGACTGAATTCTCATGGCAACCTCCTTATGCGGCGAGCGTCTGGACGCGCGGGGCGCGCGAGCAGAGCACGACCAGGCCTGTTTCGGCGTCGGCGGCCTCGAGGGCGAAGCCATGCCGCCGGGCCGAGCTGTCGACGCCCGAGAGGACCTCCGCGTCGGTGCGCTCGAAGGGTCCGACGACCAGCGCGCCACGCGGCGTGATGCGCCTGCGCGCCAGGCGCAGGGCCTTGTCGAGCCCGTTGGCTTCGGCCGGTGCCACGATCCAGGCCATGTCGACCGGCTCGCTGTCGCAGGCGGCTGCGTCGGGATCGACGCTGCACACCGCGTCGCAATGGTGATGCAGCAACGCCAGCATCAGCGGCAGCGTGTTGTGGCCGATCAGCGCGACATGCCCGCCGCGCGGCACGTGCGCCAGAGGAATGACACGTTCGACTAACGCCTCCGCATGGGCATCGTCGACGCGTCTACAGTGACTGGACATCGAGAAATCGCTCCTTTGCTGTCGTCGAGACGCTGTCAGTCGGACGACCTCGCCGCTGCGGCCACGCAGCCGAAATAGATTCGACAGGGGAACCTGAGGGCAGGCCCGCCGCGCCTCGCGCCGTGGCGCGCCGGCATGGTCTCCACCTCACGTGGCGGCGGGCTGGGTGCGCTGGGATCGGCGAGGCCCTCGCACGAAACCATCAGCAGGGGCCCGCAGAGCACCAATCGACCCGCACGCGACATCGTCCTTCTCCGTCTCGACACGGCGCAATAGGTGCGCCCGCCGGCGTAAGGATTCGAGGCGGGTCGGGCGGCGCGATCGTTAGCGTTCGATAAAAATGCGTGAGCCTGCGACCGCTTGATCTGGGTCAAGGCCCCCCCGGGGGGACCGCGCAGACTGAAAACATACGCGCGGTCCATGATGATTTTTATGCGGCGCTAATATCGCGCACCGCTGCGGATCATCGAAGCTTGATGCCGGAGCCTCCTAGTTTGCGGGCTCCAAGGCACACCTATTGGGGAATGCCATGCTCGATCTCGTCTTCGTAGCGGCCATCGCCGTGCTCTGGCTCGCCGGCGCGCTGCTCGTGCGCCTGTGCGAGCGCATCTGAGGAGGCCGCCATGACCCTCGACTACGTCCTGGGCGCCCTGCTGCTGGTGGCGCTGGTCGTCTACCTGTCCACGGCGCTGGTGCGCCCCGAGAAATTCTGAGGCCGCCGTCATGACCGTGTTGGGCTGGGCGCAAATCGCGCTCTATGTCGCCGTGATCGCCGCGATCGTGCGGCCGTTTGGCGGCTTCATCTATCGCGTGGTGCAGGGCGAGCGCACCTGGCTGTCGCCGGTGCTGGTGCCGGTCGAGCGCGGCCTCTACCGCTTGAGCGGCATCGATCCGAAGGCCGAGCAGTCGTGGAAGGAGTACGCGCTCGCCATGCTGGTGTTCAACCTCGCCGGCATCGTCCTGGTCTACGCGATCCAGCGCCTGCAGGCCTTCCTGCCCTTCAACCCGCAGGACATGGCCGGCGTGGCGCCCGACCTCGCCTTCAACACGGCGGTGAGCTTCGTCACCAACACCAACTGGCAGAACTACGGCGGCGAGTCGACGCTGAGCTACCTGACCCAGATGGCGGCGCTGACGGTGCAGAACTTCGTCTCCGCCGCGACCGGCGTCGCCATCGCCGTGGCGCTGTCGCGCGCCTTCGCGCGCACGGGGTCGGGCACGATCGGCAATTTCTGGACCGACCTGACGCGCATCACCTTCTACGTGCTGCTGCCGGTCTCCTTCGTCGCCGCGCTGTTCTTCGTCTGGCAGGGCGTGCCGCAGACGCTTTCCGCCTATGTCGACGCCGCCACCGTCGAGGGCGGCAAGCAGACCATCGCGCTGGGTCCGGTGGCCTCGCAGCTGTCGATCAAGATGTTCGGCACCAACGGCGGCGGCTTCTTCAATTCCAACTCCGCCCATCCGTTCGAGAATCCGACGGCGCTGTCGAACTTCGTGCAGATGGTGCTGATCTTCGCGCTCGGCGCGGCGCTGACCAACGTATTCGGCCGCATCGTCGGCGACGAGCGCCAGGGCTGGGCCCTGCTCGCCGCCATGGGCGTGCTGTTCATCTCGGGCGTGCTCTTCGCCTACTGGTCCGAGAGCGGGCTGAGCCCCGCCCTGGCAGCCGCCGGCGTCGATCCGGCCGGCGGCAACATGGAGGGCAAGGAGGTGCGCTTCGGCATCGCCGCGACCTCGCTGTTCGCCGTGATCACCACCGCGGCCTCGTGCGGCGCGGTCAACGGCATGCACGACAGCTTCACCGCGCTGGGTGGCATGATCCCGCTGATCAACATCCTGCTGGGCGAGATCATCGTCGGCGGCGTCGGCGCCGGTCTCTACGGCATGCTGGTCTTCTGCATCCTCTCTGTGTTCATCGCCGGCCTGATGGTCGGGCGCACGCCGGAGTACGTCGGCAAGAAGATCGAGGCGCGCGAGATCAAGATGGCGGTGATCGCCATCCTCGCGCCGGCGCTCGCCGTGCTCGGCGCGATGGGCCTCGCCGCGGTGCTGCCGGCGGCCACCGCCGGCGTGCAGGATCCCGGTCCGCACGGCTTCACCGAGATGCTCTACGCGACGGCGTCGGCGGCCGGCAACAACGGCAGCGCCTTCGCCGGCCTGACCGGCAACTCGCTGTTCTGGAACAGCGCCCTGGCGGTGAACATGTTCATCGGCCGCTTCGCCATCATCGTGCCCGTGCTGGCCATCGCCGGCTCGCTCGCGGCCAAGCGCAAGGCTGCCCAGGGCCTGGGCACGCTGCCGACGCACGGGCTGCTGTGGGTCGGTCTGCTGGTCGGCGTCATCCTGATTGTCGGCGGGCTGACGTTCCTTCCGGCGCTCACCCTTGGCCCGATCGCCGAACACCTGGCCGGCGCCGCCGGCAAGCTCTTCTGAGCGGAGATCACTGTCATGGCTTCCCGCAAGAAATTCGCCGGCATGGATGGCGCGATGGTCCGCGTCGCCCTGGTCGAGTCGTTCAAGAAGCTCGACCCGCGACTGCTGGCGCGCAACCCGGTGATGTTCACCGTCGAGCTGGTGGCGTTCGTCGCGACCATCCTGCTCGCGCGCGACATCATCGACATCTTCTTCATGCAGCCGGAGGGAGTCGCGACGACGGTTGCCGCGCGCCTCGAGATGCTCGCGCGTATCGGCTTCAATACGCAGATCGTCGCCTGGCTGTGGATCACGGTGCTGTTCGCCACCTTCGCCGAGGCCGTGGCCGAGGGCCGCGGCCGTGCCCAGGCGGCGTCGCTGCGCCGCATGCGCCAGGACACCAAGGCGCGCCGCCTGATTGGTTTCGGCGACGTGTACGAGACCGTCTCGGCCACCGAGCTGCGCGTCAACGATACCGTCGAGGTCACAGCCGGCGAGCTGATCCCGGCCGATGGCGAGGTGATCCACGGCGTGGCCACCGTAGATGAATCGGCAATCACCGGCGAATCCGCGCCTGTGGTGCGCGAATCGGGCGGCGACCGTTCGGCCGTCACCGGCGGTACGCGCGTTCTGTCCGACACCATCAAGGTGCGCATCACCGCGGCCGCCGGCTCGACCTTCCTCGACCGCATGATCGCGCTGGTCGAGGGAGCGCAGCGTCACAAGACGCCCAACGAGATCGCGCTCGGCATCCTGCTGGCCGGCATGACCTTGATCTTCATCCTCGCCGTGGGCAGCGTGCCCAGCTTCGCCGAGTTCGCCGGCGGAGCGGTGTCGGTCGTGGTGCTGATCGCGCTGTTCGTCACCCTGATCCCGACCACGATCGGCGGTCTTCTGTCGGCTATCGGCATCGCCGGCATGGATCGCCTGGTGCGCTTCAACGTGCTGGCGATGTCGGGCCGCGCCGTCGAGGCGGCAGGCGACGTCGACACGCTGCTGCTCGACAAGACCGGCACCATCACGCTGGGCAACCGCCAGGCCACGGCGTTCATGCCGGTGCCTGGCGTGACGCCGCTGGAGCTGGCCACGGCCGCGCAGCTCGCCAGCCTCGCCGACGAGACGCCCGAGGGCCGCTCGATCGTCGTGCTGGCCAAGCAGCAGCACGGCCTGCGAGCCGAGGTGGTCGCGGGCGCCCAGGCGACATTCGTGCCCTTCACGGCGCAGACCCGCATGAGCGGCGTCGACATCGACGGCGCGGTGGTCCGCAAGGGCGCAGTCGACGCCATCGTCGCGCATGCCGAGAGCCTGGGCGGCGGCCGCGCGATCCCGCGCGAGCTGCAAGACATTGCCGCCGGCATCGGCAAGCAGGGTGGCACACCGCTGGCAGTGTCGCGTGACGGCCGCATCCTGGGCGTCGTGCAGCTCAAGGACATCGTCAAGGGCGGCATCCGCGAGCGTTTCTCGGAACTACGCCGTATGGGCATCCGCACGGTGATGATCACCGGCGACAACCCGATGACCGCCGCGGCGATCGCCGCCGAGGCCGGCGTCGACGATTTCCTGGCCCAGGCGACGCCCGAACAGAAGCTGGCCCTGATCCGCGCCGAGCAGGCGCAGGGCAAGCTCGTGGCGATGTGCGGCGACGGCACCAACGACGCCCCTGCCCTCGCCCAGGCGGACGTCGGCGTCGCGATGCAGACCGGTACCGCGGCGGCGCGCGAGGCCGGCAACATGGTCGACCTCGACAGCGATCCGACCAAGCTCATCGAGATCGTCGCCATCGGCAAGCAGCTCCTGATGACGCGCGGTGCGCTGACCACCTTCTCGATCGCCAACGACGTGGCGAAGTACTTCGCCATCATCCCGGCGATGTTCATCGCCCTTTACCCGCAGCTCGGCGTGCTCAACGTCATGGGCCTGGCCACGCCGCAGAGCGCCATTCTTTCGGCGATCATCTTCAATGCGCTGATCATCGTCGCGCTGATCCCGCTGGCGTTGAAGGGAGTGCAGTACCGCGCCGCGCCGGCCAACGAGCTGCTGCGCCGCAACCTGCTGGTCTACGGCCTGGGCGGCATCATCGCGCCGTTCATCGGCATCAAGATCATCGACATGTTCGTCGCCGCCGTCGGCCTCGCCTGAGCGGCAGGAGTGAAAGACCATGCTTCGCCAAATTCGCCCCGCCCTCGTCATGCTCGGTCTGATGACCGTGTTGCTGGGCATCGCCTATCCGCTGGCCACGACCGGCATCGCCGGCCTGATCTTTCGCGATCAGGCAGGCGGCAGCCTGGTGCGAGTCGGCGACAAGGTCGTCGGCTCCGCCCTGCTGGCGCAGGCCTTCACCGGCGACAAGTACTTCCACCCCCGCCCCTCGGCGGCGGGCGAGAAGGGCTTCGACGCCGCCAGCTCGAGCGGCTCGAACCTCGGCCCGACCTCGAAGGCGCTCAACGAGCGCGTCAAGGGTGACGTCGCCACCCTGCGCAAGGAAACCACGGCGCCGATCCCGGCCGACCTCGTCACCGCCTCGGGCAGCGGGCTCGATCCACATATCAGCCCGGCCGCCGCGATGCTGCAGGCGCCGCGTGTGGCCAAGGCTCGCGGCCTGCCGGAGGAACGCGTTCGCGCCCTGATCGAGGCCCGCATCGAGGGCCGCCTGCTTGGCCTGATCGGCGAACCGCGCGTCAACGTCCTGCTGCTCAACCTCGCGCTCGACGAAGCCGGGCCGAAGGCGTCTGGTGGCCCCGCCACGAAATGAGATCGCGTGTTCCGCGCCCCCTTCATCTTCTCGCCGGTGCCCTCCTCGCAGGAGGGCATCGACGCCTGGATCCGGGCGAACAACATCAAGATCGTGCTCATCTCGCTGACGCTGACCATGATGATAATCGGACTTGCCCGCCGCTCGGACATGGAGCCTGCGCAGATCCGGGAGATGGCCTTCACCATTGCCGCGGTCTATGGCCTGATGCACTTGTGGTCGATCCGCTTCCGGCAGGCGCTGGCGCGCGATCCGCGGCCGGAGGCGGCCGTCGTGGCCTGGATGATGCGCGATCCTCGGCGGTTGACCGCGCTCGATCTTGCCGCCTACTGGGTGTCGTTCGCGGTTGTCGCACCGTCGCTCATCGCCCACGGAGTCGCTACGGGCGTCTCGACGCCGTGACCCGCACGCGGCCCGCGCTGTAGACTGGCGGCCGCGATGCCCGACACTGCGCGCCCCACCGACCCTGCCCGTCCGAGCCCCGAGGCGTTGCTTGAGGCCGCGCGCCGCGAAGGTCGCGGCAAGCTGAAGATCTTCCTCGGCGCCGCGCCCGGCGTGGGCAAGACCTACGAGATGCTCCAGGCGGCGCGCCGCCTGCAGGGCGAGGGCGTCGATGTCGTGATCGGCGTCGTGGAGACGCATGGCCGCGCCGAGACCGAAGCCTTGCTCGAGGGGCTGGAAGTACTGCCGCGCCGCCTCGTCGACTACAAGGGCCGCACCCTCGACGAGCTCGATCTCGACGCGCTCATCAAGCGCCACCCCGGGCTGGCATTGATCGACGAGCTGGCGCACACCAACGCGCCTGGCAGCCGCCATCCCAAGCGCTACCTCGACGTCGTCGAGCTGCTCGAAGCCGGCATCGACGTCTACAGCACGCTCAACGTGCAGCATGTCGAGAGCCTCAACGACGTGGTCGCCAAGATCACGCGGGTGCGGGTGCGCGAGACCGTGCCCGATTCGATCATTGACCTCGCCGAGGAGATCGAGGTGGTCGACACGACGCCCGGCGAGCTGATCCAGCGGCTGGGCGAAGGCAAGGTCTATGTCCGCGCCCAGGCCGAACGCGCCCTGAAGCACTTCTTCCAGCCCGGCAACCTGGCCGCGCTGCGCGAGCTGGCGCTGCGCCGCACCGCCCAGCGCGTCGACGCGCAGATGCGCGACTACATGCGCCAGCACGCCATCGAGGGGCCATGGGCGGCGGGCGAGCGCGTGCTGGCCTGCCTCGATCCCTCGCCGCAGGCGCTCGACGTGGTGCGCGCCGCGCGCCGCACCGCCGAGCGGCTGCGCGCGCCGCTGCTGGCGCTCTATGTCGAGAACGAGCGTCATGCGGTGCTCAACGAGAGCGAGCGCGCCTCGCTGATCGAGGCCCAGCGCCTGGCCGAGCGGCTGGGCGGCGAGGTCCACGTCGTGCCCGGCCGCACCGTCGACGAGGAGGTGCTGGCCTTCTGCGGCCAGAACAACATCACCCGCATCGTAATCGGCAAGTCGCGGCGCTCGCGCTTCTTCGAGCTGCGCCACGGCTCGGTGGTCGACCGCCTGGTGCGCAATGCCGGCGGTATCGCCATCGAGATCGCTCCCGTCGGGATCGCCCCCGCCACACCGCCGCCGACGTCGCGTCCTCGCCACGCGATCAACCCGCTGGCCCTGCTGGAGGGCGCCGTGATGGTGGCGCTGGCCACCGCGGCGGGCATCGGCATCCACAGTCAGGCGCCGATCGCCAACATCTCGCTGGTCTTCGTCGTGCCGGTGTTCATCTCCGCCATGCGCCACGGTCTGGTGGCGTCCAGCTTCGCGGCGATCCTGGCGGTGCTGGCCTACAACTTCTTCCTCATTCCGCCGCTCCACACTTTCACGGTCGCCGATCCGCACAACGTGGTGGCGCTGTTCTTCCTGCTGTTCATCGCCATCCTGGCCAGCGCGCTCGCCTCGCGGCTGCGGACCCAGACCGTCCGCCTGCGCGCCGAGGCCCGACGCAGCGCCGATCTCTACGGCTTCGGCCGCAAGATCGCCGATGTCGCAACGCTCGACGACCTGCTGTGGGTCGTGGTCGCGCAGCTGGCGCGCACCCTGAAGGTCGAGGTCGTGGTGCTGATGCCCGAGCGGCGCGGCGACGCCGCCTCGCGCCTGCAGGTGCGCGCCGCCTTCCCGCCGGAAGACGAGATCGACGAAGCCGACCTCGCCGCCGCGCGCTGGTCGTGGGACCACGACCAGCCCACCGGCGCCGGCACGGACACCCTGCCCGGCGGACGCCGGCTGTTCCTGCCGCTGGGCACGGCGCAGGGCAAGGTGGCGCTGCTCGGCGTGCTGCCGCGCGAGCAGGAAGGCCCGCTGGCACCGGAGCAGCGGCGCCTGCTCGATGCGCTGGCCGACCAGGTGGCGGTGGCCATCGAGAAGATGCTGCTGGTCGAGCAGATCAACGAGGAGCGAGTCGCCTCGGAGCGCGAGCGCGTCCGCTCGGCGATGCTGGCGTCGGTGTCGCACGACCTGCGCACCCCGCTGGCCTCGATCATCGGCGCGATCTCCAGCCTGCGCACGTACGACGGCTACGACGCGAAGGCGCGCGAGGAGCTGCTGGCGACGGCGCAGGAGGAGGCCGAGCGGCTGAACCGCTTCGTCGGCAACCTGCTCGACATGACGCGACTCGACGCCGGCGCCATCGCCCCGCGGCTCGAGCCGGTCGACGTCGGCGACCTGGTGTCGACCGTGCTGCGCCGCGCCCAGCCGCTTCTGGCGCAGCATACCGTCAGGACGAGCATCGCCGTCGGCCTGCCACCGGTGCGAGCCGACTTTCCGCTGATCGAGCAGGCGCTGTTCAATCTGATCGACAACGCCGCGAAATACGCGCCGGCGGGCACGGCAATCGATATCGGCGCCACAATGCAGGGCGATGCGGTCGAGCTGCGCGTGCGCGACGAGGGGCCGGGAATTGCCGAGGATGCCCTGCCGCATGTCTTCGACAAGTTCTTCCGCGCCGTCAGCGGCGATCGCAAGCGTCCCGGCACCGGGCTGGGCCTGGCGATCGCGCGCGGCTTCGTCGAGGCACAGGGCGGCGACATCACCGCGGCCAACCGCGGCGACCGCAGCGGCGCGGAGTTCCGCGTGCGGCTGAAGGCGGCGTCCTGACATGGGGCCCTATCGCATCCTCGTGGTCGACGACGAGCCGGCGATCCAGCGGCTGCTGAACACGACATTGACGGCGCAGGGTTACCTGGTCGACCAGGCGACGCGCGCCGCCGACGCGCTGAAGGAGGTGCGGCGGCGCGTGCCCGATCTGGTGCTGCTCGATCTCGGCCTGCCCGACCAGGACGGGCTGGACACGCTGCGTGCGCTGCGCGACTTCAGCCCGGTGCCGGTCGTGGTGCTGAGCGCACGCGGCGAGGAGACGAGCAAGGTGGCGGCGCTGGATGGCGGCGCCGACGACTACGTCACCAAGCCCTTCGGGGCGCCGGAGCTGCTGGCGCGGGTCCGCACCGCCTTGCGCCATCGCCTGCAGCAGGCGGGAACGCCGTCCGAATTTCGCAGCGGCCGCCTGCGCGTCGATCTGGTGCGCCGCATCGTGCGCGTCGACGGCGCCGAGGTGCGGCTGACGCCCCGCGAATACGACATGCTGGCGCAGTTCGTCATTCACGCCGGCAAGGTGCTGACCCATCGCCACCTGCTGCAGCATGTCTGGCTCGACGCCCATGCCGACCCGCAATATCTGCGCGTCTACATCCGTCAGCTGCGCCAGAAGATCGAGGCGCGGCCCGACCATCCCGAGCTGCTGATTACCGAGCCGGGCGTCGGCTATCGCCTGCAGGTCGACGAATCGCCGCCGGAACCGCCTCGCGATCCAGGCGATTGAAACGACAGGGCGCATGGCGGCGCAGGGGCGCGACTTGGGTCGCGCCTCCAGGCCCCTGCCGGGTCAATCGATCTGGATGCCCAGCGGCGGCAGCACCTGGCGGTAGCGCGCGATCTCGCTCGCGACATAAGCCGCGAACTGTGCCGGCGGTTCGGCGACGACCACGCCGCCGTTGTCGATGATGTAGCTCTCGAAGCTCTTCTGGTAGGCCGCCTTCTTCAAATCCGCGTAGAGCCGATCGACGATCGGCGCCGGCAGCTTGGCCGGTCCCCAGAAGCCCGACCAGCCCGGGATGTCGGCTTCGATGCCGTATTCGCCGAAGGTCGGCACCTCGGGCAGCTGCGGCATGCGCTTGGGGCTGGAAATGCCCAGCATGCGCAGCTTGCCCGCCCGCAGGTACTGCAGGACGAGCGACGGCGAGACGAAGAAGCTGTCGATGACGCCGGTGATGGCATCCTGGATCGGCGTGGTCTTGTAGGGTACGTGCGTGAGCTCGACCTTGGCGCTGCGGCAGAACAGTTCGCCCACGACATGCGTGGTGTTGCCGACGCCCGACGAGCCATAGTTGATCTTGCCCGGCTCGGCGCGCGCCGCGGCGAGATACTGCTCGATCGTCTTGAAGCGCGATTCGCCGGACACCATCAGCCCGAATCCCTGGCTGCGCACCAGCAAGGTGATCGGCGTGAATCCCTCGATCGGATCGTAGGGCAGCTTGCGCATCAGCACGGCGTTCGTGGTGTGGCCGCCGGTGGCGTAGAGCACCGTGTTGCCGTCGGGCCTGGCGCGCGAGACCTCGAGCGATCCGATGGTCGTGCCGCCGCCCGGCTTGTTGTCGACGATCACGGTCCGGCCGTGGGAGGCGCGATAGGCCTCGGCGAAGACGCGCATGGTGTTGTCGGTGCCGGAGCCGGCGCCGAACGGCACGACGATGCGCAGATTGTCGTCGGCGAAGGCCGGGCGGGAGGCGAGCAGCCCGCCTCCGATCAGCGCCGTGCGGCGTGTGAGCTTCATGGATTCATCTCCTCCCGAGGATGGCCGCCATCGCGGCTTCGAGCGCTTGGGCGGGCGCCGTCGCGGAGCCCGCGCTGCGCCAGCCAACATGTCCGTCGGGCCGCACGAGCACGGCCCCGGAATCGTCGATGCCGTAGATGTCGCGCCACGGCTCCTCATCCCCCAGCGTCACAGGCGCGACGTCGAGCGAGCGCGCCGCGTCAGCCCAACCATCACCGCGGACGCCGGCCAGCAGCACGAATCCATTGCCCACCAGGTCTATGGTCGAGACGCGGGCGCCGTCCTTCTTCACCCAGGCATGCGGCGCCCGGGCGCCCGGCCAGGCCGACGGCGCGTAGTCGGTCACCGGGTTGGCGACCTCGGGGCGCGGCGTGCCGTCGGGCACCACGGCGCACGATGCGTAGGTGGCGCCGAAAATCAGCCCCGATTCGTTCAGGAACTCGCGGCGCGCGCCCTTGCCCTGCAGGGTCTTTTCCATCCGACCCATCGAGGCCGCATTGGCCATCGCCTGCTCGGCGATCGCCTTGCCGAACGGCTGGCGCTCGTCGTGGTAGCTGTCGAGCAGGGACTCCCCGGCCCGGCCCTTCAGGACGGCCGCCAGCTTCCAGCAAAGGTTCTGCACGTCCTGCACGCCGGTGTTCATGCCGAAGCCGCCCGTCGGCGGCACCTCGTGCGCGGCGTCGCCGGCGAGGAAGACGCGGCCGTCGCGGTAGCGCTCGGCGACATGGGCGGAGGCGATCCACGGCGCGACGCCCAGCACTTTCACGGGCAGGTCGGGCTTGCCGACGGCGCGACGGATCATCTCGGCCGAGTATTGCGGCGTGAAATCCTCCGCCTTGCGGCCGTGCGCGCGCAGCGAATTGACCAGGAAGCCCCAGCGATCGTGCGCGTTGATCGTGAGGAAAGTGGCGCGCATCTCCTCGTTCTCGATGAAGTACAGCGCCGCCGGGCGATCCTGGGTCCAAGGTCGCAGGTCGGCCTCGAGCAGGACATTGACGCTGTCGTAGATGTCCTTGTGGCCCTCCATGGCGATGCCGAGGGCCGCGCGAACAGCGCTTTGCGCGCCGTCGGCCGCGATCATGTACCGGGCGCGGACCCGCTCCACCGCGCCGTTATTCGTGCTGGTGAGCGTGGCGAGCACGCCGGAGTCGTCGCGTTCGAACGCCGTCAGCTCGGTATCGAAGCGCAGCTCGCCCAGGGGCTGCCGCTCGGCGCAGCGGCGCAGCACGGGCTCGAGAGCGTCCTGCGCGCAAAGGCAGGCCGGCACGGGCGTCACCTCGGCGCGCGCGCCGCTCTGGCCCCAGGGCACGCGGCGCTCGATCTCCTCGCCCGCGAGGGTCTTGGCCCAGACGATGAAGCCCACCTTGTCCGGCGCCAGGCCCGCCGCGCGCACCTCGTCCTCGATGCCCTGCTGGCGGAAGATCTCCATGGTGCGGGCATTGATGCCGCGCGCCTTGGGATGAATGGCCGTGCCGGGATGACGTTCGACGAGCAGCGAACGGACGCCGAGACGCGAGAGCATCAGGGAAGCGGTGAGGCCGACGGGGCCGCCGCCGACGATCAGGACGGGTACTTCGAGCATGCCCGAACGATTACCCGTACGGATCGGTAAGTCAAGATGCAGGTCGGCGGAGCCTGGTGACGACCAGCAGGAAGCGAACCGGCTTTCCGGTATGCGAGGTGTAGGCGTGCGGCGTGTCGCCGGGGAACAGGGCGCTTTCGCCGACCTCCAGCCGGCGCGGTCGCTTGCCCTTGAAGTGGATGGTGAGGGATCCCTCGAGGACGTAACAGAACTTGGTGAAGGCGTGACTGAGGTAGCCGCCCCCTTCCTGGACCGTCTTGTGCGCGGTCGTCATCACCAGCGCGCGCATCTGGCTCGACAGCGGGTTGCTGGGATGCAGCGACTTCACGCTGCGCAGGCCGAGCTTCACCTCCATGCCCCGATGCGAGGAGAACGACGCGCTGCGGCCTGACGGCTTGTCGGCGATGACCGTGTCGGGAAGAACGGTCGACCATGGCACGCCATAGCCCGCGACGACCTTGCCCAGCACGGCGATCGTCGGCGCCATCTTGTTGTGCTCGATGCGCGAGAGCGTCGGGCGCGGAACGCCGGTGACGTCGCTCGCCTCGCCGAGCGACAGGCCGCGCATCTCGCGCAGGCCGCGCAGCTTCTCGCCCAGCTTGCCCGTCAGGTCGAGTTGATCGGATGTGCGCTTCCATCCCGCCCGGGAAGCCGGTTTGCCGCTCATATGCCGCTCATTCTGGGTGTTCGTCCTGATGGTGCGCTTCGGAACCTCGCCGCCCTCGGCACGGTTGATATGACAGTGCGACAAAAGGCGGAGGGATGCCATGGCATCGCCCACGGAACACGAAAGGCTCTACCCGGGCGCCGAGGCGGGCGAACGCAACAATGCGCTGGACGGCACCGGCGCCGACCTGCCGGGCGGCAGCAACGACGACATCAAGGGCCGGCGCGGCCGCACCGCCGGCGCCCAGGCCGGCCACGGCCGCAAGGTCGCCGAGGGCGACCTGCAGCGTGGCGATCCCGAACAGCCCAGCGCGTCGTCGGACTATCCGACCGGCCGGCCGATGTAGGGACGGTCGACAGCGCGCGATGTCGCCACTCGACGCAACCGATCAGGCTCTGGTCGATCGTCGGGCTGGCTGCTTCGGTCGTGGTGATGATCGCGATCTGCCCGTCACGGCACGGCGGGAAAACCGCGCGACGACGGCAGGCGCGGCAGGTGCTCGTTGATGCGCTGGCGCAGAACCAGCGGCCGCTTGCCCGTGCTCATGAGACCAAGCAACAGCAGCGCGCGGCTCTTGTCCTCACGCAGGCAGCCTTCGAGGTACTCGGGGCAACCGGTCTTGGCGGATGGCCGCGCAACGACGCGGCTGTCGTCCTGGGCGACAGGCAGGACGCTTTTCTTCGTCTCGGCGATGGTTTGCGCGACCGCCGGACACATGACGGCGATCGACAGCAGCGGCAGCATTCGAAATACACGCATGGAACCCTCCATGCACAGACAGCCCCCTCCTGTTCAGCTACCACGCGCGCACCCGCGCAGGGGGTGAATTCGCTGCCAAGCGACAAGCAAATAAACGGTAGTCGCGGCGGAACACTTCATAACGACCGCGACATTCGCAGGCATGGAAACGGGGATGTCCCGCGTCGCGGCCGCGGTATGCCCTTAAGCGACGATCCTGCCGACACGGACCCGACGATGCCCCCCGCCGCAGGTCGCAATTTCGTGCCGGTGCACGTACGTGGCGAGTTCCCGCGTGTCGGCGCCAAGCAGTTCATCACCCCGACCTGGTCGCGGCGGCACGCACGGGAGCGGCAATCGATCAGGCGCACGAGCCGCTGGCAATGGGCGTTGACGAGGCACGCGCCACAGCATTGACCGCACGGCGATCGACTTCCACCGCGGCCGCGACGCGATATCTTCTGGATGCGCGCGACCAAGGCCTCAATGCCGAGAATCAATGGAGCGTCGATTGCAGCACCAGACCTGCCCCCGACGTATCGGAAGGGACGCACGTCAACGTCCATGCGGTGCCGTCAGGTCATGGTTACCGGCAAGGCCATGCGCGACGAAGTGCTTCCACGGCAAGCTGGACAAACTCTTCGTTCATCCTCGTCTGTCGAGACGAATACGTTTCTTCAAGATAGATGCGCACCAACCTGAGTGCCTCCTCAAGTGGAGTGGCACTGTATTCGAACTTTTTCGCGGGCATGCAGAACCGATGCGAAGGCGGCAAGTCTCGACCGACATGGAGAAGCGTTCGGATGGTGCCGATACAAATCCCGCTCTTGTAGGTTTGCTCCTGGGATTCGCATCCATCGAATATCCATTTCCCGGACATTCTATCCATCTGCGCCCCGGCATCGCTCAAGACCGCAAACAAGGCGAAAACCGCCAAGGTCAATACTTTGCACGCCCTCATGATCCCCCCCTTGCATGGACTTCAGCATTCGCGTGAACATTCGACCATCTAGCACTACCCTCGGTTATTGACGCGGCCAGTCTTCAGCCGACATTTACCAGATGACCCCATGGAATGACGCGAACGCTATCATTCTGCCGAGTTCGGGGGAAAGCCATAGGCGGCCCGTCGTCGTCGCCTGCCGTCGGTCAGCCGCAGGACATCGGATCGGGCTTCACCCGCCGGCTGAACCATCTGCGACCCCGGACCGACCAAGCAACACGGCGATTCCTGTCGCTCAATTGGATCCGACGGGTCAGTTCAATAGCTCATCCGAGAAACGCGGTTCTAGGCAGCAACCGCCACCGTGCTCCCGGCGCGATGATAGCGGCGCGCGGCGATCACCGTGAGCACCACGAACGCCGCCAGCACCACCAACTGCACGGCGCCGAACAGCGCGCCACCCGGCGCGCCGGGCACCGGCGTCGTGCGCATCAGCGCCGGCACCTTGGTGAAGAGCTGCGTCACCAGTACGAAGCAGTCGAAGTAGAAGGACAACATCAGGCCGATCGGCCACACCCAGCGCCAGGCACCTGCGAGCCTGAAGCGATAACGCGCCGCCAGCATGGCGAGGATCACCAGGGTCGAGATGACGCCCAGCCCCACCGCCGGCGTGAAGCCGGGCGCCGGCAGGATGAAGCCACTGGCGGTGGTCAGGATCACGCTGATCAGAAAGATGTCGGTCCACCAGCCCGAGTCGCGCCCGGCCAGCAGGCCGCGCGCCACCGGCACGCCGGCCACCAGCGGCACCAGGCTGACAAGCGTGTGCACCCACACCAGCAGCGAGAAGTTGAGAGTCATCGCGATCTCCGCCGATCCGCCGGCCAACGGCTATCCTGCGCAAGGATCGTACCATGAGTGAGAGCAGCGAAGCGGCGCGCCGTTGACACTCGTACGCCGCCACGCGCAAATCGCATGCGCGCGCCCGTCAGGGACAGCGCTTACCGATCGCATCACCGGACGGAGGCCTGGGATGGGACTGGCACGCCTCATCGCGATGACGGCGATCGCAGTCTCGCTGGCGATGCCGACGGCGGCGGCCAAGACGCTGCGCTGGGCCAGCGCCGACGACGCGCTGACGCTCGATCCCCATTCGCGGAACGACGGTCCGACCTCGGCGATGGCGCAGCACATCTACGATGCGCTGATCCAGCGCGATCCGTCGCTGAGAAAGATGCCGAACCTGGCGCTGTCGTGGAAGCCGACGGCGGACGACGCCTGGCAGTTCAAGCTGCGCCCGGGCGTGACGTTCAGCGACGGCTCGCCCTTCACCTCGGCCGACGTGGTGTTCTCCTTGCGGCGCGCCATGGCGCCGACCTCGGACTTCAAGGACTACCTGTCGTCGGTGAAGGAGGTGAAGGCCGACGATCCTCTGACCGTGACCGTCTACACCCGGGGTCCGAACCCGATCCTGCCCGACCAGCTCACCTACATCTTCATGATGTCCAGGTCGTGGGCGCAGAAGCACGACGTCGTCACGCCGACCAGCCACAAGGACCGGCAGGATAGCTTCGCGGTGCGCAACGCCATGGGCACCGGCCCGTTCGTCGTCAGGCAGCGCGATCCCGGCATCAGGACGGTGCTGGCCAGGAACCCGGGCTACTGGGACGCCGCCGACTTCGCCGACTATCCCGACGAGATCGTCTACACGCCGATCAGGGAGCCGACGAGCCGCGTCGCCGCCCTGCTCTCCGGCCAGATCGATTTCCTGCTCGACGCGCCGTTGCAGGATATCGGCCGCATCAAGGCGACCGCGGGCTTGCGGACGCTGCAGACGGCGCAGGTGCGCACTCTCTTCCTCGGTCTCGACGTCGGTGCTCCCGCGCTGAAGTATGGCGACGTCGCGGGCACGAACCCCTTCGCCGATCCGCGCGTGCGCGAGGCGATGCTCAAGGCGATCGACGTCGAGGCGATCCACAGAAAGGTGATGGGCGGCTTCTCGGCGCCGGCCGGCGTCATCGCGCCTCCGGCTGTGCACGGTTGGACCAAGGCGCTCGACGCGCGGCCGGCCCACGACCTTGCCGGCGCGAGGAAGCTGATGGCCGACGCCGGCTACGCCCGGGGCTTCAAGGTAACGCTCGACTGCCCCGACGACCGCTACGCCAACGACGAGGCGATCTGCCGCGCCATCGTCGGCATGCTGGCGCAGATCGGCATCGGTGTCGATCTGCAGGCGCGCTCCAAGACGCTGCACTTCCCGAAGCTGCAGAAGCGCGACAGCAGCTTCTATCTGCTCGGCTGGGGCGTGCCGACGCTCGATTCGCACCACATCCTCACCTACCTCTACCGCACCGGCGGCAGCTGGAACTTCACCGGGTTGTCCGACAAGGCGCTCGACGCGCTGATCCTGGCGATGTCGAAGGAGACAGACAGCGCCAAGCGCGACGGTATGATCGCCGACGCCTGGAAAATCGCCAAGGCGTCGAACGTCTACCTGCCGATCCACCATCCGGTGATCGTCTGGTCGATGAGCGAGAAGGTGACGATGCCGATCGTCGCCACCGGCTCGCCCAACTTCAAATATGCCGTGATCAAGTAGGCGGCCGCCAAACCGCGCGTCAGAACTCCAGCAGGTTGTCGCGCAGGTGCTTGTGAGCGTAGGCCTTGCGCGTCACGCCGCGGCGCTGCAGCTCAGGCACGAGGCCGTCGCACACCTCGATGACGTAGCGGCGGTCGAAGTAGCTGTTGAAGATCAGGAAGCCGTCGCCGCCGACCTCCTCCATGATCTCCTGCATCAGGCCGGCGACGTGATCGGCGGTGCCGACATACTCGATGCCGGCCTTGCGCGCGTAGGTCTGCAGGATCGAGCGCGGCGTCTTGCCCAGCCACTTGACCAGCGAGGACTGGTGGCCGTTGGTCGTCAACGTCATCGGCAGCGGCTCGTCGAGATCGAACTTCGAGAAGTCGATGCCTGTGGTGCGCGACATGCCCGACAGATGCAGGTCGAGATGCGTCTCGGCCTCGACCTGCTCCATCCTCGCCCGATCCCGCGCCGCCTCCATGCTCACATCGATGATCGGATGGGCAAGGAACAGCACCTTGATGTCGTCGGGATTGCGGCCCAGCTCGGCGGCCTGCTGGCGCACCTTGTCGCGGTAGGCCTTCATCGAGGCGACGCTGCCGCCGCCCTCGGTGATGATCGTGTCGGCCCAGCGCGAAGCGAAGAGCTGGCCGCGCGGCGAGCCGCCGGCCTGACAGATCGGTACGCGGCCCTGCGGCGAGCGCGGCGCGTTGATCGGCCCGCGAACCTTGAAATACTTGCCCTCGTGGTTGATCGCGTGGACCTTGCTGCCATCGGCGAACATGGGCTTCTCGCGATCGAGGACGACGGCGTCCGGCTCCCAGGCTTCCCACAGCCTGGTGACCACCTCGCAGAACTCGTCGGCGACGTCATAGCGCTCGTCGTGCGGCCGATGCTTCTCGTGGCCGTAGTTCTGCGCCGCGCCATCGTTGCTGCCGGTGACGCAGTTCCAGCCGATGCGCCCCTCCGTCGTGTGGTCGAGCGAATTCACCAGTCGCGCCAGGAGGTAGGGCGGATACTCCGACACCGACAGCGTGGGCACGATGCCCAGGGTCTTGGTCGCCGACGTGAGGTAGGGCACCAGCACCGCCGGATCGAGCTTGGGCGCGCTGGCGGCGTATTGCAGATAGGCGTTGTGCGAGCCCTGGTAGGTGTAGGGCACGTTCGAGGAATCCTCGATGATCATGTAGTCGAAGCAGGCGCGGTCCATGCCCTTGGCGAGATCGACGAAGATGTCGGGCATCATCCAGCGGCTGACGTCGCTGCCGGGAAACTCACTGCGCCAGCTCTTGGGCCCGTAGCCCTGCGACAGGAACCACGCAAGATGAAACGGCTTCTTCATGGTCGGGACCTCGTCTTTCTGTCGATGGACGGCGCCGCGTCGCGCGCCGGCATGGGTCGCGCCAGCTCCATCTGCTGGCGGTGGCGGAAGAGCTCGATGCGGTGCACGAAGCGATCCGAGCGGACGTAGAGGTCCGAGTAGTAGATCGCCGTGCCGTGGATATCGAAGTAGGTGCGCTGCAGCAGCAGCAGCGGCGCGCCCGGCGCGACCTGCAGGCGTTTCGCCAGCGCGGCGTCCGCGGCGATCGCCGACGACGCCTGCTGCACGCGGAAGGCCTGAACACCGCAGTACTTCTCGATCAGCGGGATGACATGTGCCGACGTGACCTGCTCGGCCATGTCCGGCGGCAGCCGTTCCGCCAGCGCCTGCGGCAGGTGCGCGGCGCAGAAGGCGATCGGCCCGGTCGGGCGCACGCGGCTCCAGGAGATGCGCAGGATGCGCTGGCCCGAGGGCACCTGCAGCAGTCCGGCCACGCGCGGGTCGGCATGCGGCTCCAGGCTCTCGATGGCGTACAGCTCGAAGCGTGCGTCGGGATCCTCGATGCGCAGATCCTCGAGCGCGCGCGCGCTCCAGTCCGGGCTGACGGGATCGCTTTCGAGGACGAAGGTGCCGCGGCCGGGAAAGCGCTGCACGAGCTTGTCGGACACCAGCAGCTCGACGGCGGAGCGCGCCGTATGCCGGCTGACGTCGAACTCCTGCATCAGCTCGAGGTCCGTCGGCAGCTGCGAGCCGAGCCTGTAGGTGCCTGAGGCGATGCGCTGGCTCAGCACCTGGTAGATCCTGTAGTAGGCGGGAACGGGCCCTCGATGCATTTCCTCTCCGTCTTCATTTTCATCGCCGGTCCACACGCCGCGGATCGAGCGTCTCGCGCAGGCCGTTGCCCAGCAGGTTGACGCCCAGCACCAGCAGCACGATGGCGATGCCGGCGAGGTTGGCGATCCACGGCGCGACCAGCAGCCGGTCGCGGCCCTCGGCCAGGATATTGCCCCAGGTCGCGGTCGGCGGCGGCAGCCCCAGCCCGAGGAAGCTGAGCGCCGTCTCCTGCAGGATGAGCTGGCCGACCTGCAAGGTGGCGATCACGGTGAGGATCGGCGACATCTGCGGCAGGATATGGCGCCACATGACGTAGCGGCTGCCCGCACCGGACGCCAGCGCAGCCTCGACGAAGGGCCGCTCGCGCAGGGAGCGCGTCAGGTTGAAGGCGACGCGCGTGTAGCTCTCCCAGCCGGCGAAGCCCAGCACCAGAACCAGCACCGTGACGCCGCCGCCGAACACCGCGACCACGACGATGGCCAGCAGGATCTCGGGGATCGCCTGGTAGCCGTCGGCGAAGCGCATGATCGCCTGCTCGACGCGGCCGCCCATGTAGCCCGCGACCAGGCCCAGGGTGGTGCCGAAGGACAGCGCCACCATCATCGCCATCAGGCCGACGACGATCGACAGGCGCGAGCCGTAGATCAGGCGCGACAGCAGATCGCGGCCGAAATTGTCGGTGCCCAGCGGATAGGCCCAGCTGCCGCGGTCCTCCCACACCGGCGGGCGCAGGCGCAGCAGCAGGTTCTGCACATAGGGATCGTGCGGCGCCAGCAGCGGCGCGAAGATCGCCATCAGGCACATGCCGAGCACCAGCACGGCGCCGATCCGGATCTTGAGCCGCGGTCCGAACCATCTCATCGGATCAATGCATCCGGATGCGCGGGTCGATCGCCGCCTGCACCAGGTCGACGACCAGGTTGGCCAGCACGATGGTGACGGCGACGATGAACACCGCGGCGATGACGATCGGCACATCGCGCTGGAAGATGGCGCCGACCATCAGCCGGCCGACGCCCGGCCAGGCGAAGATCGATTCGGTGACCACGGCGCCGCCCATCAGCCGGCCGAGCTGCAGGCCGATCAGGCTGACCACGGGATTGATGGCGTTGGGCATGACGTGCAGCCACAGCGCGCGCGCCGGCCCCGCGCCGCGCGCCCGCGCGGTGATCACGAACTGCTCGCGCGCCGTCTCCAGCACGCTCACGCGCATCACCAGGATGAAGTTGGGGACGAGGAAGGTGGCGAGCGTGATCACCGGCAGCACCATGTGCTCCCAGCCGCCCTTGCCCGAGGTCGGCAGCCATTGCAGGTCCAGCGCGAAGACCTGGATCAGCAGGATGCCGAGCCAGAAGCTCGGCATCGATTGCCCGGCGACCGCGAGCACGGAGATGACGAAGTCGGGCACCTTGTCCTTCCACACCGCGCAGGCGACGCCGCCCAGCACGCCGAGCACGACGGCCAGGACCAGGCCCAGCGCCAGCAGCTGCAGGGTCGAGCCCAACCGTTCGGCCACCACCTCCATCGCCGGCTGCTTGAACTGGATGGAGGTGCCGAAGTCGCCGTGCGCCAGGTCGAGCAGGAAATAGCCGAACTGCACCGGCAGGGACTCGTCGAGATGCAGCTCGGCGCGCAGCACGGCCTCCTGTTCCGGCGTCGCGTCGAGCCCGAGATAGATCGCCACCGGATCGCCCGTCAGCCGCAGCACGACGAAGACGAAGGCGATGACGAAGACCAGCGGCACCGGCAGCAGCAGCAGCCGCCGCAGGAGGTAGCGCATGGCCGCTCGCCTACTTGACGCTCACGTCGTGCAGGCGCAGCAGCGAATCGCGCGAAGGACGCCAGCCGGTGACCTTGTCCGACCGGCCCGAGATGCGCGGCAGGCCGAAGAGGAAGATCGACGGCACCTCCTCGTGCATGATCTCCATCATGCGGTGGTAATTGCGCAGCCTCGCGGCCTCGTCCATGGTCGAGCGCGCCTCGAGCCACAGCTTGTCGTACTCGGCGTTGCTCCAGTAGTTGCGCTTGCCCGCCGCGGTGTACCAGACCGTATTGAAGTCGGCGTCGCCGACGCTGAACCAGCCGACCTGGTACATCGGCCCTTGGTCGCGGGCACGGTCGAGCTGGGACCACACGCCGCCCTCGACGACGTTGACCGTCGTGTTGACGCCGACCTGGCTCATCATGCCGGCGACGGCGTTGGCGATGTCGACGTCGGACAGGTAGCGGCCCGACAGCGTGTTGATCTTGTTCTGAAAGCCCTTGGGGAAGCCCGCTTCGGCCAGGAGCGCCTTGGCCTTGGCCGGATCGTAGGGCCGCGCCTTGATCTTGGGGTTGTACCCGAAGGTGTTCTTGGTCACGAGCTGACCGTCGAGCACCGAGCCGTAGCCACCCAGCATCTGCTTGAGCAGCGTCTGCTTGTCGATGGCGTAGTCGAGCGCCAGGCGCACGCGCACGTCGTTGAACGGCGGCTTGCGCGTGTCAAAGGTCTGCACCAGGCTCACCGACGATTCGACGGCGTCGATCCTGAGGTTCTTGCGCTTCTCGACCGAGGGCAGCAGGTCGACGGGAACCTCCTCGATGATGTCGGTCTCGCCCGCGACCAGCGAGGCGACGCGCGTGGCGCCCTCGGGAATGGCGCGGATGCGCAGCTTCTTCATCTTCGGCGGGCCGCCCCAGTAGTTCTCGTTGGCGGCCAGGTCGTAGTGGTCGCCGGCCACCCATTCGACGTACTTCCACGGGCCGGTGCCCATCGGCACCTTGTGGGCCGCGGCCTGCCCGACCTTCTCGGTATGCGCCTTCGATTCGATCGGGATGTCGGCCATGCCGCGCAGGAGCAGCGGCGCCGGCCGGGCGGTCCGGATGTCGACCGTGAAGTCGTCGACGATGTCGGCGCCGACGACGCCGGCGATGCGCGTCTTGCGCGCGTAGACCTGCTTGGGATTGATGATGTAGTCGATGGTGAACTTGACGTCGGCGGCGGTGAACGGCGTGCCGTCGTGCCACTTCACGCCCTTGCGCAGGTGGAAGCGCCATTGCGTCGGGCTGATCGCCTCCCAGCGCTCGGCCAGCACCGGCACCAGCTTGTCGTCGTGGTCGCGCGCGACCAGCGGCTCCCAGGTCTGGTAACAGAGGCTCAGCGTGATATAGGCGCCGCCGGTCGGCGCGATCGAATCGGTGAAGAGCGACGCGCCCACCACCAGCGTGTCCTTCTCGGCCTGCGCCGACGACACGCCCGCCGCGACGGCGAACGCCGCCGCCATCATGGTCTTAAACACCCCACGCATCAGAACCTCCAGATCGTTGGCGACACCTCTTTCTGGTTTCCTCCGCTTATGTCCGCTGCTGCGCGCGCCAGCGATCGTCCCGCGGCAGGCGCGGGTTGTAGGGTCGCTCGCTGTAGTACGGCAGCAATGGCCTGAACCACTCGAAGATCCGGCGCAATTCGCCGATGGGCTCATCGTGCACGTCGACCCTGAGGTCGATGTAGGCGAACGGCTCGTCGCCATAGACCAGGATCGAGGAGGAGAAATGCCCGTCGGCCTGGCCGCCGGCGCGGCCGCCGGCCTCGACGGGGCGCACCAGCCGCTCCTCGAGCAGCTCCGCGCCGGTCGTGCGCATCGACTGCGCCATCGCCTCGGTGACCTGCGGGCCGACGATGCCGTTGCCCATCACCAGCCAGCCTTCGCCGATGATGTGGCCGGCATAGGCGCCGTTCTCCGCACCGGTCATGGCCGCCGCGTTGCCCCACGCATCGACCACGCCGATCTGGCGCAGCTGCGCGTTGGGATCGCTGCTCTCGAGCTCGTGGATGATGCGGCCGGCGTGATAGCCGAGCCCCATCAGCCTGGTGCACAGCAAGGTCAGGCGCGGATCGGCGATCGCCTGCACCGAGGCCGCTGCCATGCGCGGGATCACCACCGGGCAGCGGTTGCCGACCGCCGGCGCGTGCGTCGCCATGGCGACCCCCAGCATCCTGGTCCGTGGGCAGCGGCCGACGACGGTGAAGGTCATGGCGTGCCCGCCTGCGCCTTGGCCTTCGCTCTGGCCTTGGCGCGCGCCTCGACCCAATCCTCGACGACGCCCAGCGCCGCCGGCTGCCAGGGCCGCGTCTCGTAGTATTCGATCTGCGGCCGGTAGAGGTCGAACACGCGGCGCAGCTCGCCGATCGGCTCGACATGTTCGTCGACCCGCAGATCGACCAGCGGATATTCGTGCTGGCGATAGACGACGAGCGCCGCTGAGTGCTGCCCGCCATGCTGGCCGCCGGCGTCACGCCCGGCCTCGAGCGCCGCCATCAGCCGCCCCTCGAGATCGTCGCCCTGCATCTGCCGGAAGGTGTCGGCCATCGCCGAGGCGGTGCGCTCGGAAATCAGGCCGTTGCCCATCGCCACCATGCCGGGTTCGCAGAAATGGCCCGACCAGTCGTGGTTGTCGTCGCCGGTGCGCGCCAGGGCGTTGCCGTCGCGATCGATCACCGAGATCTGCCGGTGCTCGATATGCGGGTCGCTGGCGGCGATCTCGTCGAGCGTCTTCTTGGCGGAGTAGCCCAGCTCGAGCAGCCGCAGGCCCAACGGACCCAGCCGCGGATCGGTGACCGCCATGGTCACCACCGCGCCGACACCGGGTTTGACGAACGGACAGCGCGAGCCGACGCCGATCGGACGCGTCGAAATCGCCACGCCGAACTTTCCCGTCTGCGCACAGCGCGCCGAAATCGCGAACGTCGAGAACTCCTCGCCGAGTGGCCCCAACATTGCTTTTCCCCTGTCCAACGCTTGTCCGAACCATAGATCGGCCTATTGTATGGATCAATGTCTAAATGTCCGGTCAATTTAATGGCATTGCTGGAAATCGACGATCTCGCTGTCGCATTCGGACCGCCGCACGCGCCCGTCACGGTGGTCGACGGGGTCAGCTTCAGCGTCGATGCGCGGGAAACCGTCGCCCTGGTGGGCGAAAGCGGCAGCGGCAAGAGCGTCACGGCGTTGGCCATCATGCGGCTCCTGCAGGAACCGGGCCGCGTCACCCGCGGTGCCATCCGCTTCGAGGGCCGCGATCTCGCGCGGCTCGACGAAAGATCCCTGTCGCGGGTGCGTGGCGACCGCATCGCCATGATCTTCCAGGAGCCGATGAGCTCGCTCAATCCGTTGCTGTCGATCGGCGCGCATGTCGCCGAGCCGCTGCGCCTGCATCGCGGGCTGTCGCGCCGCGACGCGCGGGCGCGTGCCACAGCCCTGCTCGATCGCGTCGGCATCCCCTCGGCGGCGCGCCGTTTCGATGACTATCCGCACCGCATGTCGGGCGGCATGCGGCAGCGCGTGATGATCGCGGCGGCACTCGCCTGCGAGCCGGCGCTTCTGATCGCCGACGAGCCGACCACCGCGCTCGACGTCACCATCCAGGCGCAGATCATGGACCTGCTCGCCGACCTGCAGGCCGAGTTCGGCATGGGCATCCTGTTCATCACCCATGACCTCGGCGTCGTCGCCGAGCAGGCGCATCGCGTCGTCGTCATGTACGCCGGACGGGTGGTCGAGCGCGCCAGGACGGCGAGACTGTTCGCCGCCGCCGCCCATCCCTATTCCGCCGCACTGCTGCGCTGCGTCGCCGACGAGGACGCCGGCCCGAACGCGCGGCTCGCGGTGATCGAAGGTACGGTGCCCGCGCCCACCGCCCTGCCCGCGGGCTGCCGCTTCGCGTCGCGCTGCCCGCACGCGATCGAGGCCTGCCGCGCCGCCGAGCCGCCGTTGCTCGCGCTCGGACCCGGTCATGTCGCCGCCTGCATCCGCCCACTGGAGCAGGCGGCATGAGCGCGCTTCTCGCCGCGCGCGGGCTGACCAAGCATTTTCCCGTCCTGGGCGGCGCGCTGGGCATCACGCGCATCGGCACGGTGCGCGCCGTCGAGGGCGTCGATCTCAGCGTGGCGCGCGGCGAGGTGCTGGGCCTGGTGGGCGAGAGCGGCTGCGGCAAGTCCACGCTCGGCCGCCTGCTGATCCGCCTGCTCGAGCCTACCGCCGGCTCGGTGATCTTCGACGGCCAGGACCTTGCGGCGGCCGAGGGCAGCGCGCTGCAGGCGCTGCGCCGGCGCTTCCAGATGATCTTCCAGGACCCCTACGGCTCGCTCAATCCGCGCATGCAGGTGCACGAGATCGTCACCGAGCCGCTGCGGCTGGCCGGCATGGCGCGCAAGGACTGCCGCGAGCGCGCGGCCGGGCTGCTGGCCATGGTCGGTCTCGCGCCCGAGCACGGCACCCGCTACGCGCACCAGTTTTCCGGCGGGCAGCGCCAGCGCATCGGCATCGCCCGCGCGCTGGCGCTCGATCCGTTATTGATCGTGTGCGACGAGCCGGTTTCGGCGCTCGACGTGTCGGTGCAGGGCCAGGTCGTGAACCTGCTGCGCGATCTGCAGAGCGAGCGCGGCCTGAGCTACGTCTTCGTC
This sequence comes from Reyranellaceae bacterium, assembly GCA_050183765.1. Lineage (GTDB taxonomy): Bacteria > Pseudomonadota > Alphaproteobacteria > Reyranellales > Reyranellaceae > JAFAZJ01. The sequence continues at coordinate 16,312 of JBFXAZ010000012.1, read as the reverse complement.
TCGCACGACCTCCGGATCGTGCGCCACATCGCCGATCGCGTCGCGGTGATGTATCTCGGCCGCATCGTCGAAATCGGCGACAAGGAGACGATCTACCGCCGGCCGCTGCATCCCTACACCGAGACCCTGCTCGCCGCGGTGCCCGTGCCGCGCCCCGGCCAGCGCCGCCGTCGCGCCGCGGTGCAGGGGGAAATCCCCAGCGCCATGAACCCGCCGGGCGGCTGTCCCTTCAACCCGCGCTGCCCGCTCGCCACCGATCGCTGCCGCGTCGAGGTACCCGCGCTGCGTACGATCGACGGCCGCGACGTCGCCTGCCATCTGGCCGACGCGCGCGCCTGACGCCGATCGAGGCGCCGCCGCTCAGCGCGGCAGGCTGAAGCGCTGGAAGAATGTCCAGCTCTCGTCGGTCAGGTCGATCTGCCGGGTGCGCGGCCATTCGTGCTCGACGCCCAGCATGCGGATGTAGCGGACCTCGCTGCCGTCGCGGCACGGCGCCGCGACCTCGATCAGCAGATCCGGCGCCGAGGGCACCTTGCGCGGTGCGGGACAGCCGTCGAGCGCGCGCCACTTGTCGATCGTGACGCGATGCGAATCGGCGACGAAGCGGCTGCCGCCCTCGACCGGCGTCACCGGATCGCGATCGCCGGCGGCGATCAGGATCGGCATGGCGCGCGCCGGCTTGCCGTAGGTCGGCGGCAGGCCGCCGGCGGCGGCGACGATGGCGGCGATGCGCCCCGCGAGCTCGATGCCCAGCCGGTGCGCCATCGAGCCGCCACTGGAGAAGCCCGCGACATAGACGCGGCGCCGGTCGATCGCGCTCAGGCGCGCGATCTCGTCGATCATCGCGGCGATGAAGCCCACGTCGTCGCTGACCGTAACGTTGCTCGCGGTGTGGTGGCTGCCGTGGTTCCAGGTACGGAAGTTCTGGTCGCTCACCGGCTCGTTGGCGCGCAAGGTCGGGGCGTCCGGCCCGGCGATGACGAAGTCGCGTTGGCCGGCCATGTGCTCCCAGCCGTAGCGGCGCACGTCGTTGCGGCCATCCGCTGTCGCGCCGTGCAGCATGATCACCAGCGGCGCGCCGGGCTTCACCGTCGTCGGCACGTGCAGATAGTAGGTGCGATCGACACCGCCGACTCGGATGTGCCGAATCTCGCCCGCCCCCGCCGGCAGCGCGGCGAGCAGGCTCAACAGGACCAGGATCATGCGCATCGGCGCATCCTATGCCATTCTCCACGCCGTCGGCCGCCTTAATCCCGCCATACCGCAACGGCCGACCGGCCCGCGCGTTGTGCGGCTATGAGCGACCGCATCCAGACCGCCCTGTTCATCGCCTATTCGGCCTTCGTGACCTACGCGGTGCGGGTGACGGCCGTGCTGCCGCCACGGTGACTGCCATGCGTACCATCCTTGCCCTGCTGCTTGGCCTGAGCTTTCTCGCCGCCTGCGAAAGCGCCCGCGACGATCCCTCCGACGTCTTCGACGGCGGCGAGCCGCTGTACATAGCGCAGTGCGCCCGCCACCTGCCCGGACTGGCCTGCGAGTAGCATCGGCGACCTGCGCCACGCCGCGGTCTGCCCGTGCCGGCGCGTCGAGCGCACGGAAGCGTCGAGCGACTTCAAGCCTGCCTGTCCATCATGACGTCGAAGCCACCGACGAAGGCGTAGAGTTCCGGGGTCGGCCGGTTGTTCACGATGTCCACCAGCTTGGGCATGTAGGGCGAGAACTTGCCGCCCTTGGCCGCCGCCTTGATCCAGGCGTCCTCCCATTTCCACGACCAGTCGATGATGTCCTTGACCTTGCTGGCCGCGTCCATGGCGTTGCTGGCGCCGGAGTTGAACTGGAACGCGCCCTTGCCGCCGCTCCATGCCGCGCCGAAGTTCATGCACAGGAAGACATGCTCGTTGCCGACCCGCGTGGTGAAGTACAGGTCGTTGACGCGGGTCGAGGTGAAGAAGCCGCCGTAGCGCGCGGCCGGCCCGACGGCGGACACGCGGATCGCGGGCGAATCGCTGACGCTCTGCGCCTCGCCGATCTTCGCCGGATCCCAGAAGAACTTCAGCGGCGCGACGCCCGACTTGCTGGTCTCGGCCGACGGCGCCGCCGTCATCTCGCCCTTCTCGTCGTACAGTTGCAGGCGGCCGCCGAACGCGGCGTCGGCTTGCAGCCATGTCAGCAGGACGGTCGCGCCTTCCACTGGCTTGAGCGTCGCGCCGTCAAGGCAGCGGATGAAGATCACGCCCGGGTTGAGGTTGCCGTAAGCCATCGCCATCACCTCGTTCGCAGACCAAGCGATCAGGACTACGGACGTCTTGTTTCACGCTTGCTTCAGGCGCCTCACAAAGCCGTGCGCTGCGCCCTTCCCCCGCGCCGCGCGCAGGCGTAGCGTTGCGCCAACGAAATCGGAGGAAACCATGGGCACGTATGTCTTCGCCGGCGCGGCGCCGGTCGTGGCGGGCTCGAACAGCGCGGGCGCGAGCGCCAGCGGCGGGCTGTTCCGCATGGACATGGCCGACGGCAAGTGGTCGGCGCTGAGCAAGGGCCTGCCCGCCCAGGTCGAAGCGCGCAGCATCGTCGTGCAGCCCGGCGCGTCCGATACCGTCTATGTCGGCACGCAGGACGGCCCCTATCGCAGCACCGATGGCGGCGAGACCTGGACGCGGCTGAACCTGCCCGGCGACAACCGGCTGGTGTGGTCGATCCTGATCCATCCCAAGGATCCCAGGACCATCTATGTCGGCACGCAGGGCACGCAGGTGTTCCGCAGCCGTGACGGCGGCACCACCTGGGCGGCGCTCAACGTGCCCGAGCCCAAGGGCATGGTGAAGATGAGCTTCCCCTGCCGCGTGATCCGACTGGCGCTCGACCCCGACGATGCCGGCACGCTCTACGCCGCCTTCGAGGTCGGCGGCCTGTCGCGCAGCACCGACGGCGGCGAGACCTGGCAGGGCTGCAACGAGCAGCTGCTGGAGTTCACAAAGCAGGACAAGTTCAAGAGCCGCATCGTCAGCGACACCGAGACCGAGGGCATGATGGACAGCCACGCGCTGGCGATCAGCTCGGCGAAACCCGGCACGGTGTTCCTCGCCAACCGCATGGGCCTGTTCCGGAGCCCCGACCGCGGCGAGCACTGGGAGGAGATGGGCATCGGCAGCTTCTCGCCGCTGACCTACGCGCGCGACGTGCGCGTGAGCCCGCACGATCCGAAGACGATGTACGCCGCGCTGTCGGTGGCGGCGATCAGCGACGAGGGCTCGCTCTATCGCAGCCGCGATCTCGGCGCGAGCTGGCAACGCTTCGACCACGGCGTGCAGATGAAGAGCACGCTGATGATCATCGCCCAGAGCGCATCGAAGGCCGAGCGCGTGTGGTGCGCCACGCGCAAGGGCCAGGTCTTCGGCACCGAGGACGGCGGCGCGACATGGCGCGAGCAGTCGCTGCCCGACGGCGCCACCGGCGTCTATGCCCTGGCGGTGGCTTAGGAGGCGGCCATGGACGGCAGGACCAACGTAGCGGCCGCGCCGCATGTGAAGGTGCGCCGCGTCGGCGGCAATATCGGCGCCGAGATCTCCGGGGTGAACCTCGGCAAGCTCACCGACGCCGAGTTCGCGGTGATCCACGACGCGCTGGTGCGTCACGAGGTGATCGTCTTCCGCGACCAGGACATCACCATCGAGCAGCAGATGGATTTCGGGCGCCGCTTCGGTGATCTCTCCATCCACCCCTTCTCGCCCAATCTCGACGACAAGCGCGAAGTCATCGTGCTCGACAACCACAAGGACAACCCGCCGCATCTCACCGATCAGTGGCACGCCGACGAGACGTTCAGGGCCGCGCCGCCTTTGGGCACCATCCTGCGCGCCAAGGTCTCGCCCGAGACCGGCGGCGACACGCTGTTCTCGAGCATGACGGCTGCGTATGCCGGCCTGAGCGAGCCGATGAAGCGCTACATCCACGGCATGGAGGCGCTGCACGACTTCAAGCCGTGGCGGCCATTGTTCACGTCATCCGAGGCGCATCAGAAGAAGCTGCGCGAGATCGAGGCGAAGTGGCCGCCGCAATGGCATCCCGTGGTGCGCGTGCATCCGCTCTCGGGCCGCCGCATCCTCAACGTCCAGGCGCAGTTCTGCGTCAAGCTCAAGGGCCTGCGCGAGGACGAGAGCGACATGATCCTGAAGTTCCTCTACAGCCGCGCCGCCATCCCCGAATACCAGATGCGCGTGAGCTGGCGGCCGCACACCGTGGTGATGTGGGACAATCGTGCGGTGCAGCATTACGCCGTGCACGACTACTACCCCAGCCGCCGCACCATGGAGCGCGTCACCGTCGCCGGCGATCCGGTCGTGGGCGTGAGCGGTCCATATACGTCGGAAGAGAACGTCGGCCCGCTGCCCGACGGCAAGGGCGCGGTGATCGCCCCGCCCGGCAAGCGGCCGATCCGCGAGTTCGAGCGCGGCACGTATTGAGGGTGGATGGCTGACCTGCCGTAACGGCGGTCGTGATCCCTGCGACCAGCCGTTACAACGCGCATCCCATGTCATCGCCCGCCTCGGTCGTCACCGATACGTCACCCGCCAATGCGCCCCTGCCTTGGGCGCTGATCGGTGCGGCGTGCCTCGGCAGCTTCGCCGCCACCGCCAGCGGCACGACGCGCGCGCCGCTCTTGATCGACATGGCGCGCGATCTCGAGGTCAGCATTCCGCTGGTCGCCAACCTGGTGACCGCGACGTCGATCGCCTGGGGCATCACCTCGTTCCTGTCCGGCATCGCCTCGGATCGCTGGGGCCGCCGGCCCTGCCTGATCGGCGGCACCCTGGCGCTGTGCGTGGCGATGATGGGCGTGGCGCTGGCCGGGCAGTTCTGGTCGGTGGCGGTGTGGGCGACGATCGCCGGGGGCTGCTCCGGCGTATTCATGGGCGCGGTCTTCGCCGAGGTCTCCGGCCGCGTGCCCGACCAGCAGCGCGGCCGCGCGCTGGGCTGGGTGATGAGCGGGCAGTCCCTGACCCTGGTCGTCGGCGTACCGGCGGCGGCGTGGCTCGGCGCCAGCATCGGCTGGCGCGGCGTCAATGTCTGCGTCGGCGTGCTGGCCTTCCTCGCCGCGATCAGCCTGTGGCTCACCACGGCGCGGCCGGCCAATGGCGTCACGCGCGCCGGCGGCCGCCCGCTCTCGCTGCGCCAGACCATGACCACGCCCGTGGTGATGCTGCTGACCATGGGCATCGCCGAGCGCATCTGCTACGGCCTCGTGGTCGTCTATTTCGCGACCTACCTGCAGCAGGCCTACAGCCTGCCGCTGGCTTCGGTGGCCGTGCCGCTGCTGATCATGGCGATCGGCAACCTCGTCGGCACGGCGCTGGGCGGCCAGCTCGCCGACCGTCTGCGCGACCGGCTGGGCATTTTCGGCTTCAGCCTGATCGGCACCGGCGCCGCCGGCGTCGCCCTGTTCATCTGGCAGCCCGGCCTGGTGCCCACCGTGGCCATCGCCTTCGCCTATGTCTTCGTCAACGCGCTGGGCCGGCCGGCCTTCATGGCGGCGCTGGCCGACGTGCCCGACGACGTGCGCGGCACCGTCATGGGCCTGAACGGCACCTGCGCCAGCATCGGCTGGGCCGGCGCCGCGGGGCTGGGCGGCTGGATGATGGCGACGCAGGGCTTCGAAGGCTTCGGCCCGCTCGCCGCCACCCTGGCGGCGGCCGGCGCGGTGCTGGCCTTCGTGCGGCGAGGCAAGGCGCGACGTCCGATCATGTGATCCGCCGCGTGACAACTTCTGGTTGATTTACAGATCATCTATTCTTGTTCATGGTACGAACCATGAACGCGCTGACGCCCCTGCCCCTGCTGCGGCTGATGTCCTCTGCCGGCCCTCCGCCGCTCGCGGGCGAGCGGCTGGCGCGGATCCGGCTGGCGCGCACGGCGCGCGTCGGGCCAGTGACGTTTCACGAGATGCTGGGCCATTACGGCTCGGCGACCGCGGCGCTCGATGCCCTGCCCGAGCTGGCGCGCACGGCGCGGCTGGATACGCGCGCGGCGGCCGCAGCTTCGGTCCAGCGCGAGGCCGCCGCCCTGGCCGAGCGGGGCGGCCGCTTTCTGGTGATCGGCGACGACGACTATCCAGCCTCGCTGGCCGCCATTCCCGACGCGCCGCCGGTGCTGTCGGTGATCGGCGACCCCGCCCTGCTGGCGCGGCCGGCGGTGGCTGTGGTGGGCGCGCGCAACGCCTCGGTCAACGGCCGGCGGCTGGCGGCGCGCTTCGCCGCCGAGCTGGGCCAGGCCGGCCAGGTGATCGCGTCGGGCCTGGCACGCGGCGTCGATGCGGCGGCGCATGAGGCGGCGCTGCCCACCGGCACGGTCGCGGTGCTGGCCGGCGGCGTCGACGTGATCTATCCGCCGGAACACGCCGATCTGTATCGCGCCATCGCCGGGCACGGCGCCATCGTCTCGGAGGCGCCGCTGGGCACGCGGCCGCAGGCGCGCCACTTTCCCCGGCGCAATCGCATCGTCTCGGGGTTGAGCGCCGGCGTGCTGGTGGTCGAAGCTGCGCTGCAATCCGGTTCGCTGATCACCGCGCGGCAGGCGGCCGAGCAGGGCCGCGAGGTCTTCGCCGTCCCCGGCTCGCCGCTCGATCCACGCGCACGCGGCACCAACCGGCTGATCCGCGACGGCGCCCATCTGGTCGAGGAGAGCGCCGACGTGCTGGCACATCTGGCCGTCGCCCCGGCCCCGACGCCGCTCCAGTGGCAGCCGATCCGCGCACCTGTGGCCGCTGTCAAGCATGCACCACAACCAGTTGATATGAAACGGCAAGAGCCCCCCAATCCGTGGCGTGAATCGGTCATCGCCTGCCTCGGCCCCGCCCCCACCCCGGTTGACGAAGTGGTCCGCCGGTGCCATGTGTCGCCGGCCGACGTGGCCGCCCTGCTGCTCGAGCTGGAGCTGGCGGGACGCCTCGAACGGCACCGGGGCAACAGCGTGTCGCTGATCTAGACCGCTGAAATCGCTCCGGAAAACCGGTTCCCAGGAGCCGCGCCGCCCCCAGGCGCGAGGGTTGGATGACCAGCAACGTCGTCGTCGTCGAGTCGCCGGCCAAGGCGAAGACCATCGGCAAATATCTTGGCCCCGGCTTCACGGTGCTGGCCAGCTTCGGCCATGTGCGCGACCTGCCGTCCAAGGACGGCTCGGTGCGCCCCGACGAGGATTTCGCCATGGACTGGGAGGTCGACTCCCAGTCGCAGAAGCGGGTCAACGACATCGCCCATGCCGTGAAGGGCGCCAAGACTCTTTATCTGGCGACCGACCCCGACCGGGAGGGCGAGGCGATCTCCTGGCATGTGCGCGACATCCTCGCCCACAAGAAGGTGCTGGCCGGCGTGACCGTGCGCCGCGTCGCCTTCAACGCCATCACCAAGCAGGCGGTGCAGGACGCCGTCGCCCATCCGCGCGACATCGACCAGCCGCTGGTCGACGCCTACCTGGCGCGCCGCGCGCTCGACTATCTGGTGGGCTTCACGCTCTCGCCCGTGCTGTGGCGCAAGCTGCCGGGCAGCCGCTCGGCCGGCCGCGTGCAGTCGGTGGCGCTGCGCCTGATCTGCGAGCGCGAGGCCGAGATCGAGGCGTTCAAGGCGCGCGAGTACTGGACGCTCGATGCCCTCTTCGAGACGCCGCGCGGCCAGGCGTTCAAGGCGCGGCTGACCCATCTCAACGGCCAGAAGCTCGACAAGTTCGACATCGCGACCGAGGCCCAGGCGCTGGCCGCCAAGGAGCAGATCGAGCACCGCGCCTTCACGGTGGTCGGCGTCGATCGTCGGCAGGTCCGGCGCAACCCGCCGCCGCCCTTCATCACCTCGAGCCTGCAGATGGAGGCCTCGCGCAAGCTGGGCTTCGGTGCCGCGCACACCATGCGCATCGCCCAGCGTCTGTACGAGGGCATCGACATCGGCGGCGAGACGGTGGGCCTGATCACCTACATGCGCACCGACGGTGTCGACCTGGCGCCCGAGGCGCGCGACCAGACGCGCCGGCTGATCGACAGCCGCTACGGCAAGGACTACGTGCCGGAGAAGCCGCGCTTCTACACCAGCAAGGTCAAGAACGCGCAGGAAGCCCACGAGGCGATCCGCCCCACCGATCTCTTCCGCACGCCCGACGAGCTGGCGCGCCACCTCGACAAGGACCAGCTGCGCCTTTACGAGCTGATCTGGAAGCGCACCGTCGCCTGCCAGATGGAAAGTGCGGTGTTCGACCAGGTCACCGTCGATCTCGAATCCGGCGACAAGAACGTGCGCCTGCGCGCCACCGGCTCGGTTCTGAAGTTCGACGGTTTCCTCAAGCTCTATGAGGAAGGCCGCGACGATGAAGAGGACGAGAACGGCGCGCGCCTGCCCGACGTCAACGAGGGCGAGGCGGTCGCCCGCAAGGACGTGCTCGCCGAGCAGCATTTCACCGAGCCGCCGCCGCGCTATTCCGAGGCCAGCCTGGTGAAGAAGCTCGAGGAGCTCGGCATCGGCCGGCCCTCGACCTACGCCTCGATCATCGAGGTGCTGCAGGCGCGCAACTACGTGAAGCTCGACCGCAAGCGCTTCGTGCCCGAGGACCGCGGCCGCATCGTCACCGCGTTCCTGTCGAGCTACTTCACCCGCTATGTCGAGTACGGCTTCACCGCCCATCTCGAGGAGCTGCTCGACGACATTTCCGGCGGCAACGCCAACTGGCGCGAGGTGCTGCGCGAGTTCTGGCGCGAGTTCAAGGGCGCGGTCGACGACACCAAGGAGCTGCGCGTCAAGGACGTGCTCGACCAGCTCGACATGGAGCTGGGCCCGCACTTCTTCCCGGAACGCGCCGACGGCAAGGATCCGCGCGGCTGCCCCGCCTGCAACGCCGGCCGGCTCAACCTGAAGCTCGGCAAGTTCGGCGCCTTCATCGGCTGCTCGAACTATCCGGAGTGCCGCTACACCCGCAAGCTGGCGGTGGCCAACGACAACGCCGACGAGGGCGCGCTCGAAGGCCCGCGCGTGCTGGGCGAGGACCCCGAGACCGGTAAGCAGGTAACGGTGCGCCAGGGGCCTTACGGCGCCTATGCCCAGCTCGGCGAGCCCGAGGGCAAGGACAAGCCCAAGCGAGCCTCGCTGCCCAAGGGCTACAACGCCACCGAGGTCACGCTCGAGCAGGCGCTGGCGATCCTCGCGCTGCCGCGCACCCTGGGGCCGCACCCCGATACCGGCCAGCCGATCGTCGCCGGCATCGGCCGCTTCGGTCCCTATGTGCGCCACGGCTCGACCTACAAGTCGATCCCCGGCGACGAGGACGTGCTGACGATCGGCATGAACCGCGCCGTCGCGCTGCTGGCCGAGGCCAAGGGCCCCGGTCGCGGTCGAGCCGCCGTGACACCGCTGCGCACCCTGGGTCCGCACCCGGACGACCAGCAACCGGTCGAGGTCTATAGCGGCCGCTACGGTCCCTACGTGAAGCACGGCAAGGTCAACGCCACTCTGTCCAAGGACCTCACGCCCGAGAGCGTGACCCTGGAGCAGGCCCTGCCGCTGATCGCCGCGCGCGCCGCCGCCGGCGGCGGCAAGAAGCCGGTGCGCGGCAAGGCCGCGGCGAAGAAGAAGGCGGCCGCGCCCGCCGCCGAGGCGCAGGCCCAGCCCGCCGCCAAGGCGAAGAAGGCGGGCGCGAAATCAAAGAAGAAGGCGGCCGCCAAGTCGGCCAAGGCGCCGACCAAGGACGCCGCCTGATCAACCCATGAAGAACCAGGATTGAACAAGAAGACTCCCGTTCCCCTTCCCTCGCGCGATGACGTGTTGCGCTTCATCCGCGAGAGTCCCGTTCCCGTCGGCAAGCGCGAGATCGCTAAGGCCTTCAATGTGAAGGGCGCCGATCGTATCGCCCTCAAGCAGCTGCTGCGCGATCTGCGCGCCGACGGTTCGGTGAGCCGCGGCACGCGGCGCGAGCTGATGGCACCCGACGCCCTGCCCGAGTTCCTCGTCGTCGAGGTGATCGGGCCCGACGCCGACGGCGACGTGCAGGCCAAACCGGCGCGGTGGAATCCCGACGACGGCGCGCCGCCGCCGGAGATCGTGTTGCTGCCCTCGACCGATCACGCCGCGCCCGGCGCCGGCGACCGGCTGCTGGTGTCGCTGAAGAAGCGCGGCGCCAATCGTTACGAGGCGAAGATCGTGCGCAAGGTCGGCGCCGGCCCGCGCCGCCTCCTCGGCGTCTTCGAATCGGCGACCGAGAAGCGCGGTCCCGGTGTCGTGCGCCCGACAGACCGCAAGCTGCGCTTCGAGATCGCCATCGACGCCGCCGCGCGCGGCGAGGCGCAGCCCAACGACGTCGTCTGGGTCGAGCAGCTGGGCGGCCCGCTGGCGCGACGCGGCCGTGTCGTCGAGCGCGTCGGCTCGCTGTTCGAGCCGCGCACGGTCAGCCTGATCGCCATCGCCGCCAACGACATCCCGGTCGAGTTCGCGCAGGCCGCTCTCGACCAGGCCGCCGAATGCAGCGGCGCGCCCATGGGCAACCGCCTCGACCTGCGCGCGGTGCCCTTCGTCACCATCGACGGCGAGGATGCGCGCGATTTCGACGACGCGGTCTTCGCCGAGCCCGACGGCGCCGCCGACAACCAGGGCGGCTGGCGCCTGATGGTCGCGATCGCCGACGTCGCCTGGTACGTGCGTTCCGACGACGCCCTGGATCGCGACGCCTATCGCCGCGGCAACTCGGTCTACTTCCCCGACCGCGTCGTGCCGATGCTGCCGGAGGAGCTCAGCAACGGCTGGTGCTCGCTGCGCCCGCGCGAAGACCGGCCGGTGATGGTGGCCGAGATGTGGCTCGACGCGCAGGGCCGCATGCTGCGCCACCGCTTCCACCGCGCGATGATCCATTCGGCGGCGCGGCTGACCTACAACCGCATGCAGGCGGCGCGCGACGGCCGGCCCGACGAGGAGCTGCAGCCGCTGATGGACGTCGTCGTGGCCCCGCTCTACGGCGCCTATGCCGCGCTCGACGCGGCCCGGCGCGCGCGCGGCACGCTCGACCTCGACCTGCCCGAAAAGCGCGCGGTACTCGACGAGAAGGGCCAGATCGTCGAGTTCGGCGTGCGCCAGCGCCTCGACAGCCACAAGCTGATCGAGGAGTTCATGATCCTGGCCAACGTCGCGGCGGCGGAGACGCTGGAGCAGCGCCACATGCCCTGCATGTACCGCGTGCACGACAAGCCCGATCCGCTGAAGCTCGAATCGCTGCGCCAGTTCCTCGGCTCGCTGGGCATCGGGCTGCCGCCGGGCCTCAACCTGCGGCCGAAGGATTTTGCACGCGCACTGGAGAAGGCCTCGGGCTCGCCCCACGAACGGCTGGTCAGCGAGACCATCCTGCGCGGCCAGAGCCAGGCGATCTACAGCCCCGACAATATCGGCCATTTCGGCCTGGCCCTGCGTCGCTACGCGCATTTCACCTCGCCGATCCGCCGCTACGCCGACCTGCTGGTGCATCGCGGCCTGATCGCCGCGCTGCGCCTGGGCGAAGGCGGGCTGGCGCATGCCGAAGGCGCCGCCTTCGCCGAGATGGGCGAGCATATCTCCCAGTGCGAACGGCGCGCCGTGGCGGCCGAGCGCGCGGCGATGGACCGCTACATGGCCGCCTACATGAGCGAGCGCGTCGGCGCGAGCTTCGATGCGCGCGTCTCGGGCGTGACACGCTTCGGCCTGTTCGTGGCGCTGGAGGACAGCGGCGCGCAGGGCCTGATCCCGATCAAGACGCTGGGCAGCGAGTATTTCCGTCACGACGAGCCGGGCCAGGCGCTGGTCGGCGGACGCAGCGGCATCACCTATCGCCTGGGCGACGCGCTGGTCGTGAGGCTGCGCGAATGCGACATCGCCACCGGCAGCCTGGTCTTCGAGCTGATCGAGAAGGTGGGCGGCGCGCCTTCGGTTCGTCCCGCGCCGCGCGGCGCGGACGCCACGCGCGCACCCGGACGGCGCATGGCCAATCGCCCGGGCAAGCCGCCGGGCGTCAAGCGCGGTCGCCGTCGCTAGCAGCGTTGCGCGGCAAGCCGCCACGCGAGACAACAGGTCGCGATGGTTCGGCGCGGCCGCCGGCATATCTTTGCGCCATGTCGCCCAGCTTGGAACCCGTCGCGCCGCCGATTCCCACCGATGATGGCGAACCGCGTGATCGCTCGACGGCCATGTGGCGCGGCTGGCGCAGCCGCTGCCCGCGCTGCGGCGAGCCGACCCTGTTCCGCGCCTATCTCAAGATGGTTTCGACCTGCGCCAGCTGCGGCGAGGACCTCGAGCCGTTCCGCGCCGACGATGCGCCCGCCTATTTCACCATCTTCGCCATCGGCCACATCATCGTGCCGCTGGTGCTGATGGTCGAGCGGACCTGGTCGCCCTCGCTGTGGGTGCATGCCCTGGCCTGGATCCCCGCCTCGCTGCTGCTCAGCCTGGCGCTGCTGCCACGCATCAAGGGCGCGACCATCGGGCTGCTGTGGGCCCTGCGCTTCAAGCCGCGATAGATCGGGTGCGTCGTTCTCTTGCCGGGTGGCTCGGCCGGATGGCTATGCTAGAGTGCCTCCGATAGCGGCGCCGCCTTGACCGGCGACCGGCGGCGCGTGTGGGGAAATGTCGGAAATCCAGCGTAGATCGCTGAGCCCCGTTGGGCGGGCTCGCAAAGTGTGGCGGACCGTGGCGATCCTGATCGCGGCGGCCGGGGTTGCCTCCTGCCTGTCGGCCGACGGTACCGTGCCGCTGCCGGCCATCGCCATGCCCGGCCGCGACGTATCGGCCGCCCGGGTGATGCTGGCGAGCTATCGCGCCATCGCCGACCGCTACATCGAGGATCGCGATTTCCACGTCCTCACCGTCGAGACGGTGCGCGGCGCGGCGGCGCTCGACCCGCAGCTGCGGCTCGACGATCTGGGCGCCACCTTGCGGCTGAGCGCCGGCGATCGGGTGCTGCTCGAGCGCGCCACGCCGGGCTCGCCGCACGATTCGCGCGCCTGGGCAGACGTCGCCGCGGAGATGGTCGAGCTGCTGACCGAGGCGACGCCGCTGATGAAGGACGCCACGCGCGATCGCGTGGTCAAGGCCGCGCTCGACGCCACCACCAAGCATCTCGACAAGAACTCGCGCTATTCCGATCCGCAGGAGGCGCGCGACAACCGCTTCAACCGCGAGGGCGCCGGCGGCATCGGCGTGACCGTCCAGGCCGAGAACGACACCACCGTCGTCACCTCGGTGCAGGACGGCGCGCCGGCCGCCGCCGCCGGCATCCTGCCGGGCGACCGCATCGTCGGCGTCAACAACGAGCGCGTCACCGGCAAGCCGATGCGCGACGTCGTGCGCACCCTGCGCGGCCGCATCGGCGAGCCGGTCTCGGTCACGGTCTTCCGCCCGTCGGACACCAGCGAATTCACCTTCACGCTGCGCCGCCAGCTGATCATCCCGACCACCGTCTCCATGGAGCAGCGCGGCGACGTCGCGGTGATCAAGCTCACCGGCTTCAACAGCGGCACGACGGACGCGTTGCGCGCCACGCTGTTGAGGCTCAAGGCCGAGCCGCCCGGCTCGCTCACCGGCATCATCCTCGACATGCGCGGCAACCCCGGCGGGCTGCTCGACCAGGCGATCTCGGTTTCCGAGCTGTTTCTCGACAACGGATTGCTGCTGACCACCAACGGCCGCCATCCCGACAGCCGCCAGACATTCCGCTCCGGCAACGGCGCGCTGCTTGATGGCGTGCCGATCGTGGCGATCATGAACGGCCGCTCGGCCTCGGCGGCCGAGATCGTCGGCGCCGCCCTGCAGGATCGCGGTCGCGCGATCCTGGTCGGCAGCGCCTCCTACGGCAAGGGCACCGTGCAGACCGTGGTGCGCCTGCCCAACGAGGGCGAGCTCACTTTGACCTGGTCGCGCATGCACGCGCCGTCGGGCTACGCCTGGCACGAGCTGGGGGTCCTGCCGACGGTGTGCACCGCGCGCTTCGGCGGACCCGACGCGCTGCCGGGCGAGCTCGACGCGCGCGCCCAGGCGGTGCGCACGACCATGGCCGAGTGGCACGCTACCAAGAAGCTGCCGCCTGACCGTGTCAGCCGCCTGCGCGCCACCTGCCCGCCGGTCGACGACATGCCGGCCAAGGACATCGAGCTCGCCGAGCGCCTGCTGCACGATCGGCCGCTCTATGCCCGCGCCCTGAACTACGCCGCGGGCGCCATCGCCGAGCGGCGCTAGGGTCCGGACTCAATTAGATCCACCAGAGGACGGCAGCGGCGATGAGAACGCCTGAGAGGAAGTTGGCGGCGAGCTTGTCGTAGCGAGTGGCGACGCGTCGGAAGTCTTTGAGGCGACAGAACATACGCTCGATGCGGTTGCGCTGTCGGTAAGCCTGTTTGTCGTAAGCGATTGGAACGGTGCGGCTGGTTGTCGAGGGGATGACGGCTTCGGTGCCGGCGCGGTCGAGGAGCTGACGCAGGCTGTTGGCGTCGTATCCCTTGTCGGCGAGCAGGCGGCGCAAGCGTCCGGCGCGCTGCACGAGGTCGGCGGCCATAGTGATGTCGTTGGTGTTGCCTGGGGATAGCAACAGGACGCGGGGCCGGCCGCGTGTGTCGCTCAGGGCGTGGATCTTGGTCGTCCGCCCGCCGCGCGAGCGACCAATGGCTTCGGCGAATGCCCCCCTTTTCCGCCACCCGCCGAGCGGTGCGCCTTGACGTGCGTACTGTCGATCGAGCCGGTGCCGATCACCGGGCTGCGCCCGGTCAGCGCCTCGAACATGCCCAGCCAGATGCCTTGGCAGCTCCACCGGTTGAACCGGTTGTAGACCGTCGTATACGGCCCGTAGACCGCAGGGCAGTCGCGCCAGCGCGCACCGCTACGCAGCATATGGACGATGCCGCTGATCACTCGCCGGTCATCGACACCGCGCGCGCCCCGACGTCCGCGCGGCAGCAGCGGCTCGATCCGTGACCATTCTTCGTCGTCCAGCCAGTAAACCTTCGCCATCCAAGCCTCCACCCTCTCCGAGACTTGAATCATTTCCTTCGCCGCGGCGGAATCCCTTATTGAGTACGGACCCTAGCCGTTCCCGGGCCACGCGGCCCGCTGTTGGACAAGACCGGCAATTCGACCATAGGCTGCAGACCGGCAAACCCCGGAGGCCAGCATGGTCGACAAGCTGATCTTCTTCGCCACGAACCGCATGCCGGTCGGCACGCCGACGATCACCGGCTTCGACAACACCTTCAGCATGGTCGGCGGCCAGGACCTGCGCTTCGGCCGCGCCACGATGTCGGTCGAGGACAAGAAGATCACGCTCAAACGCCCGCCCGACGTCGCGCCCGAGTCGGTCGCCGTCGGCAGGCCGGGCGGCGACGCGACCTTCGGCAGCCAGCGCATCTTCAAGGAGATCGGCGCCCTGCCGGCCGGCGACATGGTCGTGCTGGTTCACGGATTCGGCAACACCTTCGTCGAAAGCCTGCAGGGCGCGGCCGAGCTGTCCGTCGGACTCGGCAAGCACGTGTTCCTCTACTCCTGGGCATCGTGTGGCGTCGTCAGCGGCCGGAAGTACAGGGAGGATCGCGACGTGCGCGCCGAGCCCTCGGGCCGCGCGCTGGCGCGCGTGCTCGACATCTTCATCCGCTGGCTCGACGATTTGCGCAGCCGGCGCCAGCAATGCGAGCGCCGTCTGCATCTCGTGGCCCACAGCATGGGCAATCTCGTCCTGCAGCACGCGATTGTCGCCCTGCAGAAGGAGCGCGAGGCCGGAGTCGAACGGCCGGCGGTGATCGATCAGGTGCTGCTGGCGGCGGCCGATGTCGACGCCAATGCGCTCGCCAACGAACTGCGGCCCCTGGCGTCGGCAGCCCGCGCCATCACCGTCTATCACACCAGGTCGGACGGGGCCTTGACCATCAGCGACGAGTACAAGGGCAACACCACGCGCCTGGGTCACGGCGGGCCGGCCAACATGCGCGTGCTGTTCGAGAACATCTTCGCCGTCGACGTCACGCCCGTGGTCGACCGCTTCCGCAACGGCCCGCCCGACAACGATCCGGTGAACCACTGGTTCATCCGCCGCACGCCGGCGGTGATGGACGATGCCAAGCAGCTGCTGGCCGGTGCCGATCAGGGAACCATCGCCGGCCGCCTGCCCGACCCGGCCACGCCGCGCCGATTCACTCTCGTCGGCGCGACGAACTGAATGGCGGCCGCCGACTACTCCGCCGCCTGCCGCAGCGACTCCTTGGCCAGCTGTTGCTCGACCAGGGTGACCCAGTAGGACGCGCCCAGCGGCAGGATCTCGTCGTTGAAGTCGTAGCCCGGGTTAT
>JBFXAZ010000011.1:0-77239 GCA_050183765.1 Reyranellaceae bacterium | reverse complement strand
AGCTTCACCACCTACGTCGAGCGCATCCTGTTGCCGACCCTGAAGCCCGGCGACATTGTCATCATGGACAATCTCAGCAGCCACAGAGGGCCCGCCGTGCGCCGCGTCATCCGTTCGGTCGGCGCCATGCTGCTCTTCCTGCCGAAATACTCACCCGATCTGAGATGTCGACCGTGTGCCCCTCCAGATGCCACAGGCTGCCGACGCTGCTCGCCAGCAGCGCCCAGTCGGCGGTGTCGACGTCCTGCAACGCGGCCGGCGCGTCGGTCTCAAGGTGAGCGGTCACCGTGTCGGCGTCGGAATAGGCCGTCACGGTCACCCGCACCGTCTCGCCGGCCGCGCGCAGCTCGTATTGGCGACCGACAAGCGCCGCGGTGAAAGGCGCATGTCCGGTGGCCTGCAAGGTCACCGAATCACCCATGCCGTAGCCAGCGCCCATGATTTTCAGGACGTCGTCGTTCACGGTGTTGTTGCCGTCATAGACCAGTGCGCAGTCGAGGAACCAGGCATCGCGCAGGCGCGCGAAGCGCCGGCTCTGCAGGCGCTCGACATAGCGCACGGTCTGGCCGCCGACGGTGCGCGCGACGAGGAGGTACGGCACGTCCTCGTCGCCCTCGCCGATGGTGCACACCGATTCGACGATGCCTTCGGTGACGTGCCGCGCCCAGGCGAAGACCTCGTGCTCGCGCATGTAGGTCAGCGCCAGCAGCACGCCGTCGTTGCGCACCGCCCAGACGATCTTGTGCGGCACCTGCGCCCAGGCCCATTCCTCGATCGCATGGCCGTCGAACAGATGCGAAGCCAGCACCGACAGGTCGACGCCCGTCCAGGCGTCGCTTTCGAACTGGTACTTCAGGTCGCGCACGATCGAGCCCTTCTCCTGCACGAACAGGATCGAGTCGTTGACCACGATCGGCGGCGCGTGGCTGGAACCGGCATACGATTGCGCCCGCAGATTGGTGTTGGCCGGCGTCAGCACGTCGGACTGGCTGCCCGGCCGGCAAATCCACTCGGCGCCCGACGTGAAGACGACCAGCGCGCCCATGCTGACCAGATGGCGGATCTCGTTGACCTGGCGCGACGCGATGGTGCGGGTGATGGCGTCGTCGTCCTGGGTCGGGGTCGACACGTTCATGTTCTTGTACGAGCCCGAGGCCGTGGCCCAGATGGTCTGCGGCTTGTTGGTCGAGCCGCCGAAGAACTTGCGCTGCTCGTGGTAGTTGGCGCAGCCGGGCCATTCGTCGGCGCCGTCGAAGGGATTGCGCTGACCCGGCGGCGCGTCCGTCGTGTCGGCGCGGATCTTGTCGTCCTTGAAGCCCGTCGCACCGCTGCCGGCATTGCCGACGAAGCCATAGATGCCGTTGCGCTGCTTGTAGACGTTGTAGGAGCCCGCGTTCGCGGCATCCGTCCAGGTCACGGTGATGAGATCGCCGGCGCCGGCGTCCCATGCCGACTCGGCCTTGAACGTCGCGTTGCCGGCGCCTGATGGCAGGGATTCCTCGCCAGTGTCCGCGTTGATCGCGGTCACGACGTAGCTCCAGCCGGTCGAGCCGCTCACCGAGGACGGCGTCGCCGCCACGCCCGTGGGCGCCGCCTGCTCCGAGGCGAAGGTGATGGTGTCGAGCGACCAGTTCGCATGCCCCGAGCGCGTCAGATCGCGCGGCGCGTAGTCCGGATGGGTCAGCGTCATCGTGTCCGCCGACTGGGTGAACTTCAGGCGCGGCAGGTCGGCAGCGGCATACGGCGTGGCCAGCGTATAGACCCGCGCCGCGGTGCCGCCCGAGCCGTAGGCGGTATAGCCGCTCGTATCCACGCCGGAGAGCTGGAAGGTGTCGGTGGTGACGCCGGCCACGGTGAAGAAGCGGCCGTTGATCTCGCTCATGCCGGCGACGCCCTCGATATGGACCAGGTCGCCGTTGGACCACCCGTGGCCTGCGATCGTGACCACGCCGGGGTTCGCCTGCGTGATGCCCGTGATCGTCTGCGCCGCCTCGGTGACGAAGCCGCCGTCCTTGATCACGCGCATCTTCTGCTCGCCGAAGAGCAGCGCGTAGGCCTGCGTCGTGTTGAACTGGAAGGGGATCAGCCTCGACCGATAGGTGCTGTCGAAAGCCGGCCCGACCCACAGCGTGCCCGGGCGGTTCTGCGCCCCGCCCTGCGCCATGATCATCCAGTTCAGGCAGGTCGCGAGACCGATATGGTACTTGGCGAGATCGACGCGCGCATGCAGCGCGGGCGCGAGCTCGCCGGCGGCGAAGGACGGCTGGATCAGCGGTGTGGCCATGGATGCGCTCAGTCCGTGTAGCCGCGCGCCGACAGGAAGTCGGGCACCTGCCGATGCGTCGTGCTGATGCCCTCGTTGGCATCCATGGCGAAGCTCTCGGCGGCCTTCAGCGGCGCGCGCCTGGCCATCAGCTCGGCGATCGAGTCCTTGGTGGTGATCGGCAGCGCGACGGCCTCGGCCAGTCTCCAGCTCAACGCCGCCACGAAGCCGGCGCTGAACAGCTCGCTGTTCTCGATGACGCGCGTGTAGACGCCCTCGGCCTCCGATTGGTTGGTGAAGATCGCCACCGCATCGCCGCCGCCGCTGTCGGCGATACCGCCGGTCGCCCAATCGACCGGCGCGCCGGTCCGGCCTGGTCCGGACCAGATGCCGCGGAAGCGCGCGCATCTGTTGGGCATGCTGTAGGCGAAACTCCAGCCGCTCGGCGGGCTCTCGTTGCGCAGCGCCAGGGTCTCGACGCGACGCGCGAAGTTCCAGTCGAACGCCCGCAGCAGCTCGTCGCGCGTCTGGGCGTAGTTGGCCTTGCAGACCCGCGCCTCGGTGCTGGCTTCGTCGAGCGACGCTATGGTCGCCCGCGTGCCCAGCCGCGAGAGCGCAAGATTGCAGATCGAGACGATGGAGGTCATGTCCTAGCCCCTTACGATCGGGCGCGGGCGCGCGCAGCGGCCACGCGGCTTGCCAAGGCGGTCTGCAGATCCTGGGCGCTGCCGCCCAGCGCGGCGCGCAGGACCGCGTCGTCGTCACCGGGACCTTCCATCGCCGCCATGGCGTCCTGCGGATGGATCGGGCTGCCGGTTGCGCGCAGCCGCCGGACGACATCGCGCATCAGGTCGGGATCGCGCGCCATCAGAAGTGCGCCTCGACGACGAGGACGCCGGCGGCACCGGCGGCGCCGGCGCGGTTCTGCGCGCTGCCGGAGCCGGCCGAGCCGCCGCTGCCGCCACTGCCGACGGCGTACGAATAGCTCGCCGACGGCGACGCGATGATCTTCTCGAAGTAGCCGCCACCGCCCCCGCCGCCGCCGGGCGAGGCCACATCGTGGGCCGACCCGCCGCCGCCGCCGACGCCGGTATTCGCCGGCGGGTTCACGCTGGGATGCGATGCCGGGTTGGCCACCGGGTTGCCCAGCGGTGTGCCGCCGCCCAGGCCGCCATCCTGGTAGCTGTAGCCGAGGCTGCCGTCGCCGCCCTGGGTGCCGGTGACGTTGCGGTCGCCGCCCGAGGCCGTGCCGCCCGCGCCGCCGGTGGTGCTGGAGGCACCGCCCCTCGTGCCGCCATTGCCGGTCAGCGAGCCGAACGTCGTGTTGCCGCCGTTCGTGCCGGCGCCCGGCGAGGTGCCCGAGCCCTGGCCGCCACCGCCGCCGCCGACACCGCGGACGCGCAGCCAGCGCGCATTGACCGGCACGGTGTAGGTGCCCGAGCCCGAGGTGTAGACGGTGACCTGCGGCAGGGTCGCATTGGATTCGCCGCTCAGTGTCGTCGGCATGTCACGTCACTGTCCAGCTGCCGACCATCGAGACGGCCATCCATTCCGTCGCGTTGAGCGCGATGAGGCGGACCGAGGAGCCGATGGTGGTCGATTCGATCTTGCCGGCCACGCCGCTGAGCGCCGTGCCGACGCGGATGGTGTCGCCGGCCGCCGCCGTCACCCGGATGCCGTCGGCGTCCTGCACCATGAAGCTGAAATCGAGGCCGGCGGCGGCGGTCGGCAGGACGAAGGGCGCGATCGCCGTGGCGCCCTCGTTGCTGTAGATCGCCCTGGTCTCGGCCGCGGCGATCGTGCGGCCGTCGGCATCGACGACCAGCGCGCCGAGCGAGGCCGTCAGCGCCAGCAGAGCCGCCAGTACGGGAGCATCGGCCACCGGCAGCGGATTGCCCGTGCTGAGCGGGCGCTCGTCGTAGGTTTCGAGCTGCATCGTGGATCTCCGATCAGTCCGCCGCCGAGGCGGCCGGCGCCAGGCTCCCGGGATCGAAGGCGCCCTGGGTCAGGCGGCTCTTCTCGGCCAGGGCGCGCTCGGCGGTGGTGCCGCGCTTGGCGAAATAGGCGGCCTGACGCCGGCGGCCTTCGTCGTCGACCGGCTCGAGCGCCGTGCCGGGATGGCCGGCATAGTCGACGAACACAGAGGCGGCCTCGCTCGACGCCGGGTAGTGCACGTCGTCGAGATAGGCGTCGGCCAGCACGCGATAGCGCGCGGGCGTGGAATAGACAGGCTGGTTGGTCATGGGTTCACCGTGTCGCAAGAGGAGGAAGAGCCGGCGACGTGCCGGCTCGCCCGGATCAGAAGCCGGAGACGTTCAGGCCGCTGGCGTAGGGCGCCTGCGCCTGGCGATCGAGAATGAGACCGGCGCGGATCGTGCCGGCGGTGAGATCGGCGGTGCCGATCGTGTAGGAGAGCCTGAGGTAGCGCTGCACGCCCTGCGGCAGCTTGAGCTTCAGGAACTCGTAGCCCTGCACCAGCGAGGCTTTCGCGATCGCCGGCGTCTGCGACAGCGTCACCTTGGTCGAGAAGTCGGACTGCGTATCGGTCTCGATCGCCGCCACCAGGGTGGAGCTGCCGGCCGACTGCGCCGTCGCCGTCATCATGGCGAAGACCTCGATCGGCGCGCCGACGCCGATGTCGCGCACGGCACCGAGATCGATGTAGCTGGTCGAGGCCTGGCTGTTGGTGACGGCCTGGTCGTTGCTGAAGAGAGTCTGCTTGTCGAAGATCATGATGGAACTCCAGGGAATGAGACGAGCGGCGCACGCGACCGATCAGGTCACGCGCGACTCGTTGTTGACGATGGCGTCGCAGATCCGGACCGGGATCCTGCGGAAGGTCAGCACTTCCTCGCCGAAGACCTCGGCGTAGCGCAGGTTGACGTTGGTCTTGTTGAGCGCCTGGATGTCGAGCCAGGTCGCGACGGCGCGGTTGCAGTAAATCGCCGGCCTGCCCATGCGCGGGTTGGGCAGCTTGTGCACCGCGCGGATCAGCAGGTTGATCAGGTTGGCCGGGGTCGAGCCGGCGAGATCGCTAACGTCGATGTTGGCGATGCGCACGACGTAGCGCCAGTCCCGCAGGGTCAGCCCGGCGTCCCACTTGAAGTGGGTGCGGTAGGCCTCGAACTGGTTGCCGTCGGCGTCGAGCACCGTCTGCTGGCCCTTGTCGGTGTGCGACAGGCCGGCCTTGCTGCCCTTGGGAAAGACGCCATGGCAGCTCTGGTCGCCCCACACGACGACCCACACCGAGGTGTTGTCGCTGCCCTGGCCGCCGGCGTCGATCACGTTGACGCCGTTGGTCGCCGAGAGCTGGTTGTAGCGCGGCGACAACCCGGTGATGCGCTCGGGATTGACCGACTGGTTGCCGTAGAACACCGCCGTGGCCATCTGCTGGTTCATGCCTTCGAGGAAGGCGCGATCCTCGCTCAGCCGGAACTCGGCGCTGTTGCCGTTCAGGTTGGCGAGCGCGCAGTCGATCTCGCTGTAGGTCTCGAGCATGCCGCAGGCGTCGGTGATCTGCGCCGTGGTGCTCTTGCCCTTGGGCACGCCGTAGTTCAGCAGGCGCCAGGTCGCGGCCGGCAGCCCGGTGCGAACCGTCGTCCTGTGGCCGGTCGCGAGGTTGCCCTCGAGCCACAGCATGTCGGTGAGGATCTCGTTGGTCTGGCCGAGGATCTCGACGATCTTCGCCACCTTGCCGTTGGGGTCCTGGCGCTTGGCGTGGTCGGCCAGCGTCAGGCTCTGGTTGCCGATTGCGGGCATGAAAGGTCTCCGTACGGCCGCGCGTCAGGCGGCCGTGCTTGTCTTGCGGGAATGGTCTGGTGCCGGCGGATCGAAGGCCTGGGCCGCGACGGATGCCGTGTGCGTCACACGATCACCGCCACATCCCTTGTCGACCTCGAGCACGCTGGACATGGCGCGAAGCATAAGCGCGCGCGCCACATCGCCCTATTAATGCCCCTAGAAATGTTCGCGACGACGATCCGACAAAAGAAAAGAGCGGCTTTGAGCCGCTCCGTTCCTCGTCGTGCCGCGCGCGCCGATGCGTTCAGTCGTCCCGGCTCTGCTGGGGATAGAGGACCTCCGCCGCGCTGCGCGACGCGTTGGCGCTGGCGCCGCCGGCGACGACGAAGCGGTCCTCGGTCGTGGCCCGGCCGACGCGGGCGACGAAGCGGATGACCTCGGGATGGTTGCCGGCGCCGGTCATGATCAGCGCCTCGCGCAGGCCGGGCGAGCCGAAGCGCTCCATCGCGCGGGTCGCCGCGGACATGGTTTCCTGGATGCGCTCGCCGCCGATCTCGCGATCGGCCTTGAAGTCGCTGACCCATTTCTCGTTGAGCTTCTCCCAGTTCTCAGTCTGCGCCGCGCCGTACTGGCGGATCTTGCCGGCGTAGAAATCGACCAGACGCTGCGCCTGCTCCTGCGGCAAGCGCATCTCGCCCAAGAGCGTGCGCGCCTCGCTCAGCGTTTCGCCGTCGACTTCGACGCCTTCCGGCAGGCTGAAGTCGGCGTAGGCGAGCGGCGCGTCTTGCCGCGGCTGGTCCTGGGCGGCTTCGCCGTCGGCCTGGGCCGCAGCATCATCCTGCGCATGGGGTTGCTCCGTGGTTGAGGGTGGGGTCTCGCGCGCGTCGGCGAGCACATTGGCGGAATCGGTTGTCGCGACGGTGTCAGTCACCGGCATTCTCCTGGGTCATGGTGGCGTAGAGTTCGGGGCAGGCGCGCTGCAGCTGCGCCAGCAGACGCAGGCCGATGTTGCGCTCGCCCTCGTGGAAGTAGGTCATGTGCGCATCGCCGGCCCGCGCCGACATGCGATAGAGGCCGCAGGCGCTGAGGTGGTCCCATATCCAGGCGCGGCCGGCCTGGTGGGACATGAAGGCCTTGATCGCCTGGTCAAGCTCGCGGACGCGATCCTTGGCGTGACGCGCGCGGTCCTGCACCTGCTTGTGGTCGCCGGGATCGAACGGTGCGCGTGCGGTGTCGGTCATGAGATCTCCGGCGGACGGGTCCGGCGCCCCGCCGCACTGTCGATGAGGTCCGACGGCCGCCGGGCCGCCGCATGCCCGCGCGGCATGCGGCACCGACACTACGCGCGCCGTCGTTCACTCCCTATTTCTGCCCCTAGAAATGTCGATGAGGCAGGGTTCATCGCTGCTACGCCGCGATCCGCGCTGTCGAAGCGGCCGGCCGGAAAGCCATCGATCGAGCCGGTGCGATCGGTTGGCAGGTTCCTTGCTATCATGGTGCCGTCGTCAAACGAGTGAGGGACGGGCATGCCCAGGATCAACGGTGAGAGGCTGCTGGCCGATCTGCGCCGCATCGCCGATTTCGGCCGCTACGAGACCGGCGTGCATCGCCCGCATCTGTCGCCGCAGGACGTCGAGAGCCGGCACTGGCTGGCCCAGCGCATGCGCGAGGCCGGTCTCGAGCCGGTGATCGACGGCATCGGCAACGTGATCGGCCGCAGCCCCAAGAGCGGGCCGCGCCTGCTGATGGGCTCGCATACCGACACGCAGCCGCGCGGCGGCTGGCTCGACGGCGTGATGGGCGTGATCTACGGCCTCGAGGTCGCGCGCGCCCTGGCCGAGGATCCGGAGACGAAGGATCTCGCCGTCGACGTCGCCTCCTGGGCCGACGAGGAAGGCCATTGGAGCAGCATGACCGGCAGCCGCTCGTTCACCGGCCGGCTCAGCGAGGCCGACATCGACGCCGCGCGCTTCCGCGAGGATGCGTCAAAGACCCTGCGCGATGCGCTGGCCGCCGCCGGCCTGGCCAATACGCCACGCGAGCAGCTCGAGGACGGCCGCTATCGCGGCTATCTCGAGGCGCATATCGAGCAGGGCGGCCTGCTCGAAGCGACGGGCAAGCGCATCGGCGTGGTGACGGGGATCGTCGGCATCTTCGCCTGCCGTATCGTCTTCAAGGGCATCCAGAACCACGCCGGCACCACGCCCATGCCGATCCGCAAGGACGCCGGCGTCGCCATGGTACGGCTGGCGAACGCCATCCACGACACCTTCCCCGCGCTGGTCGCCGAGCGCAGCGTGTGGACCATCGGCTTCATGACGGTCGAGCCCGGCGCGCCGGCGATCATTCCCGGGCGTGCCGAGATGGTGCTGCAGTTCCGCGATGTCGACCCCGCGGTCCTGCAGCGGCTCGAAGCGGCGGCCACCGAGCTGGTCGCCAAGGCCAACGCGCAGGGCCCCTGCTCCGCCGAGATCGTCAGCTGGTCGCGCACCATGCCCGCGCCGATGGACGAGCGCATGCAGGATGCCTTCGACGCGGCGGCCGAGACCTACGCACCCGGCGTGCACATGCGCATGCCCTCGGGCGCCGGCCACGACGCGCAGGTCCTGGCGCAGCGCCTGCCGGCGGCGATGATGTTCGTGCCCTCGATCGGCGGCATCTCGCATCACTTCAGCGAGAACACCGCCGACGAGGACATCGTGCTGGGCTGCCAGGTCTTCGCCGACGCCGCGGCGCGGATCCTCAAGGGCAATTGAGGATCACGCGCCCGCCACCGCGCGCAGCACCTCGATCGTCGTTTCCGGTTCCGGCCGGAAGCGATAGTCCGGGTCGGCCTGCACGAGGCGCACGATGCCGGCCCGGTCGATGATGAAGCGCGACGGGATCGGCAACTGCCACGACGGATCGCCGTTGCGCGCGGCAAGGTCGTTGCCGAAGCCCAGGTACACCGCCTTGAGATCGTCGGGCAGCGTGAACGCCAGGCCGTAGGCCTGGGACACCAGCGACCGCTCGTCCCACAGGATCGGGAAGGTCAGGTTGTGCTTGGCCGCCATGTCGGCCGTGCGCTCCGGCAGCTCGGGCGAGATCACGACCAGCGACGCGCCCATGCCGATGATGTCCTGATAGACCGTTTGCAGAGCCTCCAGCTCATGCCTGCAATAGGGTCACCACGACCCTCGGAAATACGACAGGACCAGCGGCCCCGCCGCCAGCAGATCCGACGACGACACGCCGCGGCCATCATGATTGGCCAGCTCGAACGCCGGCGCCGTCTGGCCGACCTTCACGATCCGATCCATCGCGCCTGAGTTCCGCAGGTCCTCGGTCGCGCGATGCATGATGGCCTGCCTGTCGGGCGGAATGCGCGCGGCGCTCGCCGTTCGCGTGGCTTCCAGCTTCTCCGCAAGGGTCATGGTCGTTTCCTCCTCTGCCAGCCAGCTCACGCAGGCGGCTCATGCCACAAGCCAAGCAGAATTTTGGATCGGCCGCTACAAAAATACTGCGCGCGATTGCCGCCGCGCCAGGGCGCGGCGGCAACGCATCACGGATGGCTCAGTTGGCCGAGATCCTGCCGTACGGGCCGACCATGACATCGACCGCCACGGCACCGCGAAGCGCCTGGGCGTGCCAGTTGCCGTCGGTGCCCAGCGCCAATCCCTCGATGTCGCGATAGCCCTGCTGCTCGAGACGATTGTAGGCCTCGGCCCTGGTCCTGATCACCCCGTCCGCCGGCAGGCCGGTGCTCGGCAGCGGCGCCACGGGTATGATGGTGTCGCCTGACTGGCGCGGCATCGGTGTCGCGGGTCCGTGCGGGCTGGCGGGCGGACCACTGGGGGCGGACTGCGCAAGCGCGCCGCCCGTGCTCATGACGATAGCCGCCGAAACGGCGAGTGCGGTGATTCTCTGCATGGTGATCTCCGGGATTTGGTGGCTGACCGGATTCGCCAGCCTGGTTGTCGCCAGGCGGATACCAGGCTTGCTCCGCAAGCGACTGCCTGGCGTGAACCCGCCGATGATCCAGCTGATCATGCCGATACCCAGCGCATCGGCCGCTTGCAGCTGCGCGCATCGCTTCGAAGCGATCGCATGCCTGGCCAACGACCCGGACTGCGCCTGAGTTGCGACGACCTCAACGGGTCGTGACCTGGGCGTGAGCCGACGCTCCGCCCGCGCCGTGCCGAGAGCGCGGAGGATCGACAGCACGCGATTGCCGTGCAGCCGCGGCGATGGTGTCGAGATGAATCCGGGTCGAATGATGGACGTGGCTTCGCGATCCCGGTACCGCTACGTCCAGTCGG
Source organism: Reyranellaceae bacterium (assembly GCA_050183765.1). GTDB lineage: Bacteria > Pseudomonadota > Alphaproteobacteria > Reyranellales > Reyranellaceae > JAFAZJ01. The sequence continues at coordinate 66,937 of JBFXAZ010000011.1, read as the reverse complement.
CGAGCGGGTTCCCGCCGCGCGACGCGCGGCGGGATCTCACTGGGCCTGGCGCTTACTTGGCGAAGATGCGGCCGGCCGGATCGACGGTGATGCCGACCTTCGCGGCGTTGCGGATCGCGGTACCGTGCCAGGCACCGTCGCTGCCGCGCGCGATGTCGATCGCGCGATAGCCGTCGGCCTGCAGGCGCGCGTAGGCGTCGGCATCGCTGGCGACGGGTGCGGCGGCAACCGACGGCGCCGCATCGCGCATCGAGTAGGCGTACGGGCTGTTGCGGTCGCCGAACGGCTGGTTGAGCTCAGGGCTGCCATCGGCAAGCGCGACGTTGGCACCGGCGCTGAGCGCGATCGCCAGCACGGCAAGCATGGTCTTCTTCATGACTGCATACTCCAGGATGATGTAAAGGGCTCGTTGTTGGTTGTTGGCTGCCGCCGTCGCGGACGCGCGGGGTTGCACCGCGCCATCTGGGTTAACGTTGTTCGGTCTTCAAGGGCTGCGACGCATCAGTCTTCCGTGACCGACCATGAGATTTCGTGAGCACCCGGCGTGCGCGTAAATCGGCATTCATTCAGAGCGCGTCGGACACGACGATGCGATGCGCCGTCGAGCCGATATGCGAGAGCCGGGTCGTCAGCCAGTCGTCATTGAAGATGGCGTCGGCGATCAGCGGTCGCGCGCGGCGACAGAAGCCGATGTCCTCGCCGATCGGGCGGGTGCCTTCGTAGTCGAGTCGAAACCAGGGCGCCGCGAGGGAATGGAAGACGCCCGCCTGCACCAGCAGGCAGCCGAACGGCATCGACACCATGCGCGTCATGCCTTGCGGCGTGCCGCACTGATTGCCGTCGGGCTCGCCCAGCAGGCGATGCGGCGGCGTGCGCCGCAGATAGGTCGCGCCGACGATCGGCGCGTCGTGCGCCAGCAGGCGATCGAGCGCGATCGAGGGCACGATCATGTCGCTGTCGAGCCACAGCAGATGCGTGGCGTCGTCGGCCAGCGCGTCGCGCACCAGCGCGTTGCGCGCTTCGGGCAGCAGCGACATGCGCTGGTTGAACAGGCTGATGCGCTCGACGCGGGTCTGGCGCAGCAGGGCCGCGAGCGAGAGCGCGAAATCGGCATGCAGCAGCTCGCCGGAGGGCACGCAGACAGCGACGCGGGTCATCGAACCACCCGTCTGTCGTCCTGAGCGCAGCGAAGGACCTCGCGGTGAGCGGTCCGGTCACGTCGTTTCCGCCTGAGCGCAATACCGCTGGATCCTTCGCTGCGCTCAGGATGACAGCATTGCTTCATGACCCACCGATCATGCGTTCGAGAGCATTGACGCCGCCGCCGACGTCGGTCTCGCTCAGCACCTTGGCGCCCTTCGCCACGGTCATCGCCATCTCCGCCGCCCGCATCTGCTGCTGCTGTTGCGCGCGCTGCAGGCGGATGGCCGCGACCTTCGCATCGGACACCAGCACGTCGGGCGGCACGTTGAGCATCTCGGCGTAGACCTCGACCGCGCGGTCCTGGTCGATCTTGTCGAGCACGGCGGGATTGACCGCGGCCTGGCCGCCGACGAAGGCCATCAGGCGCTCGATCGCGGTCAGGCCGACCGATTTCTGCGCCTGGGCCAGCACCGAGATGTACTCGATCTGCAGCCGTGCCCCGAATTCCGTCAACTCGCGCGGCGGCCGCGGGAAGCGCCCGCGTCGCCGCAGGATGCCGACCACGCGCTTGAGGCAACGGTCGAGCAGCTCGTCGTGCAGACGCTCGAGCGCCGGCCCGAGCATCAGCATCTTCTCCTCGCGCCGCTCGATCACCTCGAGGTTCTGGCGCGGCTGGACGCCGTCCATCTGCGAGAGCATCAGGAAGAGATCCTCGTGGAAGGCGCGGCTGATCGTCTGGCGCACCTCCTTCTGCGCCTCGCGCACCGCGACGATCGCGGCGGGCGACACGACATAGGCCGGCTTGAAGGCGTCGCCGCCGCTGAACGGCAGGAAGGTCACGCCGCCGGGCAGCGCCGACATCGGCTCGTTCTTCAGCGTCGCCGGCGCCTGCATCGGCGGGCGGGCCGTCTTGTCGACCAGCTCGGCGTGACGGCGCGCGAGCAGCTGCGCCGTACGCACCGCCGGCAGGCCGTCCATGCCCGGCCCGCGGCCGTAGGCGTCGTTGCCGATCGTCGTCCAGCGCGGACACATCGCCGGGAACTCGTCGTAGCCCTTGCAGGCCAGGACCCGGTCGCTCGCGCCCCGCTCGAAATAGACCGAGCGGAACGGCTTGTCCTCGGAGAACGCGCTGCCCTCGACGCGGGTGTCGTTGGGCTCGATGGCGTGCACCACCTCGTGCTCGACGTCGAGGTCGCCGCGCCGGTACATGTCGGCCACCGTGTCGGAGCAGGACTCCAGCCCGAAGCGCTGCACCAGCTGCGCCACGGTCATCGGGAAGACGCGGTACAGCGTGTCGATGGCGAGCCGCGCCGAGGAGCCGAGATAGTACTCGCCCACGGTCAGCGCGTAGCAGCGGATGTCGTCCTCCTCGTCCTCGTCGATCAGCATCACGCCGGTGCCGAAGACGCCGAGCTCCTCGTAGACCGAGCCCAGCGCGTTGTAGGCATTCGAGCGCGCGAAGGCGTCGAGCGTCACCTGGCGGATGTCGTCGAGCCAGGCGCGCACTTCCTCGGAGTCGCGGCGCGGATCGCGCTGGCCCAGGGTGAAGCGGAACCACGGCCGCGCCGGCGAGGTGATGCCCGACATCATGCCGGCGGCAAAGGTGCGCGCGGCGAAGGTGCCGCTCTCGTCGAGGATCGCGCTGTTGATCTTGCCGCCCCGGTCGGCCTGGTTGGGTGAGACGAGGAAACGGCCGCGTCGCGGCAGGATGTACTTCGACACTTCCTGCCAGTGCGTAAACCACGAGGAGCGCTCGCGTTCCAGCGCCGCCAGCCTGCGGTCGCACTGATTGCGGATGGATTGGATCTGCGAGGATGAGTATCGGATCTTGGCCATAACGCGCAGTCTATGCGCGCAGTCGCCCGCTCCCAATTTCCGCCTCTACGAGTGTCGAGACTCGCTGGAAAGCTGCTCTGGCTGTTGGCTCCATCGGTCGCGTCGAGATGGTACGGCTCGACCTCGCCGGCGACGGTCGATCGCTATGAGAGAACTAGGCCGTGAACTCTTAGCCTGCCTCCGGGTGCCCGTGAGTTCCGCTGTCCGCTTTCAGGGGCCAAAGCGATCTTCGCTCGCGCGGCACAGTATGTCGCAGTAAGGCCTACTGCAGACAGTGCGTCTTGGCGCTCGATCAGTTCGTCTGCACAAGCGAACGCGGGCTTACTCTGGCAATCCGGCTTTCCGCAGCCCCTCAATCAACAGCTTCGCGTTTGACAGCGCGCCCCGGGCAATAAACGACGATATCGTAAAGGCAGGATCGACCTCAAGCAGACGCGCCGCCGCCGCGCGCGCCTCCGCGTTGTGTCCGAGGAGAGCGAAAGCGGATGCGAGGCAGGGGTAAACCCCGAAGAAGGAGGGGTTTTGACGCTGAGCTTTTCTCCCAGCAACGATGGCCTCGCTAAAGCGACCAAGCTCAATAAAGGCCAACGCCATCCCGAGAAGCGCCCGGTAAACGGTTGGGTCGATCGGGCTTAGGCGAATGCCACGTTCTAAGCTCCGGATCGCTTCCTCCGGCTGCCTCGCATTGTGATAAACCCAGCCTCTATGGCGCCATGCGGCGCATGAATTTGGATTGAGCGCGACCGCCCGGTCAGCCAATTCGATCGCCCTCTCACTATCGCCGACCATGAACGCCGAGATTGTACAAGCCCTTGCCAATGTATCGGGATCACCATCGTCGACGCTCAATGCCAGGTGAAGGAGCCGCACCGCTTCGTCGCGTTCGAATTGAGGATCGCTCGCATAGCCCAACCCGACGTTAAGCGTATGACAGGCCCCTGCCAGAGCCGCAGCTCCCCCGAACCGCGGATCGAGCTCCAGGGCGCGATGGGCCAGCCTGATCGCCTCGGCATGCCCTTCGCGGGTGGACGAATAGGACCATTGCAAGGCTCGGAGATAGAAATCATAAGCGGTGAGGTTCTCTGGTCGCCGCCGCGCCGCCAATTCAACCTCTGTCTGAAGCAATTTCGGCTGAATGGCTGAGACAACAGCGACCGTGACGTCGTCCTGGAGAGCGAAGATGTCTGTCAGGTCACGCTCGAACGTGTCCGCCCAGATATGTGCCCCGGTAGTCGCATCGATCAACTGCCCTGTGATCCGGACTTTCCCTGAGGCCTTGCGCACCGACCCTTCGAGGACATAGCGGACGCCGAGCCTGCGCCCGACCTCCTTGATATCGACGGCTTTGCCTTTGAATGTAAAGCTCGAGTTACGAGCGATGACGAACAACAACTTGAACCGCGAGAGAGCGGTGATGATCTCTTCAACCATCCCGTCCGCGAAATACTCTTGCTCAGGATCGCCGCTCATGTTCTCGAACGGAAGAACCGCGATGGAAGGCTTGGCGGGCAGCCGAGGAGTGGCACTTAGCTCCTCCATCGGTACGCGATGCTCGCCCGCGCGGACAGCGTAGGCGCGAACCGGCCTGGTGATGTTCTTGAGCTGCTGTTCGCCCCGGTCCTCGAAGCCAACCTCCAGCTTGCCCTCGACCTCGCTGTACACCTTCTCGGAAATCAGGATGCCGCCAGGATCGGCGCCCCCCTCCAGCCGGACCGCAATGTTGATCCCGTCGCCAAAAAGATCGCCGTCAGCCCCGACGATAACCTCGCCGAGATTGATACCAATGCGTAGCTTGAGGGAGCTACTGCCTGACGCGATGCCTTCCTGTATCTCCACCGCGCATCGCACCGCAGCCGACGGACTTGCGAACTCGGCCAACGCGCCATCACCCGTGGTCTTGATCAGTCGCCCGTCGTGGCGGGAGAGGCCAGGCTCGATTACTTCGCACTTCAACCGCTCCAACTCGGTATAGGTAGCTTCCTCGGCGCGCTGCATCAACGCGGAGTAGCCCACCACGTCAGCGGCCAAGATCGCCACAAGTCGTCTTTGAACACGCTGCTCGGTAATAGCGCCCTCCGAACGGCCAGACCAAACACCCTGCTAGTATGGAAGCCTAGCACTTTGTTGACCACCTGTGAGCGGCAATCGCGTGAGCTCGATTGCCTCAAGTGGCATTCTGCCGACCCCGCGCCACGGGCTGCGTTCGCTTTCCGTCGCCGAGCGGCCCATATTGGGTTCGGGTCAGACTCGGTTGTCTTGAGCCATTGCCCGCGAGTCCGCTTCACCCATTTGACTAGACTTTAGTTGCTGCCCGGTCTTCTTCCGGAAAGGGTCAATCCCCAAATTGGAACGGTACTCTTCTAGCAGATGTCGGCAAAGATGTCGTATTCGACCGCGACCTTGCCCGGCACACCGCCTTGCGCGAAGCCGCCCGGACTGTAGCCGATGATGCGCACCTGCGCCGGATAGGCGAAGGTCAACGCCAGCGCATCGCCCATGTCGGGAGACGACAATCCGCGCTTCTTCATGTCCTCCTTGCGCTCAAGCTGGATCTGACTGCGGCTGTTGAAGCTGTACTCCGGTCCCGCAAGATCATCCGCCAGCTCGGCATCGTCGGGGATCGCGCCATGCGCCAGCCAGGCGCGCAGCTCGCCCCACATCTCGGCGCGCTTGTTGGCGTAGTTGGCGCCCTGCCCGTCCACGCGGCCACCGCCACTGGACGCACTCCCGAACTCGACGCCGATCACGCCGGGCACATTGAGCTGCAGCAGCCGATCCACCACGCCGGCGCCCATGCCCATGTCGACATACACCGCATCGGCATTGTGCAGCCGCGCCGCCTCGGCGACCCGGGCTGCTACCTGCATCAGGTCGGGGATTCGCAATTGTATCGGCGGGATGGTGCGTGCATCGCGGCCGCGACGGAAGAAGATCACCGTGCGGTCGTCGCCATGGCGCGCCACGTCGACGCCGATGATCAGCGGATCGCGCAGATGAGACTCGGGCTCGCGCTGGCGCGCCGCCTCGATCAGGTCGATGCCGATGAACTGATGGGTGCCGACGGTGGGGAATTCGCCCCGCACGCGCATGCGCACGAAGTCGCTGTCCTCGCCGTAGTCGGCGATCCACTGCGCGATCTGCGTCTTGTTGGTGCCGGGCACGGCGCGGCTGTCGATCTGGCGCGTGGTCCAGCGATCGCGGAACCGGCCGAAGCATTCGCGGAAGCGGCCTCTGCTCTGCGTCGGGTTGCCGAAGACGACCCAGACGATCTCCGTGTTATCGTCGGTCAGCGCACCTTCGGCGACCTCCCACACCTTGTCGTCGATGGCGCTGGCCTCGTCGAACAGCAGCACAATGCGCCGCCGGAGATTGTGCAGGCCGGCGAAGGCTTCGGTATTGTGCGCGCTCCATGTGACGCGATCGCCGCGCCACGTCTTCTGGCGGCCCTTCTCCGCACTGACGATGGCCGTATCGGTCAACGTGAACCAGTGCCGGCAGGGCATCAGGTTGAACCACTTCACCACCTGCGGCCAGGTCTTGGTCCGGAGCTGCTGGTCGGTGTTGGCGGTGATCACCGTCATGGCGTCCTCGAAGGTCGCGAGCGCCCACAGCTTGATCCACGCCATCAGCGCCGACTTGCCGACACCGTGACCCGAGGACACCGCCAGCCGGATCGCCTCGTCGAAGCCGGCGGCGGCATTGGCCTGCAGCTGCCGGCCGATTTCGCTCAGAATGTCGGCCTGCCAGTCGCGCGGGCCTTCCTCATCCTCCAGCGGCGTGCCCTTCCGGCCCCAGGGGAAGGCGTACTTGACGAATCCGAGAGGGTTGCGCGACAGCCGAGCCATGTCGGCGCGCAGTTGCTGCTCGTTGTCCAGCGAAGCGGTGCGTTCCATGCGCCGCAGGTTAGTGCCAACAGCCGATTTTCGTGATTTCCGCCCCTACGAGCGTCGGTTCCAGCACCGAAGTGCCGGCGCGGCGGCCACTACGAGGCATCAAGTCTTGAACAGGCCGAGATGCTTCGCCAGTGCGTCGAGGGCATGCAGCTTTGACGCCAGGGTGATCTTCAGCCGTCGTACACCCTTGAAGCCCGATCGATACTTCGGGCTCTCGTCGAGAGTGAACCCCTTCAGGGCGCTATTGCTCTCGACGCGAGCGAGGTCCACGGATACGGATCCGTCGGCGTCGATCTCCAGCACATCGTCGATCGTGGCGAAGGCCACGCGCGCATAGGCCGCCACGATCCGCTCGACCACCCGGTTGGCCTCGCGAAGGTGCTCGTGCTGTCCCTCCTTGATCGCCGCCAGGACTTCGGGTCGTCGCGTCAGTCGGTAGGTGTGAGCCTGCCTGCCGGGCGAGAACCCGGCCTTGCGGTAGGCTTCCTTGCCCACTGGGCGCTTGAGGAACGCCTCGACGAAGCGCCGGTGCCGGCCGCTCAGCGCCATGATCAGCCCCACGCCCGCTTGCGCGCGGCGGCGAGATCGTCGCCGAGATTGTCGGTGATGGTGACCTCGCTGCGGTCGATGAACAGGCCCAGGTAGCGCGCCAGCGAATCCAGCGCGTGCTGCTTCGAGGCGATCTTGATGCGCACGCGGCGTGCCCTTTCGCCGCTGCCGGACCGGTTCTCGTATTCCTCGACCACGACCTGGGTCAGCGCGGCGCGCCGGGTGCGGTCGGCCTTGGCCAGCTCGACGCGGGCGATTCCGTCAGCCGGCACCTCGATGAAATCGTCAAGATTGGCGAAGGCCAGCTTGGCGAACTCGGCAATCACGCGCTGCTCGGTCACCTCGAACTGCTCGGCAAGCTGGCGCTGGCGCGCAGCGATGGCATCGCGCACTTCCGGCAGCGCCAGCAGTCGCGAGGATTGCTGGCGCGCGCCCTTGGCGGCATAGCCGGCGCGGATGCAGGCACGGGTGCCGTTCAGGTCCTTCAGGTATTCGGCGACGAAGCGCTCGTATCTCAGATTCAGCAACATGATGGCAGTGTAGCGGGAGTGCCGCGCCCTACCTATTTCTGCCCCTACGGTTGTCGAAACAGATGCGAAGTCTGCGTCAGGATCACCAACTCGCTGCAACCTTTCGGCCGGAATCCGCGCGCGCCAAGACCAATCCTATCACACCTCCCATGCCGGGTTCTGCTTCTCGCTCAGTGTTCCCTGTAAACCTTCTTGGGTGGCCTGGTAACCGAAGGGATATGGACGTGGTCAAACAGGGGAGCATCGCGAATCACGGTCACATCCGGGAGGACGTCCCCCAGCGCGTCGGGGTTCTGTTCGAGTACCATGATTGCAAACTGTTCAAGAAACGTAACCACGTGATCCGCTGCATCGAGGGCTTCGGCGGACATTTCCGTGAGGGGGTCCTTCTGTCGTTCCGGCTTATCTTTCCACCAGTCCTGCACATCGTTGATCAAGGTCCAAAGCAGGACCACGTCGGCACCCACAGCATAGGAGCAATGGCGGGTCGTAGCGTCGTCCGTGTACATGGAACAGTCCTGCTCTGGTTCCAACCGGGCGAACCCCGCCGCGATCCGGCTGGGCTCCGGGTAATGAAAGCAATGGTTGTTCCGAACCTTGTTCAGCACACTCGACTTGCCGAACAGCTTCTTCGCCTTGTCGATGGCGTCGCGTCCGGTTTGGCTAATTTGCTGTCGTTGCCTCTTCCAGGATGGCTTCTCGACGATATGCATCCGAGTCGCTTCGTAACCTTCTACGGTCTTTCCGATCAGCAACCGGACAATCGTGAAATAACGGCCCCGCTCAATCTGTTGGATCACGTGATTCCGGCTCCGGCTCTTACTGAACACAGCTAGGCGCCGGAGCGTCTCGATCTCATTAAGGATGTGAGTGGCCAGTAGGAATTCCGATCGTACATCGTCGGGAAGCTTCTCCAGCGTGGACCGATTCATCACCAATCGGCTGATTTTCAACTTTGCCATTCGCCTTGCCATCCCATGTTGGTCGAACGAAATGTAGCCACCAACCTAGTATCGAGGCTTGCGAAGTGCGGGTTTGAAATTAGTCGCCTCGATGTGGAAAATCATCAGCAACTGTGAGCAAGTGACTTCGAACTGCTGTCTATTCGTCAACGGCGCTGCCGCGGGAATCTCGGGTGTTTGCGGGTTGATCCTCGAAAAGAGCCGGCCCCATTCTTGGCCGGCGCTATAGGCGTCCGACCGTTCCAATAGCTTCAAGTTGCGACACAGATCTCCGATGCGGTCGTCGTTGAAATCTAGGTCCTTTCTCGCGTGCGCGAAGGCGTTGCGGATGTTTTTGATCGTAACCAGATCGCGATGGGTCGCCTTTCCGTACAGGCCTAGCAAGTAGCCGACGTTAATCCGGGTGCTGAACGCGCCGACGGGACCACCATCGCGAAGGACATCCCGAAAAACGTCTTCAGACTCCGGCGTCTCATCGATGCACCTTGATCGGATCAAAGTGTCGAGCCGGTCATCCATCATTGAGCCCAGTACGATCCCCACGATCCGATCCGGGTATTTCGACAGCTCGCGCACGAACTCAAACTCATCATTGTCCTTCCCAACCCATGCCGGCGTCACTGCCCTCTATATCTCGATGCCAAGCTTCTCCTTCGCGAGCTTCTTCGCGTACGCCGTCGCCAAGTCAATGACCAACTGAACGCTGGCGTTTCCGACTTGCTTCATTTGCTTCTTGGTCTCCGACCACACCGCCGAATCACGGATCGAATCGAGAAGTTCGTGGCCTTTCCACGTGAGATCGAGATTCAGAAAATCATCGTCCGTCATGGAGTGGGCGTCGACTCCGCTCAGATAGTCGGCTTGGATTAAGATCAGTAGATTGTGTCCCACCAGTCGTTTCTTATCCTCCGGGAATGCCGATCCCATGAGGTCATGCATGGCAGGACGATCGAGTTTCTCAATCTCCATTAGCAGCGCTCTGATCAGATCCATGTCGCGCTTCATCCAAGCCTCCAAGGTTGTATCCGCCGACGGCCATTCTAGCGTCGATTCGACTCAATATCGCTTCTGTGGGATAATACTCACTCGCTTTCCCCTGAGCGCAACCCCCGGGCGGCATTTCTAGGAGACCAATGGAGTGCAAGTACACGCGGACCAGCGTAATCGAAACGGACCGGTCCAAGGTCGAGCACAAGGTCAGTTTTTGTTTCCGTATCTCATGGCAGGACTTGGCAATGTTCCTTGGTGGACTCGCCCGCTTCCTGCCCCGATAGCGCATTGGGGGGACCTCGTGGTCCCCCCTCTGTTTCTGTGTACGCACTACCTTACGTCCGCGAGGCGCAGGCCAATTTCCAAGTCCTCGGAGCGGACCTCGGTGTAACCGACTATATGAACATCCCTAAGGGATTGGAGCCGCTCGAGTAGACTCGAGCCCTATTAGGAACATTGAAGCGATACTCGGATCCGACTTTAAGAACCTGCCGCCTACCGGGGCCGCAGCTCGCCGATCACCTCGCGCGCCGCGGCCTTCAGCGTCGAGCCGTTCATGCCCGGGCGGATGCGCGGGTCGTAGAGCGCGCGCAGGAACAGCTTGTCGATCGCGGTCAGCCGCGTCTTGCGCTGCCGCAAATCGTCGTCGAACAGGGTGAGCCGGCTGCCGCGCACGTCGTTCATCAGGCCGAAGGACTGCGTGATCTCCTCCTCGACGCAGCGCTCGACCCGCCAGGCGTCCATGTCCGTGGGCAGGAACACGAAGGCGGTGGCGATGGCATGCTCGGCGATGGCGAAGTGCAGCACCGAGGCGCACGAAACGGCGCCCGTCTCGATGCGCCGCGCGAGATCGGGCCGCTCGGTGCCGAAGCCGCGGGTCAAGGCCGCCATCTCGTTGCGGCGGCCGACGAAGATGAAGAAGTTGCCGCGCCAGCGCACGGTGCCGCCGGCGTTGGCGAAGCTCACGACCGGCATGCGCGCGGCATCGTCATGCGCCGTCGTCGGCGCGCTGACGTGGAAGCGGCCCAGGCCGCGCGCGAAGATGCGCTCCGCCGCATCCTGCCCGCCATCGGGCCCGATGCGCTCGACCGGCAGGTTGGTCAGCGATCGCATCAGCGCCATGTGGCCGTCGACGCGTGGCCCCATCGTCGCGCGCGTCTCGCCCAGCACGACGTAGCGCAGGGTCTTCTGCCATTTTTGCACGCCCGTGGTGCCGGTGCGGCTGTACTCCGGCCGACCGGCGATGCGCACGAAGAGATCGGCCAGATCGCCGATCGACTGCGCGCGGGCGACGGGCGGCACGCCGGCGGCGAGCGTCAGCAGCAGCAGGGCGATCAGCGGGGCGCGTCCTGGGGTCACGCCGCCACTGTAGCGCGTTTCAGGCGCCGAGCAGCGCCTTGCCCGACGTCGTGCTGACCGGGGAGAGATCGCCCAACGGACCGGTCAGGATGGTCGAGCCGTAGCCCTGCGCGGCGCGCGCCTTGCGGCGCGCCTGATCGCGCGCGCTCTTCACGCCGGGATCGACATCGGAGGGCGGGTCCGGCGGCGGCGGCGGAACCGGGGGGACGGAGGGAGTGGATACGAAGCACATGGGCGCATCCTACCGCCCTGCTCGTGCGTCTCCTATTTCCGCCCCTACAAATGTCGGCGAATGCCACTGAAGTGATATGCGCCAGCGGTCCACAGGGTCCATGCTGCGGTCATGAGCGAACGCACCCTGTGGGCTGCGTGCATGGCCCTCGTTCTGGTCAATTCAGACGGCGACCTGCGGGCGCAATCCGCCTACACGCCCAGCGAGCCACAGCCGCCGCCGCCGATCATGGTGCCGCCCCAGCCGCCACTGGCGCCTCAACCGCCGACGATCATCGTTCCGGCGCGGCCGTCGCCGGCACCCCAGACGCCGGTCGGCATCACCAAGCCGCCGCAACCGGGCGCCATATTTTGCTGCACGCCCTATGGACGCTTCGGCCCGGTCGGCGGCGGCCAGCCGGGCGCGCCGTGCCAATGGACCCTGCCCGGCAGCGTCACCCAAGGCTCGACTTGCAATTGATTCCGCTCCGTCATCCCAATGCTGGAGACGCTGCTGAAGATCAAGGCGACCATAGAGGCCGAGCGGATCGAGTTTCGAGAGGAGAGTGTGGTGTATCGGCCGAAGAAGCAGCGCCGCTAGCCTGTCCCCTCGTCTGCCCTCTCTTGGAGGATGGGTAGCGCAACGACCATCCCAATGCGGCTCAATGCGTTCGCTGTCATTGTGACCAAGGCCGCGACCTTCGGCGGTGGATTCTCTCTGTTTCCCAGTAATCCGGGGCTTATTCGTACCCTTTTGGCGATGGGGAAGATCATCAACTCAAGAAAAGTGCGATGGGCTAGGAAAATCAGCTTGCACAGCAATTCATCAAGATCCTGAACAAGGAACCTTGTGGAATCTATAGCGTCTTTTATTTTAACTCCGGTGTCATCACCGATCAGCTTGATTTGGGCAACGATTGCTGGATCATCGATCGAGACTCGGAATGCCCGATGCGCAAATTCGTTCCGCACTTTTCGAAAGGCTTCTAGACGCGCTCGCGTCGCATCCGATATCCAGCCTAGGTGGTACGCCACTCGAATACGGCTGCTGAAAGTTCCAAGTGGTGAGTTGATTCCGAACAGCGCCTCCCGCGCAGTCGTCGTCTCGAGTCCGATCATGTGTTGTTCGAGTAGCGTCTGAACCTTGTCATCGAGATAGGAATAGAAGATCAGCACTTGAGCTGTAGCAGATTCCTTATGAAGCCTGTCGATGAAATCCTCAAAGTCGCTATGATCGAAGTGGATCCTATCGAGCGCTTCGTTCGCCTCCTTCAATGCCACCGTCGTTAGCGCTTGGGCCAGCGCTTGTGTTGCCGAATCCGCTTTCGCCATCAAATCTGGCCTCTCCTGGATCTATCAGCAAGCTTAGCCGAGCAACCATGAGTGGGCTATTCCTTTACCCTCACCTTTGCGTACGAACGGCCTGACCAACCTATTGCGTCGGGTTGCCGAAGACGGCCCAGATGATCTCGGTGTCGGCGTCGGTCAGCGCGCCTTCGGCGACCTCCCAGACCGAGTCGGGGATGGAGCTGGCCTCGTCGAACAGCAGCACGATGCGCTTGCGCAGATTGTGCAGGCCGGCGAACGCTTCCGTGTTGTGCTCGCTCCAGGTGACGCGATCGCCGCGCCAGGTCTTCTCGTGGCCCTTCTGGCGGCTGGCGATGGCGGTCTCGCCGAGGCTGAAGCGCTCGCGGCCTTTCATCAGGTTGAACCACTTCACCACCTGCGGCCAGGTCTTGGTCCTGAGCTGCTGCTCGGTGTTGGCGGTGATCACCGTCATGGCGTCCTCGAAGGTCGCCAGCGCCCACAGCTTGATCCATGCCATCAGCGCCGACTTGCCGATGCCGTGGCCCGAGGCGACCGCGACGCGGATCGCCTCGCTGATTCCCGCCTCGGCGTTGGCTTTGAGCCGCCGGCCGATCTCGCCCAGGATCTCCGCCTGCCAGTCGCGCGGTCCCTGGTCCTGCGCCAGCACGGTGCCGGGCTGCCTCCAGGGGAATGCATGCCGGACGAATCCCAGCGGATCGCGCGCGAAGGACGCGAAGTCGATGGCGGCGTCGGATGTGGCCGGCGGGCCGGAGCTGTCCATGGCCGCCATACTAGGGGCAGAGGCGACCGGACCCGATTTCCGCCCCTACAAATGTCGAGTCCAACGCCAAAGCACCAGTCTGGCCGAGGCCATGCGGGAAGAAATCGACGTCTTCCATTGAGCGTTTCGGCGACTTGCCTCGCCAGGATGCAGGTTGAAGGCCTTGACCCGGCCGACGAATATTCGACGCTGGACCCAGGTGATTGCGACTGGGCGGACTCGGGACGTCGCGGGTTGGGCTCTGAAGGAGCTGGGCTGGGCGTGACGGATGGGCATCGCGTCGATTGAATCGGTCAACGCGAAGCGGTGCGGCAGGGCATCGGACTGATCAAGAGCACACCGCGGCCCGAAGCGACCGCGGTCTGGATTCGGCGACTACAGACCGGGGAAGATCCGCGGCCAGGGCGCAGGCGGTGGGGAAAGAAACGCCGTCGCCACCTCCGGCTCGTCCTCCGTCCGGATGTCGGCAGGCTCGGCGTCGCGGGGCCAGTCGGCGCGACGCTCGGGGTTGAACCACGACGTCCGGCGATCGTCCGCATCGATTCGAATCATCACGTCCTCCTGGGAGCAACATGGGAAACCAATCGGTGCGGGGCCCGGCGATCCGGCTCCCCGCGACGAACGATTTAGGTGCGCGACGCCCGCCGTCAAGCCTCCGCCAAACGATCCGGCAAGAGGTCGGGCGGCGTCACAACAGTCCCGGCGGCATGCGCTCGCGCCTGCGCCTGCGCCGTCGGGCCGAGGACGCGGGCGCGCCGCCGCGCGCCGCCGCCTGCTCGCCCGCATCGGTGATGCTGAGGGAGGAGCCGACGACCGAAGCCCAGCCCCGCCGCGCCAGGGAGCCGAGCGCCCGTGCCACCTCGCGCGAACCGCACCCTCGCTGGTGCATCGACAGCTCGAAATCGGCGAGGTGCATGCGCCGGCTTTCGGCCGCGGCGATCACCTCGAGAGCAACGACGGTACAGGGCGCCAGGGGGCGCTTCGGGGCTGACGGTGGCGACATGGAACAATCCGTTGCTCGAACGCTTCGAACGCCCGGCAACGCGACTTGGTTGCAAATGCTTCAGGCAGGCGGCGATGTGCATCCGCGGGAATCGCCGCGTGACACCGCGCGGAATCACTGAAAACATCCATCAAAGTTTTCACATGATCTGTCGACGAATCGCGGCTATCAGATTCCAGTCGGTCGCGTTGCTGTGCTTAACCCTCCCATCAAGTCGCCGGATTCCGGGCATGCCCATCGAATGGACCCTGTCGACCGACGCCCGGACTGTGGAGGCCGTATGGTCCGGACAGGTCTCGGCGGACGACTGGCAGCGATTCATCGAGGACATGCGACGCAGCCGTCTCGTCGGCCATCCCAAGCTGCATGACCTGTCGCAGGCGGCGGTCAACATCACGCCGGCGCAGATCCGCGATCTCGCGCGCTTCGCCAACGAGGTCGCGGACGACCAGGCCCTCGGCCCCGTGGCGTTCGTGATCGACTCGGCGCACACCCTCGAGCTGGTCATGCAATTCGACGACGGTACGGCCTCGAGCATCCGGCCCATCGCGATGTTTCCCACGCGCCAGCTCGCCATCGAGTGGCTCGACGGCATGAGGTCGGCGCCATAGGTGCGAGACTTGCGGCGCCGGGCTCGAAGTCGGCAGACAACACCAAGGAAGACCCGACAAGGCAGCCGACCGGCAACGGTGCGCCGGTGCCGGCGTTGTCCATCCATGCCGGAGACGACGCCAGCCTCTTCGATCCGACAGGCGATCACGCGCGAATTGTGCGGGCTCCTGAAGCGCCACGGCTGCAGCCACGAGACCGCGACCCAGCTGGCCGCCCTGCCGCCGATGGATTTCGCCACGCGCGCCTGCGAAGTGCTCGAGATCCTGGGCGCGCGGCCGCACCTGCTGGCGGTCGTGGCGAGCTACGGCACGACGCTCGACGACGAGTCGGTGCTGGAGCTGCTGCGCTTCGCCCGGCCGGCGGGGCCGACGGTGCGGCGCGGCGTGGGCCACGCCGGCCTGGCGGCCGAGTGCACCTGAGATCGCCAACCTTCTACTGCGGATTCATAACGAGCCCGCACGCTCTCACAGGCCCTGATTTTCTCACAGGCCTGTGCACAGCCGCGCCGTGACATCGCCGCCGCGACATGCGCTGATATGCGTCCCCGTGGAGAGGAGGCCAGCGATGTCTGCTCCTTTGAGCCGCGAACGCGAATGGGACGAGTTGGTCCGCACCAACCGGTCATTCCAGCAGAAGTACGTCCTCGCCCGCGACGAGAACGACCACGACTCGGCTGCCGTCTACAAGCTGCGCTGGAGCCGCCAACAGGAGCTCATGCGGGCTTTCCTGGCACGGCAGCGCGAGCCGGTCGCCGGCCGCCAGGATTAGCGCAGGGCCGGACGGCCTGACGTCACCGCGGCTTGGAAACCACGTTGCCCTTGTAGTCGATGGCCACGGCGAATTCCTTGCCGTCCATGCGCGCGGTTCCTCGCCAGATGCCGGCATCGTCCTTCTTCAGGCCGGAAACCGCGACGAAGCCGCGGGCTTCGGCGCGGTCGCGGGCCTGCGCCTCGGTGAAGGAGTTGGCGCCCTTCAGCGGCGCGTCCGGATCGTTCACCGCCTCGCGAAAGATGCCGTTGCGGCAGTGCTCGACGAAGGCGGCATAGGTGATCTTGCCGTCTTCAGGCAGCGCCACCGGCCAGATGCGCATCGCCGCGAGGTAGCGCGTGGCCTCGGCGCCGGCGAGAACCTCATCGTTGTTGACGTCGGCCTTGCGGAACAGATCGGCGCATTCCATCTCGGTGAGAGCCAGCGCCACGGGCGGACGCAGCGCCGTCAAGGCGATGGCGAGGGCAAGAGCAACGCGCATGGGCGGATCTCCTCGGCGGTGGTCGTTGCTGCAACGCGCGCTCGCCGGGGACGGTTGCGGACGATGCCCGCCTGGTTCGATGTGCCGGCCGCATGGAACGGCGCTGTGCCGGCCGTCAGACAAGCGCCGCGTCTGTCGATGTTTCCATCCTTCTGGAAACATGGCATGGCTGTCGACATGTCCGATCGAACGCTGCCGACGGTCATCGTTCTCGGCACGACACAGACCCTGGCCTGGGCCTCGAGTTACTACCTGGCAGCGGTGCTGGGCGACGTCATCGCGCACGACACCGGCGTGTCGACCCAGTGGTTCTTCGGCGCCTTCTCCGCCTCGCTGCTGATCTCGGGCTTCCTCGGTCCGCGCGTCGGCCGGCGCATCGACGCGGTCGGCGGCAACTCAGTGCTGGCCGCCTCGAACGTCACCTTCGCCATCGGGCTGGTGCTGCTGGCGCTGGCGAAGGGACCCGTGCTGCTGGGCTTCGCCTGGCTGGCGCTGGGGCTGGGCATGTCGATGGGGCTGTACGACGCGGCCTTCGCCACTCTGGGCCGCATCTACGGCACCGCCGCGCGCAAGCCGATCACCGGCATCACCCTGATCGCCGGCTTCGCCAGTACCGTGGGCTGGCCGCTCACCGCCTGGGGCATCGCCACCCTGGGCTGGCGCGAGACTTGTTTCGCCTGGGCCGCCGCGCATCTCCTGCTCGGCCTGCCGGCCAATCTCTTCCTGCTGCCGCGACCGACGATCACGGCCACCGACAAGAAAGCCAAGGACGCGCCGGTGCCGATCGATCGCACCCTGGTGCTGCTGGCCACCGCCTTCGCGCTGGCGTGGGTGGTGACCGCCGGCATGGCCGCGCACTTCCCGCGCATCCTCGAAGCGGCCGGCGCCTCGCCCGCCGCGGCGATCGCCGCCTCGGCGTTGATCGGCCCGGCGCAGGTGGCGGCGCGGATCTTCGAGGCCAGCGTGCTGGCGCGCTTCCATCCGCTGGTCTCGGGCCGGCTGGCGATGATCACGCACCCGATCGGCGCGCTGGTCGTCGCCCTGTCGGGCAGCGGCCTCGTCGCCTACGCCTTCGCCGTGCTGCACGGCCTGGGCAACGGCATCATCACCATCGCGCGCGGCACGGTCCCGCTGGCGCTGTTCGGGCCGCAAAGCTACGGCTATCGCCTGGGCATCATCGGCGCGCCCGCGCGCATCCTGCAGGCCGGCGCGCCGCTGGGCTTCGCCTTCCTGATCGAGCGCTACGGCGCGGGTGTGCTGGTGGTCTCGACCGCGTTGATGGTGGGCGCGCTGCTCGCGCTCATGCTGGTGCGGGTGCCGAAGAATCAGGGCCCGTGAACGATGACGTTGAAGCCCTCCTCCGGCGCCGGCGTCGAGAAGTGCCGGGTGAACTGGGCGAACTCCGCGTCGGTGACCTGAAACGGATGCGCACCGCCGGCATTGCGCCGATGCAGCCGCTCTAGACAGACCGCATCGGGCAGATCCAGAAGGTGCAGCTCGTGCGGCACCTGCGCCGCGTCGATCAGCCCGCGCATCCAGCCGCGCTGCACCTTCGTGTTGGCGGGGAAGTCGAGCACCACCGACAGGCCGAGCCGCAGGATCTCGACGATGTGCGGCGCCATCGCCGCGCGCAGCCTGGCGGACAGGCGGCGGTAGTCGTCGATCGTCTTGAGCTCGTCGGCGAAGAGATGCGAGGTCCAGTGATCCTCGCCGATCAGCAAGGTCGCCGGCCGCGCCACGAGCTGACGCGCCAGGGTCGACTTGCCGGCGCCGATCTTGCCGGCGATCAGATAGAGCGTGGGCATGCACCGCAGGCTGCACCGATTGCCATGGTTTGCAATGGGCTCGGCGATGGGTCGATTGCTATGGTTTGCCATGGTCTGGCGGGAATGCCGACTGCCATGGTTTGCCATGGTTTCGGCGAGAATCCTCGGAATGCTATGGTTTCACATGGTCCGGTCGAAATAGCGCCGATAGCGATGGTTTTCCATGGCTGCCGCGCGTGCGAATCGGCCGACTGAACGGCGATGAGCGACGAAGCTTGGCGGCTGGCAGGAGGGCAAGGCAGAGCCATGCTCCATTCTACCGCCCTCGCCTCGGCCGCGTGATTTCCGCCCCTACGGTGGTCGGCGAAAAGAGCTAACGCCCAATCTTATCGAGCAATTGACCACGCATATCGCGGTCGCCGATCCTCTTCTCAACTGTCAGAAATAGCCCCTTGCCCTTGCTGACCTGCTCCCACCGCAATCCGATGGCGCGCTTCTCGTCCGTGTCGTCCGAACCTGGCGCCGCCAGAAGCGCGCCCTTGTACTCAATCACCATCTGGCGACCATCGGTCAGTACCGCCACGAAGTCCGGGTAGAACCGGCCGGCGACGGTCGGCAGCCAGAACGAATCCGGGTGCTTCGCGACATTGCGCAGCCAGAATCGCACGCTCGGCAGGCTGTCGATCACCTGGGCACACTGAAACTCCTCGCCCTGGGTGGCACCGTCGAAGGCGGGAACATTGTCCGGCCCGAGGAAGTGCTTGGCAGGTTTCCATCGGCCTGCGCGGTGCTTCTTCACGTCCGCATATATGCCCTGCCGAAAATCGAAGCCGTTGTCGAACGATACGTCGACCTTTGCCTCAGGCGCGAACAGGTATCGCTGATAAACCTCACCCCGTTCGGCCAGCCGCGCTGCAATAATTCGCTCCCGCAGCTTGCGCGCGAGAATGAACTTCGCACGCATGAGAGCCGCAATGTGGATGTGCCGCACGCTCACGAGATGGCCGACGCAGTCGGTCAGCCATCGTTGGAGATCGTTCGGGTGAATGTCGTCCTGCCGCAACTGCCGCGCCAGCCAGAGTGCGAGACTCGCAGGGGACCACCCCTCGACGTCGACCTCCAGCGCACGCTGCTCGTCTTCGCCGGCGTACTGATACACGATGTGCTGGCCGTCGAGGTCGATCTCGAAGCTTCGCGCCGTCTCGCGGATCGAGAAGGCCACCTCGCTCAAACGGACCGGGTGCGATGTCAGCGACCAGGCATGATCCTCGATGAGCACGTCCGTATCGGCGAAAACGAACTCGCCCTGAACCTCGGTGACAAGGCGCCCGGCACGGAACACTTCGCCTCGATCGGCCGGCGACAACCGCGACTCGACCTCGGCACGATAGGCCCGCGCCGCTTCTGAGAGCTCCTTGCGCTCGCTGTCGGGAAGTGCGGCGGCGATCGCCGCCTCGACACTTGGCGCGAGTGGCCCCGAGATCGCGATCGTCAGAACGCCGTCGCCCTTCTCGACAGTCGCGAGGCCGTCGGCCTTCGCGACCTCGGCCAGCACAGCCATGATGTCGGCAGTCTCGGGGAGCGTGCGGCGAAAGACGGGCACGGGGTTCGGTGGGGGGGCGAGCTGGCCTGTGTGGTCAGTGTGTCGCTGTGCGGGGGCGATGGCGTCGCTCGCCTCCTCCTCGTCGAAACCCATGCCGACCAGCTTGTCGGTCAGCGAAGACGCGGCCGCGCCGAACGAGGGCTCGGAGACGTGTGCAAAAGCTCGATTCAATGTGTCTGTCTTGCGTCGCCGCGCATAGGGCATCCGCAACACCCGACCGAGCAACTGTTCGACATCGGTCGCACTCTGGATGCGCTGCACGGAGCAGAACACATAGGCAAACGAACAGTCCCAGCCTTCCTTGAGCGCCTCGACGGTGATGACGTACTCGATCGGACACTCGCGATCGAACAGATCGATGCCATCGAGTTCCCGCTGATCGCCGGTGGCGATGGCAATGCGCTCTTCGGGAATCTGCTCGGCGTCCATGAGGTGCTTCTTCAGCGCCTCGGCCGTGACCTCCTGATTGCGCGGCTGCGCCTGGAACAGGACGATCGGACGGATGTAGTCCACCTCGTTCTTCGCCGCTTCCGCCAGCGCGGCGCGGCTGACAACCGCCCCATTGACTGCAAGCTGCCAGTTGTCGTGTTCCGCCAGGACGATGGGCAGCTTGACCATCTCGGCCGCCTTCAACTCTTGCGCGGTGACGCTGTGCAGGATGTTCGAGTTGAACCGCGGCGTGGCCGTGAACTCGACAATGGCGCAGGGATTGACCCGGGCCTGCATCTCGCGCGTCAGCCCCGTGACCGCGCCATGCGCCTCGTCGACAATCATCAGGGGGCGGTGGATGTGCAGCAGATTGGCGAAGGAGAACCGTGGATCGCCGACTTTGTCGGTCGATCCGTCGCGCTGCTCCAGGCCGGCGGTCGATCCGGGCACGACGCTGAAATGGGGTTCCAGATTCTCGTTGTGGGCATAGACCTTGCGGCCTTCGGTGTTACTCACCCGCAGGGTCTGGATGGTGCCGACGACAATGCAGGCGTTGTCGCGGATGTCGTGCGGCCGGATCGTCGTGAAGTCGGCGATGTCGAAGACGCGCACCCGACCTTCAAACGTGTCGTCGAGCGCCTGGCGATACGCGTGGCGCGGGTTCTTCAAGGCCTCGACGGTCTGCTGGCGGATGGTATTCGACGGGACCAACCACAGGACCAGCGGATAGTCCTTCTCCATCCAGGCGTCGCGCGCCACGCCGACGGCGTGTGCGGCGAGGATCGTCTTCCCGCCGCCTGTCGGAAGCCGGAGGCAGACGTATGGCATGCCCGGCAAACCATCGAGGGGCTTGTAGTCGGTGCGATACTGGCCGAGACGCCTCGCCTGTTCCGGCTCAGCCGTAATGGTGCGGTAGGCGTTGTCCGGTCCGGCAACGCGTGCCTCCTCCAGGAAGCGGCGCAGAACGGCGAGGGTTTCGGCCTGGTATGGCTTGAGGTTCATGGCCGCCCCTACCGTCGCGCCTTGACGTCGTAGGGCGTCTGCTTGAACGTCACGCCCTCCCGCTCAAGCGTCGACGCGGCTAGACGCGACTGCTCGCCATAGATCGTGATCGGCCCGGAGAACTTGGCGTCCTTCGCCCGGATCGCTTTGATGACCAGCCCCAGCGTCGTGCGCGTCAGCACGTTGCCGCCATCGGGACGCTTGTCGCCGAGCACGCCGTTGTAGAGCAGCGCAAACGCACGGCCGTCCTGAATACCGAGAAAGGGTGTCGCCTTGGTCGCCTTCCAGGGCTTGGCGGTCTCGCTAAACCATACATGCGCGGCAAGAACCGGGAACCGGATGTCTGAACGGATGGAGCCTTGTTCGTCAAAGACCGGCGCGCCAAGGCGGCAAAAGCGAAATCCGCCACCACCCTTCCAGCCGACAGATTGGGAAATGCCGCCTTGCTCTCCCTCGATGACCTTGTTCAGCCGAGGTCCACAATGCGTAACCGCATGCTCGCCCATTTCGATGCCGATCCAACGCCGTGCCATCTTGTGCGCGACGGCGGTCGTGGTACCGGACCCGAGGAAGGAGTCGAGCACCATATCACCGGGCTTGGTTGCGAGGTGGATAACCCTTTCTAAGAGACGTTCAGGCTTTGGCGTGATGAACACATCGGAAGAGAATAGCGAGAGGATCTCCTGTTTTGCTTCTTGTGTGTGCCCTACATCCTCATACGACCAGAGCGTTTGAGGCGTCACGCCTTGCTTCACCTCGGAAAGGAATCGCTTGATCTGGGGGATTGCATCTTTGTTCTTTCCCCACCAGATCCGATTGTCGGCATCCAGTCTCCAGAAGTTCTCCTTTGATACGCGCCAGTAATTCCCTCCGGGTGGTCCTTCGATCAGCCGCCCGCTTGGAGTCGTGATCTCGTACTTTCCGAGGCTATAGAAATTGCGAGCTGATAGATCGCTAGTCTTCCAAGGGCCTCTTGGATCTCCATCTGGATTTTTGTAAGCCTTGTCTTGCTTCTCGGTCCTTGGCATTGGATTTGGTGTCCAAACGTCTCCGTTGCGGGCATAGACGAGTATGTGATCGTGATCCTCTGAGAAATGGCGTGCACTTGACTTGGGTGAGTAATTCTTCCTCCAAATTACATTCGTAATGAAGTTCTTTCGCCCGAATACCTCATCCATAGTGACTTTTAGATAGTGACCTTCATTGTCGTCGATCGAAACCCAGATCGAACCGTCCTCCGCCAGCAACTCGCGCAGCAGCTCCAACCGCGGCCACATCATCGCCAGCCATTGCGAGTGCTCAAGATTGTCGTCGTAGTGCTCGAACGCCGAGCGGGTGTTGTAGGGTGGGTCGATGTAGATGCATTTCACCTGCCCCGCGTAAAAGGGCAGCAGCGCTTTGAGCGCTTCCAGATTGTCACCTTGGATCAGCAGATTCTCGGCCTGCGAGTCGCCAGCCGACAGCGAAGGCACCTCCTCCAACAAGCGATAGGGAACGCGGCCGGCGGCACGAATATCCTCGTCGCGGGAGAGCCAACTCAAGATGGGCATTCAGCTTGTCTTCCCCTTGCACCCCGCCGCCAGATTGCCCGTCCGACGGCCATTGTTCTCATCAATATACCAAACACCTTGCTATGACTTTTCCCGCGACGAGAGCCACTGACGAAAGCAGTAGGCCGACGTGACCGCTGCGCGTCGGGTTGGATCGTGTCACCACCAAAGCACCACCGGGCGCGAGATACACGACCTTTGGGAGAGGTTTGGCTTATTTTTGCAAGAGCGACGCCCGAGGTTAATTGGATGGAATTAGATGGACAATTGGATGGAATCGCCGCTATAAATGGATGAAAATGGATGGATTAATGGCATGGCGCTCAAGACTTCGACGCTCCACATCACGCCGGAAATGCTGTCGCTGGTCGCCGAGATCGACGAGTTCAAGGGCGCCTGGCGGGCGATTGGACGGATCGCGCCGGAGCGCCTGTCGAGCCTGCGCCGCGTCGCCACGATCGAGAGCGTCGGCTCCTCCACGCGCATCGAGGGTGCCCGGCTCAGCGACCGGGAGGTCGAGACGCTGCTGGCGGGTATCCGCGTCGGCGCCTTCGCCACGCGCGACGAGCAGGAGGTCGCCGGCTACGCCGCGGTGATGGAGACGATCTTCGACGCCCATGACGCGATGCCGCCGACGGAGAACCATATCCGCCAGCTCCATCGCGACCTGCTGATCCACTCGACCAAGGACGAGCGGCATCGCGGCTCCTACAAGACCCTGCCCAATCACGTCGAGGCCTTCGACGAGCAAGGCCGCAGCCTCGGTGTCGTGTTCGAGACCGCCACGCCCTTCGACACGCCGCGCCGCATGGCCGAGCTGGTCGAATGGATGGCCGAGCAGGAGAAGGACGCAAGCCTGCATCCGCTGCTGGTCATCGCGGTCTTCGCCGTGGTGTTCCTCGAGATCCATCCCTTCCAGGACGGCAACGGCCGCCTGTCGCGCATCCTGACGACGCTGCTGCTGCTGCGGGCGGGCTATGCCTATGTGCCCTACAGCTCGCTGGAGAGCGTGATCGAGCGCAGCAAGGAAGCCTACTACCTGTCGCTGCGACGGACCCAGTCGACCATCCGCACGCCGGCGCCGGACTGGAACCCGTGGCTGAATTTCTTCCTGCGCGCCCTTCGGGAGCAGAAGCGGCGCCTCGAGAAGAAGATGGAACGCGAGCGGGTGATGCTCGCCGCCCTGCCCGACCTGTCGGTGCGCATCCTCGACCTGGTGCGCGAGCATGGCCGGATCACCGTGGCCGAGGCCGTGCGGGCCAGCGGCGTCAGCCGCCACACGATCAAGGATCACCTGAAGGCGCTGGTCGAGCGGGGCCATCTCACCCTGCACGGCGCCGGACGCGGCGCGTGGTATGGGCCGGCCTGATCAGGCGCACGCGGACCGCGCCAACCAGCCACGGCGGCGGCCTTGCCAATTCCACAAGCTGACGACAATCTGACTGGACCGAAACTCGGTCGCCGGGTCAGCGTCAGGAGACGCGCCGCGCCGTCCGATGCAGGGAGGTACCGATGGCCACACCGAAGCGCGCCGGTGCTGACTCCGTGCTGGACCTCACGACCCAGGCACTCACGACGGTGCCGAACCTGATCGGCGAGGCAGCAAGCGCTGCAGGCGACTCGATCATGGAACTCGCCGAGCGCGGCGCCCTGCACGTGGGCAACGCCATGCTCTACGCCAGCGCCTTTCACACCATCGAAGTTCCGCGGTACCGGGGGACCGCGGGCAAGCTCCAGCGGACCGCCGACACGATTACCGTGACTGTGCGCGAGTACGCCAACACCCGCCTCGACAATCGCGCCGGCAACTCGGCGAAGGTTCGCCTCGGGCTCAAGGACATCCTCCTGTTCGGGCTGCCCGGGATGCTGAAAGGTCATCTCGACGTCGACAGCCGCGACCGCACGCTGACGATCAGCAAGGACGGCAGGACCCTGCTCTCGGTCGGCTGGGGAGAGGTCAACGCCAGCTTCAACGGCAAGGGCTCGCCGCGCATGATGGCCCGTACGATCGAGCTGCTGCAGATCTGGATCGTGCTCTGTAGCGAGGTCCTGGGGCTCAGCACCGTGCGCGCCAAGATCGGCAAGAAGGAGGCGAAGGAAACACACGAGTATGCCGTCGATGACCTGCAGACGATGGTCGACGACTATCTCGGCGTCGACTGCAACGGTTTCACCGGCCTCTATCTCAAAGCCAAGTTTCCCGCCCTCTCCGTCACCTCCCAGACCACCGAGGAGGCGTACGTCAGCAAGGAGGCGCACAACCGCAAGACGGTCGGCGACATCAAGGCCGACGACATCGTGGCGTTCAACGACGGCTCCTATCACCACGTCGCGATGGTGGGTGCCGTGCTGCAATACCTGCCGGGCGAAGCGCTGGTCATCCTCTCCGAATCGCGGTCGGCCGGTTTGGTGCACGGCGGCCCGCAATCGAACCTCTGGCGTGTGCGCCAGCACATGATCAAGGACCGTTGGGGCAAGCCCACGGGGAAAACGGAGGAAGGCAAGTTCGACATCGTCGATCGCGGCAAGGACAAGTTCGTGAAAATCGCCTCGCCGGACAGGTTCAAGTAAAAGCCCGAACGGTCGCGGCGCGCGCCAGCCAGGCGAAGCAGACGACCGACAGGAGCGCCGCCAGCGCGCAGAAGCCGACGACGTGCCAGGCGCCGAAGCGCTCGAGGATCAGCGACAGCACGAACGGCGTCGCTGCCCCGACCACGAGCCGCACCGAGCTCAGCCGGCCGAGCCGGCCGGCATAGCCGCCCGCGCCGTAGAGCTGGAGCACAACGCTGCCGCGCGTGACGTAGGCGACGCCGGCCCCGGCACCGAACAGCACGGCGAAGACCAGCCCCGCCCACACGCCGCCGCCGGCGAGCAGCAGCAGCAGCAGGGCCAGGGCGACGGTGGCCGCCGCGACCAGCGCCACCGTGGTGGCCTGCGCGCGCGTGCCGACCACCATGTCGACGAAGCGGCCGGCCGTCTGCGACGGGCCGAACAGCATGCCGACCGCGACCGCGGCGACGCCCAGCCCCAGGCCCTCCAGCACCGGCAGCATCAGGACCGGCAGGTTGTAGGCGATGCCGCCCAATGCGAATGCCACGGCGACCAGCGCCAGCGGTGGCGGCCGGCGGATCGATGGCGCCGGATCGGCCGGCGCGGCGGGCGCCGCCGTGCGGCTCGTCGCGCCCTGGCGCCGCAGGCGGCGCAGCAGGAGCGCGATCGGCAGGCAGGTCGCCAGCATGAGCGCGGCGTAGACCAGAAAGGTGCTCCGCCATGACATCACGTCGAGCAGCCATGCGGTCGCCGGCCAGAAGGCGGTCGAGGCCAGCCCGCCCCACAGCGTGATCTGGCTCATGGCCACGCGGCTGCGCTCGCCGGCGACGTCGACGGCGGCGGCGAAGGCGGCGTCGTACTCGGTGAGCTGGCCGGCGATCTGCACGACCACGAAGGCGGCGGCGAAGATCCAGTAGTCCGGCGCCAGTGCCATCGCCGCCAGCGCCGCGCTGCGCACCAGCGCACCGATGGTGAGGACGCTGGCCGCGCCGATCCTGTCCGTCCAGCGTCCGAAGAACGGCGCCAGGAACGCGGTCAGCAGCAAGGAGGCCGTGAGCAGCGCGAAGATCGCCGAGACCGGCACGCCGAAGCCGGTGGCGACGCGCGGCGCGGCGGTGCTGACGGCGTAATAGGTGATGCCGTACATCAGCAGCACGTACAGGCCGAGCCCGTTGACGGCCCAGGTCACGGGCGAACGCAGCGTGCGCGCGACGCCTGTCTGCAGGATGGTCATGGCCCCACCAATCGTCCCGGCGCGTGATGGCCGGATGACAGCTGGATGGCATTATCATTATTTCGATCATTCCGGAAATACAGTTTGACTCAGCCGGCCCGCGGCCTATATTGGTGTCCATGAAGCTCGACGACGCAGCCGCCCGGCTCGAAGCCCTGGGCAACCCCACCCGCCTCAAGATCTTCCGCGCCCTGGTGCGCGCGGGGGCCGAGGGCATGGCCGTGGGCCGGCTGCAGGATCGGCTCGACATCGCCGCCTCGACGCTCTCGCATCACCTGAAGTCGCTGATCACCGTCGGCCTGGTGAGCCAGACGCGCGAGGGCACGACGCTGATCTGCCACGCCAACTACGAGCTGATGCGCAGCCTGGTCGACTACATGGTCGAGCAGTGCTGCGCCGAGGGAACCTGCGTGCCCGTGGGGCTGACCAAGCCGCGCGCCGCGTAAAAAATTTGCCGATCTATTTCGATGATTCTGGAAGGACAGGAGAAACGGACATGACCACCATCGCCATCATCGGTGCCGGACCGGTCGGCCTCGCCGCCGCGGCCCACGCGCTGGAGCGCGGCATGGATCCCGTGGTGCTGGAGCGCGGCCCCGCCGTCGGCCACGCGGTGCGCCAGTGGAGCCATGTCCGCATGTTCTCGCCGTGGGACTACAATGTCGACAAGGCGGCCGGCCGGCTGCTGGCGGCCAGCGGCTGGAACGCGCCGGATGGCGGCGAGTACCCGACCGGCGGCGAGCTGGTGGCGCAGTATCTCGAGCCGCTGGCCACGCGCACGGCGCTGAAGGATCGCATCCGTACCAACAGCACCGTCACCAGCATCGGCCGCGTCGGCCTCGACAAGGTCAAGAGCAGCGGTCGCGCCGCGGCGCCCTTCGACATTCGGTATCAGAACGGCAAGGGGCCGGAGTCGCTGCGCGCCGACGCGGTGATCGACGCATCGGGCACCTGGTTCGCGCCCAACCCCGCGGGTGCCGATGGACGGCCGGCGCTGGGCGAAGAGTCGGTGCGCCCTCGCCTCGCCTACGGCATGCCCGACGTGCTGGGCGCCGAGCGCGCGCGCTATGCCGGCAAGACGGTCGCGGTGGTCGGCGCCGGTCACTCGGCGATCGGCACGCTGATCGACCTGGCGCGGCTCGCCGACGAGGTGCCGGGCACGCGGGCGATCTGGCTGCTGCGCGGCGAGGATCCGTCGAAGGCCTTCGGCGGCGGCGCCAACGACAAGCTCTCGGCGCGCGGTGCGCTGGGCACCGCCTTCGCCGCCATCGTCGCGTCGGGCAAGGTCACGGTCGAGAGCGGCTTTCGCATCTCGCATCTGGGCGAGAGCGACGGACGGCTGCGCATCAGCGCCGGCTCGGCCTGCTGCGGCCGGCATGTCATGGCCGACGAGCTGGTGGTGTCGACCGGCTTCCGCCCCGATCTCGATTTCCTGCGCGAGCTGCGCATCGAGCTCGATCCCGCGCTGGAGTGCCCGCCCGAGCTGGCGCCACTGATCGATCCCAACCTGCACAGCTGCGGCACGGTACGCCCGCACGGCGCGCGCGAGCTGCGCCAGCCCGAGCCCGGCTTCTACTTCGCCGGCATGAAGTCCTACGGCCGCGCGCCGACCTTCCTGATGCTCACCGGCTACGAACAGGTGCGCTCGATCGTCGCCGAGATCGCCGGCGACCACGAGGCCGCGCGCAAGGTCGAGCTCGAGCTGCCCGAGACCGGCGTGTGCAGCGGCCCCGGCCCGCTGGCCGCGGCGCAATCCGTCGCCGCGGGATGTTGCGGCGGCCCGGCACCGGCCGAGGTCAAGGCCGCGGTGCCCGACGCCTGCTGCGTGGTCGACGCCGAGAAGAAGGTGGCCGGCAAGAAGGGCTGCGGTTGAGCGTTGCTTCTCTCCCTCTCCCCGCGCGCGGGGAGAGGGTCGGGGTGAGGGGCCAGGCATCACAGGACTGCGGCCACGGTTCGTCGCACGAACCCCTCACCCTCCCATCGCGCTGCGCGCGACGGGCCCCTCCCTCTCCCCGCGCGCGGCGAGAGGGAATATATGAGTGCGCCCCTCACGAGATCGCAAACGCATGTCGCTCTTTGAACGCTACCTGACCCTGTGGGTCGCCCTGTGCATCGTCGCGGGCGTCGCGCTGGGACACTGGTTTCCCGGCATCTTCCAGGCCGTCGGCGCGGCCGAGGTCGCGCAGGTCAACCTGCCGGTCGCGGTGCTGATCTGGCTGATGATCATCCCGATGCTGATCAAGGTCGATTTCGCGGCGATGGCGCGCGTGCGCGAGCATTGGCGCGGCATCGGCGTCACCCTGCTGATCAACTGGGCAGTCAAGCCGTTCTCGATGGCGGCGCTGGGCTGGCTCTTCATCGGCCACCTGTTCGCGCCGTACCTGCCGGCGAACCAGATCGACAGCTACATCGCCGGCCTGATCCTGCTGGCGGCAGCGCCGTGCACCGCCATGGTCTTCGTCTGGAGCAATCTGTCGGACGGCGAGCCGGGCTTCACCTTGACCCAGGTCGCGCTCAACGACGTGATCATGGTCTTCGCCTTCGCGCCCATCGTCGGCCTGCTGCTCGGGCTGTCGGCGATCACGGTGCCGTGGCAGACGCTGCTGCTGTCGGTCACCTTATATATCGTCGTGCCCGTCATCCTGGCGCAGGTCTTCCGCGGCCTGGCGCGCGCGCATGGCGGTCTCGTGTCGCTCGGCCGGTTGCTGGCGCGGCTGCAGCCGGTCTCGCTGGTGGCGCTGCTGAGCACCCTGGTCCTGCTGTTCGGCTTCCAGGGCGGGCAGATCATCGATCAGCCGCTGATCATCGCCCTGCTCGCGGTGCCGATCCTCATTCAGGTCTATTTCAACTCGGGGCTGGCCTATCTGCTCAATCGTGCGTCAGGCGAGGCGCATTGCGTGGCCGCGCCCTCGGCGCTGATCGGCGCCAGCAACTTCTTCGAGCTGGCGGTGGCCGCCGCGATCAGCATTTTCGGCTTCTCCTCAGGCGCCGCGCTGGCCACCGTAGTCGGCGTGCTGATCGAGGTGCCGGTGATGCTGTCGGTGGTGAAGATCGTCAACGCCAGCAAGCGCTGGTACGAGGCCGGGCCCGCCGTCGCGCGTCGCATCGACGCCGCCGTCAAGGCCGGGCCGGTCCACGACTAGAGCGATGTCCAGGCGAGTCGGGTCATTGCCGTCACGCCGAGGGCGGCCGTTGCGCGTCTCCCAGGCGAGATAGTCCGCCAGCGTCGCGAGGCGGCGACGCGCGATGCTTGTGCCTGGACAGCGCCGCTGTTCTGCCTCTTTGAATGCCTATGGACTGTACCGTCTGGTCTAGGATCGACAGAAGAAACGGGACCGTCAATGGGCCGAGGATCGTTCTGGGCAGTTCTGGGCATCGCCGCGCTCGTGGTCGGCGGCGGCGCCTTTCTTTTGGCGGGCGCGGTCACGCCCGTCGGGCAGAGCGCCAAGCCCACGACCGGAACCGACAAGACAGCCGTTGCCGTCGAGGCGAAGCGCGTCGCGACCGGCGCGGTGATCGAGGATATCCGCGCGGTCGGCACGTTGCAGCCGAACGAGGTGGTGATCATCTCGCCCGAGATCGCCGGACGCATCGACCGCATACACTTTACCGAAGGCGAGGAGGTTGTGGCGGGCGACGTGCTGGTGGAGCTGGATGCGACCATACTGCGCGCAGAGTTGGCCAAGACACAGTCCGATCTCACCCTCGCGGAAGCCAACCGACAGCGCGCCATGGCGCTCGCCGAGCGCGGCGCGGGCACGCTGCGCGCGCGCGACGAGGCGATCGCGGCCCATCAGGCGGCGGTGGCGAACGTTGCGCTCGCCCAGGCCCGGCTCGAGAAAGCCACTATTGCCGCACCCTTTTCCGGCGTTGTCGGGCTGCGTGCGGTCAGCGCCGGCGCCTATGTGACGCCGGGCAACCGCCTCGTTGAGTTGGCCGACATCAATCCGATCAAGGTGGACTTCCGTGTGCCCGAGCTCGTGCTCTCGAGGCTGCGCGCCGGCCAGGCTATCCGCATCACGGTCGACGCGGTTCCGGGCAGGACATTCGAAGGCAAGATCTACGCGATCGATCCCATCGTCGATGCGAACGGCCGCGCCGTGCGGTTGCGCGCCCGCGTCGCGAATCCCGATCGCGCGCTCTTTCCCGGCCTGTTCGCTCGGGTCCAGATCGTCGTCGAGCGACGCGAAAACTCGGTGCTCGTGCCGGAGTCCGCCGTGTTCTCCCGGGGCGAGGAACGGTTTGTCTTTCGCGTTGTCGAGGGCCGCGCCGTGTTGACGAAGATTCGGCTCGGCCAACGCCGGCCCGGCCAGGTCGAGGTGGTCGACGGCCTCGGCCACGACGCCATGGTCATCACCGCGGGCCACCAGCAGGTCCGCGACGGCACCCGTGTCGAGATCGTCAACCCGCGCCCGGGAAACTGAGATGGGGTTCTTCGAGTTCTTCATCCGCCGGCCGGTCTTCGCGACGGTCATGAGCCTCATCGTCATCCTGATCGGCCTCGTCTCCTACGCCCGACTCACCGTCCGGGAATATCCCAACATCGACGAGCCCATCGTCTCGGTCAGCACGCGATATCCCGGCGCCAGCGCGGAGATCATCGAGACCCAGGTGTCGCAGGTGCTGGAAAGCTCGATCGCCGGCATCGAAGGCATCGAGACGATGATCTCGAGCAGCGAGGCCGAGAGGAGCCGGATCACGGTGCGCTTCCGTCTCGGCACCGACCCCGACGTGGCGGCGAGCGACGTGCGCGACCGCGTGTCGCGCGTGCGCGGCCGGCTGCCGGTGGAGATCGAGGAGCCGGTGATCGCCAAGGTCGAAGCCGACGCCCAGGCGATCATCTACATCGCCTTCACCAGCGACCGGCACAAGCCGATCGAGATTTCCGACTACGCCGACCGCTACGTGAGGGACCGGCTGCAGAACCTGCCCGGCGTGGCCGAGGTGCGCATCTTCGGCGAGCGCCGCTACGCGATGCGCATCTGGCTGGACCGCGCCCGCCTCGCCGCCTACGACCTGACGGTGTCCGACGTCGAGGACGCGCTGCGCCAGCAGAACGTGGAGGTGCCCTCGGGGCGGATCGAGAGCCTGGACCGCGAGTTCACCGTGCTGTCGCGCACGGGGCTCGTCACGCCCGAGCAGTTCGAGCGCATCGTCATCAGGGATTCGGGCGGCTTCCCGGTGCGGCTGCGCGACATGGCGAAGGTCGAGATCGGGCCACAGGACGAGCGCCGCATCACCCGCTTCAAGAACAACCACGCGGTCATTCTCGGCATCGTCAAGCAGGCGACGGCCAATCCGCTCGACGTCTCGATCGCAATGCGCAAGGCGATGCCCGAGCTTGCCCGCGATCTGCCCCCGGGCATGAACGCCACCATCGCCTATGACAAGTCGATCTTCATCGACCGCTCGATCAAGGCGGTCTACACGACGATCGTCGAGGCGGTGGTGCTCGTCGTCATCGTCATCTTCTTCTTCCTGCGGACGGTACGCGCCACGCTCATTCCGCTGGTCACGATCCCGGTCTCCCTGATCGGCGCCTTCACGCTGATGCTCGTGCTCGGCTTCTCCATCAATACGCTGACGCTGCTGTCGATGGTGCTGGCGATCGGCCTGGTCGTCGACGACGCCATCGTCGTCCTCGAGAACATCCACCGGCACATCGAGAACGGCATGAAACCGATGCGCGCGGCGATCGTCGGCATCAAGGAGATCTCGAGCGCCGTCGTCGCCATGACGCTGACGCTGGCGGCGGTCTATGCGCCTGTCGCCTTCGCCCCGGGGCGGACAGGCAGGCTGTTCGCCGAGTTCGCGCTGACGCTGGCCGGAGCCGTCCTCGTCTCTGGGCTGGTGGCGGTGACGCTCAGCCCGATGATGTGTTCCCGGCTGCTACGCTCCCACGAAAAGCACGGTCGGCTCTACGAGGCGTTCGAGCGCGGCTTTCACGCCCTCAACCGCCATTACAGCTCGCTGCTTGCCGCGACGCTTCGCGTGCGCCCGGCCGTCCTCGTGGTCGCCGCGCTCGTCGCGAGCGCGAGCTACTTCCTCTTCATGGGCCTGAAATCGGAGCTGGCGCCGATCGAGGACCGGGGCGTGCTCTTCACCGCGGGCAACGCGCCGGAAGGCTCGACGATCGACTTCACCAGCAAGTATGTCGGCGATTTCGAGTCGCTGCTGAGCCGCATTCCCGAGGTGCAGCACTACTTCGTCATCGTCGGCTCGCGCGCGGTGACGGAGCTCATCTCCTTCTCGCAGCTCACCAACTGGGAGGACCGCGACCGGACACAAATGGAGATCCTGAGCAAGCTCCAGCCGGAGCTCAGAAAGGTCAGCGGCGTCCGCGCCTTCGGCAACAACCCCGGATCCTTCGGCCAGAGCGCACGCAACAAGCCGGTCGAGTTCGTGATCCAGACGTCCGACAGCTATTACAAGCTTCAGGAATACGTCGACAAGCTGCTGGCCGAGGCGGAGAAGTTTCCCGGCTTCATCAACCTCGACAGCGATCTTCGGCTCAACAAGCCGCAGATCGAGGTTGACGTTGATCGCGAACGCGTCGCCGACATGGGCGCCGGCGTTCTGACCGTGGGCCGCACCCTCGAAACGCTGCTCGGCGGGCGGCAGGTGACGCGCTTCAACCAGAACGGCGAGCAATACGATGTCATCGTGCAGGTCGCCCCGGACGACCGCCGCACCCCTGGCGACCTCAGCGATATCTACGTTCGCGGCCATGGCGGGTCGATGGTCCAGCTCTCCAACCTGGTTCGAGCGCGTGAGACCGTCGCGCCGAAGGAGCTGAACCGGTTCAACCAGTTCCGAGCCGCCACGATCACCGGAAACATCGCCGCGGGCTATTCGCTCGGCGAAGCGCTTGATTTCCTCGAGGCCGCGGCCGAGCGCGTGCTGCCGTCGAGCGTGCGCTACGATTTCAATGGCGAGTCCCGCGAGTTCAAGGAGGCCGGAAGCAGCCTGCTGTTCGTCTTCATCCTGGCGCTCGGCTTCATCTTCCTGGTGCTCGCCGCGCAGTTCGAGAGCTTCATCGATCCGCTGATCATCATGCTGACGGT
This sequence comes from Reyranellaceae bacterium, assembly GCA_050183765.1. GTDB lineage: Bacteria > Pseudomonadota > Alphaproteobacteria > Reyranellales > Reyranellaceae > JAFAZJ01. The sequence continues at coordinate 33,314 of JBFXAZ010000011.1, read as the reverse complement.
GCCGCTCTCGATGACGGGGGCGCTGCTTGCGCTCAACCTCTCCGGCGGCACGCTGAACATCTACAGCCAGATCGGCCTCGTCACCCTGATCGGGTTGATCTCGAAGCACGGCATCCTGATCGTGGAGTTCGCCAACAGCCTTCAGGATCAGGGCAAGCCGATGCGCGAGGCGGTGATCGAAGCCGCGGTGCTGCGGCTGCGCCCCATCCTCATGACCACCTGCGCCATGGTCGCGGGCGCGATCCCGCTTGCATTCGCCGCCGGCGCAGGCGCCGAGAGCCGGCAGGAGATCGGATGGGTCATCGTCGGCGGCATGACCTTCGGCACCCTGCTGACGCTGTTCGTCGTGCCGACTGCCTATACGTTGCTTGCGCGTGATCGGCGACAGACTGGCGCCGCCGAGGGCGAAACCCCGGCCCCAGGGCGCGAAGCGGGCGAATGATGTGCGCTTGTCGAGTCGCACAGCACCGGCAGGCCCCTAGCCTGCCGTTCTTTTTTGCCGGTAATCCACAGGCGCCGTCATGACTTTGTCATTTAATTCGACTATTCGACAACTATGGAATCGAAGACCGCAGCCCTCGGCTTTGCCGCGCTGGCGCAGGAGACGCGGCTTAACCTGATGCGCCTGCTGGCCAGCCGCGGCGCCTCGGGCATGGCGGCGGGCGAGGTCGCGGCGGCGCTGGGCCAGGTGCCCTCGACCCTGTCGTTCCACTTCGCCCAGCTGGAAGAAGCGGGCCTGATCCAGTCGACGCGCCAGGGCCGGCACATCATCTACGCCGTGCGCTTCGCCGGCCTGCGCAGCCTGCTGAGCTTCCTCACCGAGACCTGCTGCGCGGGCCGCCCGGACCTGTGCGGCGACCTCGCACGATTGCTTCCAGAAGACCCACCGGAGGAACGCCGCATGACGGCCGCCTACAACGTGCTGTTCCTGTGCACGCGCAACTCGGCGCGCTCGCTGATCGCACAGGCCCTGCTCGAGGACCTGGGCAAGGGCAGGTTCCACGCCTATTCGGCGGGACCGGAGCCCGCCGCCGAGCCGATGCCCGAGGTGATCGAGCGGCTGCGCACCTTGGGGCACGACGTGTCCCACCTGCGCTGCAAGTCGTGGGAGGAGTTCACGCGGCCCGACGCGCCGCGGATGGATTTCGTCATCACGCTGTGCGACACGCTGGAAGGGCAGGACTGTCCCGACCTCGGCTCGCGGCCGATCACCTCGGCCTGGCCGCTGCCCGATCCGGCGAAGTTCACCGGCAACTCGGCCGAGCGCGCCACCATGATCAACGCGCTCTACGCCATGATCCGCCGGCGGCTGGAGATCTTCATCAACCTGCCGATCGCCTCGCTCGACGAGATGGCGCTGCGCAAGCGGCTCGACGAGCTGGGCGATACGACGCGGCCGGTGGCCTAGCGATGCTGTCCCGTCGTCCTGAGCGCAGCGAAGGACCTCGCCGTGGTGCGATCGGACACACAGTAATCGGATGACCGCGATACCGCGAGGTCCGTCGGAGCGCTCAGGACGACAGAGTTGTTGGAGTCTGCCATGAGAGTCGGCATCAAAGGCATGGGCCGCATGGGACGGCTCGCGCTGCGTGCGGCGTTCGGCGGCGTGGCGCGGCCGGCGGACGATCCGCGCGCCGCCAACCGGCTCGACGTGGTGCACGTCAACGAGATCAAGGGTGGTGCCGCGGCCACCGCGCACCTGCTGGAGTTCGACAGCATCCATGGCCGCTGGCACGCCGCCTTCGGTGTCGAGGACGACAGCGCCATCCGTATCGACAACCGCCGGCTGGGATTCAGCGCCGTGGCCGAGCCCGGCGCGGTGAAGTGGGGCGATCTCGGCTGCGACATCGTGCTGGAGTGCACCGGCAAGTTCCTCACGCCCGACGCGCTGCAGGGCTATTTCGCGCGCGGCGTCAAACGCGTGATCGTCGCCGCGCCGGTGAAGCATGACAGCGCGCTCAACGTCGTGGTCGGCGTCAACGATGGGCTCTACGAGCCGGCGCGGCACAGGCTGCTGACGGCGGCGTCGTGCACGACCAACTGCCTGGCGCCGGTGGTCAAGGTGGTGCACGAGGCGATCGGCATCGTGCACGGCCAGATCACCACCATCCACGATCCGACCAACACCAACGTCGTGGTCGACGCGCCGCACAAGGATCTGCGCCGCGCGCGTTCGGCCATGACCTCGCTGGCGCCGACCACGACCGGCAGCGCCACGGCGATCACGCTGATCTACCCCGAGCTCAAGGGCAAGCTGAACGGCCACGCGGTGCGCGCGCCGGTGCTCAACGCCAGCCTCACCGACTGCGTCTTCGAGCTCAAGCGCGCGACGAGCGAGAGCGAGATCAACGGACTGTTCGCCCAGGCCGCGGCCGGACCGCTCGCCGGCATCCTGGGCTACGAGCAGCGGCCGCTGGTCTCGGCCGACTACTGCAACGACACGCGCAGCTCCATCGTCGATGCGCCCAGCACCATGGTGACCGACGGCACGCTGCTGAAGGTCTATGCCTGGTACGACAACGAGATGGGCTATGTCTGCAGGATGGTCGACCTCGCCAACATCGTGATCGAACGGGGGGCGGCGTGATTACCTTCCCCCAGAGGGGGAAGGTGCCCGAAGGGCGGATGGGGGATGTCGAAGACGGACTCCTCCGTTCGTCTTCGATATCCCCCATCCGTCGCTCCGCGCCACCTTCGCCCTCCGAGGGAAGGTGAGGAGCAGCCATGCGCAACTACCTCGTCGTCACCGCGTCGTACTGGGGCTTCACCCTGGTCGACGGTGCGTTGCGCATGCTGGTGCTGCTGCACTTCTTCCAGCTCGGCTACTCGCCGTTCACGCTGGCCTTCCTGTTCCTGCTCTACGAGTTCGCCGGCATCGTCGCCAATCTCGGCGGCGGCTGGCTTGCGACGCGCTTCGGCATCCCGCGCATGCTCGCCGCCGGCCAGGCGCTGCAGGTCGCCGGCCTGGTGATGCTCTCGGCGCTCGATCCGACCTGGACGGCCGCGATGTCGGTCGCCTGGGTCGTCGCCGCGCAGGGCATCGCCGGCCTGGCCAAGGACTTCACCAAGACCGCGTCGAAATCGGCGATCAAGGCGACATCGGACGCCGGCTCGAGCCAGCTCTTCAAGTGGGTGGCGTGGTTCACCGGCTCGAAGAACGCGATGAAGGGCGTCGGCTTCTTCCTCGGCGGCCTGCTGCTCGAGGCCATCGGCTTCCGCGGCGCGCTGTGGCTGATGGCCGGCGTGATCGGCGTGATCTTCCTCGCCGGCGTGGCGCTGCTGCCGCGCAGCCTGGGCAAGGGCAAGTCGTCGAAGTCGATGCGCGAGTTCCTGTCGAAGTCGCGCGGCGTGAACATGCTGGCGGCGGCGCGCATCTTCATGTTCGGCGCGCGCGAGGTGTGGTTCGTCGTCGGCCTGCCGGTGTTCCTCTACGCGGCCGGCTGGCGCTTCGTCGAGGTCGGCGGGTTCCTCGCCGCCTGGACCATCGGCTACGGCCTCGTGCAGGCGGCGGCGCCCTCGCTGATCGCGCGCAGCGCCGACGGGCTCAGTCGCGAGGTGCCGACCGCGCGAGTCTGGGCCGGCCTGCTGGCGGCGGTGCCGATCGCGCTGGCGCTGCTGCTGCGCGAGCCCGGCCTGTGGCGCCCCGACCTGGTCGTCGCCATCGGCCTTTCGCTCTTCGGCCTGCCCTTCGCGGTGAACTCCTCGCTGCACTCCTACCTGATCCTCGCCTATGCCGGCTCGAAGAAGGCGGCCGAGGATGTCGGCTTCTACTACGCCGCCAACGCCGCGGGACGGCTGGCCGGCATGATGCTGTCGGGCGCGCTCTACGAGTGGGGCGGCATGGTCGCCTGCCTGCTCGGCTCGGCGGCGATGCTGATCGCCTGCTGGACGATCACCTTCCTGCTGCCGCACCGCCTCGCCGACGACACGCCGGGCCGGCTGGCGCATTGACGCTTTTCGGGCGGACCAACGCCCTTCGTCATCCTGAGCGCAGCGAAGGATCTGGCGGTGGTGCGGGCGATCATGCATCTGGGTTTGGCCGCCCTACCGCCAGGTCCTTCGCTGCGCTCAGGACGACGGCGGATATATTTCCAACCTTCTAGAACTACGGTTGACAGGTCGCGATCCGCGGCCTTTGATCCAGCCGGATCATGACCACGTCCTCCCCCGCCCGTCTCGTCGCCATCGTCTGCGCGGCACAGGTGCTGGTGCAGATCGGTGCCTATTTCTGGCCGGCGCTGCTGCCGCAGATGATGCGGCGCTGGTCGCTCAGCAACAGCGAGGCCGGCTGGATCACCTCGTCGTTCTACGCCGCCTACATGCTTGCGGTGCCGGTGCTGGTGACGCTGACCGACCGCATCGACGCCAAGCGCGTCTATCTCTTCGGTGTCGCCTGCACCATCGTCGGCCACCTGCTGTTCGGCCTGCTCGCCGAAGGCTTCTGGTCGGCGATGGCATTGCGCGCGCTGGCCGGCATGGGCTGGGCCGGCACCTACATGACCGGCCTGAAGCTGCTGGCCGACCAGGTCGACGCCAGGATGATGTCCCGGGCAGTCACCGGCCATGCCGCCAGCATCGGCGTGTCCGGCGCGCTGTCCTTCCTGCTCGGCGACCTGATCGCCCAGCACCTCGGATGGCACGCCGCTTTCATCGTCGCCGGCTGCACGGCGGCGATTGCGTGGATCGCCGTCGCCACGCAGGTGCCGGGCCGCACGCCGCCGGCCAGCAGCGCCGCGACGCGACCGGCGCTGTTCGACTTCCGGCCGGTGCTGCGCAACCGCTCGGCCATGGCCTATGCGCTGGCCTATTGCGTGCACACCTTGGAGATGAACGCCCTGCGCGGCTGGGGCGTCGCCTTCCTCGCCTGGGTGGCCACCGCCACCGGGGCCGCGGCGCAGACCATCTCGCCCACCGTGGTCGTGACCGCGCTGGCGCTGCTGGGCACGACGGCAAGCGTGATCGGCAACGAAGCCTCGATCCGCTTCGGCCGCCGACGCCTGGTCACCGCCGCCATGCTGCTGTCGATCGCCTTCGCTGCGGGCCTCGGCTTCCTCGGATCGCTGGGCTACTGGATCGCCGTCGTGCTGCTGCTGGTCTACGGCATGGTGATCTGGCTCGACTCGTCCTCGCTCACCGCCGGCGCCGCCGGCACGGCCGAGCCGTCGCGGCGCGGCGCCACGCTCGCGGTGCATTCGATGCTGGGCTATGGCGGCGGCTTCGTCGGCCCGCTGGCGATCGGCTGGACGCTCGATCTCGCCGGCGGCATGTCGCCGATGGCCTGGGGCCTCGCCTTCCTGCTCGTCGCCGTGCTCATGGTCGCGGCCCTGGCGGTCTTCCTTGCCATCCGCCCGCGCGAGCTGGCCGGCGACCGCGGCGGCTAGCCGCCGCGCCGGCCCATCGCGCCCAGCAGCTTCCCGATCTGCGCGGTGAGGAAGTCGTAGCTGTAGGGTTTGGCCACCAGCGGACCATCGCCGACATCGGCGACCTGCGCCGACCTCCAGACGCCCGATGTCAGAAGGATGCGGATGTCCCGGAAGTTCTCGCGCGTCCAGCGCGCCAGCTCGACGCCATTGATGCCCGATCCGAGGTCGATGTCGCAGAACAGGATCTCGACCAGCTCGCCGGCGCGCAGGATGGCCTGCGCCTCCTCGCCGGTCTTGGCCTCGAGAACCCGATAGCCGCGATGCCTCAGGTGGTCGGCGACCGCCATGCGCACCAGGACCTCGTCCTCGACCACCAGCACCGTCGACGGCGCGGGATGGCCGTTGCCCTCCTTCTCGCTGTCGCCGCCCTCGAACCCATTCTCTCCCCGTTGCCCGGGCATCACCCAGACCAGCGACAACGCAGCACGCATCACGCGCTCCTCCCCGTTTTCAACCTGTCACAACGCAGGACATCATTGCCGGTTCCCGTGGCTGCGCCTATACAGGGCGCATGCGCGATCGTGGCCACCCCGGCCTCACCCGACGACCCTGGCTCAGGCTCGCGGTGGCGCTGCTGTTCGCCATCAGCATGCCGCTCTCCGCCGGTTTCGCCGCGATGGCGGCGCCGAAGGCCGGCGGTCACGACATGCGCGTCATGTCCTGCCACGAGCCGGCGCACGCCCCGACACCGGACGACGGGCGCCACCATCCGCCCGATGCGCTGCAGCATCTGTGCTGCTTCACGGCCTGCATCCCGCTCGCCGCCGTCGCCGACGCGGCTATCGCGCTCGCCCTGCCGGTGGGCGGGCCGCTGCTGACCCTGCTGACGATCCGGCCGCTGCCGCGCGTCATCGGCGTCGATCCGCCGCCGCCCAAAGGCTGAGCCTCCAACGAGTCCGCGCGCCCGCCTGACGGCCGGCGCTTCCGTCGACGTGCGGCCATGCGCCGCCCGGGGGTCTTCTCACATGCCCGACGTATCGCGTATCCGCGCCGCGCGGAGGCGGCTTCTCGCCATGGGCTGCGCGCTGGCGCTGGCCGGTTGCGGCAACGCCTCGCTGCCCGCCATCACATCGGGGCCCGATCCGGCCGATCCGCGTGCCGGCCGGTCGTCCGCCGACGACACGCCGGTCACGGCGGGCACGGTGCTCCACCAGCCTGTCGAGCCGAGACCCTGGCGCGAGATGAACGAACGCGTGGCGCCGCGACGCGGAGGCTCGCCATGAGGGCCGTCGTCGCCCTGGGCATGCTGCTCGTCGCCGGCTGCGCCGAGTTCTCGCCCGACGCCGGCATGTCCGCCGTGTCCTCGGCGGTTCGCGACAAGGTGGGCGGCGAGACGGTGAAGATCGCCTCGGTCGCCGACGCCCGGCGCGCGCGCGAGCGCGTCGATGCGCTGCTGCACGACCCGCTGACGGCCGATACGGCGGTGCAGGTCGCGCTGCTGAACAACAAGTCCCTGCAGGCCGCCTACAACGATCTCGGCCTGAGCGAGATCGCCGGGGTCGAGGCCAGCCTGCCGCCCAATCCGCGGCTGTCTCTGTCGCGGCTGGCGGGGTCGGGCATCGTCGAGTGGGAGTTCCGCCTGCTCGGCAACATCCTGTCGCTGGCCACCCTGCCGGCACGCAAGGCGATCGCAAAGCAGCGCTTCGCGCAGGCGCAGCAGATGGCGATCGAGGCGACCTACCGCCTCGCGCTGCGGACGCGCCGCGCCTGGGTCAACGCGATCGCGGCACAGCAGATCGTCGGCTACCTCGAGCAGTCGCGCCTCGCCGCCGATGCCACCGCCGACCTGCTGCGCAAGTTGGGCGAGACCGGCGGCGCCACCAAGCTGGAGCAGGCCCGCGCCGCGGCGGCCTATGCCGAGCTCTCGGCGCAGCTGGCCCGGGCGCGGCTGCGTGCGCGGCAGGAACGCGCGGCGCTGACTCGGCTGCTCGGCCTGTGGGAGCAGGAGGTCCGACTGCCCACGCAGCTGCCGGCGCTGCCGGCGCGGCTGCGGCCGATCGCCAATGTCGAGGCCGAGGCGATCACCGGGCGCGTCGACATCGCCATCGCGCGCCAGGAGCTGGCGATCCTGGCCAGGAGCATCGACCTCGCCGAGGCCACCCGCTTCGTCTCGCTGTTCGAGCTCTCGGGCCTGGTCAGCACCGAGCACGATCCCGACGGGCGCACGACGCGCGGCGGCTTCGAGCTGGAGCTCGAGATCCCGATCTTCGACGGCGGCCAGGTCAAGCTCCGGCGCGAACGCGAGGCCTACATGCGCGCGGTAAACCAGCTGGCTGCCGTCGCGGCGGCGGCGCGGTCCGAGGCGCGCATGGCCTATCAGAGCTGGCGCGCGACGCACGAGATCGCCCAGCACTACCAGGCGCGCGTCCTGCCGCTCAGGCGCGTGATCGCCCAGGAAACCCTGCTGCGCTACAACGGCATGCTCGCCGACGTCTTCGAGCTGCTGGTCGAGACGCGCGAGCGCGTCGCCGCCAACATCGCCGCCATCGAGGCGCGCCGCGACTTCCTGCTCGCCGAGATCGACCTGCGCGCCGCCGTGATCGGCGGCGGCGCCTCACCCATGTCCGCCACCCCGTCCCCGACCGCGCAGCCGGCAGCCAATGCCGGCGGCGGTCACTAGAGACCTGTCGTTCCGAGCGCAGCGAAGAACCTCGCGGTATCGCGATCATTCACCGGCGTTGTGGTCGACGGCACCACCGCAAGGTCCTTCGCTTCGCTCAGGACGACGACAAGGAGAAAGACCATGACCCTATCCCGTCGCGATGTGATGACTGCGTCCGGCCTGGCGCTGCTCGGCGCCGGCGCGGTGAGCGGCCGCGTGCAGGCCCAGGCGATCCCCGAGGCGCCGGTCGTCGGCGATGCGAAGATGCGTCCGCCGCTGCGTCCCGGCACCGGTCCCGACTACCAGCCCGTGGTGACGCTCAACGGCTGGACCCTGCCCTGGCGCATGAAGGACGGCTGGAAGGAATTCCATCTCGTCGCCGAGCCCGTCGTGCGCGAGATGGCGCCGGGCATGTCGGCGCATCTGTGGGGCTACAACGGCCAGAGCCCGGGCCCGACCATCGAAGCGGTCGAGGGCGACAAGGTGCGCATCTTCGTCACCAACCGGCTGCCCGAGCACACCACCGTTCACTGGCACGGCATGGTCCTGCCCAACGGCATGGACGGCGTCGGCGGCCTGACGCAGCCGCACATCAAGCCGGGCAAGACCTTCGTCTACGAGTTCGAGCTGAAGAAGAGCGGCACCTTCATGTACCACCCGCACGCCGACGAGATGGTGCAGATGGCGATGGGCATGATGGGCTTCTTCGTCGTCCATCCGCGCGATCCGGCGCTGCACCGCGTCGATCGCGACTTCGTCTTCCTGCTCAACGCCTTCGACATCCGTCCCGGCGGTTACGTGCCGCAGGTCAACACCATGCTCGACTTCAACCTGTGGGCCTGGAACAGCCGGGTATTCCCCGGCATCGATCCGCTGGTGGTGCGAAAAGGCGACCGCGTGCGCGTGCGCGTCGGCAACCTCACCATGACCAACCATCCGATGCACATGCACGGCTACGATTTCGAGGTCACCTGCACCGACGGCGGCTGGGTGCGGCCCGAGGCGCGCTGGCCGGAGGTCACCATCGACATCCCGGTGGGCGCGATGCGCGCCTACGAGTTCGTCGCCACCGAGCCGGGCGACTGGGCGATCCACTGCCACAAGTCGCACCACACGATGAACGCCATGGGTCACGACGTGAAGACCTATATCGGCGTCGACAAGCGCGACTTCGCCAGGAAGATGCGGCTGATGGTGCCCGACTACATGGCGATGGGCACGGCGGGCATGGCCGACATGGGCGAGATGGAGATGCCGCTGCCCGACAACACGCTGCCGATGATGACCGGCTTCGGCCAGTTCGGGCCGGTCGAGATGGGCGGCATGTTCTCGGTCGTGAAGGTGCGCGAAGGGCTGGCCGCCGACGACTACGCCGATCCCGGCCACTACAAGCACCCCGCCGGCACGGTCGCCTGGGAATGGACCGGCCCCGATGCCGCGGCACCGCGCGCGCCGACACCCGCGCCGACGACACCGACGCCGCTACGCGCGGTGAAGCCGCAGGGCCACAAGCACTGAACGCGACGATCGCACAGGTGGCGGCGGACGCACCCCGCGCCTGCGGCGCTCACGACACGAAACCTGAAGCCATCACCGCTGAATGAGCAAACCAATGCGCAAGTTCATTCTCGCCGCCGCGCTCAGCTTCGCCTCCACGCTCGCGCTCGCCCAGGCGGCGCCGGTCAACGGGCAGGTGACCAAGATCGACACTGCCCAGGGCAAGATCACGCTCAAGCACGGGCCGATCAAGAACCTCGACATGGAGGCCATGACCATGGTGTTCCGTGCCGGCGATCCCGCGATGCTCAAGGCGGTGAAGCCCGGCGATCGCGTCGTCTTCGAGGCCGAGCGCGTCAACGGGCAGATCACGATCACCAGGCTGCGCAAGGCGCCGTAGCGGGCGCGGGCGGACCTCCCGCGCAGCAGCGGAACCGGCGGCATCCCGCCGTGTTTCCAAGGTTGCGGACCGATTCGGGAGCGCCCCATGTCCTATGCACGATTCGGCGCGATGATCGCCACGTCGACCGTGGTGATGTTCGGGCTGATGTACCTCAACACCTACGCCCTCGATCATGCGCTGTTCAGCCAGACGCGCGCGTGGATGGCGGTGGTGATGGGCGCGACCATGACCGTGGTCATGCTCGGTTTCATGTGGGGGATGTACAGGAATCGCCGGGCGAACATCGCCATCGTCGCAGCCGCCGTCGCCGCCTTCGCCGCGTCGCTCTGGCTGGTGCGCAGCCAGGAGACGGTCGGCGACGTCTCCTACATGAAGGCGATGATCCCGCACCACTCGATCGCCATCATGACCAGCGAGCGCGCCCATATCCGCGATCCGCGCGTGCGCAAGCTGGCTGACGGCATCATCGAGGCACAGGTCCGCGAGATCGGCGAAATGAAAAGCCTGATCGACGATCTGTCGCGCAACCCGGTGCCGCAGGGTGCACCCGACCTGCCGGCCGCCTCCACCGCCAGCCGATAGCGCCAGCTCAGGTCTTCAGGCGACCGAGCACGTCCATCAGCTCGGCGATCTTCTGGCGCTGGCCGGCCTTGTCGCCCGATGCGATGGCGTGCTCGACGCAATGGCCGACGTGGTCCTGCAGCACCTCGTCGGCGACGCGCTTGAGCGCCGCCTGGATCGCCGAGATCTGCGTCATGACGTCGATGCAGTAGCGGTCGTCCTCGACCATGCGTGCGACACCGCGCACCTGGCCCTCGATGCGATTGAGGCGTTTCAGGCAGGAGGTCTTGGTAGCCGGCTGCATGCTTGCAATATACCTCCTGGGGGTATATTTGACAACCCGGCGGGAACCCCCATGGGGTATCCGCGCAGGAGTAGTGTGATGGCCCACGACCAGATGACCCACGACGGGCGGCATGCGACGCATGCCCATGGCCACGGATGCTGTTCGGCGAAACCGCCGGCCGAGGGTGCGCGCGTCAAGGATCCGGTGTGCGGCATGACGGTCGATCCGGCGACGGCGAAGCACCTCGCCGAGCATGGCGGTGCGACCTACTGCTTCTGCTGCGCCGGCTGCCGCACCAAGTTCGAAGCCGACCCGCAGCGCTACCTGTCTCCCGCCCCGGCCCAGCCCGCCGCTCCCATCCCCGAAGGCACGATTTTCACCTGCCCGATGCATCCCGAGATCCGCCAGGTCGGACCGGGCTCGTGCCCGATCTGCGGCATGGCGCTCGAGCCGGAGGTCGTCACGGCCGACAGCGGACCCAATCACGAGCTGCTCGACATGACGCGGCGCTTCTGGATCGCGCTTGCGCTCGCCGCGCCGGTGTTCGCGCTCGAGATGGGCGGGCATCTGGTGCCGGCGCTGCACCATCTGGTGCCGCCATCCGTATCCATCTGGATCCAGTTCGCGCTCGCCACCCCGGTCGTGCTGTGGGCCGGCTGGCCGTTCTTCGTGCGCGGATGGCTGTCGCTGCGCACGCGCAATCTCAACATGTTCACCTTGATCGCCATCGGCACCGGCGTGGCCTGGCTCTACAGCGTCGTCGCGACATTGGCGCCCGGGGCGTTTCCCGCCGCCTTCCGCGACAGCACGGGCGGCGTCGCTGTGTACTTCGAGGCTGCCGCGGTGATCACCGTGCTGGTCCTGCTCGGCCAGGTGCTCGAGCTGCGCGCGCGCGAGCGCACCTCGGGCGCGATCCGCGCCCTGCTCGACCTCGCGCCCAAGACCGCGCGCCTGATCCGCGCCGACGGCAGCGAGGCGGAAGTCGGGCTCGACACGATCGCCATCGGCGACAGGGTGCGCGTGCGGCCCGGCGAGAAGGTGCCGGTCGACGGCGAGATCCTCGAAGGCCGCTCATCGATCGACGAGTCGATGGTGACCGGCGAGTCGATGCCCGGCACGCGCGAGGTCGGCGACCAGGTGATCGGCGGCACCATCAACCAGTCGGGCGCCCTGGTCATCGCCGCGCGCAAGGTCGGGCGCGACACCATGCTGGCGCGCATCGTGCAGATGGTGGCCGAGGCGCAGCGCTCGCGCGCGCCGATCCAGCGCCTGGCCGATCTCGTCGCCGGCTGGTTCGTGCCGTCGGTCGTCGCGGCGGCGCTCCTTGCCTTCGCCGCCTGGTCGATCTTCGGCCCCGAGCCGCGCTTCGTGCACGGGCTGATCGCCGCGGTCGCCGTGCTGATCATCGCCTGCCCCTGCGCGCTGGGCCTGGCGACGCCGATGTCGATCATGGTCGGCGTCGGCCGCGGCGCCGGGCTCGGCGTGCTGATCAAGAATGCCGAGGCGCTGGAGCGGATGGAGAAGGTCGACACGCTGGTGGTCGACAAGACCGGCACCCTGACCGAGGGCAAGCCGTCGGTCGTCGCCATCGACGTCGTCGGCGCGCGCGCCGAGGCCGAGTTGCTGCGCTTGGCTGCCGCGGTCGAGAAGGTCTCGGAGCATCCGCTGGCGCAGGCGATCGTCGCCCATGCAGCGTCGCGCGGCATCGACATCCCTTCGGTCGCGGATTTCAATTCGCCGACCGGCAAGGGTGCGCTGGGCACGGTCGAGGGCCATCGCGTGCTGATCGGCAACGCGGCGTTCCTGGCGGCCGCAGGCATCGACGTCGCGCCGATCGCCGAGCGGGCCGAGGCGCAGCGGCGCGGCGGTGCAACGGTCGTCGCCGTCGCCGTCGACGGGCAGGTCGAGGGCCTGATCGCGATCGCCGATCCGCTCAAGGCGACCACGCCCGAAGCGCTGAAGGCGTTGCGCGACGAGGGTGTGCGCGTGGTGATGCTGACCGGCGACAACCGCACGACGGCCGAGGCCGTGGCGGCGCGCCTGGGCATCACCGAAGTGGAAGCCGACGTGCTGCCCGACCAGAAGCGCGCCGTCGTCGAGCGGCTGCGGCGCGAGGGCCGCGTCGTCGCCATGGCCGGCGACGGCGTCAACGATGCGCCCGCCCTGGCCGCGGCCGATATCGGCATCGCCATGGGCGCCGGCACGGATGTCGCCATCGAGAGCGCCGGCGTCACCCTGCTGAAGGGCGACCTGACTGGCATCGTGCGGGCGCGCCGCCTGTCGGAGGCCACCATGGCCAACATCCGCCAGAACCTGGTCTTCGCCTTCGTCTACAACGTGGCCGGCGTGCCGATCGCGGCCGGGCTGCTCTATCCGTTCTTCGGCATCCTGCTGTCGCCGATGATCGCGGCGGCCGCCATGTCGCTGTCGTCGGTGAGCGTCATCGGCAACGCCCTGCGCCTGCGAACGGTCCGTCTCTGAACCGCGGCGACAGAGCGCCACGATGCGGACGCGCGCCTGATCCTTCGGTCATTGCGCGCGTCGCAGGCAACGTCGCGGTTCCTTTGGCGTTTGCGTCGGGCCATGAGCGATGTCATCGAAGACAGCGAAGAGCCGAGCCAAACCGTAGGCCCCAGCAAGCCTCGTCTGTTGAAGGTGCTGGGGCCGGGCCTGATCACCGGCGCGTCGGACGACGATCCCAGCGGCATCGCCACCTACAGCCAGGCCGGCGCGCAGTTCGGCTACGTGCTGGGCTGGACCCTGCTGTTCACCTGGCCGCTGATGGCGGCGATCCAGATGATCGCCGCCCGGCTCGGCCGCACCACCGGCCACGGCATCGCCGGCGTGCTCTTGCGGCACTACCCGCGCGCGCTGCTGCCGGCGTTCATCGTGCCGCTGCTCGTCGCCAACATCATCAACATCGGCGCCAACCTCGGCGCCATGGCCGACGCCACCAAGATGGTGGTGGGCGGCTCGGGCACGGTCTACGTGCTGGTCTTCGGCCTGCTGTGCATCGGCCTGCAAGTCTTCGTCCAGTACGCGCGCTACGTGAAGATCCTGAAGTACCTCACGATCGTGCTCTTCGCCTATGTCGCGACGCTGTTCATGGTCAAGGTCGACTGGCATGCCGCGCTCGCGGGCATCGTCGTGCCGCATCTGTCGTTGTCGCGCGAGACGATCACCACCGTCGTCGCCATCCTCGGCACCACGATCAGTCCCTATCTCTTCTTCTGGCAGGCGTCGGAGGAAGCCGAGGACATCCGCATCCTGCCGCGCCGCGCGCCGCTCAAGCGCGCGCCGTCGCAGGCGCCGGCGGCGCTCGATCGCATCCGCCTTGACACCATCATCGGCATGGGCTTCTCCAACGCCGTCGCCCTGTGCATCCTCATCACCGCGGCCGCGGCGCTGCACGGCCGGGTCGACAGCATCGAAAGCTCGGCGCAGGCCGCCGCCGCGCTGAAGCCGGTCGCCGGCGCCTATGCCGAGTGGGTCTTCGCGCTGGGCATCATCGGCACCGGCCTGCTGGCGATCCCGGTGCTGGCCGGCTCGGCCGCCTACGCGGTGGGCGAAGCGCAGCGCTGGCGCGTCGGCCTGGCGCGCGAGCCCAGCGAGGCGACGGCGTTCTACGCGACCATCGCCGTCGCCACCGCGGTGGGCATGGTCGTCTACTTCACGCCGATCAACCCGATCAAGGCGCTGTACTGGAGCGCGGTGATCAACGGCGTCGTCGCCGTGCCGGTCATGGTCATCCTGATGCTGGCGAGCCGCCGCCGCGCGATCATGGGCGCGTTTACCGTGAGGGGACCGCTGGCGTGGCTCGGCTGGCTGTCCTGCGCCGCGATGGCGGTCGCGGTCGTCGGCATGCTGGCGACGATGGTCGTCTGAATTGCCCAGGACAACAGGGTCCACCGATACCGCTCTAGACGCGCTTCACCCGCATCTGCCGCATCTCCACCGGCAGCGCGCGGCGCAGCTGCTCGATCGTCTTGTTGATGTCGCGCGCCATCATGTAGAGCAGCTCGAGACGCGCCCGCGCCGCCGGATCGGTGGGACGCCGGCGCAACTCGATCTCGGCCAGCGCCGCGCCGCCGTCCATGCCGGCGAGCTCGTCCTCCAGAAACGCGATGCGCGCGAGGACCTCTTCCGTCGGCACCGAGAGGCCGATGGCTGCGCTGTAGAATTCCGCGGCCACGTTGCGATCCCCCACCGCCCCCGAACCGTCGAACCCTATCACGGCCCGCCTCGTCGCGCAGCGGCGGGATGCCCGATGCCCTAGGACGCCCGCTCGCGGCCGCGCGCGTCGAGCTCGGCGCCGCATTTCGCACAGGTGTAGCCGCCGAGCATGGCCTGGCGGAAGTTCGCCGGCCGGCGCACAGCCGGCTGCTCGGCGCCGCAGCGCGCGCAGTGCACCGCCTGGCCGAGCGGAAGGCCCAGCTTGCGCACCAGCCAGATCAGCGGCACCGGGATGACCAGCGCCGCCACCGCGCCGCCGATCAGCGCCTCCACGTGCGGCGTGCGCGCCGTCCACAGCACGATCAGGACGCTGAACATGCCGATGGCGGCCAGCATCAGGTAGGCCTGCATGTAACGCTTGCTGAACATCGCCGGGTCTCCTCGCCGCCGGCGACACTATAGATCAAATGCGGCCTTGATCGCCGGCCGTGCCAAACCATCGCCACATTCCCGGTCGATGCCGGCTCGACCGTCACAGCACCAGGGAGGCATCGCGATATGAACCTGTTCGGACTCGAGATCCCCGCCTGGATCGTCAGCACGCTCATCCTGATCGTGCCGGCGCTGCTGGTGCTGCTCGTCTATCGCTGGCTGACCCGGCAGCTGATCCGCCTCGCGGGCCACGTCAGCCCGACGCTTCAGGCCATGCTGCTGAGCGCCCGCGCGCCGCTCACCGGCATCGTGCTGCTGGTGACCTTGAGCCTGGCGCTGCCGGTGGCCGACTTTCCCGCCCAGACCGACCATGTCCTGTCGCAGATCCTGCTGGTGGCCTTCGTGCTGGTGATCGGCTGGGCGATGATGAACACGCTCGACTTCCTCGCCGAGCGCTACCTCAGTCGCCTGCATGCCGACACGATCGGCGCGGGCGCCGACGTCACCGTGCGCAAGCAGGTGACGCAGGCGCGGGTGCTGCAGCGCGTCGCCAAGACGCTTGCGACCATCATCATCG
Organism: Reyranellaceae bacterium; assembly: GCA_050183765.1. Taxonomy (GTDB): domain Bacteria; phylum Pseudomonadota; class Alphaproteobacteria; order Reyranellales; family Reyranellaceae; genus JAFAZJ01. The sequence continues at coordinate 17,360 of JBFXAZ010000011.1, read as the reverse complement.
TCGCCGCCGCCCTGATGACCATCGACTCGGTGCGCCAGTACGGCGTCAGCCTGCTGGCCTCCGCCGGCGCCGCCGGCCTGGTGCTGGCCTTCGCGGCGCGGCCGGTGCTGAGCAACCTGCTGGCCGGCATCCAGATCGCCATCACCCAGCCGATCCGCGTCGAGGACGCGGTGATCGTCGAGAACGAGTGGGGCTGGATCGAGACCATCGCCAGCACCTATGTCGTGGTCCGCGTCTGGGACCTCCGGCGCATCGTCCTGCCGCTCACCTACTTCATCGAGAAGCCGTTCCAGAACTGGACCTACGGCAGCCCCGAGCTGCTGGGCAGCGTCTTCGTCCATGTCGACTACTCGGTGCCCGTCGACCGGGTGCGGGCGAAGGTCGAGGAGATCGCGCGCGAGAGCCAGCTGTGGGACGGCAAGGTCGCCGGGCTGCAGGTCACCGACCTGCCGACCAGCATGGTCCAGCTACGGGCGCTGGTCAGCGCGCGCAACGCCGGCGACGCCTTCAACCTGCGCTGCGAGGTGCGCGAGAAGCTGATCGCCTTCCTGCAGGCGGAGTACCCGCACGCCCTGCCGCGCCAGCGCGCCGAGATCACCGCCATGCCCAACGAAATCCGTGACAATCATGTGATTTCGCCATCGATCGCGCCCGCCGGGTAGCGGCGCCAGCAACGCGCGCATCGATGAGACGTTGCATGCCACGATGGCGATACACACGACTCGAGTGGCGCAGGAGCCCGTGTTCACCGTACAGGCCGAGGTCTGCCACCACATCCTTCTGATCCGCTGTGCCGGCGTGGTGACCGCCGACGAGCTCGCCGGGCTGGTATCGCTGGCCCGGGAGTTCGTGCGGCAATCCGGGCCGCGCCCCACCATTCTCGACCTGAGCGCGATCTGCAGGCTGGCCGCGCCGACCGGCCTGGTCGTGGCGCTGGCGCAGCGCCCGCCGATCATGGGCGATGAGGCTCGGGTGTACGTCGCGCCGGCCGCGGAGGTCTTCGGCCTGACCCGACTCTACGCCGCCTACCAGGAGCTGGCGGGCTTCAGGCCGCCGACGGTGGCGCGCAGCCTCGATGAGGCCCTGCGGCTCCTCAGCCCCGACGATCCCGACCTTCGACCGTGCGCACTCGCGGTCAACTGAGCCGCGCCGTCCCCGCACGCTGCGTCCATCGGTCCCTGAACGCCGCAACGTATTGATGCAACATGGCCATACCCTTGCCCGTTTCTTCCGTCAGAAGGGAGACATCGGACCAACAGGTGGAGTCATGAACCCGGTATTGAGCAGACGCAAAGCGGCAGCCCGCAACGATCGCATTGCCCTGGTGGCGGTATTGAGCCTGATGGCGGCGTTTCTCGGCATGACGGTCTGGCTGTCGCACTGAAGACGCATTTTTTCCTCGTCTGAGTTCTGTCATTCCTGACCTCGCGGATGCGGGCCGGCGAACGGCCTGAACGCGTCTCCAGCCAGAATGGATTAATCCCGGGTTGGCCGGCGGCGGGAACAAAGTTACGTCCTGCTGCTGAAATGAGTATCCCTCCCCTGCGCTTCGGCGGCGACTATCTCGGCGCGGTCGGCCGGCCCGGCGTGTGCCTTTCGGCCATCGCCGCGATCCTGCTCGTGCTGGCGCTGGGAGCCGACACCCGGACGCTGGGCCTGCCGCCGGCATCGGCCGTGCCGATGGCGTTCGCCGCGGCACTGGTGCTGTTCTTTGCGCTGGCGATCACCTCGTCGGCGAGCCGGCGACGCTGGCTGTCGGCGGAGCACGCCGAGAAGACCGCCACCGAGTCGCGCCGGCAGCTGCTCGAGGCGATCGAGACGATCCCCGTCGGATTCGGCCTCTACGACCGCGACGGCCGCATGGTGCTGTTCAACCGGCGCCTCGCGGAGATCAATCCGGACATCTACACGCCGGACATCATCGGTCTGCATTTCAACGAGATCATCGACCGCCTCGTCCGCTGGCGGCCCGTCGAGCGCGGCGACCGCGAGGAGGTGTGCCGGATCCTCGTCGAGCGCTTCCGCAACCAGGCCCCCGGCAACGTGCAGGAGACGCCGGACGGGCGCTTCATCGAGTCGAACGAGATCCACACGCCGAGCGGCTACATCGCGAGCTGCCGCGTCGACATCACCGCATTGAAGCGCCGCGAGCAGGAGCTCGAGGTCAGCGAGGCGCGCTACCGCCACGTCGTCGAGTCGATGCTCGACGCGGTGTTCACCACCGACGCGCGTGGCGTCGCCTATGTCAGCCCGGCGGCCGAACGCGTGCTGGGCGTGGCGGCGGAAAAGATCATCGGCGTCTCGGCGAAGCAGCTGTTTCACCCCGACGACCTGCCGGCGATGATCGAGGCCATCCGCGCCGCCCACCGCGCGCCCGATACGATCCAGGCCCTGCGCGTCCGCGCCGGCGGGCTGCTGCCGACCCATCGCTGGTTCGACCTGCGCTTCAAGGCCACCGGCAAGCCCGACGCCAAGGGCCACTACGCCATGATCGGCGTGGTGCGCGACATCGATGCCCAGGTGCAGATGGAGCAGGCGCAGCGCGACGACATGCTCAAGCTGCGGTCCATCGTCGAATCGAGCGGCGCGTTGATCGCGCTGGTGAACGCACACCAGCGCATCGTGCTGGCCAACCGCAGCTTCGTGGAGGCCGTGGGCAAGCCGCTCGAGCAGGTGATCGGCCAGCGCTACGTCGACATCGTCGACGGTGGCGCCGAGGCGCCGGCGCTTGCCGCCTGGTTCGCCGGCGAGCAGCGCGAATCGTTCGCCTTCGACCAGATCATCGATGCCGGCGACCGGCGCCGCATCGTGCGCGTCAGCGCCAGCCACGTCCACGACGACGATCGCGGCATCAACTACAGCCTGTTCCTGGGCGTCGACGAGACGGAGCGCCGCCTCGCCGAGGTGCGCGCGCTCGACGCCGCGCGCCTGGCGACGCTGGGCGAGATGGCCACCGGCATCGCCCACGAGATCAACCAGCCGCTGACCGTGGTGCAGTTCGGCGTCGACGCCATCGCCGCCGATATCGAGGACGGCCTGCACAGGGAGGATCCCGAAGGCTACGCCGAGGACGCCCTGCGCCACGTCGCGCGCGTGCGCAACCAGGCGCAGCGCGCCGCGGCCATCGTGCGCCGTCTGCAGGGCTTCGCGCGCAAGGGCGAGGACGTGGCCCAGCCCTTCGATGTCGCCGAGGCGATCGCCGGCGCCGTCGACCTGGTCAGCGAGCAGATGCGGCTGGCGCGCATCACCGTCGATCTCGACCTGCCGGCGGGCCTGCCGCCCGTGCACGGCCATGCCAACCGCCTGCAGCAGGTCGTGGTCAACCTGATGATCAACGCGCGCGACGCGATCAACGAGGCGCGCGCGCGGCGCGCCGACGCCAAGATGCAGCAGGAACACGTCGATATCCGCGCCTTCTACGACGCTGCATCGGGCCGGCTGGTGGTCGAGATCGGCGACAGCGGCACGGGCATTCCCGAGCAGGTTCTACCGCGCCTCTTCGAATCGTTCTTCACCACCAAGCCCAAGGGCAAGGGCACCGGCCTCGGCCTGTCGATCAGCACCGAGATCATGCGCGAGATGCAGGGCACGATCGGCGCCGCCAACCGCGCCGAAGGCGGCGCGGTGTTCCGCCTGAATCTGCCCGTCGTGTCGCCGCCCGTCGTATCCTCGCCGATCGTGAACGCGGCGGCGTAGCGTCAGCCGCCGATGCCGGCGGTGTCGGCCGGGAAGCGATCGTTGGCCGGCGAATAGGCGCGGCGCGATCGCCACAGGCGCTGCAGCCAGCCTTCGTTTCGCGGCGCCGGCGGCGCGACCCTGTCGCTTCGCGTGACGACCACCGGCGCGACCCAATCGGATTGCGGCGGCGGTGGCGGTCCGCTGCCGGGCGGCGGCAGCACGAACGGCACCGGCTTGGCATCGAGCGGCAGATCAACCGCGCCGCGCATCAGCCGATCGGGCACAGCCGCCGCGGCGATGCCCGCCACCACGACGTCGCGGCCCGGCGCGCGGCCGCCGTCGTGGCCACCGATCAGGAAGGCGATGACCAGCCCGTGCAGGCCGGCCGCCACGGCGATGCCGGCGGTGCGCAAAGGCGGTCCCGGCGGCCGGACCACGTGCGCCGGCACGCCCTCGTCATCATGCAGTAGCGCCCGCGTCAGCGAATCTTCCGACGCCGACGCGCCGCGCCCTTTGTCGAGCGCCACGCTCAGGCCGCATGCCGGGCAGGCGAACATCGACGCCGCGAGGCCGCAGGCGCCGCAATGCGAGCCGCGCCGGCGATCCCACACCACGGGCGAGCCGCAGGCATCGCAGGCGATCGACGGCGTGTCGCGGCCGCAGCCGGGACAATTGTGACCCACCACCAGCATGGAACCATCCTACACGGTTCGGCAGCACGGCTGCAGGGACGGTTCGCCCCTCATTCCGCGAGAAGGCTCACGCGCGAAGACGGCGGCGTCATGGCGCCGCCGTCCCGCCCCGAGACCCTCCGCTACATCATCTCCTTGCGCGCGGCCTTGGCGCGCGCCGCGCCGATCGCGGTCTTGACGTCCTTCTGCTCCTCGGGCGGCGGCAGCACGGCCTTCATGCCGAGCGCGGCGATGGCCAGCTCACGGCACCAGCCCTTGCTGTGATAGAGGTGCTCGTCCTCCTGGTCCTCGACCTGCTCGATCGCGGCCTGGATCGCCTTGTTCTCCTCGCCCTTGGCCTGCTCGCCGTACTTGGTGAGCAGCTCCCAATTGCTGTGGTCCTTGGTCTCGGCAAGGATCACGCACTCGCAGGCGACGATCTCGGCGGCCTCCTTGGGCGCGTCGCTCTGCCGGGCCATGGTCATCGCCTTGACCAGCGACTCGCCGATATGCCGCACGACCTTGCGCGAGGGCGTCTCCTTGGCCTCGACGCCGAGCTCGGCCATCAGCTCCTGCACGATCTTGAGGTGGTTCGTGGTCTGCTCCAGGTACTTCTCCCACTCCTCCTTCAGATCCTCGTTCTGCACGCATTGCAGCGCGGTCTCGTAGATCTTCACGCCGCCGGTCTCGGTCTCGAGCATCTGCTGCAGCAGGTCATCGCGTTGCGCCTTGTTCATGGATACCTCCTCACGCTGATCAACGAAGCAGAAACTCCCCGATCGTGCGCGCGTTGCGAGCCGGCTACATCTCGGCGCCGAGATAGCGGGCGCGGATGCGATCGATCTCGGCCTGGCTCGGCCGGTAGGGATCGGCGTTGGGATCGAAGCGCTCCCAGCCCTCGCGGCGGTAGACGCTGGCGCGCGCGCCGTAGTCGATCGGCTCGTGCCGCGCGAAGATCGTGTTGGCGGCCGCGAGCTTGTCGTCGGCGACGCGCGCGGTGACCAGCGTGCCGCCGCGGCGCACCGACTCGGCGTAGACATGCGCGTGGTCCTCGAGCACGCCGGACTCGGTGAGCGAATCGACGATGCTGCCGACACCGGCTCCCGCGACGCCGCCGGCCACCACGCCGACCGCGGCCGAGGCCAGCCAGCCGGCGGCGATGACCGGTCCGAGGCCCGGAACGGCGATCAGGCCCAGGCCGGCGAGCAGGCCCGCGGCGCCGCCGGCGGCGATGCCGATGCCGGCGCCGGTGCTGGTGGCTGAGGCGTCGTCGACATCCGCGGCGCGCTCGTTGACGTATTGGTTGGCGATCAGGCTGATGTCCCGCGACGGGATGCCGGCCGATTCGAGATCGCGCACCGTGGCGCGGGCCTGACCGTAGGAATCGTAGACGTGGCTGATGGTCTTCATGAGGGGCCTCCCGGGTTGCGCTCGGGGTGGGAGACGGCGAGCGAGGATGGCGCGACGCGAGCGGCTCGCCGTCATTCGCGGCTGCGTGCGCGATGCTCCCCTAACGCCCTCTTCGCCATCACGTTGCCGCAAATGCCCGCGAGACCACACCGTGCGACGCAACGCGCGGGACCACGCGCCGTTTCCAGCGCAGACACCGTGGCAGCGAGCAGGCCCAGCGAGCCAGTCATGCACATCGACGATCCCAAGCCGACCGAACCGCCCTCCGACGACGCCGGCGACGCCTCGCCCTCGCGCGAGAGCTTCGATGTGCGCGAATTCGAGACGATGCGCGACGACGAGGCCGACGCCGAGTGGCTGCGCCGGCCCGAAGCCTGGCACATGCACTGAGCCGGCGCTGAGCTGACGCGGGTCGGGCGGCGCGGGCAACCGGGCCGGCGGGGCCGCGTTGGCCGGTCATGATCTCGCCGCAGGACGTGCCCGCCTCACATCTCGAAAGACTGTGGCGCATCGCGCGGATGGCGGGCGAGGCCTTCGTCGACGACAACGCCTGGAGCCGCGGCGCCTCGATCGCCTACTTCACCCTGTTCTCCATCGCCCCGGTGCTTCTGGTGGTGATCGCCGTGGCGGGTCTGGTGTTCGGCCGCGACGCCGCGCAGGGCGCGGTGGTCGAGCAGCTCTCCGGGCTGATGGGCGAGAAGGCCGCCGCGGCCCTGCAGGAGATGGTCCGCATCGCCGACAACCGGCTGCACGGCGTGTGGGCGACGCTGATCGGGCTCGTCGGCATCCTGCTGGCGGTGACCGGCGTCTTCAGCCAGGTGCAATCGAGCCTCAACGTCATCTGGCAGGCCGAAGGCCGGCGCAAGAGCGGCCTGTCGCGCCTGCTGCGCGCGCGGCTGGCGAGCCTCGGCCTGGTCGCCGCGCTGGGCTTCGTGCTGATCGTGTCGCTGGCCACCAGCGCGGCGCTGGCGGCGATGACGGGCTACGTGCGCGCGCGCTTTCCCGCGCTCGAAGCCGTGCTGGGCGTGGTCGACATCGTGCTGTCGATCGGCCTCACCACGGCGCTGTTCGCCGCCATGTACAAGGTGCTGCCCGACGTGCCCATCGCCTGGCACGAGGTGCTGCTCGGCGCGGTCATCACCACGGCGATGTTCGAGGGCGGCAAGTATCTGATCGCGCTCTATATCGGCCACAGCGCCATCGCCTCGAGCTTCGGCGCCGCCGGCGCGCCGGTCGTGATGCTGCTGTGGATCTTCTATTCGGCACAGATCTTCCTGCTGGGCGCCGAGATCACCTGGGCCTGGGCCCAGGTCACCCGCGCCCACCGCGCCGCCGTCGCCGAAGCGCCGCACGTGGATTCGCCAAGCGACTCGTCGCGCACAGAGTCGTGAGTTCCGGCCGAGGCCGCCGCGTCACGGGCACGCCTCGCCCCGCTCGATCTCGTCGGCGAAGCGCGCGAGCGGCATGCGCTCGTGCGGCCCGACCGAGGTGCGATGCAGCGCGTGGAAGATCACCACATACGTCACCTCCTCGGCGACGATCGCCCGCACCTGCCGCAGCTCGCCCGAACGGGAGCGGTAGCAGGTGCCGACGCGGATCTGGTTGACGTCGAGCGGCATGGCGCAGGGCCAACGCCCATCCGTCGCGCATGTTGCGCGCCCCAGTTCGATCGGTGTCCGAAATGAGCCGACAGGAGGCAACGCCTCGGGCCGCCGCGCGTTTGACAGAGACCCTAGCCGACACACCGGCCCGGACGACCCAGGAATTGCCAGGAGACGCCAGATGATCCGTTACGTCCTGATCGCCTCGCTCGCGGCCAGTGCGCTCGCCGCCTGCACCGCCACCAACGATCCGTACTACCGCACCTCGGCCAGCAATCCCCCGGGCTGGGTCGACCGCAACCGCGACGGCGTCGACGATCGCACCCAGGGCAGCCGCACCAACCCCAACAACCCGCCGGGCTGGGTCGACCGCAACCGCGACGGCGTCGACGATCGCACCCAGGGCAGCAGCTACAATCCCAACAACCCGCCAGGCTGGGTCGACCGCGATCGCGACGGCCGCGACGACCGCGTCGAGCAGCGCCGCGCCACCAGCTATCGCGGCGGCTACTACGACTCCTACGGCGTCTGGCACGCCTACTAGAGCATCGAGCGGTTTATCGAGCGCCCCCTGTCATCCCGAGCGCAGCGAGGGATCCAGGCCGCTTTCCTAGATCCCTCGCTGCGCTCGGGATGACAGCTAGACTCTGATCTTGCGCAGCAGTCCCATCATCCCGCCATCCCGCGCGCCGCGCGGGGTGGCGGGATTTTCGTGCCTGCGTCAGGCCGGCTCGGCGCGCGGCTCGGGAAAGTCGACGACGAAGAGCGCGCGCGGCGGCTGCGGCGCGCTCAGGCCGCCGCCGAGCTGCTTCGCCAGCACGCCGGCCAGACGCAGGCCGAGCCCCGAGCCCTCGACGTTGAAGCCGTCGGGCAGCGCGCTGGCGTTGCTCGCCACGCTCAGCCGCATGCGCCCGCCGACGCGCTCGAGCCTGACCTCGACATCGAGCGCCCTGCCCTCGGGCAGATGCTTCACCGCGTTGGTCAGCAGCTCGTTGGCGATCAGCGACAGCGGGATCACGGTGTCGAGCGACCAGCGCACGTCGGCGGCCTGCAGCGCGATGCGCGCGTCGGCGGCGATGCCCTTCTCGACGAAGTCGCAGAGCCGGCGCAGATGATCGCGCATGTCGATGCGTGCGCCCGGCTCGTAGAGATTGTCGTAGGACGCGGCGATCACCTGCAGGCGCTGGCCCGCTTCCTCCAGCCGCGCCTTGATGCGCTCGTTGGTCGCCGCCTTGGCATGAAAGGCGAGCATCGCGCCCAGCAGCTGCAGATGGTTCTTGATGCGGTGCTGCAGCTCGGCCAGCAGGGTCTGGCGCTGGCGCGCCAATCGCAGGTTCTCGAGCCATTGCCGCGCCGCGAAGTCGCCCATCGCGACGAGGACGACCGCCGTCACCAGGAAGGCGGTCAGCCCGGCGATGTCGATCGGCGGCAGCCGGTCGATGGTGCCGCCGAAGGGCATGAACAGCAAAGCCGCGAACAGGCCGCACAACGCCGTCACGCCCAGGCCCAGGCGCCAGCCGCCGACATAGGCCGAGATCACGACCGCCGGGAACATGGTGACGTAAGGCAGGTCGATGCGCGTGCTGATCGCCAGGCGCGTCAGCACCGATAGCGCGACCAGTCCTAGCCCGACCAGCGCGGCGCGCCACGGCCGCTGCCGGAGCTGCTCGAACTCGTCGGCGGCACGCGTGCGCAATCGGGCGAGCCGGGCTTCCATGCGGCGAGGATAGCGGCTGAGCGCCATCGCCGTCGCGCAGTTCGTGCGCGACAATCCCCGGACGCCGGCGGCGGCCGGCCCGACGGCCGGCGCGCGCTCAGTGCAGGCGGGCGGCCGTATCCGATCGCGGCGCGCTCGCGCGCAGCGTATCGAGCGTCGCGGCGATGTCGCCGGTGATCGCGTAGATCTCCGCCAGCCGCAGCTTGTAGCGCTCGCAGGTCGGATGGCGCATCAGCGCCTTCTCGGCCATGCGTGCGTCTTCGCCCATTTCAAGGAGTTCGTCTTCCAGGAAGTCGATGCACGAGGCGATCGCTTCCGGACGTCTGTCCAGATTGGCCATGGTCTTTCCCCAGTCCCCGAGACCGCCCGACATTGCGGGCATTGGCTTGTTGCTTTGTCTCTTGACCGTAGTAAGCCATCACTCCGGAAATTTTTCCATGACGATTCGCGGACAGGCACGATTCGTCGCACCCGTTATGCGGGAAATTGCACGTCGCACGCGCACAGAAAAAAGACTCAGCGCGCTTCCTCAAGCAGGCGGCGCAGCGCGCTGTCGAGATCCTTGTAGGCGTACGGCTTGCGCGACACCGGCGCGTCGGTGAGCGTCGAGACATCCCAGGCACCGGTCGTGTAGGCGATGCGCGTGGCGGGATGATGCGCGCGCGACCAGGCGGCGAGCTCGACGCCGTTGATGCCGCGGCCCAGCATGATGTCGGTGAACAGCACGTCGATGCGCGGCGTGCGCGCCAGCATCGCCTGCGCGGCCTCGCCATCGCCGGCCTCGAGCACGGCATAGCCCAGACGCTCCAGCACCTCGGCCAATGTCAGGCGCAATAGCGGCTCGTCCTCGACGAGAAGGATGACGGGTCGGGTGGACGCGGTGGGCGACATCGGCCGGACGCAGCTTTCCACGAAGCGTGCGCCGACGGCAACGATCAGTGCAGCGCGCCCGGTGCCGGCCTCGAGTCGCCGACGCGCTCGCCGGCGTGCGTGCGCGCCGTGCTCTCGAGCGTCCCGGCGAGCGCCGCGATCAGCTCGACGGGCACGGCGCTGAACGCGATGGCATTGCCGAAATCGGTCGCCGACCAGTCGAGGAACTCGCGCCCCAGCGATTCCCAGCGCGCCTCGTAGCCGCACCAGCCCCACGCCGTGCTCGCGCTCGCCGACGCGGCGACCACGAACCAGTACCGTCCCCTACCGTACCAGGCACGCATGCTCGAACTCCGACCACGGGTGCCACCCCACGCGTCAGCCGTCCAAGTGGGTGCTGCGGGCGTCTTGAACAAGGGCGTGCGGTCTATCTTCGGCTGTCGAGCCAGGCGCGCGCCAATGCGTTTGACGCAAGTCAATGTCGGGGTGGGCAAGCGAAAGCATACGTCTTGCTCGCAACGGCCTGTGCTGTGCTGCAACAAGCTCGAACGGCGTGAAAGAATGAACACCAGCGGCGGGCCGGCGGGAATCGGCGATCTGTCCCGGATCCTGATCGATGGCCTCGTCGACTGGTCGGTGATCACGATCGACACGGACGGCATCGTGCGCAGCTTCAACGCCGGTGCGCGCGCCATGACCGGGTATGACGCCGAGGAGATCGTGGGCCGCCACGTCTCGTGCCTGTATCCCGAAGCCGATGTCGCGTCGGGGCGGCCGGCGGCGCTGATGGCCGACGCCATCGCCCATGGCCGCTGCGAAGCGAGCGTCACGCGCCGGCGCAAGGACGGCTCGGTCTTCAGCGCGCGCCTGGTGATGACGGCGCTGCGCGATCCGAAAGACGGCGCGCTGCTGGGCTTCGGCAAGATCCTCAGCGCCGAGCCCGACCAATCGCGCCTCGATCGCTTCATCAAGGCGATGCAGGACGCGATGATCGACGGGCTGATCGTCACCGACGCCCGGGGCACCATCCAGATCTGCAACGCCGCCTGCGAGCGCATGTTCGGCTACGCGCCGGGCGAGCTGTTCGGCCGCAACGTCAACATTCTCATGCCCTCGCCGACCCACGAGGCGCATGACGGCTTCCTGCGGCGCTACGGCGAGACCGGCCGGCGCAGCCTGGTGGGCGCGCCGCGCGAGCTCGAGGGCGCGCGCAAGGACCGCAGCGTCCTGCCGGTCATGGTGGCGATCGGCGAGGCGACGCTCGACGGCGAGCGCCTGTTCGTCGGCGTGATCCACGACCTGACCGGACGCAAGGCGATCGAGGCCGGGCTGAACCGCACCCAGCGGCTCGAGGCGATCGGCCAGCTCACCGGCGGCGTGGCGCACGATTTCAACAACATCCTGATGGTGATCATCGCCACGGCCGAGATGCTGGCGGACGATCTGGCGCAAGATCCGCAGCGGCTGGAATGGGTCGAACGCATCTTGGGCTCGGCCGAGCGGGCCGCCGATCTGACCCGCCAGCTGCTCGCCTTCGCGCGCCGCCAGCCGCTGCGCCCGCGGCCGACGCAGCTCAACGACATCGTCGTCGAGACCGGCCGGATGATCGGCCGCACGCTCGGCGAGCATGTCGAGATCGAGGCGAAGCTGGCCGAGGATCTGTGGGTCACCAGCGTCGATCGCGCGCAGTTCGAGGCGGCGCTGCTCAACCTCTGCCTCAATGCGCGCGATGCCATGCCCGACGGCGGCACGCTGACCGTCGAGACCCGCAACGCCGTGCTCGACGAGGAGTATGCGCGCAGCCACCCCGGCGCCGTTTCCGGCGAGTACGCCATGCTGGCGGTGAGCGACTCCGGCACCGGCATTCCCGCCGCGCTCGTCGATCGCGTCTTCGAGCCGTTCTTCACCACCAAGGAGCCCGGCAAGGGTACCGGGCTGGGGCTGAGCATGGTCTATGGCTTCATCCAGCAGTCCGACGGGCACGTCTCGATCTACAGCGAGGAAGGCCACGGCACGACCATCCGGCTGTACCTGCCGCGGGTCGCCGATCCCGCGGAGGACGCCGTCGCGCCGGCGGCGGAAGCGCCGCCCGGCGGCAGGGAGCGCGTCCTGGTGGTCGAGGACGACGCCCAGGTGCGGGCGATCGTCGCCGGCCATCTGCGCCATCTGGGCTACACCGTCGAGGAGGCGGCCGACGGGCAGCAGGCCCTCGCGCGCCTGGCTGAGAGTTCGCCCTTCCAGCTCCTGCTGAGCGACGTGGTGATGCCCGGCGGGATGAACGGCCGGGCGCTGGCCGAGCAGGCGCAGGCGCGCCAGCCCGGCCTGCGGGTGCTGTTCATGTCGGGCTACGCGCCCGACGCCGTGGTCCGCAACGGCCAGCTCGGCCACAACGTGCGCCTGCTGACCAAGCCGTTCCGCCGCATCGATCTCGCCCGCGCCGTGCGCGCCGCGCTCGACCACGCGTCCTGACAGAAACCGCCCGCAGCCGGATCTGCTAGCGCGCGCCCGGCTCGCGCAGCCACGCCCGGGCTTGCGCGGCGTCGGCGAACAGGCGGCAGGCGCGGCCGCCGCGAGCGCGGCGGGCGAAATAGTCGGCGAGCTCGCGCTCGGCCTCCGAGGACACGACGATGGCGATGGCGCCGGCGCGCGCCTCGTCCGGCATCTGTACCTGCTGGCCGAAGGTCGCGAGCTCGGCCGAACTCGCCTCGACCTGGGCGGCGCTGATGTCGAAAAGCGTGCTGTAGGACGCGGCACCCGCCTTCACCATGCTGGTCAGGCAACCGGCAATGTCGGCCTGACGCACCCGGCCGCTGCCTTTCAGCTCAACCAGCTGAACCTCGTGATGGATGGTCCAGGTCAGCGGCACCGCTCGGTCGTCCCTCTGCCGTCTCTGCGGGTGCATACAGACTACACGGTGACTCGGTTGCCCGTTCAAGACGCTCCAACGCGATCCGCATCTGTAGCAGGAAACCGTCGAAATCCATGGAGATCATATCCGAGGGTCTGAATATACTTCAATCATCACATTAGAACAGTTCACTAGCAATCTGTTAATTCGCCACGAATCGCGCTCGGCGATAATTCGCCGCCGCGCACGCGCCGCGCCGGACAGGCATCAGGCCTCCTTCACATGCGAATCGAACACCTGTCGCCAATCCCTTATCAAACAACGATAAAATTTGGCCCTAATGTGTCGCTTTCACGATCTTTTGCACCGAAATATGCGAGCAAAATCAAAGGAATCGCATCCAAATTGACACCAATTTATCGATCGGGCATATTGGCCAAAATTAACGATGGTTTGACGCAGTCATTTCTGATGAGCCGGCACCCATAAGCCGGTGGCCTAGATGGGGAAAAAATGATGTTCGAAGCTCTTTGGCAGCGTGGGCGGCGCGTGGCCGCTCGTCCGATCCACACCTTCAAGCACCTTCTGTCCAGCCGCGACGGCGGCACCACGATCATGCTGTCGCTGGCCCTGCCCGTGGTGGTGGCCGCGCTCGGCACGGGCGTCGACACCGGCGCCTGGTACATGGAAAAGCAGCGCGTGCGGCAGATCGCCGATTCGGCCGCCCTGGGCGGCGCCCGGGCGCTGGCCGCCGGCCTCGACCTGGCGACGGCGAAGACCATCGCGCAGAACGACGCGGCGCGGAACGGCTACGCCAGCGGCGCCAGCCAGAGCCTGACGGTCAACTCGCCGCCGACCTCCGGCCCCTATGCCGGCAAGAAGGGCTTCGTCGAGGTGGTCGCCACAAGGCCGCTGCCCTCGCTGTTCAGCCGCTTCGTGCTGGGCGCCTCGGCACGCTCGGTCAGCGGCCGCTCCGTCGCCTACGCCCCGCCGATCCAGAAGATGAACCTCGAGCTCGCCATGGTGCTCGACGTGTCCTCGTCGATGGCCAGCGGCACCGAGACGCGCGGCGTCACCAAGATGGAGGCGCAGCAGAGCGCCGCCAAGGACCTGATCGACACGGTGATCCAGGCCAACCAGTCGAAGTACACCTCGCGCGTGGCGCTGGCGCCGTTCTCCTCCTCGGTCAACGTCGGCTCGGACTACTTCAAGACGGTGACCAACAAGAAGCCGTCGGGCAGCTGGACCGGCGTCGTCGAGCGCAGCGGCAACTACAAGTTCAAGGACGACCTGCCGAGCGCCGGCACCAAGTATTTCGGCGACTTCAAGACCAAGCACAGCAGCGCGCTGGGCGACTACGCCACCTCCGTGAAGGCGATGACCTCGCAGACGCCGGGCTCGTCCAACACCATCCAGCCGCTGTCGAGCGTCAAGGCCGACCTGAAGAGCGACATCGACTCGCTGACCTCCGACGGCACGACCGCGGCGCATCTGGGCCTGGCCTGGGCCTGGTACATGCTGTCGCCGAAGTGGAGCTCGGTCTTCACCGGCACGGCCGCGCCCAACGTCTACGACAGCACCAAGACCTACAAGGCGATCGTCGTGCTCTCGGATTTCGACTTCAACTCCTACTACGAGTCGGGCAACGGCTCGGCCAACTCGCAGTTCGAGCAGCTGTGCACCCAGATCAAGGCCGCCGGCATCAAGATCTACACCGTGGGCTACAACGTCGCGAGCAGCGACGACGACAAGCGGCGCATCAACTGCGCCAGCCCCGACGACGACGCCGGCACCTACACCTTCACGACCAGGACGGTCGACGAGCTGATCGCCGCCTTCCACACGGCCGCGGCGCAGAGCGTCGGTACCGCCAGCGAGATCGTGCCGCGGGTCTACGAGTAAATCTCTCCTCCAGACTGGTCCCCGTGGCGTGCGTGTCGCGCCGCGGGGACGAATTTCTGCCGCATTGTCGGATGCATCTGCCGGACGCACAGCGTTCGGGAGCGTGCAGCGATGATGCGGAATTTGGCGTTCGTGACGGCGCTCGGCCTGCTGGCCGGCTGCAGCCGACTGGGCATCGGCGACAGACCCGCGCCGCCGCCGCCCGACCACACGCAGCGCGTCGGCGTCGACCGGCAGGCGCCCGCCTCTAGCCTCGCCGTAGAGCGCGGCCAGGCCCGCCACGACGCGGATGTCGAGGGCAAGGCGCTCGACGAGTCGCGCGGCCAGGCGATCGGCTCGATCGTGCCGCCCGAGGCGCCGGCGCCGAAGCAGGTGCCGTCTGGCACGCCTCCTGCACAGCCATCCACACAACCGTGAGCGCTTGGCACGCCCACGTAACAGGGCGCGACGTGAAGCTGTAACCCATCCGCGCCACAGTCGGGCATCAACCGAGGACGCGTCGCCGATGACCCAGACCAACGACTGGCCCCTCTGCAACGACTGGCCCGTGTGCGAGGAGTGCGGCGGGCCGAACTGGAAGGTCCATCGCGAGCCGCAGATCAGCGGCTTCGAGGATCAGTTCTTCACCTGCGCGCGCTGCGGCCATGTCACCCTGCGCACCGTGGTGATGTCCGACGAGGATCTCAGCGCGCTCAACAAGGCGGCCTGATCGGCGCGCCACAATCGACGCGCATTGTCAGCGCGCCGTCAGCCGGATTCCGTTCCCGCGTCATTGCACGCACGGCGCAAAATCCGTGTGCCTGTGGTAGGGTTGCGACGTCGCCCGCGATGACAGGGGCGCGGAGATCCCGACCATGCGCCCCACCCTCGCCCCGATCCTCGCCCTGCTCGCGCTGGGTGCCGCGGCGACCGGTCCCGCCCGCGCGCAGGGCGCCGCCGACGAGAACCGCATCGTCACCTTCCAGAACGGCGACGTGTACAGCGGCAAGATGCGCGACGGCGTGCCCAACGGTCAGGGCACCTATACCGTGGGCGGCAAGACCTACAGCGGCATCTGGAAGGACGGTTGCCTCTCGACGCGCGACGGCCACCGCTTCGCCATCGGCACCACGCTCGACAAATGCCCGCCCTGGCGCAAGCCGGGCTTCTCGCGGCCGGATTTCCGGTAGCCCGGCCGCCAGCGGCTACTTGGTGGGCGCGGGAGCGGACGGCGCGGGCGCCGCGGGCGCCTGCGGCTTGACGGTGACGTCGATCTGCTTGGGCGGGCCGCCGGCGGATTGCGTGTTGGTGTGGAACACGCCGGTGAACAGCGCGATCACGACGAGCAGGGCCACCACGACGCCGCCGACGATGAAGTAGAGCCCGCCATTGCCGCCGCCGCCCGGGTTGGTCACGATCTGATCGGCCATGGTCATCATCCTCCGTGTCGTGGTTCGGTTGGCGACCAAACGAGCAGACGCGGCGCAATGTTCCCGTCTCGGGCCATGTGATCTTCGCGTGACGTCGGCGAGAAGCGCCCTAGGCAACGAGGTTGGCCGGCCGGCCGGCGACGAAGGCGTCGATATTGGCGCGCGTCGTGTCGAGGATGCGGCCGACGGCTTCGCGGGTGTTGAAGGCGCTGTGCGGGGTGATCAGCACGTTGCGCAGCCGCAGCAGGATGTGATCGGCGAGCAGGCTCTCCAGGTCGTGCCGGTCGCTGAAGGCCGCGCGCAGCAGCTCCGCCTCCTCGCGGATCGCCGGCTCCTCCGGCAGGACGTCGAGTCCCGCCGCGGCCAGCTTGCCGGTGGCGAGCGCGCCCAGCAGCGCGCGCACATCGACGATGGAGCCGCGCGCCGTGTTGATCAGCACCGCGCCGTCCTTCATCTTCGCGAACTCCTCCTGCGCGATCAGATGCCGCGTCGCGGCTTGCGCCGGCACGTGCAGCGACAGGACATCCGCCTTGCGCAGGACCTCCTCGAAGCTGGCGTAGCTGAAGCCGATCGTGCGGGCCGCTTCCTCGTCCGGTCGCAGGTCGTGCGCCAGGACGGTCATGCCGAAGCCGCGGGCGATGCGCGCGGTGTGGCGGCCGATGCTGCCGGTGCCGATGATGCCCATCGTCTTGCCGTCGAGATCGAAGCCGCGCAGCCCGCGCTGCGAGAAGTCGCCGCGACGCGTGCGGTCGACCGCCTCGGCGATGTGATGGCTGATCGCCAGCAGCAGCGCGAAGACGTGTTCGGCCACCGTCTTCTCGCCGTAGCTCGGCACGTTGGCGACCTTGATGCCGTGCCGCGCGCAGTAGTCGAGGGCGATGTGGTCGAAGCCCGTCGAGCGCGTCGCGATCAGCCGCAGCGCAGGGAGCGCGCGCAGCACCTCGCGGTCCAGCGCGGAGTAGATGAAGGTCGAGATGATCTCGGCGTCGGCGTGCAGCCGGGCGCTATCGCCGTCGAGGCGCCCGCGCTCGAACACGACCTCGTGCCGCGCCGTCAACGCCTCGAACGCGCCGCGCTCCCAGCCCTCGATCTCGAAGATGACGACCTTCATGCAGCACCTCCTCTGTCGATGAATGTCCCTCTCCCCGCCTGCGGGGAGAGGGAGGGACCCATCGCGCGTAGCGCGATGGGAGGGTGAGGGGTTCGTGCGGCATAACGCGGCCGTGGTGCTGCAATTCCCGGGCCCCCACACCC
>JBFXAZ010000010.1:0-77266 GCA_050183765.1 Reyranellaceae bacterium | reverse complement strand
GCGCGCATCGTGATGGTGCGTCCATCCCCGTCGTCCTGAGCGAAGCGAAGGACCCTGCGGTGGTGCCGTCGGTCACGGTGCCCACGCATGATCGCGAAACCGCGAGATCCTTCGCTGCGCTCAGGACGACGTCAGAGCTTCCACGGGTTCCGGGGCGCACCGCGTGATGCCGGATGGCGCGCCCACTCCGGTCGTCCTGAGCGAAGCGAAGGACCCTGCGGTGGTGTCATCGGTCACGGTGCCCGCGTATGACCGCGATACCGCCAGATCCTTCGCTGCGCTCAGGATGACGACAACGCGGCGAGCTTCAGCAGGCTTTCCTTGTCATACAGCGCCATGCGCTTGTAGTCGCCGACGATGCTCTCGAGCTCGGCCGCCGGCAGAACCTTCTCTAGATCGGTGAAACCATCGGGCGCGCGCTCCTCGACGATGTCGAGCACGCGATCCAGCCCGTGCTTGCGGTTGCTCTCGACGATGCGCGCGGTGGGCGGCAGGCGGCGCGAATCGTAGAGCTTCAGCGCCGCCACCGGATCGGCCTCTTCTGCCAGCGCGATCGTCAGGGCCTCGCCGTCGAGGATCGCCTGCGTGGCGCCGTTGGAGCCGATCGGATACATCGGATGCGCCGCGTCGCCCAGCAGCGTCACCCGTCCGTGGCTCCAGCCCGGCAGCGGGTCGCGATCGACCATCGGGAACTCGAAGATCGCGCTGGCCGTGCGGATGATCGTGGGCACGTCGAGCCAGCCGAAATTCCAGCCGGCGAATTTCGGCAGGATGTCGTTGGCGTCGCCGGGCTTGTTCCAGTCCTCGCGCGGCGGCGTGGTGCCCTCGCCGAGATAGAGATCGGCGATCCAGTTGATCAGCGCCGTGCCGCGCCCGGCATGCGCGCGCGAGATCGGATAGCAGACGAATTTTTGGCGGTGATAGCCGGCCTGCACCATCGAGCGGCCGGTGAGGAACGGCATGCCTTCGCTGACGCCGCGCCACATCATCACGCCCTGCCAGCGCGGCGGGCCCTCTTGGGGAAAGAACGTCGCGCGCACCGTCGAATGGATGCCGTCGGCGCCGACCAGGATATCGGCGCTGTCGCTGCCGATCGGCTTGCCGTCGCGGTCGACGAAGTGCGCGGTGATGCCGTCGGCGCCCTGCTCGAAGCGCGCAAGCCGATGGCCGGGGCGGATGTTGTCGGCGCCCAGCCGTGCCGTGGCGGCGTTGAGCAGCGCCATCTGCAGATCGCCGCGATGGATCGAGAATTGCGGCCAGGGATAGCCGCCGTCCAGCCCGCGCGGATCGCGCCAGATCGGCTGGCCGTGGCGGTTGGCGAAGACCAGCTCGGCGGTGCGGATCGCCACCTTGTCGAGGTCGTCGACCAGGCCGAGCTTCGAGAGGATGCGGACGGCGCTGGGCTGCACGTTGATGCCGACGCCCAGCGCGCGGATCTCGCCGACGGCCTCGTAGACGCGCACCGCGTGGCCGGCTTCGTGCAGGCAGAGCGCCGCGGTCAGGCCGCCGATGCCGCCGCCGATGACGATGATCCGCATGGGTTCAGGGATCGCGGCTCAGCCCGCGATAGAGCAACGCGGCGAGATAGGCGTCCCACTTCTCCTGGTACTTCTCGCCGAGCTCGCGCAGGTAGGCCCAGCTGAAGATGCCGGTATCGTGCTTGTCGCTGAAGCGGATGCGGATGGCGTAGTTGCCGACCGGCTCGATCCCGTCGATGCGCACGTGGCGGCGGCCGGCGACGATCTTCTTCTGGTCGGCGCTGTGGCCCTGCACCTCGGCCGACGGGCTCTCGACGCGCAGATACTCGGCCGGATAGGTGAAGTTGCGGCCGTCCTCGAAATCGACCTCCAGCTGGCCGAGCTCGCGGAACAGTCGGATCTCGGCCGGCCAAGGCTGCGTGCCGGCGGCCTGTGCCTCGGCCAGGCTCATGGCGAATCCTCCAGCCGGCGCGCTTCGCCCGGCAACATGATGGGGATGCCGTCGCGGATCGGGTAGGCGAGACCCGCCCGGCGGCTGATCAGCTCGCCGGCGGCGGCGTCGAACTCCAACGGCCCGTGGGTCACCGGGCAGACCAGGATCTCGAGCAGTTTCGGGTCGATGCCGACCTTGCCGGCCGGCGTTTCGGAAGGGGACATGCGACGCTCCGGACGCTTGATCTTCCCTATACCACGAGCGGTTCAGTGGCGCGACGGCGTCTCGGGCTCGCCGCCGCCCATCGCCGCCATCTCCAGCAGCGCGATCAGCAGGCGCGCGCGGGCCGGGCCGTCGGGCGCTTCCAGCAGCGCCTGCTTTTCCGACGGCGCGAAAGGGCAGACCATGGCCAGCGAGGTCACGAGGTTGTCGTCGCTGGCGCGCTTCAGCCCGCTCCAGTCGCCCTGCAGCTTGCGGGCGCGGAAATAGCCTTCCAGCGCCGTCACCAGCCGCGCGCGATCGAGCTCGATGATCGGCTCGTCGCCCTCGAGATCGTCGCGGAAGCGCTCGTAGTTCGGGATCACCCGGCGATAGCCGTTGGCGTGCAGCGGCAGCTCCTTGCCGGTCTCGAAGCGGATCAGCCCGGCCAGTGTCACCAGCAGCCGTCCGTCGTCGGTCTCGGAGAAGGCGACGATGCGACCGGCGCAGCCGACGCCCTCGACCGGCGGCGGTCCGCTTTCCTCCGGCAGGCCATCGCCGGCGAAGCCGCCGGGCATGGTGGGCTGCAGCATGCCGATCATGCGGTGTCCGGCCAGGGCGTCGAAGAACATCGCCAGATAGCGCGGCTCGAAGATGTTGAGCGGCAGCCGGCCGCCGGGCAGCAGCAGCACGCCGCTCAAGGGAAAGATCGGCAGCGCTTCGGGCAATTGCTCGAAGGCCGGATCGAACGGATTGGAGGACCGCCGCCCGACCACCGCAGCGACCCCGGCGACTACGAGAACAGGATCGAGGACAGCCGCTTGCGCCCGTCGACGCTCAGCGGATCGGCGAAGCCCAGCGCCTCGAAGAACTTCAGCAGCTGTTTGCGCGCCGCCTCGTCGTTCCATTTGCGGTCGAGCTTGATCGAGGTCAGCAGATGATCGAGCGCCTCCTGGCGGCGGCCGTTGGCGTACAGCGCCATGGCGAGATCGAGACGCGCCTGGTGGTCCTTCTCGTCGGCCGCGACCTTGGCCTCCAGCTCGCCCACCGGGCCGGTGTCGGCGGCCTGCTCGGCCAGGTCGATCGCCGATTTCGCCGCGACGATGTCGGCGTGCTTGGCGAGCTCGGGCGGCAGCGAGGCCAGCAGCTCCTTGGCGCCTTCGAGATCGTCGGTGGCGAGCCGCACCTTCATCAGGCCGGCGATCGCCGGCGCCGATTCCGACTCCTGCTGCAGGATGGCGTCGTAGATCTGCGCCGCCTGGGCGAGGTCGCCCTCGGTCATCGCTTTCTGCGCCGCCTCGAGCGCGGCGGCCATCTCCTCGGCGCCCGGCGGCCCGCCGGTGGCCTGCACCAGGCGGTCGATGAACTGCTTGACCTGGCTCTCGGGCAGCGCGCCGACGAAACCGTCGACCGGACGGCCCTGGAAGAAGGCGTAGACGGCCGGGATCGACTGGATGCGCAGCTGCTGCGCCAGCATCTGGTTCTCGTCGATGTTGATCTTCACCAACTCGACGGCGCCCTTGGCGGCCTTGACCTGCTTCTCGATGATCGGGCCCAGGGTCTTGCACGGCCCGCACCACGGCGCCCAGAAATCGACGATCACCGGCCGGGTACGGCTGGCGTCGATGACGTCCTTGGCGAACATTTTCTGGTCGGAGTCCTTGACCAGGTCGGCGCCGCCCGCGGCCGCGCCGTTGCCGATGATCTGATCCATGAATGGGGCCCTCTTTGCGCCGGAATGTGGCGGCTGACCCGGCGAATTGCAAGCCGGCGCAGGCCGCCGTCAAAGCAGCTCCGCCACCGCCAGAATCGCCAGGCCGACGCCGATTCCCAGCGCCGCGCGGTTGGTCAGCAGGCAGACGGCAAAGGTCGACGCCAGCGCCGCCAGCGCCAGCCACCCGCCCGCCGCCGCGACATGGTCGACCAGCGGCCGCAGCACCGGCGGCAGCAGCATGGCCATCAGCATCGCCACCGGCAGCAGGTCGAAGATGCGGTCGGCCAGCGGTGTGCGCGGCACCACGCGCCACATCAGCGGCAGCGCCTTGATGGCGTAGAGCGTGACGGCGACGACCAGCACCTGGATCGCCTCGTTCATCGCAGCCTCCACAGCCGCGCGGCGATCAGCGCCAGTGCCACCGCGAGCATGGCGGCGGCCAGCGGTCCCAGGCGCATCGGCACCGACACCAGCAGCAGGCCCAGCGCCACCGCCAGCGCCGCCACCAGCAGGCGCAGCCTGCCGCTCAGCTGCTTGGCGAGGATCGGCGCCAGCACGATCGCCGGCACGGCATAGGCGTGTTTCAGCGGCGGCAGGTGGCCGGCCAGGAAGGTGCCGACGATCCCTGACGCGAACCAGGCGAACCACAGGGGCGCGCCGGCGCCGATCATGTAGCGGTAGCGCGTGGCCAGCGGCTCCTGCAGGGCGAGCGCGAAGGAGCTTTCGCTGACGAAATAGGCGCCGACGATGCGCGGCCACAAGCCGGATGGACGCGGCCAGGTGCTGGCGATCGCGGCATAGATCAGGTAGCGCAGATGGGTCAGCGCCACGCTCAGCAGCACTGAGGCAAACGGCGCGCCGACGGCCACGAGCTGGGCATAGGCGAGCTGCGCCACGCCCGAATAGAAGCCGGCCGGCATGGCGAAGGCTGCGCTCTGCGAAACGCCTGCCGAAACCGTGGCCGCGCCGGTCGCCAGCCCGAACAGGACCGCGCCGGGTATCAGCGGCAAGGCGGCCCGCGCGCCGCGCCGCCAGGCGCTGCGCTGATTGGCCGCCTCGTCCGTCGTCATGCCGGGCCTCTTAGCGCGAACCGATCGAACTGTGTCAGCCCTATTGCATTCGCCTGCCGCACCCTCCAGAAACGGCGGCGGGATGGTCGACCTTTCGCAGCGGTACGATGTGCTGGTGATCGGCGGCGGCAACGCCGCGCTGTGCGCCGCCATTACCGCGCGGCGCGAGGGCGCCTCGGTACTGGTGCTGGAGAAGGCCGATCGTTTCTGGCGCGGCGGCAACACGCGGCACACCCGCAACATGCGCTGCGCCCACGACGCCGCCACCGACACGCTGAGCGGTCCCTATACCGAGGAAGAGTTCTGGGACGACCTGCTGCGCGTCACGGGTGGGCAAACGGACGAGGCGCTGGCCAAGCACATGATCCGCGAGTCCAAGGACGTGCTGGAATGGATGCCGCAACAGGGCGTGCGCTTCCAGCCGTCGCTCGGTGGCACGCTGAGCCTGGGCCGCACCAACTCGTTCTTCCTCGGCGGCGGCCGCGCGATGCTCAACGCGCTCTACCGCACGGCAGACTCGCTGGGTGTCGCGATCGCCTACGAGGCCGAGGTCACCGATCTCGACATCCAGGACGGCATGTTCCTGTCGGCGACGGTGAAGCACGGCGGCGCCACGCATGCGGTGCGCGCCGGCACGCTGGTCGCGGCGGCCGGCGGCTTCGAGTCGAACATCGAGTGGCTGAAGGAATACTGGGGCGACGCGGCGGACAATTTCCTGATCCGCGGCACGTCGAACAATCGCGGCACCATCCTCAAGCTGCTGCTCGACAAGGGCGTACAGGAGGTCGGCGATCCGACGCAGTGCCATGCCGTGGCGATCGACGCGCGCGCGCCAAAGTACGACGGCGGCATCATCACGCGGCTCGACTGCGTGGTCTTCGGCATCGTCGTCAACAAGCACGCCCAGCGCTTCTACGACGAGGGCGAGGACGTCTGGCCCAAGCGCTACGCCATCTGGGGCCGGCTGGTGGCAGGCCAGCCCGACCAGATCGCCTACATCATCTTCGATAAGCCCTCGCTGACCATGTTCATGCCCTCGCTCTATCCGGCCATCGAGGCGCCGACGATCCGTGGGCTGGCCGACAAGTTCGGGCTCGACGGCGCGGTGCTCGAAAAGACGGTCGCCGACTTCAACGCGGCGGTGCGGCCGGGCACCTTCGACCACACGATCCTCGACGATTGCCGCACCGAGGGGCTGACGCCGCCCAAGACGCATTGGGCGCGGCGCATCGAGACGGCGCCGTTTTATGCCTATCCGGTGCGGCCGGGCATCACCTTCACCTATCTCGGCACGCGCGTGAACAAGCAGGCGCGCATGCTGATGAGGGACGGCACGCCCAGCGCCAACATGTTCGCGGCGGGCGAGATCATGGCCGGCAACGTGCTGGGCCGCGGCTATGCCGCCGGTATCGGCATGACCATCGGCAGCGTCTTCGGCCGCATCGCCGGACGGGAGGCGGCGGTCCATGCACGCAACTAAGGCGCTCGACGAAGCCGAACGGCTGATGACCGTGTGCAATTCGTGCCGCTACTGCGAGGGCCTGTGCGCGGTCTTCCCGGCGATGGAGATGCGCCGCGCCTTTCCCGACGGCGACCTCAACTACCTCGCCAATCTCTGCCACGGCTGCGGCGCCTGCTACTACGACTGCCAGTTCTCGCCGCCGCACGAGTTCAACGTCAACGTGCCGGTGAACCTGGCGCAGGTGCGCGCCGAATCCTACCAGGCCTATGCCTGGCCGCGCGCGCTCGCGCCGCTGTTTCAGCGCAACGGGCTGGCCATCAGCCTGATCGCGGCGCTCAGCGTCGCGCTGTTCATCGCCGGCTTCGCCGCCTGGAACGACTCATCGGTGCTGTTCGGCAGCCACGAAGGACCGGGCGCCTTCTATCGCCTGATGCCGCACAACGCGATGGCGCTGATCTTCGGCGCCGCGTTCGTCTACGCCCTCGTCGCGATGGCGATGGGCATGGCGAATTTCTGGCGGTCGATCGCGCTGCCGATCGAGGCGCCGGGCGGACCGACGGCGATCTGGCAGGCGATCAAGGACGCGGGCCAACTGCGCTATCTCGACGGCGGCGGCGTCGGCTGCTTCAACGACGACGACAAGCCGGTCGACCGGCGGCGCCTTTACCACCATCTCACCTTCTATGGCTTCATGCTGTGCTTCGCCGCGACCTGTGTCGCGACGCTCTATCACTACGGCCTGGGCCGCGTGGCGCCGTATCCGTGGTGGGACCTGCCGCCGCTGCTCGGCACCATCGGCGGCGTCGGCCTGTTGATCGGCCCCGTCGGCCTGCTGGCCGCGAAGTGGCGGCGCGATCCCGAGATCCGCGATCCGGCGCGCTATGGCATGGAGGTGGCGTTTCTCGCCATGCTGTTCCTCACCAGCCTGACGGGACTGGCGCTGCTGGTGCTCCGCGGCACGCCTGTCATGGGCGTGCTGCTGGCGATCCACCTCGGCGTGGTGTTCAGCCTGTTCGTCACCATGCCCTACGGCAAGTTCGTCCACGGCATCTACCGGTTCCTGGCGCTGGTGCGCTACGCGCGCGAACGGCAGGCCATGGCATCGGGGCACGGCGAAGCGGCCTGACTGCCGTGAATTCGCGCCGCGTGGCCGGAACCCTCGAAAACACGCTGGCGGCATGCTAAGTAATACCTGAATCAGGTACCGCCTTACCGAGGGCTGCCATGGGTGCGACCGTTACCAGCAAAGGGCAAGTCACTATTCCGAAGCGGGTTCGAGACCTGCTGGGAATCGGTCCGGGAAGCGTGGTCGATTTCGAGCGCGCCGAAGACGGTCGTATCGTCCTGGTCAAGGTCCAAAAGAAGGCCGGTCCGAACCGGTTCGCCCGCCTTCGCGGCCACGCCGGCAAGGGCCTGAGCACGGCCGAGATCATGGCCATGACGCGCGGTGAACGGTGACGTGGTCCTGGTCGATACAAACGTCCTGCTCGATCTCGTGACCGACGATCCGGACTGGGCGGCATGGTCGTTGGCCCGTCTCGAGGAGGCCGCTTTGGCGGGCCCGGTTCTCATCAGCGATGTCGTCTATGCCGAGGCCTCGGTCCGATACGATCGAATCGAGGACCTCGACGCGATGCTCTCCCAGGCGATGATCGAGATCGCGCCGATGCCGCGTGCCGCGCTGTTCCTGGCGGGCAAGGCATTTCAGCGTTATCGCGCGTCTGGCGGCACGCGGACCGGGGTATTGCCCGATTTCTTCATCGGCGCCCACGCGGCAGTCGAAGGCTGGCCGCTGCTCACGCGCGACGCCGGCCGGTACCGCACCTATTTTCCGAAGATTGCGCTGATCGCCCCTGCTGTTTGACAGCAGCGACGCGCGATCACGCCGCCAGCGCCGCACGCGGCTGCGGCCGGCGCCAGGACAGCGCCTCGGCGACATGCAGGCGGCGCACCGCTTCACATCCGTCGAGATCGGCCAGGGTGCGCGCCACCCGCAGCACGCGGTGATAGCCGCGCGCGGAGAGCTTCAGGCGCTCGACCGCGGTTGACAGCAGGGCTCGGCCATCGGCGTCGGGCGTCGCGATTTGCGCCAGCGCCTCGCCGTCGACCTCTGCGTTGCAGCGGATGCCGCGTTCGCGCTGGATCGCGCGGGCGGCGGCGACGCGGGCGGCGACATCGGCCGAGGACTCCGCCGGCGGCGGCAGGGTGAGGTCGGCGGGCGAGACCGGCGGCACGTCGATCACCAGGTCGATGCGGTCGTAGAGCGGGCCGGAGATGCGGCCCTGGTAGTCGGCGGCGCAGCGCGGGGCGCGGCCGCAGGCGCGGGTCGGCTCGTCGATGTCGCCGCAGCGGCAGGGATTCATCGCCGCGACGAGCTGGAAGCGCGCCGGGAAGGTCACGTGGGCGTTGGCGCGCGCGACGCTGATGCGGCCGGTTTCCATCGGCTGGCGCAGCGCCTCCAGCGCGCTGCGCGCAAACTCCGGCAGCTCGTCGAGGAACAGCACGCCGTTGTGCGCCAGCGACGCCTCACCCGGCCGTGCGCGCAAGCCCCCGCCGACCAGCGCCTGCAGGGTGGCGGAATGGTGCGGGTCGCGGAACGGGCGGCGGCGGGTGAGCCGGCCGTCGCCCAGCTCGCCGGCGAGCGAGGCGATCATCGACACTTCCAGCGCCTCGTCCGGCTCCAGCGGCGGCAGCAGGCCGGGCAGGCGCGCCGCCAGCATCGACTTGCCGGCGCCGGGCGGGCCGATCATCAGCAGGTTGTGGCCGCCGGCGGCCGCGACTTCCAGCGCGCGCTTGGCGGTCTCCTGGCCCTTGATGTCGGCGAGGTCGGGGTAGCGCACCTCGTCGCCGCGCAGGCTGGCCGAGGGCGGCGACAGCACCTGCGCCCCCTTGAGATGATTGACCAGCGCCAGCAGGCTGGGCGCGGCCAGCACCTCGCCGCAGCGCGTGGCACGCCGCGCCGCCGCCTCGTCGTCCTCGTTGGCGGCATCGACGTGATCGAAGCCGCCCCACGCCGCCTCGCCGCCGCAGGCGGCCGGACAGATCAGGCCGCGGCCGTCGCCGGCGGCGTGCACGGCGGTGGGCAGCACGCCGGCGACGCGAGTGATCGCGCCGTCGAGCGCCAGCTCGCCCAGCACGACGTAACCTTCGAGCGCGTCGGCCGGCAGCACGCCGATCGCCGTCATCAGCGCCAGCGCGATCGGCAGGTCGTAGTGGCTGCCCTCCTTGGCGAGGTCGGCGGGCGACAGGTTCACGGTGATGCGCCGCGGCGGCAGCGCCAGCCCCAGCGCCGCCAGGGCCGCGCGCACCCGCTCGCGGCTCTCGCCGATCGCCTTGTCGGGCAGCCCGACCAGCGAGAAAGCCGGCATGCCCGGCGCGATCTGCACCTGCACGTCGATCGGCACCACGTCGATACCCTGGAACGCCACCGTCCGCACCCGCGCGACCATGTCCGCCTCCCGCTCTTGGAGGAGAACACATATAGAACGAATATGGGATAAGAAAATATACCGATGGTTGTATTCGCGTTCCCGCCCCGACTTTGGATGCCGACGAAGGTCGATAGTATCCTCCCCGAATCCAGACTTGGGAGGGGTCCATGCCAGCAAGAGCCGGCGGCTGCCTGTGCGGGGCGGTCCG
Source organism: Reyranellaceae bacterium (assembly GCA_050183765.1). Lineage (GTDB taxonomy): Bacteria > Pseudomonadota > Alphaproteobacteria > Reyranellales > Reyranellaceae > JAFAZJ01. The sequence goes on along the minus strand of JBFXAZ010000010.1, from coordinate 67,272 downwards.
GTACGAAAGCGACGGCGAGGCGCAGTTCTCGCTGCAATGCCACTGCCGGGACTGCCAGCGCGGCAGCGGCGCGCCGCATGTCGCGGCCGTGCGCATGCCGAGCGCGGGCTTCCGCATCACCAAGGGCACGCCCCGGCGCTATGTCGCCAGGTCCGATGCCGGCAACGACATCACGCGGGTCTTCTGCGCTGATTGCGGCACGCCGCTCTACGTGCAGATCTCGACGCGGCCCGACATCGTCGGCGTGCGGGTCTGTACCTTCGACGATCCAAGCTGGTTCCGGCCCGAGGCCAACATCTTCGTCAAGAGCGCCCAGCCCTGGGATCGTCTCGACCCGGGCATCCCGGCCTTCGCCGTCTATCCGACCGGCAAGGCGTATTCCTGACGCTCGGGAGAAGACCGCCATGTCGCCCATCCGCAAGACGCTGGTCAGCGTCGAGACCGTCCACGCAACCATGGGCGAGGCGCTGCCCAGACCGATCCGTCGGGTCGTCGGCCTGGCGGTGATCGCCAATCCCTTCGCCGGCCGTTACGCCGCCGACCTGGCGCCGCTGTTCCAAGCCGGCCGCGAAATCGGCGAGAAACTGATGCCCGATCTTGTCGCGGCGCTCGGCGGCCCGGCGGTGTCATATGGCAAGGCGGCGCTGGTCGGCGTCGACGGCGAGATGGAGCACGGCGGCGCCTGCATTCATCCGATGCTGGGCAAGCCGATGCGCGCGGCGATCGGCGGCGGCCAGGCGGTGATCCCGTCCAACGTGAAGCTCGGGCCACCGGGAACGACGCTCGACATCCCGCTGGGGCATAAGGACGACGTGTGGTCGTTCGATCACTTCGATACCATCACCGCGATGCTCGCCGACGCGCCGCGCGCCGACGAGATCGTCGTCGCGATCGCGCTGGCCGACGGCGGCCGTGCGAATCCGCGCTGCGGATCCGGTCCGATCCGTTAGGCTGGCGGGCAACGACCCAGGAGACCGATGATGGACGGCGCCTCAATCCCCCCTGTCACCATGGAGCAGCTGCGCGCGGTGGGCGCGGCCTTCGCGCGACGCGATGTCGATGCCATCGTCGCCGCCTTCGCGCCCGACGGCGAGTTCCGCAACGCCAAGGGGCCCGATTACTGGGGCCAGAGCTTCAAGGGCCACGCCGCGATCCGCGGCTACTTCGAGCCGCTGTTCGCCAACGCCGGCGACGTGCAGTGGAAGCACACCAGCGAGTTCATCCACGGCGACCGCGCCGTCACCGAATGGCATCGCACCGCCACGCTGAAGAGCGGCGAGAAGCAATCCTGGCTGGGCTGCGATCTCTACACCTTCCGCAACGGCCTGATCGTGATGAAGGACACCTACATCAAGGTCGTGGGCTAGACCTATCAGGCCCCTGTCATTCCGAGCGGGGCGAGGAATCCAGACCGGCCGTGGATTCCTCGCGATGCGCGGGATGACAGGTTCAAAGTCCCTGCGCGCGCAGGATCGCCTCGATGTGCAGCTGCGCGCAGTCGACCACCGGGAAGTCGGTGTTGGTGTCGTCGAACAGCAGCGACAGGTCGGTGCCGGCGAAGATGATGGTCTGCGCGCCATCGCGGTCGATGAGGGTGCGGGCCATCGCCGTCAGCACGCGATGGTCGTCCGCCGCGCCTTTGCCGGTGTTGGCGGTCCGCATGTAGGCGTCGTGGATCGTGACGATCTCGTCGTCGCGCGGCCTGACCAGCTCCACGCCATCGAGGCGGCCGAACATGGCGCTTTCGATGGTGTAGCGCGTGCCGAGCAGCGCGGCACGGTTGATGCCCTGCGCGCGCAGATGCGCCGCGAGTGTCGCGACGATGTCGACCAGCGGCAGCGGCGAGATCGGTTGCAGCTCGGCGTAGCAGATGTGCGGCGTCACGGCCGGGATGGCCGCGAACTCGGCGCCAGCGTCGCGCATGCGCCCGATCAGATCGGCGAGATAGCGCGCGAGGCCAGGCAAATCGCCGGCTTCGATGAGGCGCTGGCCGACGGTGATGTTGGCGTTGGCCATGACCAGCGGCAGCGGCACGCCCTTCGCGGCGTGTGCGGCCGCCAGTGCCTCGTAGTAGTGCACGAAGGCGCCCACACCGACGCCGCCCAGGAGTCCGACACAGCGGGTCAACGCAGCTCCGCCAGGTCGAAGGCCTTGCCGAAGCGGCGGCTGCAGTCGAGCGCGTCGCCGTACTTGCGGTGCGACGCGGTGTGCTGCGCGCAGGCCAGCAGCAACCGGCCGCGGTCGGGTTGCCGGTTCTTGAGGTAGTCCTCGATCATGCAGTGGGCGATCTCCTGGTTGTGGGGATCGTTGCCCAGCCGGCTCGCCGCCAGCGCCAGCGCACGCACCAGCGGGCCGGTGTCGGCGCCGCTGTCGAGATAGGCCTTGGTCCACGCCATGCTCTGCTGGCCATCGAGCGCGATCAGCGACGCAGTGAGGCGATCGACGATCTCGGCCGCGCTCAGGCGATCGGCGCCATCGGGCGCGCGGATGGTGGTGCGGGCGAAGTCGCCGCTGAGCTGCTGATGGTACGCCGCCTGGTTGAGATAGGCGGTGGCGAGGAACAGCAGCTTGATGCGCTGCGGATGGGCGAAATTGTCCCAGAACCAGCCCAGGGCGTTGCAGTACTCGTAGCAGTGCTGCGGCAGCGAAAAGTTCACGTCGATGTTGGTCTCGATCACCACCTCGGCGGCGCCGAGCTGGATGGCGTCGAGGATCGAGCGCGGATCCTTGCCCGCATTGAGCAGGCGCGCCAGCGCCTCGATGTTGGCCGGCTCGGGCTGGCGCAGCACGGTCTCGAGAAAGTCCTCGGTGTCGGCCGCGCTCATCGGCTCGCGGTTGTTCAGCAGCGCGCGCTCGCGCTCGGTCGTGCCGCCATAGGGCACGGCGTGCAGCACCTGGCCCTCGACGTAGACGGTGACGGCGTTGCAGGCCATCTCATAGAGCGAGTACCAGCGCGGGCCGACGGCGATATCGAGCGCGCCTGCATAGAGCACGTCGTGCGCGTCGTCCCAGCCGATCGCCTCGCCCAGCTCGACCGTGGCGCGGGCGCGAAAGGATTTGTGGCCGGTGGTGTAGGAGCGGTTCTGGAAGGCGCGGTCCTGCACGTCGATCAGCCCGGCGAAGGTCAGTTCGCCGAGCGCCGCGCGGCGCTCGTCCTTGGTCTGCATGAGGCCGAGGAACACGCGGTAGGCATCGATCACCTGGCCGCGATGCACCAGAGTCATCCAGTGCTGCAGCCGTTCCTTCAGCGGCCCGTCGAGCGCCAGCGGCTCCTGGTCGGCCCAGTGCACCACGGGCGCCGGCGGCGGGCCCGCCGGCATCTGGAAGCCGCGCGCATAGTGGCCCGGCGCTCTGATGATCTTCTGGTTCCAGATGTCCAGCCCGGTGGGGATGTACCAGATGGTCTGCGCCATCGGCAGGCCGGCCTGCGCCCCGGGCAGCAGGCGCGCGAGATTGAGGGTGGCGCGCGCGCTCAGAAGGCAGTGGTCGTTGTTGACGAAGTTCACGTACCCGTCGTCGATGCGCTCGTGATAGGGCACGTGGGTGTATGGCCCGTGGATGCGCACCGCCTCGGCCAGCATCTCCGTCAGCGGCCGGCCCGCCTTGAACAGCTGGTGATAGGTGTCGAGCGCGCCCCTCTGGTCGCGATCGAGGATGCGCTCCTCCAGCCGGGCATACAGCGCGTCAGGCCGGTCGTCCGCCTTCGCTCGGGCCACACCGTCGGGCATCGTCGCCTCCCGTGTATTTGGCCGGAGTATGAACCCGTTGGCGGCGGAGGGAAGGGCGACGATTGAGGTGCCGCCATGCGGCTTTGAGGCCTTGCTCCCCACCGGGAATCGGAGTGCCCTTGCAGCCAACGACGGACGGAGGACGCGACCATGAAATTCGGCATCTTCTACGAGCTGCAGCTGCCGCGTCCGTGGGAAGCCGGCGACGAGCACCGCCTGTACAAGAACGCGCTGTCGCAGTGCGAGCTCGCCGACCAGCTGGGCTTCGACTATGCCTGGGAGGTCGAGCACCACTTCCTCGAGGAGTACTCGCATTCGCCCGCGCCCGAGGTCTTCCTCGGTGCCGCCAGCCAGCGCACCAAGCGCATCCGGCTGGGCCACGGCATCTTCCAGCTCACCACCAACCACCCGGCCAAGGTGGCCGAGAAGGTCGCCGCGCTCGACCTCCTGAGCGACGGCCGCGTCGAGTTCGGCATGGGCGAGAGCGCCAGCATCACCGAGCTGGAGCCCTTCGGCGTCGAGATCGAGAAGAAGCGCGAGATCTGGGAGGACGCGGTGCGCGCGTTGATCCCGATGTTCCGCGACGGCGGCTGCAGCTACGACGGGCCGCACTTCAAGTTTCCGCTGCGCAACGTGCTGCCCAAGCCGCTGCAGAAGCCGCACCCGCCGCTGTGGGTCGCCTGCTCGCAGCTCGACACGATCGAGATGGCAGGACGGCGCGGCCTGGGCGCGCTGGGCTTCCAGTTCGTCAGCGCCGACGCCGCGCATGCCTGGGTGCACGCCTACTACAACGCCTTCACCCGCCACCTCGACAAGCTCGAGGACTACCAGACCAACCCGAACATCGCGCTGGTCAGCTATTTCATGTGCGCCAAGACCGACGAGGAGGCGCGCCGCCGCGCCGAAGGTTCGACCTTCTTCCAGTTCGCCCTGCAGTTCTACGGTGCCTCGAAGGGCCGCCAGCGGCCGCCGCCGGGCGCCGTCAACATGTGGGACGAGTACAACAAGTGGAAGCGCGAGAACCCCGACCAGGCCAAGCGCTCGATCGCCGGCGGCCTGATCGGCTCGCCCGAGACCATCCGCAACAAGCTGCGCAAGTTCCAGAGCTCGAACATCGACCAGGTGATCCTGCTCAACCAGGCCGGCAAGACCTCGCACGAGCACATCTGCGAATCGCTCGAGCTGTTCGCCAAGGAAGTGATGCCGGAGTTCCACGCCGCCGAGCCCGAGCACCAGGACTGGAAGCGCAGGGTGCTGGCGGGCGAAATCAAGCTCGAGGAGCTCGACACCACGCCGTTCAAGGACCGCTTCCGCCCGGGGATGATCACGGTCAAGCCGAGCGCGGCGACCGCGGCGGAGTGACGAGGCGCCGTCCGTTCTTATCGAGAATTGACGGAGCGCTCACATTCTTTTATGAAGCATGATGCGATGCGCCGGCATCCTCCGGCGCTTCCGTTCGTGCGGAGTGGACCATGCGCAGCTACATGCAGATCGTCTCGGACAGTGTTCCGCTCGCTCGCGATTTCGGCGGCTTGCGCGAGCCCAATCCGCGCACGCGCCTGGCGGCCGGCACCCTGGTCGAGGAGAGCTGGCGCACCGACGGCTGGTCGTTCGTCGAGGTGCGCAACATGTCGATGCCGGAGGCACAGAGCTGGTCCTACCTCGGGCGCAACGCGGGCGGGACCTGCGAGGCCACCCCGGGACCGGGATTCATGCGCAACCGCACCTTGGGCGGGCGCACCCTGCCGGAAATCATGGGCTTCGGCGGCGCGACCTCGGGCTGGGTGCGCAGCGTCGCGCTGCTGCCGATCGGCTACAAGCCGAGCTTCTTCGATCCGCTGACGCTGTACGTCAATCGCCGCCTGTGGGAGCTCACCGAGAAGTACGACGACGTGACCTATAGCCAGAAGGTGCGCGACGTCGAGAAGGGCAGCATCGACTGCTCGGGCTGGGTCGAGTTCGCCAACTGCACGATCCACGACGAGCTGGTGGGCGGCGTCGCCGCCGAGCTGCTGCCGCCCAAGTTCAAGAAGCTGTTTGACACCGCCGCCGCCTGGCAGATGACCGGCTGGAAGAAGGAGGCCGGCGGCTGGCTCACCGGCAGCGGCTTCAAGCCCGAGAAGCTTCTGCCCGGCATGATCATCGGCATGAACGCCGCCGCCGAGGACGCGATCGAGCGGCCGCAGGGCATCGATCACATTGTGCAGGTGGCCTGGCACCCGGTGACGCTCGTGCCGCACATCACCCAGAGTTCAGGCGGCAAGGGCGTGAACTTCGAGGAGCTGGATACCTGGTTCGCGAAGTGGAAGAAGAAGATCGGCACCGACGATCTCTACGCGGTCGACCCCTACGCCAAGGCCCGCGCGGCGATCGGGGCGTGGCTGTCGACGCATTGAGGTAGGTCGACGACTATCCGACACACCGCAAGTACCCTAGTTGACGGAAAGCCTCGATCCGACTGCAAGCCAGAACATTGTCGCCAGCGACGCCAGCAGCACCAGCGATCCGGCAACTACGATGCCCGGCGAGCGTTCACCTGCGTGTGCTCCCACTGCGAGCAATGACACTCGTTCCCGAGCCGGCAGCGAAAGGTAGAGCGCGGTCCAACAGGCGGTCACGATGATCGCCATTGGCATCATCATGAGCCCGAAGAGCATCGCCAGAAAGATCCCGATCACCGCGAAGGCGATGAATGGCAGAGAGGCGATGAATAGAGCGATGAACGGGATCGTTATGGTCAGTAGGAGCACGCGTTCGAAGGGTCTGCCCGTCCATGGGTCGACCGAGTACATCGCTCTTCCGCCGATGGTCATGCCCAAGGTGCCGAGTGCAACGATCAGCCAAGGGAGACGAGGGCCGCCGTCGCTGCCCAGGACGTCCAGCGACCATATCACTGGCGCCGACACCATGCCGAGACCGATACCGTAGACCCAGGCATTGTCGGTGAGACCGCACAAACGCTGTGAGATTGCCAGACGGTAGTGCAAGTCCGTCCCCGAGCGACCGGATGGCCGCCTGTGGAAGATGCATTGATCCGCCGCCTGTGATCAATCAATCTGACGTCGCACTCGGCAATGGAGGGATCCCATGCCCGACAACATCCACATCAGGCTGAACACCGCGTCCGTCGAGGCGCGGGTCGATGCGATTCAGGCTGCGTTCGAGGAGCGCGGCATGAAGCCGGCGGAGTTCATCGAGGAGTTCCGCGAGCTCGCCGAGGAGAAATGGATCCCCGAGAACGGTGCGCGGGTCTGCGCCCGGGCGTGGACGGATCCAGCGTTCAAGGCGCGGCTGCTGGCCAATGGCCGCGACGCCGTGGCCGAGCTGGGTCTGAGCATGCCGGCGCATCACCGCCATCTCGTCGTGCTCGAGAACACCGCCGACATCCACAACGTGATCGTCTGCACCTTGTGCTCGTGCACGGCCTTCTCGATCATCGGCCTGCCGCCGGACTGGTACAAGGATCTGGAGTACCGCGCGCGCGTCGTGCGCCAGTCGCGCACGGTGCTGAAGGAGATGGGACTCGACCTGCCCGCCGCGACCGAGATCCGCGTGTGGGACACCACGGCCGACACCCGCTACATGGTGCTGCCGATGCGGCCGGCGGGTACCGAGGGCTGGTCCGAGGAGAAGCTCGCCGGGCTGATCAGCAAGGACATGATGATCGGCGTCGCGCGCATCGCGGGGACCTGAGCCATGGACGGCATCCACGACATGGGCGGCCGGCAGGGCTTCGGCCGCGTGCGCTATGCGCTCAAGGCGCAGACCTTCCACGAGCCGTGGGAGAAGCGGGTCAACGCGCTGTACTCGCTGGCCGTGAAGCTCGGCATCTTCAACATGGACGAGTACCGCCACGCCATCGAGCGCATGGAGCCCCGGCACTACCTGTCGGCGAGCTACTACGAGCGCTCGCTGACCAGCCTGGCCACGCTGTGCGTCGAGAAGGGCATCCTCACGGAGGAGGAGCTGGAGCGCCGTGCGCAGGGGCAGTTCCCGCTCGCCATGCCCAGCGCGCCAGGGCGCGGCAATGTCGAGACGCGCCCGACCCTGAAGCCCGGCGACACGGTGCGGGTGCGCGACGACCATGTGCCCGGCCATGTGCGCATGCCCGGCTACATCCGCGGCAAGACCGGCGTGGTCGTCGGCGTGTCGCCGAAGTATCCGTTCCCCGACGCGCATGCCCACGGCATCCACGCCGAGGACGAGCCGACCTACGACGTGCGCTTCAAGGCCGAGGAGCTGTGGCCCAACGACGCCGATCCGGCCCATGTGCATGTCGGCGTGTTCCAGAGCTATCTGGAGCGCGTGAGCTGACCTAAGCCTGCGGGCGAGATTTCCTCGCTTCGTCGTTCGCCGCGGACGTGGTGCTGTGCGCGGCGACGAAGCGAGGGACGATCGATGTCGATGCGCCTGTATTCCGGTCCGCTGAGCATGTTCGGCGCCAAGGCGGAGATCGCCGCGCTGGAGAAGGGTCTCGACGTACAGGTCGAGATGGTGCGCTTCGACATGAAGTCGCTGTACGAGCCCAAGCACCCCGAGGTGCTGCGCGTCAATCCCAAGCGCCAGGTGCCGGTGCTGATCGACGGCGATCTCGAGATTTTCGATTCGACGCAGATCTTCGAGTACTTCGAGGAGATCAAGCCGCAGCCGCCGCTGTGGCCGACCGGCGTCAAGGGCCGCGCGCGGGCGCGCCTGCTGGAGATGAAGTCCGACGAGGTCTTCTTTCCGCACATCATCCGGCTGATGGGCCTGCAGCGCGCGCTCGACGACCCCGCCGCGACGACGGCGATCGGCGGCGCCACGGCCTACTATCGCGACCTGGAGGCGCTGCTGGCCGATGGTCGCGACGGCCTCGCTGGCGAATACTCGTACGCCGATATCGCCTTCTACATGGCGCAGTTCTTCGCCGACCGGCTGGGTGCGCCGATGCCGGCGGATGTCGGCCGTCTGCTCGCCTGGCGCGAACGCGTCGGCGCGCGGCCGGCGGTGCGCCAGGTGGCCACCGCCATGGCCCGCTACCTCGTCTCGGTCGGCGGCCGCAAGCCCGGCTTCATCGCGCTGTGACCCGTCACTGTCGATTGATCGAGGTCGCGTGTTGGCCTTGCAGGCCGGCGGTAAACACGAGGGTGCCCTGACCGGCCGTGCATTGCGTATCGAGAGTCCATTGATAGCGACCGGCGACGTTTCCCGTCCGGAAGTCGATCGTCAGCGTCGTCCCCGAGAGCACGGCGGTACCTGTCGCATTGCCCATGCCCGACTCTCGCGCCTCGTATCGGCCGCCCCCCAACGCACGCAGCGCCCAGTTCGATTGTCCCAGCGGGGTCATGTTGCGCCACGTTCCGGCGAGATTGCTGCAATCCTTGCGGTTGGCCGAGCGTGAGCAGTTCGCCACAGTCAGGCGAGCGCCGTTGTGAGCCACCGCATAGCCGAGAACCCTCAAGGGTCCGTAGCAGTAGCCGCCGTAGCCCGTGCTGTCGGGATCCAACGTGATCGCTCTGCCGCTCTTCACGGCCTTGACCTGATCGTCCGTCAACCAGACGATGGTCTGACCGCCCTGCTCTTGCCATGGAACCGCCAGCGACGGCGCAACGCCGGCTCCAAGGGCTACGGCCAGCGCGGTCATGCAGGGCAGAATGGCGCGCGACAGGCGGCGCGCTGGCGCTGTCAAATCCCGCATCCGTCCTCTCCCCAAGGCTCCTTGCCGCCGAGCATACTTGCCGCCTCGCCGCCTGGGAACCGGCCCGCCGCCTTCGCGTTCGGCTTCGATACGCGGCGCGGCGGGTGCGTGAGCACCGAGGCCCTGCGGAGCCTCGATCGAGCCCGCGAGGACCAGCGGATAGGAGCAGACTGATGAATGTCAGCGACGCCATGACCCGCGATGTGCAGGTCGCCAACCCCGACCAGACTATTCGGGAGGCGGCCAGGCTGATGGCCAGCATCGACGCCGGTGTGCTGCCCGTGGGCGACAAGGACAAGCTGGTGGGCATGATCACCGACCGCGACATCGCGATTCGTGCGGTGGCCGACGGCAAGGGTCCGGACACCAAAATGAGCGAGGTGATGAGCCGGGCCGTGCGCTACTGCTTCGAGGACGAGACCGTCGAGGCCGTGTCGCGCAACATGGGCGACCAGCAGATACGCCGCCTGCCCGTGGTCAACCGCGACAAGCGGCTGGTCGGCATCCTGTCGCTGGGCGACGTCGCGACGACGCGCGACAGCGCCCATGCCGGCCAGGCGTTGAAGGGGATCTCGCGGCCAGGCGGGGCACATAACCAGCACTGACGGCAAAGCCGGACGCACTGCCCAGGAACCCCCAGGGCCACCGCGACGTTGCGGCTCGGGGGGCGTTCTGACGTCCGGAGCAAGCCAATGTTCAAACGCATGCTGATGATCGCCGCCGCGGGTTCACTGATCGCGGGCGGTACCGCACTGGCGCAGGGCGGGCAGGGCCCGTCGGACCGTCGCGTGACGGTCTCGCTGGCCGGCTCAAAGGAAGTGCCGCCGACCCCGAGCGCCGGCTCCGGTTCGGTCGAAGGCGTGATCAACATGGCGAGCCGAGAGCTGCGCTGGAACATCAAGTGCCAAGGGCTCACCGGCCCGGTGACGGCGATGCATTTCCACGGACCGGCAACGGAGGCGCAGAACGCGGCGATCGTGGTGCCGATGGCGGGCGGCTGCGACAGTCAGGGCACGACCGGAAAGATGGTGATCACCCAGAACCAGCTGGCCGACCTGCTGGCCGGCAAGTGGTACGTGAACGTCCACACGGAACGCTTTCCCAAGGGTGAGATCCGCGGCCAGGTGGCGGTGACGCAGTAGTCACACGGTTCCTGAATCCTTCTCGCGTTGACTCCAATCCGAGTGAGCGTACACTTATATCCCGTCGCCCGGTATGACGCATCGAGCTGTCCGTCGCGGCGACGGGAGCCCTGCCATGATCGACGTTGCACAGCCGGCGATGGGTCTGAACGACCGGACGCGGCATCACATCCATGTCAACATGTGGAACACGTGGGACGTGCCGGTGAACGACACCGCCGACCACGTCACCGCGTGGGTCGCCACCGTGGCGCGCGGCGCCAGCGGCGGCAAGCTGCGCAGCATCGTGTTCTCCTGTCACGGTTCGCCGGGGCAGATCCAGATCGGCCAGGGTTTCAGCATCAACAATGTCACCCTGTTCGCGCGCTGGCGCGGCCTGGTCGACAAGATCTGGATCCGCTGCTGCCAGGTCGCCTACATCGCCGGCACCGGCCCGGCCGCGACCAACGACGGCAACGTCTTCTGCTCGCGCATGGCGCAGGAGGCCGGCTGCTACGTGGTCGCCTCGACCGAGCTGCAGATCGGCGCGGTCGGCCGCGAACTGCCCTACGGCCAGCTCGATTCGTACGAAGGCCTGGTTCTGAGCTATGGGCCGGCCGGCAACATCACCTGGCAGCATCGCTATCCGTCGGGCTATCACACCCCGGCGCGCGCCTGGGGCCTGATCCCCGAGAACTGGCACGGCAATCCGGACTGACGCGACCTAGAAGGTGAACCGCGTGCCCAGCACCACGCTGAAGCCGGGCAGCGGCGCCGAATCCTTGATGAACGACGTGTGCACCAGCGCGCGTTCGTTCAGGATGTTGTTGGCGCGCAGAAACACCTGGTAGGTGTTGAGCGGGGTGAATTTCCCGCCGTAGGCGATGCCGATGTTGAGCATGTTGTAGCCGGGCGTAGCGGTCTCGAGCGGCGCCACCTGGTCCTGGCCGAACACGTGGTAGAACTGCACGAAGCCGCTCCAGCCCTCATGGTGGCCGTCGATCCGACCGCCGATGCGTCCGGGAGAGATGCGCGGCAGGTTGTCGCCGCCGGTCAGCCGTCCGCGGACATAGTCGCCGAAGACCGAGACATCGATGTTGTCGGTGACGGCGTACTTCACCTCGGCTTCGAGGCCATAGAACTCGGCGTTGCCCTGGCGGAAATTGACGATGGGCAGTCCGTCGGCGTCGACCGTGCCGCTGTCGGCCTGGAAGATGTAGTTGTTGACCATGTTGCGATACACGCTGACTCCGAACTGAAGCGCACCGGTCTTCTTGCGGATTCCGAGCTCGAGATTGTACGAGGTCTCCGACGCCAGGTTCACATCGCCGACCTCGAATTGGCCGGTCGCGGGATGCGCGCCGTTGGCGTACAGCTCCTCCGCCGTCGGCGCGCGCTGCGAGCGCGAGAACGCGACGGTGGCGGCATAGCCCGGCAGGAAGTCCCAGGTGCCGCTGATCGATGCGGAGAAGCCGTTGAACTGTCGGCTCGGCCGATCGTCCGCGGCCCGGACGTGCTGCCAGTCGTAGCGCACACCGCCTTCGATATGGAACTTGTCGAAGCTGTATCGCTCGATCAGGAACGCGCCGAAGCTCTGGGTCAGGGTCTCCGGGAGGATGGCCTCGTCGCCGACCGCCGTGAAGTTGCGCCGCATGCCCTGGAAGCCCACGACGCCGCGCAGACCGTCGAACAGGCTGTGAACGACCTCTACGCGGCCGTCGAGCGCGTGGTTGTAGAATGTCGTCCCGACCGAGCCGTCCTCGATCTCCATGTGCTGGTACCAGACATTGCCCAGCCTGAAGCGGATCTTCTCGACGCCGGCGAACGGATCGCGCACCTCGCCGCGCACGTCGATCCGCCGGCTGCGCATCGAGATGAAGGTGGTCTCCTCGCTGGGGATGCCGTACTCGGTGCGGTACTCGCTGTAGGCGGCGCCGACATAGCCCCAATCGGCGACCCACGATGCGCCGGCACTGAAGTCCCAGCCGTTGTTGAACGAGTTGCGCACGCGGCGCGAGGGCGGATCGCCGAAGGCCTTCGCGGTGTAGTAGTCGTCGGCGTTGCGCGCGCTGCCTTCCAGGCGCACGACGATGTTGCTGTAGCCGACCGAGAAGCCCTGGAATCCCAGGATCTCCTCGGCGCTGGTGCCGAACTGCAGCCCGGTCTCGGCGGCAAAGCCGCGCTGCGGCATTGACGTGGGGATGCGCCCGTCGATGACGTTGACCACGCCACCGATCGCGCCACCGCCGTAAAGCAGAGTCGAGGGGCCTTTAAGGATCTCGATCTGACGTGCCGAGAACGGATTGATGGTGACTGCGTGGTCCGGGCTCACGGTCGCGGCGTCGAGCGAATCGACGCCGTCGTTGAGCACGCGCACGCGCGGCCCGTCGAAACCGCGGATGATCGGCCGGCTGGCGCCGGCGCCGAACTGGGTCGACGTCACGCCGGGCACGTCCCGGACGGTCTCGCCCAGGGTCGCGGCACGGCGTTGATCGAGATTGGGGCCGGCGAGCACCGAGGTCGGTGCGGCGACGTCGTCCACGCTGCGCGACAGCGGCACGCCGACCACCTCCAGCGGCGGCAATGTCACGGCGGGCGGGGTCGTCTGTGCCGTGCAGGGGCTGGCGGCCAGGATGCCGGAAGCCACCAGAATCGTCCGTCGCATCAACGCCATAACCGCCCCCCAAGCAACCGCCTGAACAGGACGTTATAACATTGCAAGGTGAGCGCCAAGATTTTTTGCCCCCGGTCGCCGCGCGTTGGCGTCAGAGCTTGGCGGCGAGACGGGTGAGGAAGGTGGCGACGGTGGGCGTGAGCTCGCCGTCGGCCTTGGCGGCGATCACCTTGCCGCTGGCGGAGAGCGTGGTGATGGCGATGGACCACTTCGCCGTGCCGCCGGCCGATTCGATGACGTAGTCCGTGGTCGACTGCCCGGCCTGGTAGGGCTCGAGCAGACGCCAGCCGGTCCAGTGAAAGCGCGCGAAGCGGATCGCGGCGCGGTCGGCCGGGTCGACCACATTGCCGTCGGGATCGAACAGCGTGACCGACAGGGTCGCGGTATCAGCCTTCTCGCCATACTTCGCGACCAGGGCCTGGGCGATACGCGCGACCATCGGGGACTCCATTGCGAGCTCAGGCCGCTAACTCACCATACCTTCCCCCGGAGGGGGAAGGTGTCGCGTAGCGACGGATGGGGGATGTCGAAGACGGACTCCTCCGCTCGTCCGGGGGAAGGAAGGGCTAGGGATGCAGGTGACAGGCCACGGCGCGGCCGCCGGGTCGGCCCTTGAGCGGCGGCTCCTCGCTCCTGCAGACATCCATCGCGTGCGGACAGCGCGGGTGGAAGCGGCATCCCGGCGGAGGCCGCAAGGCGCTGGGCACCTCGCCGGTGATGATCTGCTGCGGGCGCGTGGCCTCGAGCTCGGGATCGGGGATCGGGATCGCCGCCAGCAGCGCCTGCGTATAGGGATGAAGCGGATCGCGGTAGAGCTCGTCGCGCGTGGCGATCTCGACGATCTTGCCGAGATACATCACGGCGATGCGGTCGCTGATGTGGCGCACCACGGCGAGGTCGTGGGCGATGAAGATGTAGGTCAGCCCCAGGCGTTGCTGCAGCTCCATGAACAGGTTCACCACCTGGGCCTGGATCGACACGTCGAGCGCCGAGACCGCCTCGTCGCAGATGATCAGCGACGGCTCCAGCGCCATGGCGCGCGCGATGCCGATGCGCTGGCGCTGGCCGCCGGAGAACTCGTGCGGATAGCGGTCGGCCATGTCGGGGAGCAGGCCGACCATCGAGATCAGCGCCGCCACGCGCTCGCGCAGCGCCTTGCGGTCGCCGCCCAGGCCATGGACCTCGAGCGGTTCGCCGACGATGTCGCGCACGCGCATGCGCGGGTTCAGCGAGCCGTAGGGGTCCTGGTAGACCATCTGCATGCGCCGCCGCGTGTGGCGCATGCGCTCCCCGTCATAGCCGGCGATGTCCTCGCCCTCGAAGACGATGCGCCCCTCGGTGGGCGGCAGCATGCGCAGCACGGCGAGACCCGTCGTCGACTTGCCGCAGCCGCTTTCGCCGACCAGCCCGAGCGTCTCGCCGCGCCGCAGCGTGAAGGAGATGCCGTCGACCGCCTTCACCGTGGCGATCTGCTTCTGGATCACCACGCCCTTCATGACAGGGAAATGAACCTTGAGATCCTCGACGCGCAGGATCTCGTCGGCTGCAACGGGGGTGGTCGCGTCAGGCATGGGCTTCGGCCGGGGTATCGAGGAAGCAGGCCTTGAAATGATTGTCACCAACCGCCTCGAGCGGCGGCCGCTCATCGTGGCAGCGCGGCGTCGCCTGGCGGCAGCGCGCGGCGAAGGCGCAACCCGGCGGCAGCTGCGCGAGGTTGGGCGGCTGGCCTTCGATCGGCACCAGGCGCTGGCGCGTGTCGCCGTCCAGCCGGGGGATCGAGGCCATCAGGCCCCTGGTGTAGGGATGGCGCGGGAACTTGTAGAGCGTGCGCGCCGGCGCCGTCTCGACGATGCGCCCGCCATACATCACGACGACGCGGTCGGCGTAGCGCGCGACGACGCCGAGATCATGGGTGATCAGGATCAGCGCCGAGCCGGCTTCGCGCGCCTGGTTCTTCAGCAGATCGAGGATCTGCGCCTGCACGGTGACATCGAGCGCCGTGGTCGGCTCGTCGGCGATGATCAGCTTGGGCTGGCAGGCGAGCGCCATGGCGATCATGGCGCGCTGGCGCATGCCGCCGGAGAACTGGTGCGGCCAGGCGTTCACGCGGGCGGCGGCGTCGGGGATGCGCACGCGGCCGAGCAACTCCTTGGCCTTCTCGATCGCCTGGGTCCACGGCACCTTGCGGTGCAGGTTGATCGGCTCGCCGATCTGCCGGCCGATGGTCAGCGCCGGATTGAGCGAGCTCATCGGCTCCTGGAAGATCATCGCGATCTTGTCGCCGCGCACCGCGCGGATACCCGGGTCGTCGAGCTTCAGGAGGTCGACGCCGTCGAAGATCACCTCGCCCTTCTCGATCCTGCCGGGCGGGTTGGGGATCAGGCGCAGGATGGAGAGCGCCGTGACGCTCTTGCCCGATCCCGACTCGCCGACGATCGCCACCGTCTCGCCGGCGGCGACGTCGAAGGACACCGAATCGACGGCGGTGACAACACCGCCGTCGGTCCGGAAACGCGTTGTCAGGCCGCGGACCTGGAGAAGAGGCTCTGCCACGGGGGACTCAGAAGCCCATCTTCTTCTTCAGGTCCTGGTCGAGCCAGATGCGGGCGTAGATCGGGCCCGGGCGCACCGCGCCGGCGCGCAGCTCGCCGCCGTAGTTCTTCACCCACGGCCACCACGCCGAATAGACGTAGGGCGTCGGCATCCAGATGTACGGCGCCTTGTCGAGGATCTCGCGATTCATCTCCTTGAGCATGGCCTGGCGCTTGCTCTCGTCGCGGGTGCGATAGACCTCGTCCATGCGCGCGTCGAAGGCCTTGTCCGACCAGCCCGACGGGTTCCACTGCTGGCCCGTGGTGAAGCTCTTGCGGATGGTCGTGGTCGGGTTGGTATGGCCGTTGTTCATGAAATAGCCGGCCGCCATCTTGCGCGAGGTCATGGCCGACAGGAACGCCGCGTACTCCATCGGCTGGATCTCGATCTTCACGCCCACCTGCTCGAGATAGGCGGCGACCAGCGGCAGCAGGTCCATGTGATCCGGGTTGCAGGCGCAGACCTGGACCTTGAAGGTGAAGCCCTTGGGATAGCCGGCCTCGGCCAGCATCTTCTTGGCCTTGGCCGGGTTGTAGGTGAACAGCTCCTTGACCGAGTCGGGCATGGACTCGAGCGGCTCGAAGTAGCCGACGTAGTCGGGATGCATCGGGTAGGCGAAGAGCTCGGCATGGCCGTTGTAGTAGGCCTTGACGATCTCCTGCTTGTTCACCGCCATGTTCAGCGCGCGGCGCACGCGCACGTCGTCGAACGGCTTCTGGTCGACCTGGAAGGCCATGAACGTGCCGCTCGTGGCCAGCCAGCGGTTCCACTGCAGCTTCGGCGCGCTCTTCTTGAGGCTCTCCACGTTCTGCCAGCGGATCGCCTCCAGCATGTCGAGCTTGCCGGTGCGCAGCGCGGCGATCCATGTCGCCTCGTCCTTGATCGTGCGATAGATCACCTTGTCGAGATAGGGCAGCTGGTACTGCTTGCCGCCGATGGTCTCCTTGTCCCAGTAGTTGGCGTTGCGCGTGTAGGTGTTGGAGTTGCCCTGCACGAAATCCGTGAGCTGGAAGGGGCCGGTGCCGACCACGTTCTTCCAGTTGGTGGCGCCGGCGTCGACGACCTCCTTGGGCGTGATCGCCGAGAAATAGCCCCAGCCGAAGCGGTAGTCCCACTCCGCGAAGAAGTCCTTGAAGGTGAAGACGACGGTGTGCTTGTCGGTCGCCTCGACCTTCTCGACGTGCGTGAAATAGTCCTTGATGCGGCGCGGGCTGCCGTTCAGCCGGTTGAAGCTGAACACCACGTCGTCGGCGACGAACTCGCGCGCCTTCATCACCCCCGGCTTCTCCGGGAACATGATGCCCTTGCGCAGCTTGATCTCGACCCGGGGCGGATTCTCCTTCCACTCCCAGCTCTCGGCCAGCTCGCCACGCAGCGCCTCGCTGGACAGCCAGGCGTCGGGCACGAACGAGAACTTGCCGCCGTTGCGCTTGGCCTTCGTCAGGTCGGCCGCGAACAGCTGCTCGTAGAACAGGCCGGTGTCGTGGTTCAGCTTCCAGTTCCAGTCGTGCGGATCCCACGACAGGGCCGAGATCGAGACGTAGACCGTGCCGACCTCCAGCGTGCCGCCATACTTCGGCGCGGTGTCCTCGGCCAGCGCGGGCGCCGTCCCCAGGGCCAGCGCCGCCGCGCCGGCCAGTATCGTGCGTTTCAGACCCCTGATCATGCCGTCCTCCGTCTCGCTCCCATTGCCCTTGCAGGGACGCGGCGATCGTTCATCGCGCCGCGCCCAAATCCCGCTCAGCCGCCGTGCCGCAGCACCCGGCCGGCGCGCGTGCCGGTCAATTCGCCGTCGAGCACGTTGATCGCGCCGTTCACCAAGGTCGCCTTGTAGCCGGTCGACTTCTGGATGAAGCGCGCCGCGCCGCCGGGGAAGTCGTTGACCAGCTCCGGCTGCAGCTCGGCGACCTTGCCGGCGTCGAACACGTTGACGTCGGCGCGCTTGCCGACCTCGAGCGTGCCGCGATCCGTCAGCCCCATGATGCGCGCCGGCATCGACGTCATGCGCTTGACCGCCTCGCTCATGCTGAAGAAGCCGGTCTGGCGCACCCAGTGCGACAGGATGAACGTCGCCCAGCCGGCATCCATCACCTGCGTGACGTGCGCGCCGGCGTCGCCCAGGCTGGGGAAGCAGTTCGGACTGCGGAACATGTGCGCCAGCGCATCGAGATTGGGGTTGAACATGCGCAGGGTGAACAGCGCCTTGCCGTTGGTCTCGCGCGCGATGCGCAGGAAGGTCTCGGCCCAGTGCTCGCCGCGCTGCTCGGCCATCTTCACCAGCGACATCTCCTCGCCCGCCGTGTAGGCCGGCGTCGGCCCGTCGCCGAGATAGAAGACCTTCTCGACCGGCGTGCCGAGGTTCTGCTTGAAGCCGTTGGCGCGCGCCTCTTGCATCAGGCTGGCGTGGAACTCGGGATCGCCCAGCGCTGCGACGCGCTCGGCCAGGCTCGGCAGGCGGCGCAGCCGCGACCAGGTCGCGCCGCGCACCGGCAGGCCGGCCTGCAGGCCGTAGATCATGCCCGAGGCGCGCACCTGGGTGATCGCGGTCATGTCGCGGCCGGCGCAGAGCTGCTCCAGCGCGGCGCGGCGTTGCTGCGCCATCGACAGGTCGCCGTTGCCGGCGCCGTAGCTGAACAGCACGCGGCTCTTGCCCGAATCGGCGATGGTGCGCAGCACCTCCATGTCGGCGCCGACAGCCTGCATCAGCGCGTTGCGCGGCGCCACGACGCGGGCGATATCCACCAGCTCGGCCGGGTCGGCGAAGGTGCCGGGAATCGCGCGGCCGTCCGGCAGCTTGTGCTCGGCGAAGCGGTTGGTCGAGAAGCCGACGGCGCCGCGGTCGATCGACCGGGCGACGACGTCGGCCATCTGCCGGCGTTCCTCCGGCGTCGCCTGCTCCTCCACGGCGCGCTCGCCCATGACGTAGAAGCGCACGGCGCTGTGGCCGACGAGGCCGGCGATGTTGATGCCGGGCTGCAGCGTCTCGATCGCGTCGAGATAGCCGCCATAGTCTTCCCAGCTCCACGGCAGGCCGCTCAGGATCGCGTGCCGCGGGATGTCCTCGACGGTCTCCATCATGCCGGCGAGCAGCTCCTTGTCGGCCGGCTTCACCGGCGCGAAGGTCACGCCGCAATTGCCCATCAGCGCCGTCGTGACGCCGTGCCAGGCCAGCGGCGTGCAGTCCGGGTCCCAGCCGATCTGCGCGTCGAGATGGGTGTGGATGTCGACGAAGCCGGGCGTGACGGTCAGCCCGTCGGCGTCGATCTCGCGCGCGCCGCGCTCGGCGACCGTGCCCAGCGCGGCGACCTTGCCGTCCTGGATGGCGATGTCGCCGCGACAGGGCTCGCCGCCGGTGCCGTCGACGATCTCGCCGCCGCGGATCACGATGTCATACGCCATGGTGACTCTCCTCCAGATCGAGCTAACGCGAGCCGCGCATGCGCGGATCGAGCAGGTCGCGCAGCGCGTCGCCGAAGACGGAAATCGCGTAGACGACGACGGTCAGGCACAGGCCCGGCGCCAGGGCGAGCCAGGGTCCCTGGAACATGTAGGCGCGGCCCGAGCCGGAGAGCATGCCGCCCCAGGTCGGCGCCGGCGGCGGCACGCCGAAGCCGAGGAACGACAGGCCGGACTCGGCGAGGATCGCCACCGCGACGCGGTTGGTGAACAGCACGATCACCGGCGCCATGACGTTGGGCAGGACGTGGCGCCACAGGATGCGCAGCGTCTTGGCACCGGTCGACTTGGCGGCATGCACGTACATGTTCTCGCGCACCGAGACCACGGCGCCGCGCACGATGCGCGAGCCGGCGATGCCCAGGGCGAGACCGAGCACGACGATGATCTGCGGCATGCCGGGGCCGACCACCGAGACCACGACGATCAGCACGATCAGCTCGGGAAAGCTCATCCAGGCGTCGACGAAGCGCTGCGCCACCATGTCGAACTTGCCGCCGAGATAGCCGGTGAGCACGCCGAGCACGATCGAGATCACGGTCGCGAGGCCGGCGGCGCAGAAGCCGATGATCACCGAGAGCTGCGCGCCGTAGAGGCAGCGCGAGAGCATGTCGCGGCCCAGATTGTCGGTGCCGAACGGGAAGCTCAGGCTGGGCGGCTTGAGACGGTTCAGCGGGCTGATCTGGTTGAAGCCGTAGGGCGCCAGCACGTCGGCGAATAGCCCGCAGAACAGGAACAGCACGAAGACGACGGCGCCCACCGCGCCCAGCGGCTTCTCGCGGAACAGGCGGACGAGGAACTCCATGAACGGGCCGCGGCGCCGGCGCGGCGCGGGCTTGACGGCGAGGCTCTCGGCGACGGTGGTCATCGGTAACGCACCTTCGGGTCGAGCAGCCCGTAACTGAGATCGACGATCAGGTTGATCAGCATCACGGCCAGCCCGACGACGAGGAACACGCCGGTGATGATCGGGTAGTCGCGCTGGCTGACCGCCTCGAGCAGCAGCAGGCCCATGCCGGGGATGACGAAGATCTGCTCCATGATCACCGCGCCGCCGATCAGGATCGGCGCCTGCAGGCCGATCAGGGTGACGACCGGGATCAGCGCGTTGCGCAGCGCGTGGCGCCACACCACGAGTCCCTCGCTCAATCCCTTGGCCCAGGCGGTGCGCACGTAGTCCTGGCGCAGCACCTCCAGCATCATCGTTCGCGTAAGCCGCATGGTGATCGCCGACAGTGAGCAGCCCAGGATGATCGCCGGCACGATCATCTGGCTCAGGTTCGCCCACGGGTCCTGCGAGAAGGGCACGAAGGCGATCGGCGGCGACCAGCCCCACCAGATCGACGGGAAGACCATCACCAGCGTGCCCAGCCAGAAGCTCGGCACCGCGAGCATCAGGATCGAGAAGGAGCGCGTGACGTAGTCGCCCGCGGTGTCCTGTCGGATCGCGGAATAGACGCCGATCGGGATCGCCACGCTCAGCGCCACGACCAGCGACAGCAGGCCGAGCTCGAAGGTGATCGGCAGGCGCTGGAGGATCTGCTCGGTGACCGGCGTGTTCTGCCACAGCGACTTGCCCATGTCGCCGGAGAACAGGATGGCGCCGATCCAGCGGACGTACTGCGAGTGCATCGGCTGGTCGAGGCCGAGCGCCGCTTCCAGCGCTTCGCGGTCCTTCTTGCCGGCACTGATGTCGTTCTGGCTCAGCATCAGGTCGATGACGTCGCCGGGAATCAGGCGGACGGTGACGAAGACGATGACGCTGGCAAAGAACAGCGTGGGAATCAGGGCGAGCAGACGGCGCGCGATGTAGGCCTGCATTTGTCCTGGTCGTTTCTCTGTCCCTGGTGTCGGCGCCTCTTGTCGGATCGCTCGACGCCGGGAGCCTAGGGGTGGCTTGCCGGCGAGTCAAAGAAACAGCGCGTGTATCGGCATTGTGTTTCGCACGACGGATGCGTGACTGAGAATCGCTCACGACCGGTTGGGTATGCCCGCCACACGCGCTAGGTTCGGCGCGCCCATGACAGCCACGCCGCTCGCAAGCCTGCGCAGCTTCGCCCCCGCCCTGGGCGTCATGCTCGCCATCCAGTCCGTTGTTTCCATTGGCGCGGCGGGCATCGCCGTGCTGGCGCCGGTGATCGCGCCGGTGGCCGGCGTCGCGCCGTCGAATATCGGCGTCTACACCATGGTGCTGTTCGCCTGCGGCATGGCCTCGGCTCTGGTCGGCGGCGCGCTGGTGCCGCGCTTCGGCCCGGTTCGCGTCTGCCAGGTGAGCCTCGCGATGGGCATGGTCGGCCTGGGCCTGGCGATGAGCGGCCACATCGCCGGCCTGCTTTTGTGCGCCGTGGTCATGGGCCTGGGCATGGGCGCGCCGACGCCGGCCAGCTCGCATCTGCTGTTTCGCGTCACGCCCTCGCGCGTGCTCAGCACCGTGCTGTCGCTCAAGCAGACCGGCGTGCCCTTGGGCGGGGCGCTGGCCGGCGCGATCCTGCCGGCCCTGACCCTGGTCTGGGGTTGGCGCGGCGCGCTGATCACCGTGGCATCGGCGATGCTGCTGATGGCGCTCATGACGCAGCTCTGGCGTGCCGACATGGACAGCGACCGCGATCCGGGCCGGCCGGTCAGCCTGCCGGGCGTGTGGGGCAGCATGGCGCTGATCTGGCGCCAACCGGATTTGCGCCTGATCGCGCTGGCGGCGGCGACTCTGTCGGCCGGCCAGGTCAGTGTCTCGGCCTTCTTCGTCACCTATCTGGTGCAGATCGGCCTGTCGCTGACCGCCGCCGGCTTCGCGCTGGCCGTGGCGCAGCTCTCGGGCGTCGCCGGCCGCGTCGTGTGGGGTGCCGTCGCCGACTGGAGCGGCAGGCCCGTCCTGGTGCTGGCGGCGCTGGCCGTCGTCGCGGCGCTGGCCGCGCTGATCGTGACGCGCTTCGCCATCGACTGGCCGCCGATCGCCATCTTCGTCGTCAGCGCGGTGCTCGGCACCGCCACCATCGGCTGGGCCGGCGTGGTCTACGGCGAGGTGGCGCGCCGCGCGCCGGCCGGCCGCACGTCGGAAGCCAGCGGCGGCATCACCGCCTTCATGTTCGCCGGCATCGTCGTCGGCCCGGCGATCTTCAGCGCCATCGTGCAGGCCACGGGCAGCTTCACCCCGGCCTATGCCGTGCTCGCGGTGGCGCTGACGGTGATCGCCGGTGCGCTGGTGCGCCGCCTTTCGCAGGGTGGCGCGCGGTGAGGGCGCCCAGTTGACGGTCGCCGGGCGCGTGGTGTTGCCTTGGCAACTTCCCTTCTCCCCGCGTAGGCGGGGAGAAGGTGCCCGAAGGGCGGATGAGGGGCTTCGCGGAGTCTCGACAGCATCGATGTTCGTCGTTGCACGAAAAGCCCCTCATCCGCCTCGTTGGCGCTCGGCACCTTCTCCCCGCCTACGCGAGGAGAAGGGAAAACGGGAGCGACGCCCACCATGACCGACGAGAGCCTGCCGTTTTCCGGGCTGCTGGTGCTCGACGTCTCGACCTTCGTCGCCGCGCCGGCGGCCGCGACGATCCTCGGCGATTTCGGTGCCGACGTGATCAAGGTCGAGCCGCCGGTCGAGGGCGATCCCTTCCGCCGCTTCGGCCAGTCGCACGGCGTGCCGCCGCATCCGGTGAACTTCTGCTGGGAGTTCACCAGCCGCGGCAAGCGCTCCTTCGCCGTCGACCTGAAGAGCGCCGAGGGTCGCGCCGCCTTCGAGAAGCTGGTGGCGAAGGCCGACATCGCCATCGTGAACTACCCCGCCGCCGTGCGCGAGCGCCTGAAGGTGCGGGCGCAGGACCTGCGGCCGCTCAACGATCGCCTGATCTACGCCTCGCTCACCGGCTATGGCGAGAGCGGCCCGGATGCCGGCCAGCCCGGCTTCGACGCCACCGCGTACTTCGCGCGCGCCGGCCTGCTCGATGCGATGACCTACGAAGGCGCGCCGCCGGCCTTCTCGGCGCCCGGTTCGGGCGACCACGCCACCGCCACCGCGCTCTTCGCCTCGATCATGATCGCGCTGCGCCAGCGCGATCGCACCGGCAAGGGCGCCGAGGTCGGCACCTCGCTGCTGGGCAACGGGTTGTGGGCCAACGGCATCCTGGCGCAGGGCGCGCTGCTCGGCGCCGTGCTGCCCAACCGTCCGCCGCGCACGCGCCCGCGCTCGGCCGTGGTCAACCAGTACCGCACATCAGACGAACGCTGGCTCAACCTCGCGCTGGCGCGCGAGGAGAAGATGTGGCCGGTGCTCTGCAAGGTGATCGGCCGCGAAGACCTGCTCGACGATCCGCGCTTCGCCGACACGCCGACACGTCGCACCAACGGCGCGGCGCTGACGGCGATCCTCGATCCGATCTTCGCCGCGAAGACGCTGGCGGAGTGGGGCGCATTATTCAAATCGGTCGGCATCACCTTCGGCGACATCAACCGCCTGGCCGATATCGCCGACGATCCGCAGCCCGCGGCGGCCGGCGCGGTGCGCGCCACCGACAATCCCGTCCTGCCGCGCAGCATCGCCAATCCGTTGCGTGTCGATTTCGCCGAGCAGCGCGCGGCGCGGCCGGCGCCCGGGCTGGGCGAGCACACCGACGCGATCCTGCGCGACCTCGGCTACGGCGATTCCGACATCGCCGCGCTGCGCCGCAATGGAGCCGTTGGATGAGCGTGGCGCCGCTGCTGACCGGCCTGCGTGTCCTCGATATCGCCTCCTTCATCGCCGCGCCGGCGACGGCGGTGGTGCTGGGCGATTTCGGCGCCGACGTGATCAAGGTCGAGCCGCTCGACGGCGATCCGCACCGCCGCTCCAGCGACTCGCCCGGCATGCCGGTGACACCGGTCAATTTCGGCTGGGAGCTCGACGCGCGCGGCAAGCGCTCGATCGCGCTCGACCTGAAGAACCCCGAGGGACGCGCCGCGCTCGACCGGCTGATCCGCACCGCCGACGTGCTGATCACCAACTTCCCGCCCGGCGTGCGCGAGCGCCTGAAGCTGCGCTACGAGGATGTGCGGCCCGTCAACGCGCGGCTGATCTACGCCTCGCTCTCCGGCTATGGCGAGGCGGGCGAGGAAGCCAACCAGCCGGGCTACGACGTCACCGCCTATTTCGGCCGCTCCGGCATCATCGACGCCATGCGCGTGGCCGACGGCCCGCCGATCCTCACCCTGCCGGCGCAGGGCGATCATCCGACGGCGATGACGCTCTTCGGCGGCATCATGATGGCGCTGTACGCGCGCGAGCGCACCGGCAAGGGCAGTCGCGTCGCCACCAGCCTGATCCACAACGGCCTGTGGTCGAACGGCAGCCTGGTGCAGGCCGGACTGGCCGGCGGCTTCGGCGATCCGCGCCGTCCGCGCAGCGAGACGCGCAACGCGCTGATCGGCGTCTATCGCACGCGCGACCAGAAATGGCTCTCGCTCGTGCTGGTGCGCGAGGACAAGCAATGGCCGCTGTTCTGCCGTGCCATCGGCCTGCCCGACCTCGTCGAGGATCCGCGCTTCAAGGAGCGCCCGACGCGGCAGGCCAACGCCAAGCTGCTGCAGCCGATCCTCGACGCCACTTTCGCCGGCGACGACCTCGCGACGTGGAAGCGTCGGCTGGGCGCCGAGGGCATCACCTTCGGCATCATCGCCAGCATGCGCGATGCCGTGGCCGATCCGCAGGCGGTGGCGACGGGTGTCTTCGTCGAGACCGGCCGCGGCGACCTGCCGCGCGCGCTGGCCAATCCGCTCGAGGTCGAGGTCAGCGGCAAGGTGCCGCCGCGCCGCCCGCCGGAGCTGGGCGAACACACGGACGCCATCCTGCGCGAGGCGGGCTACTCTGACAGCGAGATCGCCGCGTTGCGCCAGTCCGGCGCGGCGGCCTGAACGAGCATGGATCCACGATGACCGACCCGTCTCTCCCGTTCGCCGGCCTCAAGGTGCTGGACATCTCCTCGTTCATCGCCGCGCCGGCGGCGGCGGTGATCCTGGCCGACTACGGCGCCGACGTGATCAAGGTCGAGGGGCCGGAGGGCGATCCCAACCGCAGCATCGTCAAGGACTCGCCGAGCTATCCCAAGGGGCCGATCAACTATCCCTGGGCGATGGACTCGCGCCACAAGCGCTCGATCGCGCTCGATCTCAAGCAGAAGGCGGCGCGCGACGCGCTCGACAAGCTGATCGCGCAGGCCGACGTGCTGATCATCAACTTCCCGCCGCCGGTGCGCGAGCGCCTGCGGCTGCGCTACGAGGACTGCAAGGCGATCAACCCCAGGCTGATCTACGCCTCGCTCACCGGCTATGGCGAGAGCGGACCGGATCGCGACCGGCCGGGCTTCGACGCCACGGCGTATTTCGCGCGCTCCGGGCTTTTCGATGTACAGCGCTATGAAGGCGGCCCGCCGGGCACGGCGGCGCCGGCGCAGGGTGATCGCGCGACCTCGGTGGCGCTCTTCGCCTCGATCCTGATGGCGCTGATGCATCGCGACAAGACCGGCGAGGGCAGCTGGGTCGGGACCTCTCTCTATGCCAACGGCCTGTGGTCCAACGGCGTCTTCGCCCAGGCCGCGCTGGTGGGCTCGTTCCTCGCGCCGCGCCCGCCGCGCGACCGGCCGCGCTCGGCGCTGGGCAACATCTACCGCACGCGCGACGATCGCTGGCTGCAGCTCACCATCGTGCGCGAGGACAAACTGTGGGCGCCGCTTTGCCGCGCGCTCGGCGAGCCGGAACTGATCGACGATCCGCGCTTCGCCGTGCTCGAAGCGCGCCGTGCGAACTCGAAGGACCTGGTGACGATCTTCGACGGCGTCTTCCTGACGCGCGACTACGAGGATTGGCGCGAGCGGCTGGCCGCCGAGAGCATCACCTTCGGCGTCATCGGCCGGGTGCAGGATCTCGAGACCGACGAGCAGGCGGTGCATGCCGGCGCGATCATCGACGCCGACGTGCCCGACACGCCGCGCCAGATCAACAACCCGATCCGGCTGAGCTTCACGCAGACCCGCACGCCCACGCCGGCGCCTGCCCTGGGCGAGCACGGCGAGACGATCCTGCGCGAGGCCGGCATGGATGGTGATGCCATCGCGGCGCTGAAGGCGTCGAAGGGATTGCTGTAGTTCCCTTCTCCCCGCGAAGGCGGGGAGAAGGTGGCGCGAAGCGCCGGATGAGGGGCTTCGCTGCAGGTCAACAACGACGATCGGTGTTGTTGCGCGAGGAAGCCCCTCATCCGCCTCGCTGGCGCTCGGCACCTTCTCCCCGCCTTCGCGGGGAGAAGGACTCAACGCGCCGAAGCTGTCGCGTCGTCGGGCTTCCGCGGTTCCTTGCGTCCGCCGAGGATGGCGGCGACCACGTCGCCGACGCTGCGCTGGCGGCCGGTGTCGACCCGCACGGTGGCGGTCATGCCGGCGCGCAGGGCCGGTTCGCCGACATGCGGCAGCAGGCGCAGCTTCACCGGCAGGCGCTGCACGACCTTCACCCAGTTCCCGCTGGCGTTCTGCGGCGGCAGGATCGCGAACTCCGCCCCGGTCGCCGGGCTCAGGCTCTCGACGATCGCCTCCCATTCGACGTCGGGATAGATGTCGAGCACGATGCGTGCCTTCTGGCCGACGCGCACATGGGTGAGCTCGGTCTCCTTGAAGTTCGCCTCGACCCAGGGCCGGTTGGCGGCGACCAGCGCGAACAGCGGCGTCGACGCCTTGACCTGCTCGCCGCGCTGCGTGCGCACGTTGACGACGACGCCGTCGACCGGCGCGCGGATGGTGGTGCGCGCCAGATCGAGCGCGGCGCGTTCGCGCGCGGCGCGCTTCTCGCGCACGAGGGGATGCTCCTCGGCCGGCAGCTTGGGGTCGCCGTTCAGCGCGGTCAGCACGCGCTGCAGCTTGGCGCGCACCATGGTGACGCGGTCGGCGGCGGTGCGCGCGTCGTTCTCCGCCTCGTCGCGCTTGCTGGCCGACAGCACGCCGGTGCGCGCCAGCTCCTCCTGCCGCTGCCACTGGCGCTGGGCGTAGGCCGCGCGCGCCTCGGCGTCGGCCAGCTCGTTCACCGCCTCGCGCCAGGTCGCGCGCAAGGTCTCGACATGGGTGCGTGCCGCATCGAGCTCCGCCTCGGCGATGTCGAGGGCCAGCCGGAAGGGCGCCGGCTCGATGGTCAGCAGCACGTCGCCGGCCCGGACCTGCGCATGGTCGCGCACCGGCACGCGGCGCACCGGGCCGGAGACCTCCGGCGCGATCTGCACGATGTCGGCCTTCACGTAGGCGTTCTCGGTGCTGATGAAGCGGCCGCCGGACAGCCACCAGAACAGGCCGGCCACGATGGCCGCCGCCGGGATCGCGACCAGCAGCAGGAGCCGGACGGCGGCGCGACGGCGATAGCTCATGACGCACCGACCCTGCGCGTGCGCGACTCGCCGCCGCCGCCCGAAGGCCCGTCGTCGCCGGCCAGCGCCTGCAGCCGGCGTTTCACCGCCGCGGCCATGCGGGAGAACTCGACGCGCTCCTTGCCGTTCAGCGGCTTGAGCGCGTCGTCCACCGTGGCCTCGGCGACCTTCCACATGCTGGCGTGGATGTTGCGCGCGTGCGGCGTCAGGTGCAGGCGCTTGATGCGGCGGTCGACGGCATCGGGCCGGCGCTCCAACCAGCCGCCATTCTCCATGCGGTCGATCATGCGCCCGGCGCTGGCACGATCGAGCTCGAGCATCTCGGCCAGCTCGGTCTGGCTGGCGCCCGGTCGGCGGGTCAGCCGGGTCAGCACCAGCCACTGCCCGCGCGTCAGCCCGAGCTCGCGCACGCGCCGGTCGAACACGGTGCGCATCAGCCGGGCCACGTCGGACAGCACGTAGCCGATGTAGTCGTCGTCGTTGGGGCTCACGCGCCCATCTCCCATGCGCCGACACGAGTCGACCGATAATGTTGTCTAGGCTACATTAGCCATGTCCATGACTTCAAGCGCCGCCGCCCCGCCCGAGACGCAGGCCAGCCCCGCCGATTCCTTGTCCGTCGGCCGGCGCGTGGTGATTCTGATCATGGTGGTGCTGGGCTCGACGCTCTACGCGACCACGCTGCTGATCGCCTCGACCCTGCTGCCGCAGATGCAGGGGGCGATGTCGGCCACCCAGGACGAGATCGCCTGGGCGATGACCTTCAACATCCTGGCGACCGCGGTCATGACGCCGATGACCGGCTGGCTGGTGGCGCGCTTCGGCCGGCGCGAGACCATGACCTGGGCCGTGGCGTGCTTCACCGTCACGACGCTGTTGTGCGGCATGGCGGAATCGCTGGAGACGCTGATCCTCTACCGCGTGCTGCAGGGCGGGCTGGGCGCGCCGGTGATCCCGCTGTCGCAGACCATCCTGCTCGATGCCTTTCCCAAGCGGCAGCAGGGCCTCGTCACCTCGATCTTCGGCATGGCCGTGGTCATCGGGCCGGTGATCGGCCCGACCGTCGGCGGCATGCTGTCGGAACTCTACAGCTGGCGCTGGGCCTTCTACATGATCGTGCCGGTGGGCGTGGTGTCGTTCATCGGCCTGCGGCTCGTCCTGCCCGGCGACCGGCCCAGCGGCCGTGTCTCGCTGGACTGGACCGGCTTCCTGTCGCTGGCGGTGGCGATCGCCAGCGTGCAGCTCGTGCTGGCGCGCGGCCAGCGGCTCGACTGGTTCGATTCGGGCGAGATCATTCTGGAGACCTTCATCGCCGGCCTCGCCTTCTGGATCTTTCTGGCGCACAGCCTGACGGCCACCAAGCCGTTCCTGAATCTGCGCCTGCTGCTGGACCGCAACTACGCCATCGGTCTGGTGCTGGTGACGATCTACGGCATGCTCAATTTCACGCCGATGGTGCTGCTGCCGCCGCTGCTGCAGCAGCACGCCGGCTTTCCCGACCAGCTGATCGGCGAGGTGATCGCCGCGCGCGGCGCGGGCGCCACGTTCGGCTTCTTCCTGGCGATCTTCGTCGGCCGCATGGATCCGCGCATCGGCCTGATCGGCGGCTTCGGCCTGCTGGCGATCTCCGGCTTCTGGCTGATGCACATCGACCTCAACGTCGACATGCTCACCCTGATGGCCAACAGCTTCGTGCAGGGCATCGCCATCGGCGTCATCTGGGTGCCGCTGACCCTGGTGACCTTCTCGACCACCAGCCCGGCGAACCTCGCCGAGGGCACGGCGGTCTACCACCTGCTGCGCAACATCGGCTCGAGCTTCTTCATCTCGATCTGCGTCGCCGAGATCGTGCGCTCGACCGGCGCGAATTACGGCCGCCTGGTCGAAATGGTGAACCCCTACAACAAGGCGCTCAACTATCCCTGGGTGACCGGGGCGTGGGACGTCGAATCGGTGCGCGGGCTGGCGCGGCTGTCCAAGGAGATCGGCCGCCAGGCGGCGATGATCGGCTACATCAACGCCTTCGGCCTGTTCACCCTGTGCTCGGCGCTGGCCGTGCCGATGATCCTGCTGATCGGCCGCCGGGCGAAGGCGCGGCTCGCCTAACCGTCATCCTGAGCGCGAGCGAAGGATCCAGCGGTATCGCGGTCACACACTTGCACCGTGTCCGTCGCACGACCGCGAGGTCCTTCGCGTCCGCTCAGGACGACAGCTACAGATTGAACGTGCCGATGACCGGTACGTGGTCCGAGGCCCTTTCCCAGTCGCGCATGTCCCTGAGGATGCGGTAGCCGCCGATCGCGCCGCGCAGGGCCGGCGTGGCCAGGATGTGGTCGAGCCGGCGGCCGCGGTCGGATTTGCGCCAATCCTGGTTGCGGTAGCTCCACCACGAATAGAGCTTCTCGTGCGCCGGGGTGAACAGTCTGGGCACGTCGATCCATTCGCGCGCCTTCAGCATGTGGCCGAACAGCTCGACCTCGATCGGCGTGTGCGACACCACGTCGAGCAGCTGCTTGTGGCTCCACACGTCGTGCTCCAGCGGCGCCACGTTGAGGTCGCCGACGGTGATCGCGCGCTTGCCCTTGCGCGCCGCCTTCTTCGGCGCGCCGTCGGCGAACCAGGTCGCGATCTCGCGGTAGAAGTCGAGCTTGTGCGCGAACTTCACGTTCGCCACCGGGTCCGGAATGTCGCCGCCGGCCGGGATGTAGAGGTTGTCGAGGATGATGGGATCGCCGCCGACATCCAGCCAGGCGCGCACATGCCGGCAATCCTCGCGCATCACGCGGTGGTGGATCTCGACCTTGCTGAACGGCACGCGGCTCAGGATGGCGACGCCGTTGTAGCCCTTCATGCCGTGGATCAGGCGGTGGCTGTAGCCCAGCGCCTCGAACGGGGCGTGCGGAAACAGCTCGTCCGGGCACTTGGTTTCCTGCAGGCACAGCACGTCGGGTTTCTCGTCGCGCAGGAAGCGCTCGATGTTGCCGATGCGCAGGCGGACGGAATTGATGTTCCAGGTGGCGATGGATAGCGGCATGGGATCCGGAGATTAGCGCCGAGCGTTGCGTCTTCCTATATACTGACCGCCTACCGCCGGAGCATGCCATGCGCCTCGACGACACCCCGGAAAGCGACAATGTGGAGGATCGCCGCGACGACGGTCCTGCCCAGCCTGGCGGCTTTGGCGGCGGATTCGGCGGCGGCGGCTTCGGCGGCGGCGGCGGCGGCTTCAACCTGCCGATCGGCGGCGGCGGCATGAGTGTGCTCGGCGTGGTCGTGGTGGTCGCCGCTGCGCTGTTCCTCGGCGTCGATCCGTCGGCGCTGCTGGGCGGCGGCTCGACCCAGGCGCCGCCGCGTGAATACCAGCAGCCGCGCCAGGCGCAGCCGGGTCAGCAGACCCAGCGCGGCGGGCGCGACGACGAGATGCGCCGCTTCGTCGCCCGCGTGCTGGGCAGCACCGAGGAGGTCTGGCGCGAGCAGCTGCCGGCGCAGGTCAATCACCAGTATGTCGAGCCGCGCCTGGTGCTCTTCACCGGCCAGGTGAACTCCGCCTGCGGTTCCGCCTCCGCCGCCTCGGGACCGTTCTATTGCCCGGGCGACCAGAAGGTCTACATCGACCTCAGTTTCTACGAGATGCTGAAGTCCCGCTTCCACGCGCCGGGCGATTTCGCACAGGCCTATGTCATCGGCCACGAGGTCGGCCACCACATCCAGCGCCTGCTCGGCATCCTCGGCAAGGTCGCCGAGCGCAAGCGCATGATCAGCCAGAACGAGGCCAATGCGCTGCAGGTGCGCGTCGAGCTGCAGGCCGATTGCTTCGCCGGCGTCTGGGCCTTCCACGCCAACCGCAAGCGCGCCATGCTCGAGCCCGGCGACGTCGACGAGGCGCTGACGGCAGCGGCGGCGATCGGCGACGACACCTTGCAGCGCCAGGCGCGCGGCGTGGTGCATCCGGAGTCGTTCACCCACGGCAGCGCCGCACAGCGCCAGCGCTGGCTCAGGCGCGGCCTGGAAAACGGCCGGCTGCGCGACTGCGACACCTTCACGGCGCGCGAGCTGTGAGCGACGACGAGACATTCCTGCGCGCCGCGATCGATCTGTCGCGGCGGCGCATGGAGGCGGGCTTCGGCGGGCCGTTCGGCGCCCTCGTCGTGCGTGACGGCACGGTGATCGCCGAGGGCTTCAACCAGGTGACCTCGGCCAACGATCCCACCGGCCACGCCGAGGTCAGCGCCATCCGCGCCGCCTGCGCGGCGCTGCAGACCTTCAGCCTCGCCGGCTGCACGCTGTACACCAGCTGCGAGCCGTGCCCGATGTGCCTGGGCGCGATCTACTGGGCGCGGCTGGATCGCGTGGTCTACGCCAACACCCGCGACGATGCCGCCGCCATCGGCTTCGACGACGACCACATCTATCGCGAGTTCACCAAGCCGATCGCCGCGCGCGCCATCCCCTTCAAGCACCTGCCCTCCGCGGAGGGCCGGGCGGTGTTCGCGGCCTGGCAGGCCAAGCCGGACAAGGTGGCCTACTAGCCGCAGCCGTTGTGCTCGCGCCACAGGGCTGGATCGTGGCCCGGCGGCACGGTCGCGCACGGGTTGCCCGTGTAGCCGCGCAGCGCATTGTAGCGCGCGATCTGATCCGGCTTCAGCAGGGCCGACACCTGCAGGTGCGCCACCAGGTGGATGTAGCGCAGCGCCGAGCGGCTCGCGGCGATCTCGTCCAGCATGCGGCGCAGGCTTTCCTCGGTGACCGAGCGGGCCTGAAACGCCTGCTCGAGCGTCCGCTCGCGCGCGATCAGGCGCCCGCCTTCGGCGATGGCATCGGCGCGCATCCGCTCGACGATCGCACCGATCGCCGTCACCTGCCCGGCTGACAGCGCGATCTCGTCTTTCAGCTCCAGGAGATGGAGGGGCCCCGGCATGCCGTTCAGCTCGGCCGCCTTGGCAAGGCCCCAGCCGCCGCCGCGCCGCAGCTCCGCGATGTCGTCCTGCGACAGGCCTTTGATGGCCCTGCGCTCCTGGCCCGCGTAAGGCGAGGGCGGCACGTGGCCGTGCTGGGCCTGCGCCACCGTGGCGATGCTCAGCAGGACCGACGCTATCGGCAAGAGTCTCACGGGCGGGCTCCGGACGTGATCGTTGATGCCGGACCTTGCCAGAACGGATCGGCCGGCGACATGATGGCTATCATGTCGCTCGTCGAGGCCCTCAAGCGCCTGGCCCCGGCCGAACGGCGCTATGCCGCCGGTGAGCACCTCTTCCACCAGGGCGATCGAGTCGCCGTGCTGCACCTTCTTGTCGAGGGTCGCGTTCAGCTCGTGCGCCACCAGGCCGGCGGCTCGGCGCTCGTCCTGCAGCGCACCGGGCCGGGCGCGATCGTCGCCGAGGCATCGATGGTTTCCGACCGCTATCACTGCGATGCCGTCGCCACGACGCCGGTCCGCAGCCTGGCCGTTCGCAGGTCGTCGGTCCGCGCGCGCATTGCCTCGGACCCGGACTTCGCGATGGCCGTTGTCGGCCACCTCGCGCGCGAGGTTCAGGCGAGCCGCTCGCGTGCCGAGATCCTGTCGTTGCGCACCGTCGCCGCCCGACTCGATGCGTGGATAGCAGCGCGCGACGGTCACATGCCGGCGCGGGGTGAATGGAAGACCGTGGCGGACGAGATCGGCACGAGCCCCGAGGCGCTCTACCGCGAGATCGCGCGGCGACGCGCCGCCCCGGGACCACGCCTCAGACGTAGGTGATGGCCACCGAGCCGCAGCGCTCGACATGGCCGATCAGCGTGTCGCCCCTGACCACCGGGCCGACGCCCTCGGGCGTGCCGCTGTAGATCAGGTCGCCCACACCGAGAGTCACAAGCCCCGACAGATAGGAGATCGTCTCGGCGACGGTCCAGATCAGCGCGTCGAGATTGGCGTGCTGTTTGACCTTGCCCGAGACGTCGAGCCTGATCTCGCCCTTGTCGGGATGGCCGATCCGCGCGGCGGGGTAGATCTCGCCGATCGGCGCGGAGTTGTCGAAGCCCTTGCCCATGTCCCAGGGCCGGCCCTTGTCGCGGGCGGCGTTCTGGATGTCGCGGCGGGTCATGTCGAGGCCGGCGGCGTAGCCCCAGGCGTAGTCCAGCGCCTTGTCCACCGGCACATCGGCGCCGGCCTTGCCGATCGCCACCACCATTTCCATCTCGTGGTGAAGATTCTTGGTCACTGGCGGGAAGGGAACTTTCACCGGATTGTTTACGTCGGGGGCGACGACGATGGCATCGGTCGGCTTGGCGAAGAAGAACGGCGGCTCGCGGTCCGGGTCGCCGCCCATCTCGCGGGCATGTGCCGCGTAGTTGCGCCCGACGCAGTAGATGCGCCGCACCGGGAACAGGTCGGACGTTCCGTGCACCGGAACGCCGACCGTCGGTGGCGGCGGAAGAACGAAAGCCATGGTTTTCCCCGCAAGACGAAATGCCCGCCAGCCTTAGCACGCCATGGACGACCTGATCGAGGTTCTCGCCGAGCCCCGCCGCCCCGGCCGCGGCGTGATGCGCTGCGGCTCCTTGCTGGTGCCCTGCGCCCTGGGCCGCGCCGGCGTGCGCGCCGACAAGCGCGAGGGCGATGGTGCGACGCCGCTGGGCAGCTTCGCGCTGCGCCGGCTGTGGTACCGCGCCGACCGGCTCGAGATGCCGACGACCCGAGGCTTGGTCACGCGGGCGATCACGCCCGGGGATGGCTGGTGCGACGACCCGGCATCGGCCGATTACAATCGGCCGGTCGTGCTGCCGCACCCGGCACGGCATGAACGGCTATGGCGCGACGACGCGCTGTACGACCTCGTGGTCGAGCTCGGCTACAACGACGGCCCGGTCGTGCCCGGCGCCGGCAGCGCGATCTTCCTGCACGTGGCGCGGCCGGATTACGGCCCGACCGAGGGATGCGTCGCCATCGCCTCGCCCGATCTGGTGCGCTTGCTGGCGACCGTCGGCCCCGACGCGCGGCTGCGCGTCACGGCGATGGCCTAAGGTCGGCCTTCCGGCCCGGCCGCCGGCTTGCGGCGCGAGAAGAGCCACAGCAGGCCCAGCACGAGACCGCCGAGCGAAATCATGAATATCCCGAACACCGGATCGGCGGGCACTGCCGCGCCCTTCAGGCCCAGACGCCAGCCGGTCGACAGGTTGACGAAGGCGAGGATGCCGGCGAGCACGAAGGCGCCGCCGGCAAGCTGGGTGATGGTCAGCAGGAGGTTTTTCATGCCATGGCTCCCATGCCCGGACGCCGATGGATACCGCGACATCGTGGTGGCGCGGTGGCGGCGGCGTGCAAAGATGCGCCGCATGACCGCCATGCCCGCGCGCCGCCCGGGAATCGCTTGCCTCGTGCGGTGCGATGACAGAATTTCGCGTCAGGGAAACGCGTGACCACAGGACGGACATGACCAGCCAGCACAAGGCTTTCGAGGGCATCCTCGTGCTCGACCTCACGCAGGGCGTGGCGGGGCCGCACAGCACCATGCTGCTGGCCCAGCACGGCGCCGACGTGGTGAAGATCGAGCCGCCGGAGGGCGACTGGGGCCGCGGGCTGGGCGAGATCCAGGGCGATCACTGCGCCCATTCGATCGCCTTCAACCGCGGCAAGCGCTCGATCGCCATCGACCTGAAATCGCCCAAGGGGCTCGAGGTGGTGAAGAGGATCGCCGCCAGGGCCAACATCGTCATCGAGAGCTTCCGGCCCGGCGTGATCAAGCGGCTGGGCCTCAGCTACGACGACGTCAAGGCGATCAATCCCAACGTGATCTACGCCTCGGTCTCGGGCTTCGGCCAGACCGGCCCGAACAACAAGCGGCCCACGGTCGACGGCCTGATCCAGGCCTTCAGCGGCATGATGGTGATGAACCGCACCGCCGAGGGCTGGCCGCATCGCCAGGGCATGATCGCGGTCGACGTCACGACAGGCCTCTACGTCTTCAACGCGCTGTCGCCGGCGCTGATGCGCCAGATGCGCTTCGGCGAAGGCACCTACCTCGACCTGTCGCTGATGCAGGCCGCCGCCGCCTACCAGGGCGCCAAGCTGATGGAATACGTCTGGAGCAACGGCACGCCGCCGCCGCTCTACATGCCGGCCGGCACCTTCAAGACCGCCGACGGCCACATCGTGCTCAGCGCCATGCGCCCGCACCATTTCCGCAAGCTCTTCGAGCTGGTCGGCCGGCAGGACATCGCCGACGACCCGACCCTGCAGACGCACGAGGACCGCATCCGCGGCACGCCCAAGATCATGAAGGCGCTCAACGAGGCGATGCCGGCCAAGAAGACCGCGGAGTGGATCGAGCTCTTGCAGGCGCAGGAAGTGTTCTGCGAGCGGGTCAACAACTACGCCGACTATCTCGAGCATCCGCACGTGAAGGCGGTGGGCGCGGTCGACTGGGTCGAGCAGCCCGGCACCAAGCGCCTGCCCTTCGCGCAGATCCCCGGCCTGCCGCCGGCGCGCGACACGGAGCCGAGGCTGAACTACGCGCCGCATGTCGGCGAGAACGGCGCCGAGATCCTGCGCGATTTCGGCTACGGCCAGGGCGACATCGACGCGCTGTTCCAGTCCAAGGCGGTCTTCCCGCCGGCGCCGGTGGCCAAGGCCGCCGAGTAGGCGCCGCGTCTCAGGGCGTGCGGCCGCGCGCGACGAGGCGGCCCAGCACGCCCGTGGTCGTCAGCAACCCGACGGTCACCAGCCCGAGGCCGGCGATCTGCAGCACGCCGGGGATCTCGCCGACGATCGGGATGCCGACCAGGACCGATACCGCCGGCACGATCGCGGGGAACAGGACGGCGCGGCTGACGCCGAGCCAGACCACCGCCTGGCCGTAGGCAATCATGGTGATCACGCCCTGCAGGCCGCCCTGGATCAGGCCCTGGAACGCGAGAACGCCGAGCGGCAGGGCGGCGAGGTGGGCGGTGCCCATCACCAGCAGATAGGCCGGCGTCGAGACCACCACCGAGAGCACCGCGACCACCGCCGTCACGCGGATCGCCGACAGCCGCCAGTGCCGGATCAGCAGCGTGAAGCTGGCCCACAGCAGGCTGGAGGTGAAGAACAGCAGGTCGCCCAGCCATGTCAGCGCGCCGCTTTCGGCGGCGTGCGCGATGCCGTCCCAGCCGATCAGGCCGATGCCGGCCAGCACGACGGCGCCGCCGGCGAGGTGGGCGCGGCCCAGCCGCTCGCGCAGGAAGAGCGCGGCGCCGGCGGTGGCGACGATGGTGACCGTCGAGGGCGCGATGACGGCGCCATGGGCGAGCGGCGCAAACGCGTAGCCGCCGGTCTGCAGCAGCGCGAACGGCACGCCGCCCAGCGCGGTCAGGATCAGGGCGCGCCGCGCGCCGATACCGGCGAAGCCGCGCAGGCCCCACAGCAGCAGCGGCGGCAGCATGATCGCGCCGGCGACGATGAAGCGCGCGAAGATCAGGTCGAAGGCGCCCAGCCCGCCGTTGATCCCGGCGCGCGCCGCGGCGAACGACAGCGAGGCGCCCAGCGCCATGGCGGCACCGGACAGGAGCCCCCAGCGCTCTCGCCGGGTACGCTCCGCATCCTCGCCCGCCAACGCCATCGTCCGGCGCATAGCATGCGCCGGCCGGGCCACGAAGTATTTTGTAGCGCGTGCTCCAGAAAAGTGGTTTGAGGGACGCATGGGCCGACTGAAGAGCTTCGACGAGACGCGCGCCGTGGATGCGGCGATCGAGCGGTTCTGGTGCCAGGGGTACGAGGCGACCTCGGTGCGCGACCTCGCGCACGACATGGGCATCGGCGGCGCCAGCCTCTACAACGCCTTCGGCGACAAGCGCGCGCTGTTCGCCCGGGCGCTCGAACGCTACGCCGACCGCTCCTCGCGCGCGCGCATCGCGCGGCTGGAGGCGAGCGGCCAGGGCAGGGAGGCGATCGCCGCCTTCCTGGCCGAGATCATCGAGCGCTCGCTGTCGGATCGCCAGCGCAAGGGCTGCCTGCTGGTGAACTCCGCGCTCGACGTGGCGCCGCACGATGCCGATCTCGGCAAGGTCGTCGCCGGCTATCTCGACGAGATCCGCGCCTTCTTCCGCCGCGCCATCCTGCGCGGCCAGGAGGCCGGTTCGATCGCGCGCGACCTCGATGCAGAGGAGACCGCCGGCCACCTGCTGGGCGTGCTGCTGGGCATCCGCGTGCTGGCGCGCACGCGGGCCGACCGCGCGAGCCTGGAAAGCATCGCCCGGCCGGCGCTGCGCCTGCTCGATCCGCCGGGCGGCGGTAGACGAACGAAGCGGCCGGCGGCCAGGCGGCCGCGACGGAAGGCGGAACCCACATGACGACGGCGCCGGACTCGATCGACGACCTGAACCGCGACGCGCTGGCGGCCCTGCCCGACAACGCGCCGGTGGTGATGCTCAACCTGATGCGCTTCCGCGAACGCTCGCTGGACGGCAACGGCAGCGGCTGGGACGCCTATCTCCGCTACAGCGCGCTGGCCATCAAGCTGATCAAGGCGCGCGGCGGCACCATCACCTGGACCGGAACGGCGGAGGCCGTGGCGCTGGGCGTGCCCGACGCCAACCGCTGGGACTACGTCGCGCTGGTGCGCTATCCCTCGCGCAAGGCGTTCATCGACATGATGGTTTCGCCCGAATACGCGCGAGCCAACGTCGAGCGCGTCAATGGCTGCGCGGCGCACACGATCATCGCGACCCGCGAGACCTACAGCCGGCCCACGCCGCCCGCCGGCAAAGACTAGGCAATGTTCGGGCACGTTGAATCGGGACTGTCATCCCGAGCGCAGCGAGGGATCTAGGCGGCTTCCCTGGATCCCTCGCTGCGCTCGGGATGACAGAAGCCAAACCTGTCCGCGGCACACTCTAGGCTCGACGCGCCGCGCGGGCTCGTGCTGGACTGCGCCGCCCATCGTCCAGCGAGAGTCTCATGCCGACCATCCTGCTCACCGGTGCCAGTCGCGGCCTCGGCATCGAGTTCGTCAAGCACTACGCCGCCGCCGGCTGGCGGGTGCACGCTTGCGCGCGCGATCCGCAAGCGGCGGCGCTGAATGCGGTGAAGGGCGACGTGGTGCGGCACCGGCTCGACGTCGGCGATTTCGCCGCGACGGCGAAGCTGGCGCAGAGCCTGAAGGGCGAGGCGATCGACGTGCTGCTGGCCAATGCCGGCGTTGCCGGGCGCGAGGCGGTCGAGCTGGGCAGCATCGATGCCGATGTCTGGCTCGAGACCTTCCGCATCAACGCGCTCGCGCCGCTGAAGCTGGCCGAGGCCTTCCTCGACCACGTCGCGGCCTCGCAGCGCAAGGCGATGGTGGCGATCTCCAGCCGGCTGGGCAGCATCGGGCTGAACCGCGAGGGCGGCCGCTACGCCTATCGCGCCAGCAAGGCGGCGCTGAACATGGAATGGAAGAGCCTCGCCACCGACACCAAAGGACGCGGCCTGACCTGCGTCGTGCTGCATCCCGGCTGGGTGTCGACCGACATGGGCGGTGCCGCGGCGCCGGTCACGCCGCCGGTCAGCATCGCCGGCATGACAAAGGTGATCGAGGGGCTGACGCCGGCCGACAACGGCTCCTTCATCAACTACGACGGCGCGCGCTTCGAGTGGTGATCCGCGCGATCCTGTTCGACGTCGGCGGCCCGCTCGAGGACACGGCCGGGCTCGACGACCGCGCCGACGCGCTGGTCGTCGACCTGTTCCGCCGCGAGAGCGTCCACCTGCAGCCCGCCGACTACCTTGCCGCCGAAAGCGCGACGCTCGAAGCGCGCGCACCGGATTTCTGGCGCGGCGTGATCTGGAGTCTCGCCGGCCGCTCGCCGGCGCTGGCGCACAGCGTGTGGACGCGCTTCGCGCAGACGCGCGGCGCCGACAGCAAGGGCGTGGCGCGGTCCGGGATGATCGAGCTGGTCGCCAGCCTGCGCGCCGGCGGCATCGGCCTGGTGGCCTTCGACGATGCGCCGCGCGATCTCGGCGGCCGCATCGATGCCCTGGGCTACGGCGCGTTGTTCGACGCCGCCGTCAGCGGCGCGGCGCTCGACACGGCGAAGCCCGATCCGCGTCTGCTGGCCGCCGCCGCCGAGGCCTGCGGCGCGGGACGCGCGGAATGCCTGGTGATCGGCGACCGCATCGACGCCGACATCGCGCCGGCGCGGCGGCTGGGCATAGGTACCATCTGGCTGCGCGTCGGGCGCTGGCGCGACGTCGAGCCGCGCGACTGGACGGAAATGCCCGACGCCGAGGCGCGCGACGCCGACGGGCTGGCCCTTGCGATCGATCGGTTGATGGCGCGTTGACAATGCCTCCAGGGAGAACCGCTGTGCGTAGAGTGGTGGGAATGCTGGTCGGCCTGCTCTGGGCGCTTGGCGCCCAGGCGCAGCCCGTGACGGACCTGCGCGACGGCCGCGCCGGCGAGATCCGCTTCGCCTCGTCCTCGCCGTCGGGGCCGACGGCGCTGATGGGCGGCACCGGACCCGGCGTCGAGATTCTGGGCACGCTCAGCCTGCCGCCGGGGACGGCGCGGGTGCCGGCGATGGTGGTGGTGCATGGCAGCGGCGGGATCTCCGCCGGCCGCGAGCATGCCTGGGCCAAACGTCTTCTCGACATGGGCGTCGCGGCCTTCGTCACCGACTCGTTCCGGCCGCGCGGTGTGCGCGCCACGGCCGAGGATCAGAGCCGAGTCCCGACCATGGCCATGGTCGCCGATGCCTTCGCCGCCCTGAAGCTGCTGTCCACGCATCCCCGCATCGATCCCGGCCGCATCGGCATCATGGGCTTCTCCAAGGGCGGCCAGGTCTCGTTCTATACCGCGCTCGAGCCGCTTCGCCGCGCCGTGGCGGGCGATCTGCGCTTCGCCACCCATGTGCCGCTCTATCCCTCCTGCGCGCTGCCCTACGTCTCGCGCGAGATCACGGGCGCGCCGATGCTGGTGCTGATGGGCGGCGCGGACGACTACACCCCGGCGGCGCAGTGCGCGCGCTATATCGACTGGTTCCGCGGCAAGGGCGCGCCGATCCGCTCGATCGTCTATCCCGATGCGTCGCATGGCTTCGACTCGCCCGGCCCGGTGCGCCTCTTCGCCAACGTCCAGTCGGCGCGCGACTGCCGCATGGATATCGAGCTCGAGCCGGTGCAGGGCCGGCGCTGGGACGACGGCGCGGTGGTGCCGCCGGAGCGCATCGGCGCCTACCTTCGCGGCTGCATGACGCGCGGCGCGCATTTCGGCGGCAATCCCGAGGCGCTGGCGCGCGCCGTCACGGACGTGCGCGCGCACCTGATGGCGACGATCGGCGCACGCTGATTGGGACCGCCGGCGTTGCGCCGGCATCATGAATACGAACCACAGAGACACAGAGACACGGAGGAAGACAAAGAAAAGGCTGTGGGCATGCCGTTCTCTGTGACCTCTGTGTCTCTGTGGTGAATATCTTCATGATGCCGTCGAGACGACGGCGCGCCCGGTCACACCTTGCGCACCTCGATGTCGATGCGCGCCAGGCGTTCGAAGAGGCGACGCCGCCTTCGATGCGGCCACCAGTCGTAGAGATAGATTTCGAGCGGCCGCCACATCGCGACCCAGCCGACGATCAGCAGGCCCTCGTTCAGGCCGCGCTGGAACACGTTGTGCGGCAGCATGGCCGACAGCAGCTCGCGCAGGCCCGTGCAGGCGGCGAGGAAGGCGAGCCCGATCATCAGGCTGACACGGCCGTGCTCGAAGCCCAGGCGCAGCTCGCGCGCGGCGACGCTGGCGCGGTAGGCGAAGTAGTTGTGGATCGCGTCGGCCAGGCCCTTCGCTTCCGTCGACTCCGCTTCGCTCGCGGGCAGATGGATCACGAGAAGCGGTCGGTGGCCTTCCGGCAGCTCGGTGAGCGCGCCGACGATCCATTCCTCGG
The DNA here is from genome assembly GCA_050183765.1 of Reyranellaceae bacterium. Classification (GTDB taxonomy): domain Bacteria; phylum Pseudomonadota; class Alphaproteobacteria; order Reyranellales; family Reyranellaceae; genus JAFAZJ01. The sequence continues at coordinate 25,796 of JBFXAZ010000010.1, read as the reverse complement.
CGTCGCGGTCGAGGTCCCTGGCGAGGAAGGGCGCGGGGTCGAGCGAGTTGAAGAGCTGGGCGACGGTGTCGAGGCTGAGCTCGATCAGCGCGGCGTCGCCCTCGACGCGATAGGGCGGTTGGCGCCGCTCGCCGCTCATCCGTCGAACAGCGCCGCGCGGTGGGCGGCGAGATAGGCGGCCTGGCGGTCGCCCTTGAGCGCCAGGCGGAACTTGGGATCGATGCCGGCCCTGCGCGCGTCCTCGGCATCGAGATCGCGGCCCAGCACGATCGAGCCGTCGTCCTCGAAGGCGATCAGGCCGCTGCTGAAGGCGACGTGCCAGGTCGGCGTCAGCGGCAGGCCGTTCTGCGGATCCAGCCGCTCCTCGTCGCTGGCCAGCACCCAGGGCTTGATCGGCACGACCTGCACCAGGCCGCGATGGGTCGTGCCGGTCGCGGCGCAGCCGCCGTCCCACAGCGCGAAGACCGCCTCGCCGAACGGGCCGGCGCCCAGCCGCGCCGCGCTCAGCGCCTCGACGACCTGGTCGTCGCGCGCGCTGGCGCCGAGCGCCGCGGCCATCGCATCGCCCAGCGCGCCGCCGGCGACCGGGTCGCCGACCAGCACGGCGTGGATCAGGCGCTGCGCCACGCCATCCTCGATCGTGTAAACGCGCGTTTCAGACCGCTCGTTGCCCGGCTGCAGCGGCGACTCGACGAGCGGCAGGGCGCCACGCAGCAGGGTGCTCAGCGTTTCGAAGGTCAGCGGTACCGGCAGGTCGACGAAGCGGCCGGGCACGATGCGCGCCGGCCGGCGCTGGCCGTCGGCGCCCAGCTCGATGACCTCCTCCTCGCCGGCCCCGATCACCGCGAACACCGCCTCGAGGTCGCCGCCGACGAAGGCGAAGCCGAGATCGCCGGGCTGCATGCCGGCGGCGACGGCGAAGCCGGGCGCGGTCTTGCCGAGCTTGTCGCGGCGCGGCACGACGATCAGCTCATCGTCCCAGAAATAGATCTCGTCCTCGTTCTGGTTCAGCCACCAGTACGCCATGCTCGCTCCTTCCGCGCCGGGCGGGGCAGGGAGCTATACGCCATCGCGCCGGCCTCAGCCACGTTTCGCCATGCCGGCGCGGGTCAGCGCGACGCCGCCCAGCACCACGATGCCGCCGGCGATGCGCGGCGCCGTGAGCGGATCGCCGAATACGGCCGCGGCGATGCACACGGCGGCGACCGGCACGAGGTACATGAAAAGCATCGCGCGCGGCGCGCCGAGCCGGTCGAGGCCGAGATTCCAGGTCAGGAACGACAGGCCGCCGACGACCAGCGCCATGTAGCCGAAGGCCGCCCACAGACCGATGTCGAAGCGCAGGAAGGCGCGCAGGTCGCCACCCCAGGCCAGCGCGATGCACAGCAGGGTCGCGGCGCCGACCGCCGACATCCACGCGCCGGAGCGCAGCGGTCCGACGCGCGCCACGAAGGGCGCCGAGATGTTGACGAACAGCGCCCAGCCCATGGCATTGGCCAGCCACCACAAAGCGGGCCGCAGCGAATCGATCCGCACGACGATGCGCGCGAAGTCGTTGTTGACCACGACGAACACGCCGATCAGCGCGATCACCAGGCCGATCCAGGCCGTCGGCGCCATGCGCTTGCCCGCGATGCGCGCGAAGATCGCGGCCCAGATCGGCGAGGTGGCGAGGTAGATCGCCGCGACCCCGGGCGGCGCCTCGCGCAGCGCCGATGCCCATGAGCCCTGGAACAAGGTGAAGCCGAACAGGCCGACGCCGATCGCCGGCAGCCATTCGCGCCGCGGCAGCAGGACGGGCCGGCGCGACGCCAGCAGCACCGCGAACAGGAACGCCGCCGAGAACAGCGCGCGCGTCGAGCTGAACAGCAGAGGGTCCATTGCCATGACCAGGGGCTTGGCGAACGGAAAGCTCGACCCGAAGACGACGACGGAAAACAGCATCAGCGCGTCGCCCGCGCGCTGCCTGCCTGGGGACTCGGACATGCGACTCTCTGTGCAAGGGCGATGCCGTTGCTTCCTTCTCCCCGCGAAGGCGGGGAGAAGGTGCCGAGCGCCAGCGAGGCGGATGAGGGGCTTCTTCGCGCAACAACGAATGCTGTTGCTGTTGGAACGCCGCGAAGCCCCTCATCCGCCCTTCGGGCACCTTCTCCCCGCCTTCGCGGGGAGAAGAAAGGCTTACTCCGCCGCCTTGGGCTTCCGCTGCGTGCCCCAGTAGCCGAACATCGAGCCGGCGATGCGGCGGATCTGGATCTCTTCCGAGCCTTCGGTGATGCGATAGCGCCGGTGGTGGCGGTAGATGTGCTCGAACGGGAAATGCCTGGAGTAGCCGACGCCGCCATGCACCTGCATGGCGCGGTCGGCGGCGTCGCAGCACAGGCGGTTGCCGCGGTAGTTGGCCATCGCCACCCAGGGGCTGACATCCATGTGGTGCTCGCGATCGAGGTGCCACGCCGTCTTGCGCACCAGCCCGCGCACCATCTCGGCCTCGGTGTGCAGCTCGGCGAGCGGGAACTGGATCGCCTGGTTGCTCGACAGCTTCTTGCCGAAGACCACGCGCTGATTGGCGTAGGCGACGCTCATGTCGATGCAGTACTGCGCCGCGCCCAGCGACGAGGCGGCCTGGCGGATGCGGTTCTCGTGCACGAAGGTCTGCGCCACGTCGAGCCCGTGTCCTTCCGCACCCAGCATGGTCGAGGCGGGGACCTTGACGTCGGTCAGCGACACCTCGGCGTGGTCGCTGGGCATGTTGAAGGTCCACCACATGTACTCGACCTTGAAGCCCGGCGTGCTCACCGGCACCAGGAAGCACGAGATGCCGCGCGCGTCGCCCGCCTTGCCCGAGGTGCGGGCGAAAACGAGGTCGTGCGTCGCGGTGTGCATGCCGGTGTTGAACCGCTTCATGCCGTTGAGCACCCAGTCGCCGCCCTGCTTCACGGCGGTGGTCTCCATGAAGGTGGCGTCGGAGCCGTGCTTGGGTTCCGTCAAGCCGAAGGCGACGCGTTTCGTGCCGGCGAACATCGGCTCGATGAACGCGTCCTTCTGCTCCTGCGTGCCGAAGTGATGCATCAGCAGGGCGACCGGGAAATTGCCGACGATCGAGCTTTCGTTCTGCAGGTCGTTGTGCAGGCCCAGCCCCTTGTGCGCGAGATGCTCACGGATGATCGCCATGGCGAGGTTCGAGCCGTCCTTGCCGCCCAGCGCCTTCGGCAGGGCGAAGCGCAGATGGCCCGCCTTGTCGGCGCGCCGGCGCATCTCCTTGAGCAGGTCTTCCCACTCGTGGCGCGGCTGGCCGTCGTTGTCCCAGTCGGTGCGCGCGTGCTCGCGGCGGTGATCGAAGAAGCGGATGTTGTCGTCCTGCTGCTCCAGCGGCCGGATCTCGCGCTCGATGAAGGCGTCGAGCTCGCGCAGATAGGCGGCGATCTCGGCGGGAATGTCGAAGTCCATGGCGCGTCCCTCCGGTGAACGGTCGTTCACCCGATCATGGCCAGCGGGCGCAGACGAGTCGAGGCTCGGATAGACTGGGGCCATGAGTGTCGTCGTCACATCGCGCCTGATCCTGCGTCCGCTTTCGCCCAGCGATGCCGAAGCCTATGTGGCGATGCGCTTCCATCCCGGAATCGCAGCGTGGCTGCCGACATCGCCGGGCGATCCGCTCGAGCGCGCGCGTGCCACCATCGATGCGTTCGCCGCCGACTGGAGCGCGCGCGGCTACGCGCCCTGGGGCGCGTTCGAGCGCGTCGCGATGCATGATGGCGCGGCGCGCGAGGGACGCCTGGTCGGCCATGTCGGTCTGCGCTTCCTGCCGGAGTTCGACGGCACCGAGGTGCTCTACGCGTTCCTGCCCGAGCTGCACGGCCGGGGATATGCCCGCGAAGCCGCGTCGGCGTCGCTGGATTTCGGCTTCGATGTCGTGGGCCTGCCGTCGATCCTCGCGATCACGCTGGAAACCAACGTGCGCTCCTGGGGCCTGATGAAACGGCTGGGCATGACGCGTGGAGCCGATGGCCGGTACAAGGGTCTCGACGTCGTGCGGTACGATATCGACGCCGCGACCTGGCGCCAGCTACGAGGACCAGGGGTCGCCGAAAGCTAGGCTATCCTCTCCGTGAAGTCGGTGCGGTGGGTCCAAGCTCCCGGATGAATTGGCTCGCGTTCAGGCGGGCGTTTCCATAGCTCGTGCCGACGTGTTGTATCCCGGCCCTCATCGCATCTGCGGTCGGCATTTGGCGTGAGCCCGTCAGCATCAGCCTTCCTGGCTTTCCTTCCTCGGGGACCGCCTTTACACGGGTGATTCCAACGTAAAACAGTCGGCGCTGCTCCTCCAATTGAGCACGTCGTGCCGCTAGAGAAAGGTCGGCGTCTGGAAGGCGCGGCAGTAACCCCTGTACGCAACCGGCGACGATGGTCACTGGTGAACTGAGCCCCTTGCTCTTGTGCAGGCTCATGATCCGGACGTCGCTAACCTCGGTAGGTACCTCCGGCCTAGCGATCGAGGTCGTAAGCTCAGCCAGAAACGCTTCACGATCGTCACCGGTTGTTTCGAGTATCTGGAGTGCCAAGGCGCGCAGATCGCGCACGCCGTCGTTGCCATCCGGTAGCAGGTCGTCAATTACTTCCGCCACTCCGGGCAGCGCTTCGAGCCGATCCAGTGCTTCGCGAATGGTGTTGAAGTGCTCTACGAGGGGCCTTGTGTAGGGAATTGCTATGATGCCAGCGGCAAGCTGTTCTAACGCCTGCCACGGGGCAACGTTGGCGTCCTCGCAGTGTGTGCGAAGTCTCTGGTAGGCTCGTGCTCGCCAGTCATTGCTGCCGAGTCCGAGAAGCCATCGGAGCGCGACACGATCCTCTCGATCGACATATAGCTTGAGCGTCGCAAACCGCGTCTGCGCCTCTTCGTCGTCGAGTTCTGACTCGGCATAGTAGGAGCGTGTGGGGACTTGGCGCGCCACGAGCGCGTCATAGATGGGTGTACCGATTACACTACGCTGCGCGAGGACAAGGATGTCACCAGGGGGCGTGCCTGCCGCCACCAACTCCTCAATGGTGGTGACGATTCCATGGACTTCGTCGGCGAGCGTCCCAAACTGCACAATATCAATTTCACCAGGGCCATTCTGTGCACGTGGGTTCAGTGCCCGCGGTACAGGCCTATCTTGATTGTGCGCGATGAGCGCATTTGCCATGACGACAACACGGGTTGGACATCGACGGCATTCCGCGAGTTCAAGATCGGCGGCGCCAGCGTTAGTCACAAGCCACTGCCTGATCCCGTCCGGGTGCGCGTGCTTGAAGCTGTATATTGACTGGTCATCGTCGCCGACAATGCAAACCTCAGCCGAGGTTGACAGCAATTGCAGCACCCCTTGTTCGGCTTTGTTGAGGTCTTGGAATTCGTCTACGAGGATATGCGAGAACTCGGAACAGACTGGAGCAGCTGGGTTGTCTCTGAGGTAATGATAGACGAGCGGAATCGCTTCGCCGATGAGCATGCTCCGATGGAACCTAAGCCACTCAACAAGATCGCCTTCCAGCGCTGCATCCGCTGCTGACTGCACATAGCCCGGCTCGTCAGATTGTAGTCGCGCCCAAGCTGCTTCAAAGGCCTTGATGCGCTTCTTTACGCTGCGCTTGCCGTCGTGACTTCCGGCAAGGTCCGCAAGAAGCGGCTGCATCTCGAAGTCGTTGAGCGGTCTTGCAGTCCGGTCAGTCGCTGTGAGCGCATGCTCGCTCATCAATACCTTGAACGCCAAGCTGTGAAGCGTTCGCCCTTCGAGCTCGTCGCAGCCGGCAACGCCCATACCCACCAACTCGCGATGGAGATCCTCCGCCGCTACGCGGGTGAATGTGACCGGCAGTATCGAGGATGGGTCTACTCCGTTTTCAAGAAGTCGCGCCACGCGCCGCTTCATTGCAAACGATTTGCCGGTGCCGGGTCCAGCAACAACCCTTAGGCGCGAATTCGCGCACGCCGCGATTTCGTAGGCTGGCGAGCCACGCTCAAGACCATCGGACCATGTCATCGGGAGCTGCTCACCAACGTACCAAGTTGACGTTATTCTATCATCTGATATCATTTGCTGTCAAATGAGTGATTGGAACGACGCATGGATGGCTGGCTCACCTTGGAAGACACCGCCTCATATCTCGGGATGGGAAAGACTGTGCTCTATGAGCTCGCACGCAATGGTCAGATCCCAGCGCGAAAGATCGGGAAGAAGTGGGTATTCGAGAAAGCCGCGCTTGATGGGTGGGTCCAATCCAAACGACCGTTAGGCACTTATTTTTTGGACCTCGATTTTTCGATCGACAGCAATCAGAACCTTCGCGACCCGCAGCGTGACGGATACCTGCGAGCGTACGAGTTCTTCAGGGCAGGAAAAAACAAGGCGATAATCCAACTGCCTGTTGGATGCGGCAAAACTGGACTCGCGTCGATCCTTCCTCTGGGTATCGCAGCAGGACGGGTTCTGGTGATCGCCCCTAACCTTACGATTAAGGATGGCCTCTATGAGGCGATGGATATAACCAATCGTCAAAAGTGCTTTTGGCGCAAATCTGGAGTCCTCAAGCAAGATCAAATGATCTCAGGACCACTCGCCTGTACGTTGGACAGTGGCAATCTATCTGTCGCAACTAAGTCGCACGTGGTCATTACCAACGTACAACAACTCGCGACGAACACCGATAAATGGCTTGCACAGTTCTCCGACGACTTCTTCGACATGATCATCGTTGATGAAGCTCATCACAGCGCGGCGATGAGTTGGCAAAAGGCTATCGATCGATTTCCGAAGGCGAAAGTCGTTCTCCTAACGGCCACACCATTCCGTAGCGACCGTCAGGAATTGGATGGGGAACTGGTTTTTCGCTATCCGTTCCGTAACGCAGCGCTCAAGGGATACATCAAACGCCTGAAGGCTAGTTATGTTGCGCCATCGATTATCGAGCTGGGCTTTAGTGACGAACGTGGCCGATCGTATACGTTGGACGAGCTATTGGAACTCAAGGAGGAGGAGTGGTTTAGCCGCGGGGTTGCTCTGGCGCGACTGTGCAATCAACATATCGTCGACAGCAGCCTCGAAAAGCTGGGGGAGCTTCGCCAGACCGGCACTCAACATCAGTTGATCGCAGTTGCTTGCTCCATAAATCATGCAAAGGAAATCCGTTCGCTTTACCAGGAGCGAGGCTTTAGTGCCGAGGTAGTTCACAGCAAACAAAGCTCGGATGAGCAAGCCACGATTCTCGGTGCCCTTCGCAACGGAACGTTGGACTGCATCATACAGGTCCAAATGCTAGGTGAGGGCTTCGACCATCCGAAGCTCAGCGTGGCCGCAGTCTTTCGGCCGTTCAGGGCGCTATCCCCATACATCCAATTCGTCGGACGTATCATGCGTGTGGTTGTGCAGAACGATCCATCGCATCCGGACAACGTCGGTCATATCGTTACACATCTCGGTATGAATCTTGACGAACGACTGAAAGAATTTAGGCAGTTTGAAAGTGATGACCAGGCGTTCTGGGACAAAGTCATCGGTGGCGAAGAGCCTGAATTGCCTCCAAACGTACAGGATGGAACAGCGCGTCTCCGTGCGACCGACCGCATTGTGGTCCACAATGAGATCGTCGATTCCCTATGGGAAGAGGACTTTACCTCGGCCGAGGATCAACAGATCATCGACGATCTGAAGGAACGACTGAGACTCTATGGGCTCGATCCCAGCCAAGCAGAGGAAATGGTGAAGAAGGCGCAGCAAGCGCCTTTGCGCAAAGGACCGGCAACCGCGCCATTCCTAGTACAGCCACAGCGGGAATGGGAGGAGGCGCGCAAGAGGCTCAATGAGCAAGCCAAACGGCTCGCGAGTATCGTACTGAATCATGTTGAATTGGCGATGACGGGTACGGAACTATCGCGCAAGTACAAATCGCTGGGATTGAATGGTGTCAATAACTACGTCTCGGCGCTTATGATGGTCAACGGCGAGATCCAAATGCGGCTCGGAAAGGATCGGGCGCAAGCCTCAATCGAGGAGTTCCGGTCAATCCTTGATGACCTCGATGATCTTTTGCAGACACTGGTCCGTCGCGTGAGAAAGGCGAAGGGCGACTATGAAAAACGCCAAGCCTAGAGGCCCTATACCGTCGCTTATTGGCAGCACCAACGGACGTCCACGCCGCGCAACCGTCATTCGGAAGTCAAAATGCTATCGATGCCATGTGGATTTGTCTGCGGGGACGACGTGTATCGAGATACCCAAACTCGGTAGCGGATTCTCAACCCCAAGACGTACCTGCGATGTGTGCTTCCGAGCTATCCTTGAGAAGACAGCGCGGGACCTTCAAGAAATAATGGCATTGTGACACGCATCAATACTGTGGTTCGGCTAGGTACGTTGCAGGATGAGTTGGCTACTGGCATAGAGCACAATGCAGCTGGCCTGAGCCGGTACCGCAGGAGGTTGGCAATGGTCGCGACTCCGTCGATAACGAGACGGGCGGTCATGTTGTCAGGCAGCGCGGCGCTGATCCGAAGTACACCCGCGCTTGCCGCGCCCGACAAGCGCGCGGTCTACTTCATGCGCGGCTGGGACGCCGCCAGCCTGCTGGCCGACCAGCGGTATCAGGCGATCTTGCGCGACCTGTTCAAGGGCGACCGCCTGGCCTTCGATTTCACCTGCACCCGCGATGAGTTCCTGGCGCGCTTCTTCGCGGCAGACATCGCCTACCTCAGCCTGCACGCCAGCGAATCCAAGCTGCAGGTCGGCAACGGCGATCTCGTCGACGCGACCCGGTTGCAGGCGGCGCGCCGTGCCGTCGGGCACGCGCCCCGGCTGACCATCGTGGTCGGCTGCAAGACGACGAGGAACAGCGGCTTCGCGGTCAACATTCCCGAAGCGGTCGGCATCGGCGACGGCAGCAGCCAGAACTGCTACATCGGCTTCAACACGCTGGTGATCGGCCACAACGCCGATCGCTTTTTCCGCTTCTTCATGCCGCACTGGGTGCATCCCGGACCTGACGGCCAGTATCGCAGCGTCACCGATGCGGCGTCCGCCACCCACGCTTTCCTCAAGCGGCGCTTCGACACCCAGCGGGACGCGAGGTCGGCGGGCGCCACGGTCGATCTCGGCAACATGGCGCGCACGCAGCAGCAGGATATCAACGTCTTCTCGGCGTTCGACATCCTCGGCAACGGCGATCTGCGCGCCAACCAGGTGTGATGGATGCGTCCCATGCTCGATACCGCGCGGCTGCACCTGCGGCCGTTCGTGCCGGCCGACGCCGAGGCCTATGCCGCGGTGCGCTACCATCCCGATGTCGACGCCTGGCTGATGCCCGAGCCGACCGAGGATCCGGTGGCGCAGCAGCGCGCGCAGATCCGGGAGTACGAGCAGCGCTGGAACGCCCACGGCTATGCGCCCTGGGCGGTGATCGAGCGGGACACGGGGCGACTGGTGGGCCATTGCGGCCTGCGCTGGCTCGATTCGCTGGAGATCACCGACACGATCTGGACGATGCATCCCGACACGCAGGGCAAGGGCTACGCACGCGAAGCCGCGCGCGCGGCGCTCGACTGGGGCTTTGTCTGTGCCGGACTGCCGCGCATCGGCGCCCTGATCCGCCCGGACAACGCACGCTCGCAGGCGGTGGCGCGCGCCATGGGCATGACGATCCAGCGCGCCGGCCTGGAGCGCCGGCCGGGCCAGATCCGCGACCTGTGGGTGGTGGAGCACCGGCGCGTCTGAGGAGCGAAGGGTGTTCCCCCCTTCTCCCCGCGAAGGCGGGGAGAAGGTGCCGAGCGCCAGCGAGGCGGATGAGGGGCTTCTCGCGCAACGACAAACAGCGATGGTATCGAGACTCCGCGAAGCCCCTCATCCGCCCTTCGGGCACCTTCTCCCCGCCTTCGCGGGGAGAAGGAATCTAGCGAAAGAGGCCGTCATGCGCGGCGTGATCCATCATATCGATCTCACCGTGCGCGACCTCGCCGTCTCGCGGCCGTTCTACGACGCGGTGCTGGGCTTCATGGGCTATCGCTGCACGCGCGCGCAGGCCGACGGCATCGACTGGGATCGCGATGGGCCGTGCCTGTTCTGCTCCATCGGCATCAAGCCGGCGCGGCGGGACGTGCCGCACGATCGCTACACGCCGGGCCTGCATCATCTCGCCTGGGCGGCCGAGAGCCGCGCGGACGTCGACAGGCTGCACGCCGAGCTGCTGCGCATCGGCGCGCGCATCCTCGACGCGCCCGCCGACTACCCGCAATACGGCGCCGGCTACTACGCGGTGTTCTTTGCCGACCCGGACGGGCTGAAGCTCGAATACGTCTGCGTGCCCGGCCAGACCTCGGGTTGACGCGGGGCCTCCGCGGAGTCGATTCTCCGCCGGCATTTTCCGCCGGAGTCCCGTCATGCCCGCATCCAACACCTACCGCCTGCTGATCCTGCCCGGCGACGGCATCGGGCCTGAGGTGATGGGCGAGGTGCGCAAGGTCGCGGAATGGTTTCGCGACAGGCGGCAGGCGCCGATCGAGATCCGCGAACGGCCCTTCGGCATGGCCTCGTGGGAGACGTTCGGCAGCCTGATGCCCGACGAGACCTGGGCCGAGATCAATTCGGCCGACGCCGTGCTGTTCGGCGCGACGGGCTCGCTTGCCCAGCAGGCAACCATCTCCGCCGCCGAGCGCAAGAAGGGCAGCCTGCTGACCATGCGCAAGGCGCTCGACGTCTTCGCCAATGTGCGCCCGATCAAGGCCAATTCGGCGCTGCTCTCGGCCTCGTCGCTGAAGCCCGAGGTGGTCGACGGCGTCGACCTGGTGTTCGTGCGCGAGCTCACCGCCGGCGTCTATTTCGGCGAGCCGCGCGGCGTGGAGACCCTGCCCGACGGCACCGAGCGCGGCGTCAACACGCATGTCTACACGTCGAAAGAGGTCGAGCGCGTCGCGCGCTTCGCCTTCGAGCTGGCGCGCCAGCGCAAGGCCGAGGGCAAGCCGGGCCACGTGCATTCGGTCGACAAGGCCAATGTCATGGAGGCGGGCGCGATGTGGCGGCGCGTCGTGCAGCGCGTGCACGATGCCGAGTTCGCCGATGTCACGCTGCACCACATGCTGGCCGACAATTGCGCCATGCAGCTCATTCGCTGGCCCAAGCAGTTCGACGTGATCGTCACCGACAATCTGTTCGGCGATCTGCTGAGCGATTGCGGGGCGATGATCACCGGCTCGCTGGGCATGCTGCCCTCGGCCTCGCTGTCGGCGAAGGATGCGCATGGACGGCGGCGCGCGCTCTACGAGCCGATTCACGGCAGCGCGCCGGATATCGCGGGCAAGTCGCTGGCCAATCCGCTGGCGGCGATCCTGAGCTTCGCGATGTGCCTGCGCGAGACCCTGGGGCAGGCCGAGGACGCCGCGAGGCTGGAGCGCGCGGTTGACAAGGTGCTGGCGTCCGGCGCGCGGACGGCCGATCTTGCCGCCAAGGGCGCGCCCACCCTGTCGACCACAGGCATGGGCGACGCCGTCGTCGCGGCCCTGGCGAGTGCCTAGGATTTCTACCTTCCCCCGCTGGCGGGGGAAGGTGGCGCGAAGCGCCGGATCGGGGTGGGACGCGCGACACCGTCAGCCATCGCGCCTGACCGCGATGCCGGGGCCCCCCCCATCCGCCCTTCGGGCACCTTCCCCCGCCAGCGGGGGAAGGTAGGGTTGGAACAAATAACGAGGAAACGCGATGAGTCCCGTAGACCTTCCCCCCGAGCAGACCAATGCGGCCGCCTGGTACGGCCCCGAGATGGCCCGGCGCACCGACTGGATCGTGACGCTGACGACGGACGATCTCGCCGAGATCGTCGCCGCGACCCGGCCGCTGGTGGCGCGCGAGGCCGACATCGCCTCGATCACCGCGCATGATTTTCCGCTGCCGAGCCTGGGAGCGAAGCTCAAGGCGGCGCGCGAGGACCTGCTCGAGGGCCGCGGCTTCTTCCTGCTGCGCGGCCTGCCGCTGCAGGATTGGAGCGTGCGCGAGGCGGCGACGGCGTACTACGGCATCGGCGCGCATATCGGCAACGCGCGCTCGCAGAACGCCAGGGGCCATGTGCTGGGGCACGTCAAGGACATGGGGCTGAGCAGCACCGATCCCAACGTGCGCATCTATCAGACCAACGAGCGGCAGACCTACCACACCGATTCCTGCGACGTGGTCGCACTGCTCTGCCTGAAGACGGCGAAGAGCGGCGGGCTGTCGACCCTGGTGAGCTCGACGACCATCTTCAACGAGATGCGCAAGCGGCGGCCCGACCTGCTGGCGCTGCTGTTCGAGCCGCTCGCCACCGACCGGCGCGGCGAGGTGCCTGTGGGCATGAAGCCGTGGTTCGAGATCCCGGTGTTCAGCTGGCACGCCGGCCAGCTCACCGCGATCTACCAGCGCCAGTACATCGACAGCGCCCAGCGCATCGACGGCGCGCCGCGGCTGACGCCCGAAAAGATCGAGGCGCTGAACCTGTTCGACGATCTCGCCAACGACCCCGCGCTCAACCTGCACATGGAGTTCCGGCCCGGCGACATGCAGTTCGTGCACAACCACACCCTGCTGCACGACCGCACCGGCTTCGAGGACTGGGCCGAGCCGGATAAGCGCCGTCACCTGCTGCGCCTGTGGCTCGCCGTGCCCGGCGCGCGCCCGCTGCCGCCGGTCTTCGCGCAACGCTACGGCAAGGTCGACATCGGCGACCGCGGCGGCATCATCGTGCCCGGCACCGTGAGCCTCAACGCGCCGCTCGAGGCGGTCTAGCGCGACTTCGCGAGCTGGCGCGCGATCGAGCCGTCGGCGAAGCCGGCCTCGACGATGAAGGCGTTGACCGCGGTGGGCTCGGGCGCGTTGTCGGCGAACAGGATCAGGTCGATCTCCGGCCCGTCGAGGCTGGCCAATCCGCCGACATGGCCGGTGTTCAGCCACTGGTCGCCCGCGACCACGAGCAGCAGCGGCCGGGCGGAATCCCTCGTGTGCCAGATCGGGCCCACCGGCCGGCTGTTGGCATCCATCGCCTGCAGCCCGATATACATCAGCTCGCGCGAGCTGAGCTTGCCGACGTCGATCGTCAGCACGAAGCGGCCGTCGGGCCTGCCGCTGGCGACGAGACCGCGCGGCCCGACGCGATCGTCGAACAGGCCGAAATACGTCAGCTTCAAGGTGCCTGGCGGTAACGGCGGCGGCGGCTTGGCGGCGACGGGCGGCGGAGGATTGGCGATCGCCGGCTTGCCGACCGGCGGCGGCTTCTGCGGCGGCTTGGCCGGCGGCGTCGGGGAGCTGGCGAGCTTGCCTGGTGCGAGTGCCGATGGCGGCGCCTGCGGCCGCGGCGGCGGCGTGTTCAGGCCGGGCATCTGCGCCGATGATGGCACGGCGGCCAGCACCGCCCGGTCGTAGCATCCCGCGAACGGGTTGTGCGCGGCGTCCAGCGCCGGGCGAGCTTCGGTCCAACCGATCACCTCGACGGCCTTCTCGAGGATGTCGACCAGCGCCGTGCGCGTTGTCGGCGCGTCGCGCAGCGCCGCGTTCAGTCGCTCGAGGCGCTCATTGGCCAGCGCCTTGTAGACGTCGGCGGGCCGGTCGGGCGGCCAGCGCGTGGCGGCGGCGACGCGCAGGCTGGCGTAGTCGAGCACCGATTCGGTTTCGTCGCGCAGCGCGCGCAGCAGCTCGGCCTCGGTCGTCGTCGGCGGCTGCCGCAGCCAGGTCGAGGCCGTCGCCTTGAGCGCGGCATCGGCCTGAGCCGCCGTCATGCCGGCGCGCGTCACCTTCGCGGCATGGATCATGTCCTGCAGTTCCAGCAGCGGTACCAGCGCGGCGGCCCGGGCGGCGTCGCTGCCGGCCGGCTTGACCTGCGCCTGCGCCGCGGCCGCGACGAACAGCAGGGCCGCGGCAAGCAGGCGCAACGCGCTCATCGCGACTGCCACGAGCCGTCGCAGGCGAGGCTGTTGCCGCTGCTGCTCCAGCGGCCCGCGCCCAACCAGCGGCTGCCGCTCCGCGTGACGCTGCCGGTCCAGCGCACGCTGCGCCCGCCGCCGCCGCCAGCACCGGAGGCGTCGAGCTGGCCCGAGCCGCTGATCTGCCCGCCGATGGCGCCCGAATCGCCGCCGGTGTAGGTGCCGTTGACCTTGCCGGACGCCGCATTGATGGTGAACTGGCCGCTGACGGCGAAAGAGCCGTTGCACTGGCCGTTCCACACGCCGCCCAGGCTGAATGTCGCGGTGGCAGCCGACGCGGGCGGTGGCGTGCCAGGCGTCTTGGGATCATCGGGCTTGGTCGGCGGCGTCGGCTGGGTCGCCGCCGCCAGCACCCTGCGGCGATCGGCGATGCAGCCCCGTACCTCGGCCTCGCCCAGGGAAATCGTCGCGTAGTGCTTGCGAAGCTTGTCTTCCTTGTCGCGCAGCGCTTCTTCTTCAGAGCGCAGACGGTCCAGCCGCTTGTTGGTCGATGCAAGCTGGGTCTCCAGGTTCTTTATCTTGGCCGCCGACTGGGGATTGAGACTGTCGCGCTCGCGTTTCAGGCGGGCCAGCTCGTCGCGCTTCGCCGCGAACTCTGTCGCGAGGCCCGCCTTCTCGGTCATGCGAGCCTGCAAGGCGGCGGTGTAGCGCGTGCGATCGGTCGCGGCGGCCGCGCGCTCGGCGCCGGTCGCGAAATCGTTGGTGGCGACCCTGCGGTCGATCTCGGCGATCAGCCGCTGCAGCTCGTCGATGCCCGTCTTGCCGTCGGTGCCGGATTGGATCGCCAGCCGTTTTGCCTGTACCTCGACGAGCAGCCTTTCCTGCTCCTTGATGCTGGCGTCGAGGGCCGACGCGCCGACCGGGTATCGGGCCTGGGCGATCTGCGCCTCGAAATCCTTGATCAGCGCCTGCTCCGCGGCAATCCGGTTCCTGACGCCGCGCAGCTGGGAGCGGATCTCGATCAGGGGGTTGCTGTTGTCGTTGGCCCTCATTCTCTCGAGTTCCCCGGCGAGGCGGCTCTCGAAGTCCTTGAGGGCGGCCTCGCTCGCCTTGGCGACCTGGGCGCAGAGTCCCGACATGTCGGGCAGCGAGAGTTCCTGGGCCTTCGCGCCCGCGTGCGGCAGCGCACCTGCGACCAGCGCCGCAGCCGACACTGCAAGTAAGCGACAACGCTTGCTGCCACGCATGACGATGCCCCCACGACCATCACGGCCGCCACAGGATGCCACGACTTCGCGCTCAGGGTGAGTCGGATCGCAGCCTGAGGGCGAGCCCGCTCAGCGCCACGCCCGCCACCAGCGCGCCGGCGCCGATGGCGAAGAGCGGCGCGTAGGCGTGGGTCTGCGCGAAGATGTGCGACAGCAGCCAGGCGCCGCCGGCCAGCGCCACACCGAAGGCGCCGGTCATCCAGCCCCAGACGCGGCGATGGCTGGCGATGCCGACCAGCTCCGCGGTCCATGCCGAGCACAGCGACGTCGAGCCCGAGACCAGCAGGCCCACGACCACGGAGGAGGCGAACAGCGCCACCGGATGCGTCGACAGCAGCGGCAGGCCGACGCCGGCCGCCTTCACCAGCATCGACAGCAGGAAGGCCAGCCCCAGGCCGTAGCGGTCGGCGAACAGGCCGCACAGCAGCGGCCCGGCCACCACGGCGCAGCCGAAGACGATCCAGTGCGTGCCGCCCGTCGCCAGGCCGTGGCCCAGCGCGCGGGCGATGAAGTCGATCCAGAACACCGTGTGCGGGATGAAGCCGATGGCGTCGCAGCCATAGGCGGCCAGCAGCGGCCACACCGCGCGCGGCAGGCGCGGCGGAGGCGCCGCCGCCGAAGTGACGGCGAGGCGCTCGCGCGGGATGACGAACCAGATATACGCGGTCAGCGCCGCGGCGGCGGACGCCAGCGCCAGCCAGATTGCGCGCGGCCCGGCGGATGCGAGCGCGGGGATCAGCAGGCCCGAGGCGGTGATGCCGATGCCGATGCCGGTGATCACCACGCCGGCGGCGCGGCCGCGCCGCTGCGGCGCGGTGACCGCCAGCACGACGGGCACCGCCAGCACCATCAGCACGCCGCCGGTGACCCCGGCGAGAAAGCGCCAGCCGGCGTACCAGACGAAGTCGAGGTTCCAGCCGCAGGCCAGCAGGCTGACCGCGGTCGTCGCCGCGGCGAGGCGGATCGCGCCGGTGCCGCCCAACAGGCGCGACAGGCGATCGGCGATCAGCGCGCCGACGAGATAGCCGGCGAGATTGGCGGCGGCGAGATACGAGGCCTCGGCCGGCGCGAACCAGCCGGCGGCGATCAGCACCGGGATCAGCGGCGTGTAGGCGAAGCGCCCGAGGCCGTTGCCGATCAGGGTCGCCGCAAGGCCGCCGCTCGCGACCCGCCAGGGGCTCATCGGCTGCAGTCCTGGGCGACGCGAAGGACCTGGCGATGGTGTGAACGGATACTACGCATGGAACTGACCCTTCGACCGCCGGATCCTTCGCTGCCGCTCAGGATGACGGCTACTCTACGCGTGAAGGTGGAAGGGAGCGCAGGTAGGCGATCAGCGCCGCCATGTCCTCCTTGTCGATGCGCGCGTAGTAGGGGTAGGCCATCGGCGGGAAGAGCTTGCGGCCGTCCTTCGACACGCCGGTGCGGATCGCGCGCTCGATCTCGGCGTCCTTCCAGTCGGCGAGGCCGACATCCTTGTGCGGCGTGATGTTGGCCGCGACCGAGGTGCCCCAGGGACCGGTGAAGGCCTGGCCGCCGGCGCCGAGCTTCGTCAGGTCGAGCATGAAGTCCGGCCGCAACGGCGTGTGGCACTCCAGGCAATGACCCAGCGGCCCGGCGAGATAGGCGCCGTGGGCCAGCCTGTCGCCGCGCGGCGGCGCCTTGATCGTGCCCACCGGCGGGCCCCAGGCCGGCGGCAGCTTGATGCGGTAGACCGATTTCTGCGTCACCGCGTTCCTGATCGGCTTCACCGTGCGCAGATAGGCGATCATCGCGCGCACGTCGTCGTCGGCGAGCTGGCGATAGAAGAAGTACGGCATCGGCGGGCCGATCAGTGAGCCGTCCGGCCGCTTGCCCTCGCGGATGGCGAGGAAGAGCTGTTCGTCGGTCCACTTGCCGATGCCGGTGTCGGGATCGGGCGTGATGTTGGGCGCGACGGCGGTGAAGGGCTTCTCGTCGATCACGAAGCCGCCGGCCAGCGCCATGTTCGGCAGGTCGCCCTGCGGTCCCTTGGGCGTGTGGCAATTGCCGCAGGCGACGATGGTCTCGACCAGGTAGCGTCCACGCTCGACCGTGGCCGGCGTCTGGGCGGCCGCCATCGTCGTCGCCGCCAGCCACGCGGCGAGCGCCGCCATCACACGCCTGCGCATGATCCCAGATCCCCCAAAGCTCGCCTTCGTGCTTGCTACGCCGCCGTTTCGCCAGCGGATGCGGCGCGCAGTATACGGCTTGTCGGTGACCGTCACGCTAGGCATCGTCATGCCATCATAGGAGGGACACATGAGCACGGCGCTGGAGCTTCGTTCGAAGATCAGCAAGAGCGGCGATCTGGAAATCTCGCTGGCCAGGGTGCCGATTCCCGAGCCCGGCCCCGAGCAGGTCGTGGTCAGGGTCGAGGCGACGCCGATCAATCCCTCCGACCTCGGCCTGCTGATCGGCCCCGCCGACATGAACGAGGCGACCGCGTCGGGCAGCGGCGAGGACATCGTGGTCAAGGGCAAGGTGCCGGCGCAGGCGCTGCCGTTCCTCGCCGCGCGGCTCGACCAGTCGATGACCGTGGGCAACGAAGGCGCCGGCACGGTGGTGAAGGCGGGCTCCTCGGAAGCCGCGCAGGCGCTGCTGGGCAAGACGGTGTCGATGGTCGGCGGCTCGATGTACGCGCAGTACCGGCTGATCAAGGCGGTCGAATGCCAGGTGCTGCCCGAGGGCACGACGGCCGCCGACGGCGCCTCGTGGTTCGTCAACCCGCTCACCGCGCTGGCCATGACCGAGACGATGAAGCGCGAGAACCACAAGGCGCTGGTCCATACCGCGGCGGCGTCGAACCTCGGGCAGATGCTGAACAAGATCTGCCTCAAGGACGGCATCGGCCTGGTGAACATCGTGCGCAGTGCCGAGCAGGCCAAGCTGCTGCGCGGCATCGGCGCCAAGCACGTCGTCGATTCGACCGCGCCGAGCTTCATGGACGATCTCATCCAGGCGCTGGTCGAGACCGGCGCCACCATCGCCTTCGACGCCATCGGCGGCGGCAAGCTCGCCGGCCAGATCCTCTCGGCGATGGAGCTGGCGATCCAGAAAAGCGCCAAGGAGTACAGCCGCTACGGCTCGACGGTCCACAAGCAGGTCTATGTCTACGGCGGCCTCAACACCGGGCCGATGGAGATCACCCGCAATTTCGGCACGGCATGGGGCGTCGGCGGCTGGCTGCTCACCCCGTTCCTGCAGAAGATCGGCCGCGCCGAGCAGGCCCGCCTGCGCCAGCGCGTGGTGTCGGAGCTGAAGACCACCTTCGCCAGCCACTACACGAAGGTCGTGTCGCTGCCCGAGGCGCTGCAACTCGACAACCTGCGCACCTACAGCAAGCGCGCCACGGGCGAGAAGTACCTGATCAACCCGAACAAGGCCTGACGCCGCCTTGCCGGCGAGGACCACGGCCGAGGCCATCCTGCTGGGCGTGGCTTCGATCGCCATCCTGACATGGGCGGCGCCGATGCTGGGTCGGCTGGAGCTCGTCTGGCGGGCGGTGTTTCTGGTCCCGGCGATCGTGTTCCTGGCGACGGTCGGATTCCGGGCGTCGCCGCTCGGCGGCGTGCCTGCGTATATCGGCCTCTTCCTGTTGGCGGTGCCGCCTCTTGTCGCGCTGGGCGCGGTCGACACGCCGCTTGTCGGCGGCGTTGCCGTGGGGCCCGTCGAGATGGCGACGGATGCCTGGTGGGCGACCGGCTTTCGGCTGACCGACGCGGTCGTGCGGGCCGACCTGAAATCCACGGTCAATCTCGAGGTCGTCACGTCGGCGAACAAGCCGAGGCGGACGGCGATGATCGCCTTCCAGGCCGCGCCAGTCGTATCCCGGGAATGGACCGCGGCGCAGCCCGTGCGGGTCTGGATGATCGAGTATCGCAAGCCGCCGATCGACTGGAGCCAGGTGCCGGCGGCGGGCGTGCGGTGGCGCCAGGACGACGACAACGACCGGGCGATCGAGGCGATCGAAACCAGGGCTCGCCTGGTTTCGGCCGACGGACGGATCCTCCTGATGGCGCATGCCGATCCCGAGGACAAGCTGCGATCGCAGATGCTGTGGCTGGGCTGGATCATCGGGGTGGCGTCGCTGGCCTGGACCGCATTCGTTGTCGTCGGTGCGCGGATCGATCGCGCGTGATGAAGGAGGAGGAAACACCATGCGTCTGGCCAACAAGATCGGCATCGTCACCGCCGCCGGCTCGGGCATGGGCCGTGCCGGCGCGATTCGCTTCGCCAAGGAAGGCGCCAAGGTTGGTGTCGTCGACATCGACCAGGCCGCCGTCGACGCCGTGGTGAAGGAGATCGAGACCGCCGGCGGCAAGGCGATCGGCATCGCCTGCGATCTGCGCCAGGACGACAACGCGCGGCGCATCGTGCGCGAGACGGCGAAGGCCTTCGGCGGGCTCGACTTCGTGTGGAACCATCTCGGCCATCCCGGGCCGGCCTCGGTCGAGGGCATGGACTGGAAGGATTTCGACCTCGCCGTCGATCTCAACCTGCGCTCGCAGATCGTCACGACCGAAGCGGCGCTGCCGGAGATCAAGGCGCGCGGCGGCGGCGGCAGCCTGTTGTTCACCGCCTCGACCTCGGGCCTGCAGGGCTCGGTGTTCAGCCCGATCTACTCGGCGGTGAAGTTCGGCGTGGTGGGCTTCGTGCGCGCGCTGTCCAAGCGCGTGGCCAAGGACGGCGTGCGGGTCAACGCGATCTGCCCCGGTTCGGTCGACACGCCGATGTTGCGCGTCTTCGTCGCCCGGCCGGATCAGCAGAGCACGCAGGGCCGCGATCCCGAGGAGCTGGTGAAGCTGCGCGCCGGCGCCAACGCGATGGGCCGCCCGGCGCGGCCGGAGGAGATCGCCAACGCCGCGCTGTTCCTGCTGTCGGACGAGGCCAGCTTCATCACCGGCGCCGCCCTGCCGGTGGATGGCGGCGCGACGGCTTAGAGACCTCGCCGTCGTCCTGAGCGTGAGCGAAGGACCTCGCGGTATGGCGGCCAGCTGCGTGCGGTCGGTCGACCGCAAGATCCTTCGCTGCGCTCAGGATGACGGCGTGGGGCGAGCGAGCATCGCGGTCGTGATCGCGCGCCATTCTTCCTCGATCGTGACGTCCGGCATGGTCTTGCCGGCGCGGCGGTACCAGCCGCCGGCGTTGTTCATGTCGCCCTCCTGGCGGTGCAGGTGGGCGTGCACCCAGTCGCAGTCGCTCTCGCCCTCGTGGCCCTGCACGGTTTCGTGCGCCTTGTTCCAGTCGCCGCGGCGCAGCCACCACAGGGCTTCGAGCGCGGGGCCGAGATCGGATGGGGCGGCCTTGAGGTTCTGGAAAGCTTCAAGCGTCGGCATGGCCTCCTCCAGCAGGATGGGCAGCGCCTGTCGGTAGGCGACCTCGGCGCGCGCCTTGAGCTCGGGCAGGGTGCAGCTGCCGATCGGGTGCTGCACCGTGAGGAAGGGGTAGTCGGGCAGGCCGAGCACGCGCGCGATGTTGCGCGCCGTGACCTCGAACGGCGTGGTGCACAGCACCACCGCGCGCTTGCCCAACTGCTCGAAAGTGATTCCGTCGTGCAGACTGCACGTTGAGCAGGACCCTCAATCCCCCAGGCCGGTGATGAGGAAATCCACCTCCTGTGCCACCTGGGTCAGCGTGTTGCCCGGCGCCGGCGCGCTGGCGTTCTTCTTCGACGCCAGCGTGCGCACGGTGCAGCCGTGGCGCTGCACGAACAGCGCGGCGACCTCGTTCAGCATCTCCTCGGCGTTGAGCTTGCCGTTCTCGAGGATGCCGATGCGCATCCCGTCGATCCTGCTGAGCTTCGGCGCGCGGATCGCCGCGCGTTTGGGCGTGGTCGACATCGGGGAATAGAGCTGCATGGCGTTTAGCTCCTGACGGTGATCGGCTTGTGCTGCATGATCGAGCCGCGGCCGCGGCTCCACGAGGGCAGGAAGCAGGAATGCCCGCCGGCATCGCCGCCGCCCATGGTGATCAGGATGTCCTCGGGCATCAGCCCGCGATGCACGAAGCCGGCTTCCGCCAGCCGGTGCGCGTGCTCGCCGTGCTGCGTCTCGTATTCGCGGTCGCGGTACTTGCCGACGCTCTTCATGCCCTCGACGCTGCGCTTGGCCTGGCTGAACAGGAAATCCTGCGCCCGCTCGCGCGACCAGCCGGCATCGCCCACGATCTGCATGTGTTCGGGCGCCAGGATCACCACGCTCTGGCCCAAGGTGATGCAGCCGTAATTGGCCATGGCGTCGGCGACCGACCCCAGAACTTGTTCAGGCGTGTTGCCGCCGTGGTTCTCGACGTTGCAGAAGCCGCCGGCGGCGAAGCAGGTGACGCTCGAGACGCCCCTGGCATAGCCCTGCGCCTCGCACAGCAGCGGCCACGGATTGCCGCGCGCGCGTTCGGCGACGCAGAAGCTGTACTTGCCGGGATTGCCCTGGGTCGACTTGTCGGAGATGCCGGGCAGCATCTGGAACACGTTGCGCAGGATCAGCCTGACAGCCCGACCAATCGTGGCGTTGGGCCGGTTGCCGGGGCCGAACAGGTTGACGTCGCCGTTCATGCCGATGGCGTCGGCATAGGGGCCGCTGACGATCAGGAACGGCGCGGAGCCGCCGGTGCTGGCGGTCGAGCCGTGGAAGTTGAAGCCCTCCTGGTCCATCGCCTCGTAGGCGGCGACCAGCACCGGAAAGTATTCCGGCAGGCAGCCGGCCATGACAGCGTTGACCGCCGCGGCGTGCAGCGACAGGTCGAGCCCGGTGGCGGGGTGCCTGCAGATCACCGTCTCCGGCGGCCGCGCGTCGGCGGCCAGCATCGCCTTCACCCGCTCGACCACCGGCGGCACGACGGGCAATCCGTCGGTCCAGCCCTGCTCGTAGCACCAGTCGATGGCGGCGAGCAGGTCGTCGGGCACCTCGTGGATGCGCGGTGCGGCCATGGCCATCGAGAGCGGTCCTCCTCTACTCCAGCTTGATGCCAAGCTGCTTGATCAGCGCCCGGTACTTCTCGGTCTCGCCCGGCAGCATAGCCTTGAATTCCGCCGGCGTGTTGACCACCACCTCCGAGCCGTCGCTGCTCAGCTTTGCACGAAACGCCGGATCCTTGGCTGCGTCGCGCAGCACGCCGTAGATCCGCTCGATGATCTCCGGCGGCGTGCCGGCGGGTGCCGCCAGCGCCAGCCAGGCATCCTGGCTGAAGCCGTTGGGCATCGCCTCCAGCAGGGTCGGCACGTCGGGCATCACGCCGGCCCGCTTCTCCGATGTCACCGCCAGCGCGCGCAGCCGGCCGTCCAGCGCCAGCCGCATCGCCGTGGGCATGGTGGGAAAGCCGACATCGATCTGCTCGCCGAGCAGGCCGCGGATGATGTCGGGCGCGCCCTTGTACGGCACGTGGACGTAGTCGATCCCGGCGGCGAGGCGGAACGCCTCGGCCGACAGATGCGCCAGGCTGGCGACGCCGCCCGAGCCGTAGTTGAGCTTGCCCGGCTTCGACTTCGCCAGCGCGATGAAGTCGGCGACCGTCTTGGCCGGCGACGACGGCGGCACGACCATCAGCGAGGGCAGGCGGGTGATGATCGTGATCGGCACGAAGTCCTTGGTCGGGTCGTAGGCGATCTTGCTGTAGAGCAGCGGATTGATGATATGGCCGCCGGTCATCAGCAGCAGGCTGTAGCCGTCGCCCGGCATGCGCACCGCCGCCTCGGCCCCGATGTTGCCGCTGGCGCCCGGCTTGTTGTCGATGATGAACTGCTGGCCCAGGGCCGTGGTCAGCCGCTCGGCGGCGATGCGCGCCGCGACATCGGGCGCGCTGCCGGCGATGTAGGGCACGATGATCTTCACCGTCTTGTCGGGATACTGCGCGCCGGCCTGGCCGGCGGCAAAGGTCGCGACAGCGGCAATGAGGAGCGTGAGCCAGCGCATCAGTTGATCTCCGCCTTGGTTCCGGGAGCCGGTGTGTAGCCGAGGTCGCCGCGGGCGAGCGCGGCTTGCTTGCCGCCGGCGCGTTCGAGCAGCGCGGCCTGGCGCTGCTTGCAGCGCCGGTCGACATCTTCGGGATCGAGGATCGCGCGCAGGCGCCGCTCGCACTCGGCCAGCGTCGGCGCATGCGCCGCCTCGCCGGCGAGGTCGCGCAGCTCCTGCGGATCGGCGTCGAGATCGAAGAGCTGCGGCCGATAGGCGACGTAGTGGCAATACTTGTACCGGCCGACGCGCAGCATGGTGGCGCCGGCGCGGCTGCCGATGGCGTGGTACTCGCTGATCACCGGCCGGCCCGGCGTCTCGCCGCGCGCCAGGCCGAACAGCGAATGGCCGAGGTGGCCCTCGCGCGGGTCGGGCGAGGCGGCGCCCGTGCACTCCAGCACGAAGGGTTGCACGTCGATGTGGCTGGCCGGCTCGCGCACGACGTGGCCGCGCGCGATGCCGTCGCCGGCGATGATCAGCGGCACGCCAGCCGATTCCTCGTAGAGCGTCGACTTGCCCCACAAGCCGCGCGCGCCGAGATTGTCGCCGTGGTCGGAGGTGTAGAGCACGCGGGTGTTCGCCGCGAGGCCGCTCGCCTCGAGCGCCGCCAGCACCTTGCCGATATTCTCGTCGACCGACGACACCAGCCCGCAATAGCCCGCGATCGCGCGCCTCACGTCCTCTGGCGAGGTAAAGTGGCTGTCATAGTCGGTCACGAAGGCGTAGTCGTCGAGGTACGGATGCCGCGGCCGCTGCGCCTTGTCGTAGAGCTTGGGCATCGGCAGGTCGGGACGCCAGTAGCGATAGTAGTGCTCGGGCGGCGCGGTCAGCGGGAAATGCGGCGCCACGAACGAGACGAACAGCACCCAGGGCTTGTCGTGCCGCCGTGCCGCGGTCTCATGCAGCCAGATCTGCGCCTGCGCGGCGATCTCGCGGTCGTAGATCGTGTAGGTCGATTCGCCGGGGCCGGCGGCCTTCGCCATCTTCTCGCCGCCCTTGCGCTTGATCAGCTCGTCGCGCACCAGGCCCTTGATGTCGCCGTGGCCGCCGATGACGTGCATGGGCGCGATCTCGCGGCTGAAGCCGTGGTCGCAGCCCTGGCCCTTGAAGTGCAGCTTGCCGATCGACACCACCTCGTGGCCGGCGTCGCGCAGGCGGTGGTGCCAGCTCGGCACCGCGCCGTCATAGGCGTCGGAATTGTCCCAGTAGCCGGCCTGGAAGCAGTACTGGCCGAGCGCGAAGCCGGCGCGCGCCGGCACGCAGATCGGCGACGTCGTGTAGGCCTGGGTGAAGCGCGTGCCGCGCGCCGCCAGCCGGTCGAGGTTCGGCGTCGCGACGAACGGATGGCCGGCGCAGCCCATGAAGGCGCGGTTGTGCTCGTCCGACATGAGGACGACGAGATTGCTCGGCTGCATGCGGCGCCCGCTGGCGCGCCTCCCTGGATTCTTCTTTGGTGTCAGCATGGGCGCCTGCCGGTATTACCGTCAAATGAAGACCTGTTCCGATCGCATAACCCTGCGGTTATGATGGCCCGATGCGGGCGGACGAGCGCTTCTTCGAGCAGCGGCTGAAGCTCAGCCATCTGCGCCTGGTGAGCCTGCTGGCGAGCCTGGGCCAGGTGCGCCTGGTCGCCGAGCATCTGCACGTCACCCAGCCCGCCATCTCCAAGCAGCTCGCCGAGCTGCAGGCCGGGCTCGGCGGGCCGATCGTCACCCGCGTCGGCAACCGCCTGCAGTTCACCGCGATGGGCGAGGCGCTGCTGCGCCACGCGCGCGAGGTGCTGCTGCGGCTGGAGCAGGCGCGCCACGAGGTCGACGCGCTGTCGAAGGGCCTGTCCGGCTCGCTGGCAATCGGCGGCGTGGTCACGGCGATGGCGGTGGTGGCGCCGGCGCTTGTGCTGCAGCTCAAGAGCCGCGCGCCCAATCTCGACGTGTCGCTGGTCGAGGCCACCAGCGACCGGCTGTTTCCCATGCTGGCGCGCGGCGAGCTCGACCTGCTGTTCAGCCGGGTGCCGCCGTCGGGCCGGATGGCCGGCGTGGCCGGCGAGCTGGTGTTCCGCGATCCCATCGTCATCGCCTGCGGCCGTCAGCATCCGCTGGCGGCGCGGCCCCGGGTGACGCCGGCCGACCTTGCCGGCATGCCCTGGGTCCTGCCCGGCGACGAATCGCCCGCCTTCATCGCGCTCGACCAGTGGATGCGCCGGCATCGTCTGCGCCTGCCGCCGGGTTGCGTGCGCTCGAACGCGCTGTCGACGATCGAAAGGCTGGTGAAGGCCTATCCCTTCCTGACCCTGTTGTCGGCCTCGATGGCGCGAACCCTGGCGGCGCGGGCCGAGGTCAGGACGCTGGCGCTGCCTGGCGCGTCGTTCCTCGACGAGGTCCGCGTCTTCCATCGCGATCCCGCCGCCAATCCCGTGGTGAAGGCCGCGCTGGAATGCGTCGACGCGGTGCGCCAGACGCTGTTCGAGAGCCCCGGCCGGCGCACGGCGTGATCGCATGTGGCGTTCCTTCCTTCTCCCCGCGCAGGCGGGGAGAAGGTGCCGAGCGTAAGCGAGGCGGATGAGGGGCTTCCACGCGCACCAACGAGCGCAGTCGCTGTTGAGACTCCGCGAACCCCCACATCCGCCCTGCGGGCCCCATCTCCCCGCCAGCG
>JBFXAZ010000009.1:0-79599 GCA_050183765.1 Reyranellaceae bacterium | reverse complement strand
AGTCTTCTTCGCCGCCTTCCGCGTGGCGCAGATCGATCTGCGCCACGCGGAAGGCACGTGCATTCAGGTGTAACCTATGTCCCCGTACACCTGTTACCCATGTCCCCGGTCGATACACGGGGGAAGGCAAGAGAGCGAATTGTTTCGGGACATCTTCGGCCTCGACAGAAACGTCGGGTGCCGCCGGGATGCTACGGCGTTGCGTCCACCCCACGCACACCGGAGATTCGTCATGACCACGCAAGCCGGCAAGATCGCCAGGTTCCGCGCGCTGCACGACAGCGGCACCTTCGTGATTCCCAATCCTTGGGACATCGGCAGCGCGCGCTACCTGCAGAGCCTGGGCTTCAAGGCGCTGGCCAGCACCTCGGCCGGCTTCGCCTGGACGATCGGCAAGGCCGACTTCCAGTGGTCGGTCAGCCTCGACGAGATGCTCGAGCATCTGCGCGTGCTGTCGGCTGCCACCGACCTGCCGGTGAACGCCGATTTCGAATCGGGCTACGCCGATGATCCCGAGGGTGTCGCTGCCAACGTGAAGCGCTGTGTCGAGGCGGGCGTATCGGGCCTGTCGATCGAGGATCACACGTCCCTCAAGGACAAGCCGCTCTACGACCTGCCCGAGGCGGTCGCGCGCATCCGTGCGGCGCGCGCGGCGATCGACGCGACCGGCCTGCCGGTCATGCTGACGGCGCGCAGCGAAGCGTGGCTGGTGCGTCATCCCGAAGCGAAGAGCGAGAGCATCAAGCGGCTGGTGGCCTTCGCCGAGGCCGGCGCGGACGTGCTCTATGCGCCCGGCGTCCGCACCGCCGAGGACATCGCCGAGCAGGTCAAGGCGGTGGCGCCCAAGCCGGTCAACGTGCTGGTCGGCTGGCAGGGCCTGCCGGTGAAGCAGCTCGCCGACCTCGGCGTGCGGCGCATCTCCGTCGGCGGCGCCCTGGCAAAGGTAGGCTGGAGCGCGGTCATGGCGGCCGCGGAGGAGATCGCCAAGGACGGCACCTTCGGCGGCTTCGCCGGCGGCCGCGACGTCAACGGGTTCTTCCGCAACCTGTCCTGAGCGCGCGCTGATCGCCACCGATGCGCGAACAGCCCCGACGCACTAACATCGAGGCATGCAGCCCACCGATCCGGACTATCTCTACGACGTCGCCATCGTCGGCTTCGGCCCGACCGGCGCCCTGCTGGCCAATCTGCTGGGTCGCGCCGGCCGCTCGGTGCTGGTGCTGGAGCGCGATCCCGAGGTCCATCCCTTGCCGCGCGCGGTGCATTTCGACGGCGAGGTGATGCGCATCTTCCAGACCGCCGGGTTGGCCGAAGCCATCCTGGGCGTCGCGCGGCCGTCGGCCAAGGGCATGCGCTTCATCAACGCCGCCGGCGAGACGCTGATGGAGCGGCGCGGCGCGGAAGGCGTCGGGCCGCAGGGCTGGGTCAACAACTGGTACTTCCATCAGCCGCGACTCGATTCGGCGCTGCGCGAGGGCGCCGCCGCCCTGCCCAACGTCACCGTCGCGCTCGGCCACGAGGTCGTGCGCCTCGACGAGCACGCCGACTATGTGCGCCTGTCATCCGGCGCGCCGGTGCGCGTGCGCGGCGTCACGCACCAGGCGCGCTACGTCGTCGGCTGCGACGGCGCACGCTCGCTGGTGCGCCGCCATATGGGCGTCGACAACGAGGATCTCGGCCTGCACCAGCCCTGGCTGGTGCTCGATCTGCTCATCGATCCCGCCTCGCCGCGCGCGCAGGCGCTGCCGGATCACACCATGCAGCTGTGCGATCCGTCGCAGCCGATGACTATCGTCCATGTCGGCGGGCGCCGTCACCGTTGGGAGATCATGCTGATGCCGGGCGAGGACCCCGACAAGGCGATCCGTCCGGAGAATTTCTGGCCGCTGCTGTCGCGCTGGATCGCACCCGGGGACGCCGTGATCGAACGCGCGGCGGTCTACACCTTCCACTCGACGATCGCCCGTCAATGGCGCCGCCGCAGGCTGCTGCTGGCGGGCGACGCCTGCCACCAGACGCCGCCGTTCCTCGGCCAGGGCATGTGCGCGGGCCTGCGCGACGCCGCCAACCTGTCGTGGAAGCTCGACGCGGTGCTGCGCCGTGTCGCCTCCGATGCCCTGCTCGACACCTACGGCTCCGAACGCATCCCGCACGTGCGCGCCTTCATCGAGCTCGCGGTCTATCTCGGCAGCGTCATCCAGGCGACCGACAAGCGCGGCGCCGCCGCGCGCGACCGTCACTTCCGCGAGCAGGGCGCCGAGGTCTTCGATTTCCCCCAGCCTCAGCTTGGTCCCGGCGCGCGCAACCCGGCCGCGCCGCCCGTCGGCGTCGTCTTTCCGCAGCCGCGCCTACCCGACGGAAGCCTGCTCGACGAGGCGATCGGCTGGCGCTTCGCCGCGATCGGCACGCGCCCGGCGCTGGGCGGCGTGAGCGCGCAGACCCGGCGCCGCTGGCACGAGCGCGATATCGCGGTCATCGACGACGGCGTACCGACGATCGAGGCCTGGCTCGCGGCCCACGACTGCGCCGCGCTGATCCTGCGGCCCGACCGCTATGTCTTCGGAACCGCGCGCACCTCGGCCGAACTCGACGCCCTGACGAGCGCCCTGCCATACTGAGGGCAGGAGGATCTTCCATGATCGCGGATATCAAGGCCTGCATCTTCGACGTCTTCGGCTCGGTGGTCGACTGGCGCTCAAGCCTGATCAAGGATCTGTCGGCCTTCGGCGCCGCGAAGAACATCACCGGGGTCGACTGGACCGAGTTCTCCGTCGCCTGGCGCAAGATGTACCAGCCGGCGATGGAGGAGGTGCGCTCGGGCCGCCGTCCCTTCACCCAGCTCGACACGCTGCATCGCGAGAGCCTCTACGTCCTGCTCGACCGCTTCGGCATCAAGGGCCTCACCGGGCTCGACATCGAGCACATGAACAAGGTGTGGCACCGCCTCGATCCCTGGCCCGACTCGGTGCCGGGTCTCACGCTGCTGAAGGCCAAGTACATCATCGCGCCGTGCTCGAACGGCAACGTGGCGCTGATGGTGAACATGGCCAAGCGCGCCGGCCTGCCATGGGACTGCATCCTCGGCGCCGAGGCGGCGCGCGCCTACAAGCCGACGCCGCGCGCCTATCTCGGTTCCTGCGAGCTGCTCAACCTGATGCCGCACGAAGTGCTGATGTGCGCTGCGCACAACGGCGACCTCAAGGCCGCCAAGGCGCAGGGGCTGCGCACCGCCATGTGGCCCCGCCCCACCGAGCACGGCCCCGGCCAGACCACCGATCTCGCCGCCGATCCCGAAGCGGTCGACATCCCCGCGGCCGACATCGTCGACCTGGCGCGCAAGCTCGGGTGTTGAAACCACCCTGTCATCCTGAGCGCAGCGAAGGATCCAGCGGTGGCGCAAACGGATCGAGCGTTCGAGGGTGACCGCGATACCGCGAGATCCTTCGCTGCGCTCAGGATGACGACTGGAGTCGTTTGAGCAAGCGAGCGAAGACTTCTTCCGCCGGAATCGGACCGTGTTCGCGCAGGGACCGATCGCCCTCCTCAAGAGCTCCTTCGATTTCGCGACGGCGATCTTCCACCGAAACCCCGCGCAAGAACGAGCTCTCTTCGCGGTCGGGCTCGCGTGTCATCGCTACGCCCGCTTGCGCTGTAGCCCACGCGCGGCCTGCGCCAGGCGCAGGCACAGACGGCGGGCGATCGCTTCGTCGGGGAAGCCGGTTGTCTTGGTGTGCATGTCGGCTTCGAGGATCAGGCCCAGCGCGTCGGCCATGCGCGTCTCGGGCCAGGTGCGGGCCTGGCGCAGGATGGTGGCGCGGCGGCTGAAATGCGGGCGCGGGAAGATGCGCATGTAGACGCCTTCGATGTTGCCGCCGGCGGCGCCCAGGCGGTGCAGCATGTCGGCGTGGCGCTGCACCGCGCGCACGATCTGCGGCGCCTTCACGCCCTCGCCGATGACCCGGTCGAGCGCGCGGTCCATGCCGAGATAGTCGCCGTCGAAGGTGCGGTCGACCACGTCGTCCAGCCCGATCGCGGCGCTGTCGCCGATCACCGCCATCGCGTCCTCGATGGTGACCGTGCGCGCGTCCGGTGAAGCGCCCTCGCCCGCCGGACCCTTGTAGAGGGCGAGCTTCTCCAGCTCGGAGCGCGACAGCGCGCGGTCGCCGCCGAGATTGTCGACGAGATACCCCAACGTGTCGGAATCCGCGCGTAACCCGAACTCGCCCAGCACGCGCTCGACCAGCCCGCCCAGCGCGTCCTCGCTGTCGGGGTAGCAGCCGATCGCGGCGCCGAATTCGCTGCCGGTGACCGCCTTGCGCAGGCCGGACGACGGCGCGAGGTTGCCGGCCTCGAGCACGACCAGCGCGTCGCCGGCCGGCGCCTCGAACAGCGCCTCGACGGCGGCGAGGCTTTCCTCGCCGGCCGGCCGCACGCGCACGACGCGCCGGCCGCCCATCAGCGACATCGACTGGAACTCGTCGGCCAGCCGCGCCGGATCCTGCTTCAGCACGTCGCCTGATATGTCGACGACGCGGAAGGGATCGGCGAGGTCGGGGCAGATGGCCAGCGCCAGCGCCTTGCCGCGCTCGGCGACCAGGCCGTCATCGCTGCCGAAGAGGAGCACGGCACGCAGCGCCGGATCCGGCTTCTTGGCGTAGCCGCGCAGGAAGGCTTCGGCCTGGGCCGCCTTGATCTCCATGGCGGCAGATTAGCCGTGCAGGTGGGCCGGACGCGAGAGGCGCTGACGCACCGAGTCGCGTGCGCCCAACAGCAGCGAGAGGACGTAGCAGCCCGCCGCGGTCAGCACGATCGCCGGTCCCGAGGGCAGGTCGCTGTGGAACGAGATCAGCAGCCCGACATAGCTGGAGAAGAGCGCGATCGGCGCCGCCACCAGCGCCATCGACGGCACGTCACGCGTCCAGAACGAGGCGGCGATCGCCGGCAGCAGCACCAGGCCCAGCGCCATCAGGGTGCCGATCGCCTGGAAGGCGGCGACCATGTTCAGCACGGCCAGCGCCAGGAAGGCGTAATGGAAGACGGCGCCCTTCTCGCCCATGGCGACAAGGAAGCCCGGATTGAAGCACTCGACCATCAGCGGCCGGTAGATGATCGCCATGCCGAGCAGCGTGATGGTCGCGGTGGTCGCCACCAGCAGCAGCGACAGATCGTCGACGGCGAGGATCGAGCCGAAGAGGATGTGCATCAGATCGACGCTCGATCCCCTGAGCGAGATGATGGTCACGCCCAGCGCCAGCGCGGTGAGGTAGGAGGCGGCGAAGCTCGCATCCTCGCGCAGCGAGGTGAAGCGCGCAACGACGCCGGACAGCAGCGCCACCAGGATGCCGGCGACGAACCCGCCGGCGCCCATCGCCGGCAGGGACAGGCCGCCGAGCAGGAACCCGATGGCCGCGCCAGGCAGCAGCGAATGCGCCAGCGCGTCGCCCATCAGGCTCATGCGCCGCAGGATCAGGAACACGCCGATGGTCGAGCTGCCCACCGACAGCGCCAGGCACGCCACCAGCGCGCGGCGCATGAAGCCGAACTCGACAAAGGGGCCGACGAGGAAGTCGTAGAGCGCGTGCATTACGACCGCCCCGCTTCTCCCCGCGCAGGCGGGGAGAAGGTGCCCGAAGGGCGGATGAGGGGCTTCGCGACAGCGCGACGGGCACCGATACTGTCGAGAGACCGCAAGCTACTCATCCGCCTCGCTTGCGCTCGACGCCTTCTCCCCGCCTTCGCGGGGAGAAGGAGAACGTCAATCAGCCGCACGCAGACACGCATCGGCGTCCTCGTCCCAAGCCTCGGCCATGGCGCGGGCGCGCATCAGGTTGGCGGCGCTGAGCGTCTCGCCTGTCGGGCCGGTGGCGACCAGCTCGCGGGCCAGCAGGATCGCGTCGGGAAAGCGCGTGCGCGCCTGGTCGAGATCGTGCAGCACGCACAGCACGGTGCGCTTGTCGGCGTGCCAGCGCTGCACCAGCGCCATCAGGTCGGCGGTGGTGCGCGCGTCGATGGCGTTGAACGGTTCGTCGAGCAGGATGATCTCGGCGTCCTGCAAGAGCACGCGCGCGAACAGCACGCGCTGGAACTGGCCGGCCGACAGGGTCGAGATCGGCCGCTGCTCGAAGCCGCGCAGGCCCACGGCCTCGATGGCGTGGATCGCGTCGTGCCGGTCGCGGGCGCTGGCGCCGCCGAAGCCGCCGATCCGCCCCCACCGGCCCAGCAGCACGACTTCCAGCACCGAGATCGGGAAGCTGCGGTCGACATCGGAGACCTGCGGCAGGTAGGCGATCTTGGCCCGGCTGCGGCCCGCCAGGTCGACGCTGCCTTCGACCTTCGCGACTTCGCCGATCACGGCCTTCAGCAGCGTGCTCTTGCCGGCGCCGTTGGGTCCGACCACGGCGGTCAGCGAACCCTCGGCCACGTCGAGGCTGACGTGGTGGATCGCCGGGTGGCGTTCGTAGGCGACCGTGAGGTCGCGCAGGCGAAGCGCGGCGCTCATGACAGTGCCCACAGCACGGCCAGCCAGATCGCCGCGACCGGCACCAGCGCCCAGGCGCCACGCCGCAGCGCGCTGAACGACATCAGCGCGGTCGCCAGGTCCGAAGACAGATGGTGGTGATGCGTGGCCATCGTAGTGCGCAATATTATAACATAGACCCTGTCGAGATGTGGCGCATCGGCGGATCGTGCGCAAGGCGATTCAGCGCAGGGGAGATGTCGTCTTTACGTGTGAAATTTGTTGTGCCATTCCCCTTTCGAAACTGGGAAATATCACCCGCATGTGAACCGGATCGGCTCGTTTCGTGGGCGGATTGGCGGCGAAGTGATTGGCGCGGGCGCATCGGGATGGGCACAGTCGACTCATGACCACACGACGCCAGTTCGCACGGCTGGCCGCTGGCGCGGCGGTGGGCGGGCTGAGTCTTTCCCGAGGTCCGGCCGCCCAAGCCGCCGAGCCGCTGCCCAATGCGCCCGTCGTGGTCGAGCTGTTCACATCCCAGGGCTGCTCGTCCTGCCCGCCGGCCGACCGGCTGCTCGGCGAGCTGTCGCGCCGGCCCGACGTGATCGCGCTGTCGGTCCATGTCGATTACTGGGACTACATCGGCTGGAAGGATCCCTTCGCCACCGCCGCGAGCACGGCGCGCCAGCACAGCTACGCCCAGGCATTGAAGCAGCGCTACGTCTATACGCCGGAGATGGTGTTCAACGGCGCGGCGCATGACCCGGGCACCAATCGCGCCCGGGTCGAACGGATGCTGAAGCAGGCGGCCGAGCGCGCCGGCGCTCGCGTCAATCCGGTGCTCAGCCCGCAGGGCGGCGGACGTGCGCTGATCGAGCTGCCGAAGGTCGCGGGCCTGCCCGCGGCGGACATCTGGCTGCTGAGCGTCGATCCCCGCCATGTCACCGCCGTCGGCCGCGGCGAGAACCGCGGCGTGACGCTCACCAACTTCAACGTCGTGCGCTCGATCACCAGGCTGGCGACCTGGACCGGCGAGGCGACGCGCCTGACGGTCGAGGCCGACAGGCTGGTGCCGGGTGCGGCCATGGTGACCCTGGTGCAGACCGCCGAGCTCGGTCCCATCCTGGGCGCCGCGTGCCTGGACCGGGCGGCGACCAACTAGGCCGCGCGAGACGCCTTGGGCCGGTCACACCGGCCGTCTATATTGGCCGGCATGATCTCCGCGATCGAGAAATCCTTCAGCCAGCTCTTCGATCCGAAGCTGCGCTGGGTGCTGCTGAAGTCGCTGGGCTTGGCCCTGGTGCTCTATGTCGTGCTGTGGCTGCTGATGCGCTGGCTCGGTCATTCGATCCCGGCGGTCGATATCGGCTGGTTCGGTCCCAAGACCAATGCCTGGATCAACGAAGGCGTGCAGTGGGTCGTCGGCCTGCTGGCGTTCGTGGCGCCGATCCTGCTTTTCCCTGCCTTCTTCGGCATGATGGTCGGCCTTTTCCTCGACGAGGTCGCCGACGCGGTCGAGGCGCGGCACTACCCGCAGCTGGGCGCCGCACGCGGCACGCCCCTGTGGAGCGGCATCTGGTCGGGCGTGAAGTTCCTGCTGCTGATGCTGGGCGTGAACCTGCTGCTGTTGCCGATCTATCTCATCCTGCTGTTCATCCCGCCTACCGGCCTGATCCTGTTCTACGCCGTCAACGGCCACATGACCGGCGCGATGTATCACGAGGGCGTCGGGCTGCGCCGGCGCTCGGCCAGCGAGACCAGGAAGCTGCGCTCGCCCGACAGCGGCCGCGTCTGGCTGACCGGCATCCTCATCATGCTGATGGGCACGGTGCCGTTCCTCAACCTGCTCGCGCCCGTCGTCGGCACGGCGATGATGGTGCACATCGCCGGCGCGCTGCGTCAGCCGGTGATCCCGCCGGCGTTTCCCGGTGCGTCGGCCCAACGCACGGCGTGAGCCTTGCGCGCCCGCGCCGGGCGCGTAAGGTGCCGCCGCCCGCAAAATCTCCAGACCCCAAAAAAGATGCGCCGCCTCGCCGTCCTCGCCCTTTCGGCCCTCTCGCTTGCTGCCTGCGTCAGCGATTCCAGCGGCGGCCGCTCGGTCAGTCAGTACTCGCTGAGCTCCGCCGATCCCGGCGTCTTCAAGTCGAGCAATGCCGGCCAGCCGATCGCGCTGGAGAGCCTGCGCGGCATGAACGAGCGCCAGGTGGCGCAGACCTTCGGCCGACCGGTCTTCACCCGCGACGACGGTCCCTCGCGCCTGCTGCGCTTCCGCAGCGACGCCTGCGACCTCGACCTGTTCCTGTATCAGACCGGCGGGGGCTGGCAGGTACGCCATGCCGAGGCGCGTGATCCGCAACTGCGATCCTTGCCGGTCCATCGCTGCGCCGGCTCTGTGGCGGCGCAGAAGCGCACGGCGTAGCTACCTACCGCCGCGATCCTCGCGCCACAGATCCAGCCGTTCCTGGATCGGCCGGTCGGAGAAGCTGAACAGCACGGCCTCGCTCGACGCCTTGTGCGTCACCGTCATCCAGCTCGGCACGATGAAATGGTCGCGCTTCTTCCAGCGCACGACCTGCTCGCCGATGATCGTCTCGCCCTCGCCTTCGACCACCGAGAACACCGTGCCGTCGGTGCTGCGGTACGGCGCTGTCGCGAAGCCTTTCGGCAGCAGCTGCATGAAGGTGCCCATGGTGGCGATCGGCGCGCCGCCGGTTGCGGGATTCACGTAGCGCAGCTTGTGGCCGTGGCAGGGATCGGGCGCGCCGGCCCGCTCCATGCGCGCCAGCGCTTCGCGCGTGCGGGCATAGGGATAGTTGAAGACCGGCGAGGCCTGGCGGGTCGCCTTGTGGTCGACCGGCAGCAGGCCGGCGGCGTAGCGCGCATCCGAATCGCCCTCCGGCCGCGTCACGGTCTGCGCGTCCTCGGCGCCGGTCTCGGCGAAGCCGGCGTTGAACATCGCCACGATCGGGATGTCGAGGCCGTCGAGCCACACCATCGGCTGCGCCGAGTCGTTGCCGTGGTCGTGCCAGGTCCAGGACGGCGTGATCACGAAGTCGCCCTCGCGCATGATGGTGCGCTCGCCGTCGACGGCGGTGTAGGCGCCCTCGCCCTCGACGATGAAGCGCAGCGCCGATTGCGTGTGGCGGTGGCTGGGCGCGATCTCGCCCGGCAGGATCAGCTGCAGGCCGGCATAGAGCGTGGGTGTGGCGCAGGCCGTGCCCCTGAGCGCCGGGTTCTCGAGGATCAGCACGCGGCGGACGGCTTCCTTCGCCGTGATCAGCGATCCAGATTCCATCAGGTACGGCCGTACCTGCTCGTAGCTCCAGTGAGCCGGCACGTAACGCGGCGCCGGCGCCGGCGGCACGAGCTGGTGCAGCGACTCCCACAGCGGCGCCATCGAAAGCGCGCCGATGCGCTCGTAGAAGTCGCGACGCGCGTTGGCGCCGGTGCGCGCGGGCTCGGCTGTCATCAGGCGCTCCATTCCGAAACGGGATGGGCACTATAGCGCGGGATGCGGTTACTCCGCTGCGGCGCGCAGCGGCACGCCGTGGCGAGCGACCATGCGGGCGCGGCAGGCCTCGCCGAAGGCGTGGAAGATCGCGCGCGACAGCGGGTTCTCCAGCGCGCGGTGCTCGGGGTGCCATTGCACCGCCAGCATGAAGCCGGGCGCACCCGGCATGCTGATCGCTTCGATCTGGCCGTCGGGCGCCACGGCCTCGATGCGGGCGCCTGGCGCCGGCTTGTCGATGCCCTGGCCGTGCAGCGAGTTCACCTCGGCGTGGCGCAGGCCGGTGATGCGCTGCAGCAGGCCGCCCTCGGTGATGTCGATGGCATGTGCCGGCGCGACCTTGGCCTCCATGCTGTCGACGCGTGGCGAGCGGTGGTCCATGCGGCCCGGAATCTCCTCGACATGCGCATGCAGCGTGCCGCCCAGCGCGACGTTGACCTCCTGGATGCCGCGGCAGATCGCCAGCAGCGGGATGCCGCGCTCGACCGCGCCGCGGATCACCGGCAGGGTCGTCGAATCGCGCGCCGGGTCGGCGGCGACACCCGGCCGCGGATCGCGGCCGCCGTAATTGAACGGCTCGACATTCGAGGGACTGCCGGTCAGCAGCACGCCGTCGACGGCATCGAGGATGCGGTCGAGATCCAGGCCCTGCTCCCCGACGCCGGCGGCGGGCAGCAGGATCGGCGTGGCGGCGACCGCTTCGAGCACGACCTTGACGTAGCGGTCGCCGACCGTGTGGAGGGTCCAGGCCTTGATCTGGCGGCGACAGGCTGAAATTCCGACGAGTGGACGCGACATGGGCCTTCGGCACGGGTTGTACGCGTCGGTCATCCTCGGCCCGGGCGTTCCGCAGGGCAAGCGCAATAGCCGCAGGGAGCGCATGTTCATTCGGGGCGGCTCACCTTGTACCGGCCGCCCGGCGCGTGCTACGCGGGCCGCGCCCCCAGCCCAGGAAGACCTGACATGAGCGACACCAACCAGCCGGCCGCCGGCCAGACGCCGATCACCATCCACGGCCAGTACATCAAGGACATGTCGTTCGAGAACCCGCGCGCGCCGCAGAGCCTGCAGCTCACCGCGCCGCCGCAATACAACCTCAACGTCCGCTGCGACGCGCGCAGCCTCGATCAGGCGGGCATGTTCGAGGTGACGATGACCATCGAGCTCGACGGCAAGGACCAGCAGGACCAGCCGATCTTCGTCATGGAGCTGGTCTATGCCGGCGTCGTCGGCATCGGCGGGGTGCCGCAGGATGCGATCGGGCCGATCCTCGGCATCCACGTGCCGATGCTGCTGTTCCCCTTCGCCCGCGCCATCGTCACCGCGACCCTGAGCCAGGCGGCCCTGCCGCCATTGCTGCTGCAGCCGGTCGACTTCGCGGCGCTCTATCAGCAGCAGGTAGGGCAGGCCGGCGGTGTGCCGATGGGCCACGCCTGAGCCGCATCATTTCAGCCAGATCGGCTCGCTGATCTTCTTCAGGAACGCCTCGTGCGCCGCCAGCTCGGCGGGTGTCGGCGCATGGACGCGGGTCGCGCGCGTCACGCTGACCGCCACTGTCCCCTGGCCCGCCTCAACCATGACGGTGGTCGTCGCGGCGGCGGCGAGGTCGAGGCCGCGCTGGCGGCCGCCGTTGAGCTCGATATAGACCTCGGCCAGCAACTCCGCATCGAGCAGGGCGCCGTGCTTGGTGCGATGGGTGTTGTCGATGCCCAGGCGTTCGCACAGCGCGTCGAGGCTGTTGCGCTGGCCGGGGAATTTGCGCCGGGCCAGGGTCACGGTATCGATGAACGCGTTGGCCAGCGCCGGCCGGCCGGCCCGATCGAGCTCGGCATTGATGAAGCCGAGATCGAAGGCGGCGTTGTGGATCACCAGCACGGCGTCGCCGACAAAGGTAAGGAATTCCTCCGCGACATCGCCGAACAGCGGCTTGTCCATCAGGAAGTCGACGGACAGGCCGTGAACGGCGAAGGCCTCCTCGGGCATGTCGCGCTCGGGGTTGAGGTAGCTCTGCCAGGATCGACCGCTGGGCATGCCGTGGATCAGCTCGACGCAGCCGATCTCGACCAGGCGGTGGCCGGCGCGCGGATCCAGCCCCGTGGTCTCGGTGTCGAACACGATCTCTCGGGTCATGAGGGCTCGCGGCTCATAGAGGACGTCCTTTGCGGCTGCCGGCGATCTCGGCGATGCGCCGCTCGTAGAGCGGCCGTCCCGGCCAGAACCGGCCCTTGCGTTTTCCCAGCGTCTTCAGCGCCTTGGCCAGCGCAGCCCGGGTCGGCCCGATGCCGGCGTTGCTGGGCACGACGAAGTCGGCGCGCCGGCGCTTGATGCTGTCGTGCACCTGCCGGCGATGGATGTCCTCGAACTTCTCCGCCGTCATGCCGGGCCGTACGAGCACGCGCTGTCTTTGCAGGAAGTAAGGAGAGCTGACGACCATCGTCGCATCGACCCGCTTGTGGCCGCTGCCCTCGAACAGCAGGGGGATGTCGAGCACGACGATCGGCGCCCGGCGCGACGCCCACTTCTTGAGGAAGGCGCGCTGGCGGCGGCCGACCAGCGGGTGGACGATGCGCTCCAGCTTGCGCAGTTCGGCCGGGTTGCCGAAGACCTTGGCGCCCAGTGCGGCGCGGTCGAGCACGCCATTCTTCACCGAGCCGGGAAAGGCGGCTTCGATCGGCGCCAGCGCCTCGCCGCCTGGTGCCTGGACCGCGTGCACCGCGGCATCCGCGTCATAGACCGGGATGCCCATGCTGCGCAGCAAACGCGTGGCGGTGGACTTGCCCATGCCGATGGAGCCCGTCAGACCAACGATCAGCATCGGCTCATTCGTCCTCGCCCAGGGCCGCGCGCAGGGCCCGGCGCAGCGCCTTGGCATCCTTGCGCGCCAGCTCGCCCAGGCGCCGTTCCGCCTTGGTGTTCTCGACCACGAACAGCTTCAGCCGCACCACCGACGGCACCGGCAGGCCGGCCGTCTGCAGGTCGACGATCGGCACGTCGCTCGACCAGCCGCCGGCCGAGCTGGTCACCATGGCGCACAACGTGTGGCCCTGGCTGATGTTGAAGTTGCGCGTCGACAGCACGACCGCGGGCCGCCGGCCCGACGGCTGCGCGTCGCCGAGCGGATGCGGCAGGGCCACGACATCGTACCGGTCAAAGATCACGGTAGGCGTCCTCGTCGGCCGGGCTGGCCCATTCCGTGAGGTCTGTGCCGACCGTGCCGCCGGCGGAAGGCTCGGCCTGCTGGACAACCTTGCGCAGGATGGCCTGCTCGTCCTCGAGCGCGAAGGTGACCAGATCGCCGTCCGCCAAGCCAAGCGCAGCACGCACGGCCTTGGGAATGGTGATCTGGCCCTTGCTGGTGATCCGACTGATCAGCCGCATTCCTTACTTTCCGCCATGGAAGTAAGGAAGTCAACCGGATCAGGGGATCAGGACGGTCTGACCCGTCGTCTTGCGGCTTTCCAGATCGCGATGCGCCTGCGCCGCGTCCTTCAGCGCATAGGTCTGGTCGATCGTGATCTTGACCTTGCCGCTCTTCACCATCTTGAACAGCGCCTTGGCGCACGCCTCGAGGTCCTTGCGGGTCGAGGTATAGGCGCCGAGGCTGGGCCGGGTCAGGAACGCCGAGAGGTTGCCGCCGAGCACGGCGGGCGCGATCGGCGGCACCGGACCGGAGGCGTTGCCGAAGCTCACCAGCATGCCCAGCGGCGCCAGACATTTCAGCGAGATGTCCCAGGTGTCCTTGCCGACGCCGTCGTAGACCACCGGCACGCCCTTGCCCTTGGTGATCTCCTTCACCCGGGCGACGACGTCCTCCTTCGAATAGTCGATCACCCAGTGATAGCCGTGCTTCTTGGCGATCGCCGCCTTCTCGGGCGAGGACACCGTGCCGATCGCCTTCACGCCCAGCGCCTTGGCCCACTGGCCGAACAGCAGGCCGACTCCGCCGGCGGCGGCGTGGAACAGCACGATGTCGCCCTTCTTGCACTTGAAGGTGCGGCGGATCAGGTACTCCGTCGTCATGCCCTTGAGCATCATGGCGGCGGCCTGGTTGTCCTCGATGCCGCCGGGCACCTTCAGCAGGATCGCCGCGGGCAGCACGCGCTCCTCGGCGTAGGCGCCGGGCGCGCTGCCGCAATAGGCGACGCGATCGCCCTTCTTGAAACCCTTCACCCTGGGCCCGACCTCGAGCACCACGCCGGCGCCCTCGCGGCCAATGCAGTTGGGCATCGGCACCGGGTAGAGACCGGAGCGCGTGTAGATATCGATGAAGTTCAGGCCGATCGCGGTGTGGCGGATGCGCACCTCGCCGGGCCCGGGCTTGCCGACCTCGATGTCGGTGTACTCCATCGCCTCGGGCCCGCCGGCCTGTTTGATCTGCACTGCCTTGACCATGGGAGCCTCCCCGTTTGTCTCTCCGGGCGCGGAGCCTAGTGCAGCGCCGTGCCGCTTGCTACCGCGACAGCGCAAGGCTTGCGCGATTGCTCCACGACGCGTAGGCGTCGCGGCCCATCCATCCGGAGTGCGCGATGCAGCTCGTTCTCGCCTCGACCTCGATCGCGCGCCGCGCGCTGCTCGAGGGCGTCGGCCTCGCGCACGAGGCGCTGGCGCCCGGCGTCGACGAAGCGGCCGAGAAGGCCCGGCTGGGCGACATCGCCGGCGACGCCCTCGCCGCCGCCCTGGCAGACCTCAAGGCATTGGCCGGCGCGCGTCTGCGCCCGGGCGCGCTGGTGATCGGCGCCGACCAGACGCTGGCCTGCGCGGGCGCACTCTTCGACAAGCCCGCCGACCTGGCCGAGGCGCGCACGCATCTGCTGCGTCTGCGCGGGCGCACCCACACATTGCACGCCGCCATCTGCGTCGCGCGCGACGATCGGGTGATCTGGCGCCACCTCACCGCGGCGCACCTGACGATGCGCGACTTCTCCGACGCCTTCCTCGACCACTACATGGCGCTGTGCGGCGAGACGCTGACCACCTCGGTCGGCGCCTATCGCCTCGAAGGGCCGGGGCCGCAGCTCTTCGAGCGCATCGAAGGTGATTACTTCACCATCCTGGGTCTGCCACTATTGCCGCTGCTCGACTTCCTGCGTGGTGCCGGGGTCGCCCGGAACTGAACCATGATGCCCGACTTCGCCACCCTGCTCGCCGCCGCCCAGGAGCGGCCCTTCGCCTTCATCGTCGGCTGGCCGGTCGAGCATTCGCGCTCGCCGCTGATCCACGGCTACTGGCTGCAGGAGCGCGGCATCGACGGCTTCTATGGCCGGCTGGCCGTGGCGCCGGGCGGTGAAGCATTGCGTGCCACGGTCGATTTCATCCGTCGCACGCCGCATGCGCGCGGCTGCAATCTCACCTTGCCGCACAAGATCGATGTGCTCGACATGCTCGATCACGTCGAGCCCAAGGCGGCGCATATCGGCGCGGTCAACACCGTGGTGAAGCGCGCCGACGGCACGCTGGAGGGACGCAACACCGACGCGTTCGGCTTCACCGCCGCGTTGCGCGCGGGTGCGCCGAACTGGAAGCCGGAGGCGGCGCCGGCCGTCGTCCTGGGCGCCGGCGGTGCGGCGCGCGCGGTGTGTCACGCGCTGGTCGATGCCGGCGTGCCCGAACTGCGCCTGCTCAACCGTACGCGCCAGACGGCGATCGACCTCGGCGCGCAGGTGACGCCGAAGGATGGTCGCACGGTGGTGATCGACAGCTGGGATCGGCGTAACGCGGCGCTCGGCGGGGCCGGATTGCTCGTCAACACGACGTCGCTGGGACAGAAAGGCTCGCCGTCGCTGGAACTCGATCTCGCCGCGTTGCCGAACGCGTCGGTGGTCGACGACATTGTCTACGTGCCGCTGGAGACCGCGCTGCTGGCGGCGGCACGGGCGCGGGGCAACGCCGTGGTCGACGGTCTGGACATGCTGCTGCACCAGGCGCGGCCCGGCTTCGCGGCGTGGTTCGGCGTGGCGATGCCGGAGGTGACGTCGGCCTTGCGGCGCGCCGCCGCCGGCGATCTCGGCGCGCGCTGAGTCGAGACGCGCACGGTCCACCTGTCATTCCGAGCGCAGCGAGGAATCCAGGCGTCTTGTCTGGATTCCTCGCTGCGCTCGGAATGACAGGATTGCCGGCGCTACAGGCCGCGGCGCTGGCGGAAGTACAGCGCCAGCTTGACCCTGATGTCCTCGGCCAGGTCGCGCGCGGCGCGTTCGCGCGCATTCTCGCGCGCCGCGTCGGTGGCTGGTTGCGAGCGCGTCAGGTCGAAGCGCGCCAGGGTGCGGCTGACGCCCGCGGTGAGCGTGGCGCCCGACAGATCGCGCAGGCTCCAGCTCGCGCCGACGCGCAGGATCTGCAGCATCGCCACCTCGTCGAGCCGGCGCAGCGGCGTCTCCTCCGACTCCGAGCGCGTGACCGCGAGCTGATAGAGCGGTTGGGCCGGCTCGCCTTCGGGGGTGAGATGATCGAGCAGGGCGTTGCGCAGCACCTGGCCGCCGCGCTCGGCGATGGTGGCGATCTTGATCGCCGCGAGATCGCCGCGCACGCCGCCGGGCGCGCCGCCGGCCGGGTTGCCTTCGTCGCCGCCATAGAGCGGGCGCAGGCCGCAGGCCGAGAGCAGGCCCAGCGCTCCCAGCAACAGGGCGCGGCGGGCGCTCACACCACCACGTTGACGATGCGGTTGGGCACGACGATCACCTTCTTCGCCGTCTTGCCGGCCAT
The DNA here is from genome assembly GCA_050183765.1 of Reyranellaceae bacterium. Classification (GTDB taxonomy): domain Bacteria; phylum Pseudomonadota; class Alphaproteobacteria; order Reyranellales; family Reyranellaceae; genus JAFAZJ01. The sequence continues at coordinate 62,929 of JBFXAZ010000009.1, read as the reverse complement.
GGCCTTGATCACGTCGGGCTCGGCCAGCGCCGTCGCCTCGGCCGTCTCCTTCGGCGTGTCCTTGGGCAGCTTCAGGGTCGCGCGCAGCTTGCCGTTGACCTGCACGGCGACGGTGACGTCCTCGTCGGCCAGCAGCGCGGCGTCGGGTGTCGGCCATGGCGCGTCGGCGACGAAGCCGTCGCGACCCAGCAGGGTCCACAGCTCCTCGGCCAGGTGCGGCGTCATCGGCGCGATCAGGCGCACGAAGATGTCGAGCGTCTCGCCCAGCGCGGCGCGATCGGCATCGTCCTTCGCCTTGAAGCCCTCGACGGCATTGGCCAGCTCGTAGAGCCGCGCCACCGCCTTGTTGAAATGAAAGGCCTCGATGTCGCCCGAGATGCCGGCGGCGGCCTTGTGCGCGGCGCGGCGCAGCGCCATGGCGGCATCGGCGTACGCGCCGTTGGCTTTCGCCGCCGCGCCGCCACTGGCGATGGCCTCGCTCAGCAGCCGGTACAGGCGCTGCTGGAAGCGCCAAGCGCCGCTGACGCCCGCTTCGGTCCATTCCAGGTCGCGCTCCGGCGGGCTGTCGCTCAGCATGAACCAGCGCGCGGTGTCGGCGCCGTAGTCGCGGATGATCTGGTCGGGGTCGACGACGTTCTTCTTCGACTTCGACATCTTCTCGGAGCGGCCCACCGTCACCGGCGTGTCGTTCGAGGCGCGCACGACGCTGCCGCCCTCCAGCCGCTTGATCTCGTCCGGGAACAACCAGGTGCCGTCGGCGGCGCGATAGGTCTCGTGGCAGACCATGCCCTGGGTGAACAGCCCGTCGAACGGCTCGTCGCGGCTGGTCATCTGGACCTCGCGCATCGCGCGCGTCCAGAAGCGCGAGTACAGCAGATGCAGGATCGCGTGCTCGACGCCGCCGATATACTGGTCGACCGGCATCCAATAGTGGTTCTCCTCGCGGTCGAACGGCGCGTTCTCGACGCCGGGCGAGGTGAAGCGGTCGAAGTACCAGCTCGAATCGATGAAGGTGTCGAAGGTGTCGGTCTCGCGCCGCGCCGGCTTGCCGCACGACGGGCAGGCGACATGCTTCCATGTCGGATGGCGATCGAGCGGATTGCCCGGCGTATCGAACTCGACATCGTCGGGCAGCGTGACCGGCAGGTCCTTCGCCGGCACCGGCACCACGCCGCAGGCATCGCAATGGATCGCCGGGATCGGGCAGCCCCAGTAGCGCTGGCGCGACACCAGCCAGTCGCGCAGACGGTACTGCACCGTGCCCTTGCCCTGCCCTTTGCTCTCCAGATGGCGGATGATCGCGCGCTTGGCGTCGGGCACGGACAGGCCGTTCAGGAAGCCCGAATTGTAGATCGTGCCGTCCTCGACATAGGCCTCGTCGCCGACGGCGAAGGTCTTGGGATCCGCGTCCCTGGGCAGCACGACCGGAATCACCGGCAGGCCGTACTTGCGCACGAAGTCGAGGTCGCGCTGGTCATGCGCCGGGCAGCCGAAGATCGCGCCGGTGCCGTATTCCATCAGCACGAAATTGGCGACGTAGACCGGCAGGGTCTCGCCTTCCTTGACGATGTGCTTCACCGCCAGCCTGGTGCGGTAGCCCATCTTCTCGGCGGTCTCGATCTCGGCGGCGCTGGTGCCGGTCTTGCGGCACTCCGCGATGAATTCGGCCAGCGCCGGATCATCCTTGGCCAGCCGCGCAGCCAGCGGATGATCCGGCGAGATCGCCATGAACGAGGCGCCGAACAGCGTGTCGGGCCGCGTGGTGAAGATCTCCAGAGTCTCGCCGGGCTGGGCGCCCTCGCCCACCAGCTCGAAGAAGACGCGCGCGCCCTCGCTCCTGCCGATCCAGTTGGCCTGCATCAGGCGCACCTTCTCGGGCCAGCGCGGCATCGAATCGAGTCGCGTCAGCAGCTCCTCGGCGAAATGCGTGATCTTCAGGTTCCACTGCGAGAGCTTGCGCCGCTCGACGGTGGCGCCGGTGCGCCAGCCCTTGCCGTCGATCACCTGCTCGTTGGCCAGCACGGTGTTGTCGACCGGATCCCAGTTCACCCAGGCCTCCTTGCGATACGCCAGGCCGGCCTGCCAGAAGTCGAGGAACATCTTCTGCTGATGGCGATAGTAGCTTGGATCGCAGGTCGCCACCTCGCGGCTCCAGTCCAGCGACAGGCCCATCGACTTGAGCTGCGCCTTCATGGTGGCGATGTTCTCGTAGGTCCATTTGCGCGGATGGACCTTCTTCTCCATGGCCGCGTTCTCGGCCGGCAGGCCGAAGGCGTCCCAGCCCATGGGGTGCAGCACGTTGAACCCGCGCGCCCGGCGATAGCGCGCCACCACGTCGCCCTGGGTGTAGTTGCGCACATGGCCCATGTGGATGCGCCCCGACGGATAGGGGAACATCTCCAGCACGTAGTACTTGGGCCGGGCACGATCCATCGTCGCCCGGAACGTGCCGCGCTCGTCCCAGGCCTTCTGCCACTTGGCCTCGGTCTCGCGGAAATTGTAGCGCACGGGGGACTGGCTGGAGGACATGGTCGGACCGGATCAAGGATGAAAGCGGAGCTCTTCAGGGCGCACGGGCGCCCGCCCGGCCTTCACAGGCCGGCGGCGATAAGTCGGGGGAGCCGCTGATATCCGATCATGGGCGGGCAGGCTAGGGCCCGCCGCGCGATTGTCAACGCGATTGGCGTGTCGCTCAGTTGCCGGTCGCCGCGATGCGCAGCTGACGGGCACGGGTCAGGATCGCGTTCTCGAACTCGAAGGCGGTCTTGGGATCGACCGGGGCGTCGACCCAGCCGCGACCGCCGGACTGCTGCTGGCGGATGATCGAGGCACGAAGGGCGTCGGCCCGCAGGTCGCGATCGAGGATCAGCACCTGCAGCTTGAGCCGCTCGGTCGGCGACTCAGTGAACTGGAACCAGTCGGTGATGATCAGCCCGCCGAATGGATCGGCCGAGGCGATCGGCCACTTGTTGTCAATGATCACGTCGAGCGACGCGCGCCACAGGAAGGCGTTGACGGCGATGCCCGGCTCGTTGAGGCCCTTGGCCTTCTCGTCGCGCGACCCGAAGAGGCCGCCCGGCCCGAACAGTCCGCCGCTGTCAGAGGTGCCTTTGCTCAGGCCCTTGCCAAGGTCGCCGCGGCCGCGCTGGTTCTGCTCCGGGAAATAGGTATCGTCGCCGCCGCAGCTCGCCAGGCCCGTGGCCAGCAGGGCCATGACCAAGACGGAGGCAACCCGCAGACCGCCTTGGATCGGGCGACGAAGGCCTCTGGACATCGCGTATGGCTCCCTGTGACGGCGCGGCAGCTCTCAAGCCCGTCGGCGCGCCGAAGTCGATTTATAGGGGAAGTCCCGTCCCGGCAACAAGTCGTCGGGCAGGAGCGTCGGGACGCCGTGCCGGAGGAAGCGCCCCGCCGAAAGATAATCCATAATATTCAATGGGATAGAAGTTTTTCTTTAATCTTGCTATACTACATTTAGCGTCATGCACGCACTCGGCTCAATATATTGACGATGACCGGGTCGGCCGACGGCATGGCGCGCGCGCCTCATTTGTGGCGTTCCTGCCACACCTCGCCACCGAATCGGCGCATCTGCCTTTGGTTTCTTGACCCTTGATAGGGCGGCGAGTTTAATCCGCCATGGCCCGTCGAGTGGCAGGAGCGGTCTTGGCTGAGTCTTCGGCTAACCCTTCTAGAACCGGTCGCCGTCGGTCCTGATCGCGAGACGCAGCAGAGAGAGAGGGAGAAATGAAGAAAGTCCTCTTGGGGACGACCGCTTTGATCGCAGGCGGCCTCGCGGCCGTGCCCGCGATGGCGGCGGACCCGATCAAGATCGGTGTTGGCGGCTATATGCAGCAGTATTTCGCCGCTGGCCATTTTGGCGGCATCAACACTGCCCCCGGTACCAACTACCGTACCCCGACCTACTATTTCGAGGGTGAGATCTGGTTCATCGGCCAGACCAAGCTCGACAACGGCACCACGGTCGGTGTGCGCTTCGAGCTGGAAGGTTGGTCGCAGCAGAACGGCGCCACCCAGGACCAGGTCGACGAGACCTACATCTTCGCCTTCGGCGATTGGGGTCGCATTGACTTCGGTGCCAAGGACGTCGCCTCGTACGTGATGTTCTACGGCGCCCCGAACGCGCTGCCCGGCTACGGTTCGGGGCAGTTCAACTTCGCCGCGGGTTCGGCCACCGGCGCGGGTGCCAACGGCGCCAACCACTCGTACGCGTGGTCGGCCGGCGTGTTCGCCGTCGACGCGAACAAGCTCACCTACTACACGCCGCGCTTCTTCGGCCTGCAGTTCGGTGCGTCGTACACGCCGTACATGGCGCGTGGCGGCTTCGCCAACCTGGCCGCGACCTGCGGCTCGCTCGGTGGCGCGGGCAACGCGCAGTTCTGCCCGGATGGGCAGGGCGCGTTCGTCAACGGCGTGTCGCTGTCGGTCAACTACGTGAACAAGTTCGGCGACTTCGGCGTCGCCGTGTCCCTTGGTTGGGATCATGCCGCGTACGATGGCGGCCTCACCCCCAGCGCGAACTTCCGCGACTACAACGCCATCGCGGGCGGTGTGCAGTTGAGCTATGCCGGCTTCACGGTCGGTGGCAGCTTCGGCTGGGACAACAACGGCCAGGCCGCCGGCAACGAGAACCTGTTCTGGTCGGCTGGTGCCCAGTACCAGACCGGCCCGTGGGCGGTCAGCTTCACCTACTTCGGTGGCACCCGTCGCGAGAGCATCGCGGCGCTGGCGGGCACGGGCGGCGCGGTCGGTACCGACCAGATGCACCTGTTCATGGTCGGCGGCACCTATGCCATCGGGCCGGGCATCAAGCTCGCGGCTGGCTTCTACTACGAGGCGGCTTCGGGCCAGACGCAGTCCGAGCGCACCGACAGCTGGCAGTTCCTGATCGGCACCGAGCTGCGCTTCTAGTCGCAGCGCCGTCAGGCGGAAATCGGGGAGCGGGCTTCGGCCCGCTCTCTTTTTTTGTCTCCGCGCTCAGCGCAGCAGGCGCGCCAGCACGGCGTCGAGACGCTGCCGTCCGGCATCCGTGGCGCGGAGGCTGGCCGCATCGAGGGCCAGGAAGCCGCCCGCGACCAGGCTGGCAAGCGCCTGCGCATCGACGGCGTCGACCGGATCACGACCGGTGAGCGCGCGGAACCGGCCGCGGTCGATGCCCTCCACGAGCCGAAGTCCCATCATCAGGGCCTCGCCCGTCATCGCCTCCGGGTCGACGATGCGATCCTCGGCCGTCGCATGACCCCGCGACTCGACCTGCTCGAGCCAGGCCTCGGGACCGCTGGCCTGCCGCGTCGCGCGCTTGCCGCGCGCCGGATCCGCGCGATCGACGGCGAAGCGGCCATGCGCGCCCGGCCCGGCGCCGACGTAGTCCTCGTAGCGCCAATAGATCAGGTTGTGGCGGCAGGCCGAGCCCTGCCGCGCGTAGTTCGAGATCTCGTAGGCCGGCAGGCCGCGCGCGGCCATCAGCGCATTGGTCTCCTCGTACAACGTCGCCGCGGTGTCCTCGTCGGGCATCGCGAAGGCGCCGCGCGCATGGTCCTGCCAGAAGCGCGTGCCGCGCTCGAGCGTGAGCTGGTAGAGCGACAGATGCTCGCCGGCGAGATCGAGCGTGCGTTCCAGCTCGGCGCGCCACGCCGCGGGCGTCTGGCCGGGACGGGCATAGATCAGGTCGAAGGAATAGCGCGCGAAGGTCGCGCGCGCCGTCGCGATCGCCGCCAGCGCCTCGTCGAGCGAGTGCGCGCGGCCGAGGAAGCGCAAGGCCTCGGCGTCGAGCGCCTGCACGCCCAGCGACACGCGATTGACGCCGGCGTCGCGCGCGGCGGCGAAGCGCGCCGCCTCAACCGAGGTCGGATTGGCTTCCATGGTGATCTCGACGTCGTCGGCGACGGGCCACAGGTCGCGAACCGCGCCGATGACCGATGCAATGGTCTCGGGCGGCATCAGCGAAGGCGTGCCGCCGCCGAAGAAGATGCTGTCGACGATGCGGCCCTGCGTGCCGCGCGCGTGGTGCCGCAGCTCGGCGATCAGCGCCGCGCGCCAACGCCGCTGATCGACGGCCTCGCGCACATGGCTGTTGAAGTCGCAGTAGGGACACTTCGAAAGGCAGAACGGCCAGTGCACATAGACGCCGAACTGGCGCCGCGCCTCGTTCATCGAAAGCACCGCTCCACCAGCCTGGCGAAGGCATCGGCCCGGTGGCTGATGCGGTTCTTCACCTCGGGATCCATCTCGCCGCACGTCAGGGCCCAGCCGTCGGGCTGGAAGGTCGGGTCGTAGCCGTGGCCGTTGCTGCCGCGCGGCGGCCAGACGATGTGACCGCGCAACTGGCCCAGCACGCTCTCAACATGGCCATCCGGCCACGCCAGCGCCAGGGCGCAATTGAAGGTTGCGGCCCGCGCTTCCGGGGTATCGGGCACGCCGCGTGCCGCAAGCTCGCGCTGGATGCGCGCCATGCCGGTCATCGCGTCGCGATCGGGGCCCTCCCAATCGGCGGTGTAGAGCCCGGGCTGGCCGTCCAGCGCATGCACCGACAGGCCGGAATCGTCGCCCAGCGACGGCAGATCGGTGGCCTGCGCCGCCGCCCTGGCCTTCAGCTCGGCGTTCGCCAGGAAGGTTGTGCCGGTCTCCTCGGGTACCGCCAGGCCGAGCTCGCCGTGCGACAGCACTTGCACGCCGAACGGCGCCAGCATGATGCCGATCTCGGCCGCCTTGCCCCGGTTGTGCGTGGCCACCACCAGCTTCGGCCCGCTGAAGCGGCGCGGCGCCATCGGCCGGTCCTCAGCCGCGCTCCAGCGCGGCGCGCTGGTGCACGCAGAGCTCGCCGATGCCGCGCTTGGCCAGGCCCAGCAGCGCGAGGAACTCGGCCTCGCTGAACGGGTCCTTCTCCGCCGTGCCCTGGATCTCGACCAGGCCGCCGCCGGCGGTCAGCACGAAATTGGCATCGGCCTGCGCCGCGGAGTCCTCGACGTAGTCGAGGTCGAGGACCGGCGTGCCGTTGTGGATGCCGCAGGAGATCGCCGCGACCTGGCCGGTGATCGGATCCTTCTTCAGCTTGCCGGCCTTGCGCAGCCCGTTCATGGCGATCGCCAGCGCGACCCACGAGCCGGTGACGCTGGCGGTGCGCGTGCCGCCGTCGGCCTGCAGCACGTCGCAGTCGATCTTCACCTGGATCTCGCCCATCGCCTCGAGGTCGACGACAGCGCGCAACGCACGGCCGATCAGGCGCTGGATCTCCTGGGTGCGGCCCGACTGCTTGCCGCGCGCGGCCTCGCGGTCGGTGCGCGTGTGGGTCGAGCGCGGCAGCATGCCGTACTCCGCCGTCACCCAGCCGCGGCCGCTGCCGCGCATCCACGGCGGCACACGCTCCTCGACCGAGGCGGTGCACAGCACATGCGTGTCGCCGAACTTCGCCAGGCAGGAGCCCTCGGCGTGGCGCGAGAAGCCGGGGATCAGCTCGATCGGGCGCAGCTGATCGGGCGCGCGGCCGGAGGGTCGGATGGACATGGACTTCCCTTGGTTATGGGCTGCCGGCATGGCGGAGCCGTTCGAGGGCGTGCCATGCGCCGGCCGGGTCGCGCAAGGGGCCGATGAAGGTCTCCGGGGTCGTGCCCTTGCCCACGTCGAAGCCGGGGATGACGACCAGGCCGCGGCCGAAGATGCCGTGCGAACGCCGCTCGAGCCTGCCGATCGACTTGCCCTCGACCCGGATCTCGCCGCCGCGTCGCGGCCGGATCGTCACCCGGCCTTCCTCGATCTCGAGCGGCGGACGCAGGTGCAGCTGGATCTGGTCGATGACGGCGAACACGGCGATCCCGACGCACACCCACTGGGCGTAGACCCGTCCCTCGGTCAGCCAGGCCAAGCCACCACCGAGGACCGCGAAGAGCAGGGCGACGACGAGCGGCGGCAGGGGATCGGCACGGAACACGAGGCGTGCGGGCGGGGAATCGATCACCCGGTCGTTCATGTCGGCAGTCTCGCACCGCCGCGGCGTTGACGCTATCGGGGCCACTGCCTAGATTTTCCATATGCAACGGCCCATCATTCGTCTCGAGCCGGTGCCGCGTGCGTCGCCCGGCCACACCTTGGTCAGCGCGGCACCGCCGGTGGCCGAGCTCAACGACCGCGCGCGCGAGGTCTTTCGCCGCATCGTGGAGTCCTATGTCGAAACCGGCGAGCCGGTTGGCTCGCGCACGCTGACGCGCCGCCTGAGCGAGCATCTGTCGCCGGCCACCATCCGCAACGTGATGGCCGACCTGCAGGAATCCGGCCTGTTGTTCGCGCCGCATACCTCGGCCGGCCGCGTGCCGACAGAGGCGGGACTGCGCCTGTTCGTCGACGGCCTGCTGGAGGTCGGCGTGCTGAGCGAGGACGAGCGCGCCGGCATCGAGGCGCGCTGCGCCGGCAACGGCCGCAGCGTGCAGGAGGTGCTGGAGCAGGCGAGCTCGCTGCTCTCCGGGCTGTCGCGCTGCGCCAGCATGGTGGTGGCGCCGCGCAGCGAGCAGCCGCTGAAGCACATCGAGTTCGTGGCGCTGGGTCCGGGCCGGGCGCTGGTCGTGCTGGTGACCCAGAACGGCACGGTCGAGAACCGCCTCATCGAGCTGCCGCTGGGCCTGTCGCCCTCGGCGCTGGTCGAGGCCGCGAACTATCTCGCCGCCCGCCTGGTCGGCCGTACCTTCGAGGAAGCCAAGGAGGCGATCGAAGCCGAGCTGGCCAGCCAGCGCGCCCAGCTCGACGTGCTGACGCAGCGCGTCGTCGAGGCCGGGCTGGCGACCTGGGCCGGCGGACCGGGCTCCTCGCTGATCGTGCGCGGCCAGGCGCGGCTGCTCGAGGACGTCACGGCGCTCGCCGATCTCGAGAACATCCGCCGCCTCTTCGAATCGCTGGAACGCGGCGAGAGCTTCGTGCGCCTGCTCGACCTCGCCGGCGGCGCCGAGGGTGTGCAGATCTTCATCGGCGCCGACAATCCGCTGTTCGCCAACACCGGCTGCTCGGTGATCGTGGCGCCGCTGCGCGGCGAGCGCGAGAAGATCGTCGGCGCCATCGGCGTGGTCGGCCCCACGCGCATGAACTATGCCCGAATCATTCCGCTGGTCGACTACACCGCGAAGGTCGTCGGCCGCCTGGTCGGCTGAGCCGTCGTCGCGCCGGGTTGACCCCGGGCGGACGACAACCTAAGTCAGGTCGGAATGACGGCGAGGCGGATGTCTCGCCGTCGGTGTTTCAACCCTGTATGGCCCGCCCGAATCATGCCGTCCGATCCTGCCTCCCGTAAGCCGTTCCCCGACGATCCGGGTGGATCGGAGGCGGAGTTCAGCCTCGACATTCCCGATCCGCCGCGCGGCGATCAGGATCCGGCGACGCTCATCAAGGAAGCCGCCGAGTCGAGGATCGCCGAGCTCGAGGCGCAGGTGGCCGAGGCCAAGGATCACTGGATGCGCGCCGTCGCCGACGCGCAGAACGCGCGCCGCCGCGCCAAGCTCGACGTCGAGGAGGCCCACAAGTTCGCCGTCACCCGCTTCGCCAAGGACGTCCTGTCGGTAAGCGACAATCTCGGCCGCGCGCTGCAGGCCCTGCCGCCGGGCGGCGAGGGGCTGGACGATCGGCTGAAGGGCGTGCTGCAGGGCGTCGAGGCCACCCAGCGCGAGCTGCAGGCCGTGCTGGAGCGCAACGGCGTGAAGAAGATCGAGGCCCAGGACAAGCCCTTCGACCCCAATCTGCACCAGGCCGTGGCCCAGGTGCCGGACCCGTCGCGGCCCAACAACACCGTGGCCCAGGTCTACCAGGATGGCTACGTGATCGCCGACCGGCTGCTGCGCGCGGCCATGGTCGCGGTCGCCACCGGCGGGCCGCCGGCGGCGCCGGCCAACGACTCCGCCAAGTAGATCGCCACAAGCAACCGGCGTTCAGTCGGCCGTGTCCACGGCGGCACGCATGAACCCATCCGGATCGGCGAAGTAGTCGCGCACCACGCGCCAGTGCGAGGTGTCCTCGGGCCGTCCGCGCCGGATGCCATCGGGCTCCATGATCAGCAGGTCGGCGCCCGGATAGCCGATGATCAGGGGAGCGTGGCTGGCGATGATGACCTGCGATTGGCCGGCGCGCTCCATGCGGCTCAGGATGTTGAGGAAGCGGATCTGGCGCTGCGGCGAGAGCGCCGCCTCGGGCTCGTCGAGAATGTAGATGCCATGGCCGCCCGCGAAGCGGTTCTCGAACAAGGCCAGGAAGGCTTCGCCGTGCGAGCGGGTGTGCAGCGAGCGGCCGCCATAGGCCTCGGCGATCCGTGGAGCGGGCGCCGGCTCACGGTCGAGCTCGTCCATCTGGGTGATGAAGTTGAAGTAGCTTTCGGCGCGCAGGAAGAAGCCCCGGGTGACGCGCGGCAGCCAGGCCAGGCGCAGGCAGCGCGACAGCACGGGCGGCGCCTCCTGCGAGAGGAAATTGCGCGTGCCGCTCTGCATGGCGAAGCCGATCTGGCCGGCGATGGCCTCCAGCAGGGTGGACTTGCCGACCCCGTTCTCGCCCACGATCACCGTGACGGGACTCCTGAAGGCGAGGTCGAATTGACGGCCGGTGAAAAGCGGCAGGTCGAAGGGATGGCGCGACCAGTCCTCGACCCGCTCCGGCAGCAAGGTCGCGCGCTTCAGATAGGGCGGCGGCAGGTGGGAACGGGCAGATCGGGCCATGCCGCACCCTAGCCGCATCGCTCGCCAGTCTGGAGGCTTTCCAGACTGGCCTGCGCGGAATCGGCCACATCGTCGCTTCGCATGGGCCGGGCGCAAAAATGCCGTATGCCGGCGCCTCGCGGGCCGTTGCAGGGGTGTCCGGAGACACTATATAGCCCTTTGGAAATCGCGGCTTTTTGCCGTCGAACTCTGTATCCGAACTCCAGGGGGACGTTCCGGTGCCGTCAGGGCCGAACGGAGCCCGCCGCTGAAGAGAGAGGCAAGGCAATCATGGCTAAAGTCATTGGCATCGACCTCGGAACGACCAATTCCTGCGTCGCGATCATGGAGGGCACCGACCCCCGGGTGATCGAGAACTCCGAGGGCGCCCGCACCACCCCGTCGATGGTCGCGTTCACCGATTCCGGCGAGCGCCTGGTCGGCCAGTCGGCCAAGCGCCAGGCGGTGACCAACCCGAACAAGACGCTCTACGCCGTCAAGCGCCTGATCGGCCGCCGCTTCGACGACCCGATGGTCCAGAAGGAAATCGGCCTGGCACCCTACAAGATCGTCAAGGCGTCGAACGGCGATGCCTGGGTCGAGGTCGACGGCAAGCAGTACAGCCCGAGCCAGATCTCCGCCTTCATCCTGATGAAGATGAAGGAGACGGCCGAGTCGTATCTCGGCGAGACCGTCACCCAGGCCGTGGTCACCGTGCCGGCCTACTTCAACGACGCCCAGCGCCAGGCGACCAAGGACGCCGGTCGCATCGCCGGCCTCGACGTGCTGCGCATCATCAACGAGCCGACCGCGGCCGCCCTTGCCTACGGCATGGACAAGAAGAAGACCGGGCTTATCGCGGTGTATGACCTCGGTGGTGGTACCTTCGACATTTCCGTGCTGGAGATCGGCGACGGCGTCTTCGAGGTGAAGGCGACCAACGGCGACACCTTCCTCGGCGGCGAGGACTTCGACCAGCGCGTCATCAACTACCTGGCCGACGAGTTCAAGAAGGACCAGGGCATCGACCTGCGCGGCGACAAGCTCGCGCTGCAGCGCCTGAAAGAGGCGGCCGAGAAGGCCAAGATCGAGCTCTCCAACAGCAAGGAGACCGAGATCAACCTGCCGTTCATCACCGCCGACGCCAGCGGGCCGAAGCACCTGGTGATGAAGCTCTCGCGCGCCAAGCTCGAGGCGCTGGTCGAGGATCTCGTGCAGCGCACGCTGGAGCCGTGCCGCGCGGCGATCAAGGACGCGGGCGTAACCGCCGGCCAGATCGACGAGGTGATTCTCGTCGGCGGCATGACGCGCATGCCCAAGGTCATCGAGGTCGTGAAGCAGTTCTTCGGCAAGGAGCCGGCGCGCAACGTGAACCCCGACGAGGTCGTGGCGATCGGTGCGGGCGTGCAGGGCGCGGTGCTGAAGGGCGAGGTCAAGGACGTCCTGCTGCTCGACGTGACCCCGCTGTCGCTGGGCATCGAGACCTTGGGCGGCGTGTTCACCCGGCTGATCGAGCGCAACACCACGATCCCGACCAAGAAGAGCCAGATCTTCTCGACCGCCGACGACAACCAGACGGCGGTGACGATCCGGGTCTTCCAGGGCGAGCGCGAGATGGCGGCGGACAACAAGCTGCTGGGCCAGTTCGACCTGGTCGGCATCCCGCCGGCGCCGCGCGGCGTGCCGCAGGTCGAGGTCACCTTCGACATCGACGCCAACGGCATCGTCTCGGTCACGGCCAGGGACAAGGCTACCGGCAAGGAGCAGCAGATCCGCATCCAGGCTTCGGGCGGTCTGAGCGAGACCGAGATCCAGAAGATGGTGAAGGACGCCGAGCAGCACGCCTCGGAGGACAAGAAGAAGCGCGAGCTGGTCGATGCGCGCAACCAGGGCGAAAGCCTGGTCCACGCCACGGCCAAGAACCTCGCCGAGCACGGCGAGAAGGTGCCGGCGCCCGACAAGGCGGCGATCGAAGGCGCGGTGGAATCGCTGAAGAGCGTACTCGCCGGCGACGACGTCGAGGCGATCAAGGAGAAGACCAACGCGCTGGCGCAGGCGGCCATGAAGCTGGGCGAGGCCATGTACAAGGCGCAGGAGGCCGACCAGGCCGCGGCGCAGCAGGCCGGTCCGGGCGCCGCCGCCAACAAGGACGAGAAGGTCGTGGACGCCGATTTCGAGGACGTCACCGACGCCAACAAGAACAAGAAGACCGGCTCGGGCGACTGAGGCGGTCGGACGTGATCGTCGCCCCCATCCATGCTATCAGCCGTGGGTGGGGGCGTTCGCGTTTTGCGGACCTTGAAGCAGTGGTGGCCCGCGGCGGCCGCGGATTCGCGTGATGGCTCAGGACTACTACGAACTGCTCGGCGCCAGCCGTACCGCCAGCGCGGATGACCTGAAGAAGGCCTACCGCAAGCTGGCGATGAAGTATCACCCGGACCGCAATCCGGGCGACAAGGACGCCGAGAAGAAGTTCAAGGAGATCAACCACGCCTACGACGTCCTGAAGGACGATCAGAAGCGTGCCGCCTACGACCGCTACGGTCCGGCGGCCTTCGACGGCAATTCCAACGGACCGGGCGGCCCGGGTGGCCCCGGCGGGTTCGATTTCAGCGGCGGCTTCGCCGACATCTTCGAGCAGATGTTCGGCAACATGGGCGCCGGCCAGCGCTCCGGCCCGGGCCGCGGCGCCGACCTGCGCTACAACCTCGAGATCTCGCTCGAGGAGGCCTATGCCGGCGCCGAGGCGAACGTGCGCGCGCCCAGCTCCGTAACCTGCGAGGCTTGCAGCGGCAGCGGCGCCGAGCCCGGCTCCAAGCCGGTGACCTGCCCGACCTGCCAGGGCCGCGGCCGCGTGCGCATGCAGCAGGGCTTCTTCACCGTGGAGCGCACCTGCCCGACCTGCCACGGCGCGGGCCAGAAGATCGAGAAGCCGTGCCGCGCCTGCAACGGCGCCGGCCGCGTGCGCAAGGACAAGACCCTGCAGGTCAAGATCCCGCAGGGCGTCGAGGACGGTACGCGCATCCGGCTGAGCGGCGAGGGCGAGGCCGGCGCGCGCGGCGGCCCGCCGGGCGACCTCTACGTCTTCCTGAGCGTGCGCAAGCACAAGATGTTCGAGCGCGACGGCGCCGACCTGCTGTGCCGCGCGCCGATCAGCATGGTCACCGCCACCCTGGGCGGGCACATCGAGGTGCCCACCCTGGACGGCAAGACGGCGCGCATCTCGATCCCGCCCGGCACCCAGTCGAGCCACCAGTTCCGGTTGCGCGGCAAGGGCATGCCCGTCCTGCGCTCGACCCAGAAGGGCGACCTCTACATCGAGACCGTGGTCGAGACGCCGGTGAACCTCACAGCCAAGCAGAAGGAGCTGCTCAAGGAGTTCGAGGCGGCCGGCAAGGACGGCGGCACGTCTCCGGAGTCCGAGGGCTTCTTCAACAAGGTGAAGGAGATGTTCGGCGGCGACGACTGATCGCGCCGCCGGGCCCGCTCTGCCGATGACCGCGCTCGCGACAGCCTTGAGCGCATTGGGCGAGGCCGGTTTTCCCGCCGCTTTCAGCGATTTCTGCCGCGCCGCCACCGGCGCCGATCTCTGCGTCGTCTACGCGGTCGACGACGGCGTGCCCCTCGACAGCGTGTAGCGCGGCGGCATCCTGGCCGGTCCCGCGGTGACGCCGCGAATCGAGCGATACCTGCGCGCGGCATGGCGCGAGGATCCCTGCCGCGACGGGCTGCGCGCGCGATCCGACAGCGTCACCCGGCTGTCGCCCGGCAGCCTGCGCCGGCGCGCCTATCGCCGCTTCTTCTACGACGGCCTCGACATCACCGACAGGCTTGCGCTGTCGACCGTCGCGGGTGGCGGGCGCTATCACATCAACCTCTACCGCCGCGGCGAGTCCTTCGCCGAAACCGCGCGCGGCTGGCTCGGCGACCAGGCGCCGATCCTCGGCGCGCTGGTCGATCGCCACCGCGTGCTGCGCCGCGTCGATCCCTTCGCCATCGCGCGCGAGACGATGGCCTTGAACGGCCTGTCGCCGCGCGAGATCGACGTCTGCCTGATGATCCTCGACGACGTGCCCGAGCTCTACATCGCCGACCAGCTCGACCTGTCGCTGCACACCGTCGTGACCTATCGAAGGCGCGCCTACCTGAAGCTCGGCGTCGCCTCGCGCGCCGGGCTGCGCCGGCGCGTCGCCCGCTGAGGGGACAGACGGCGGGCGCGGCCGCGTCCACGCTGCGGCGATGGATATCTACGACATCTGGTTCAACCTGCGCGACGGCGTGTCGGACATGGCTTTCGCCGAGGCCGTCCGCGCCTATCTCGATCACCTCAAGGCGGCGGGCCATCTCGCGTCTTGGCGACTGACGCGGCGCAAGCTGGGGCTCGGCCCGGCCTTCATCCCGGAGTTCCACCTGGCGCTCGAGTTCGACGGCCTGGCGCGGCTCGACGCGGCCTTCGTCAGCGTCTCGACCCGCGCCGATCCGGTCGAGGGCTTCCATCACGCGGTCAACGGCAAGGTGAAGGACACGCTCTTCGCGCTCTATCGTGATTTCCCGGACGCCCATCGCGTCGCCGGACAGGAGAGGTTCTGAGCCATGCTGTTCATGGTCATCGAGCGCTTTCGCGACAACGACATGGTGCCGATCTACCGCCGCCTGCGCGAGGCCGGTCGCTC
Organism: Reyranellaceae bacterium; assembly: GCA_050183765.1. Taxonomy (GTDB): domain Bacteria; phylum Pseudomonadota; class Alphaproteobacteria; order Reyranellales; family Reyranellaceae; genus JAFAZJ01. The sequence goes on along the minus strand of JBFXAZ010000009.1, from coordinate 47,574 downwards.
ACTGCCCGACGGGCTGGAATACGTCGACAGCTGGGTCGAGCCGAACTTCTCCCGCTGCTTCCAGCTCATGCGCTGCGGCGATCCCCGGCTGTTCCAGGAATGGGTGCTGTCCTGGCGCGGCTACGGCGTGTCGCTGGAGTTCGTGCCGGTGGTGCCCAGCGCCGAGACGCGCGCGGTTGTCGCGCCATGGCTCGACAGGCCCGATCCCGCGGTCAGGCCTTGAATTCCTGCGGCACCGTTTTCGGATCGACCTTCGACATCGGAACCGCCGCCTCCATGATCAGCCGCAGCGAGAGGCGCGGGTCGAGGACGTCCGTGGTCATGCCGATGTACTGCCGCGCGACCATGCCCAGCACGTACGGCCAGTAGCGCGTCGGCAGGGTGCGGCCATTGTCGAGCGTCGGGTTCGACCAGCCCAGGAGGTGACGGATCGCCGGCCAGAAGGCGTCGAGGAACTGCCGCGGCGTGCCCGACGGCGTGTGGTCCTCGCCGATCTCGACCTGGCCGAATGCCGGCGAGCCCAGCGTGGCGGCCGCGCGCCGGAAGATCTCGACATAGTCCGGCAGCTCCGCCTGCGGCACGCCGCCGGCCACGGCCTGGGCGGCGATCAGGCCCCACAGCGAGACGATCTCGGGATTCTCCGGGATCAGGAAGGCATTGAGCGTGTCGCCGGCATAGTAGGTGCCGCCATCTTGCGTCGCGACGGACATCAACGAGGCCTTCGCCGGCTCGCCGGCGGCCAGCTGGAAAGCGGCGTGCAGCGCGGCGTGCCCGGCGAGCGCTCCCGTCGCCACCATCAGGCTCTCGGCATGGATGCCGCGCTCGTTCTTGAGGAAGGCCAGCAGGTTGTCGCGCACATGGCCGATGGCCATGTTGCCCAGCGTCTCGTCGACGCCGCTCCACAATGTGAGCTGCGCGAGCTTTCCCGTCATGCCGTCCCCCATGCGAACCCGCGGCGACGATATCACGGCCCTTGATCGGCGATCGCCGCCGCCGCATCGTCGCGCCATGGTCTGGAAGCACGACGTCGTCACATCGGACGACGGCAAGCCGCGCTGCGGATGGGTGAGCGACGATCCGCTCTATCGCGCCTATCACGATACCGAGTGGGGTCGCCCGCATCGCGATCCGCAGGCGCTGTTCGAGCTCTTGATCCTCGAGGGCTGCCAGGCGGGCCTGAGCTGGATCACCGTGCTGCGCAAGCGCGAGCACTACCGCAAGGTCTATGACGGCTTCGATCCAGCCAGGATCGCGCGCTACACGCCGAAGAAGCTCGACCGGCTGACCGCCGATCCCGGCATCGTGCGCCATCGCGGCAAGATCGAGGCCTCGGTCGGCAACGCCAAGGCCTGGCTGTCATTGGCCGAGCGCGAGGATCCCGTCGCCTTCCTGTGGTCGTTCACCGGCGGCAAGCCGCTGGTGCGGCGGCCGAAGACGCTGAAGGACGTGCCGGCGCAGACGGCCGAGAGTGCGGCGATGTCGAAGGCGCTGATGAAATTGGGTTTCCGCTTCGTCGGCTCGACCATCTGCTACGCCTTCATGCAGGCCACCGGCATGGTCGACGACCATGTCGCGGGCTGCCACTGCGTCACGCGCCCGTCGCGAGGTAGCGCTCCAGCACGGCGCGCGTGAGCCGCTGGTTGTTGCGGTACCAGCTGTCGGTCGTGAAGAACATCGGCTCGCCTTCGTCCCAGCCGCTGCAGCTGTAGTCGGACTGGCGCGCGAAGAAGGCGACGAAGCTCTCTTCGTCGGACCACGCGGCGATCGGCGTGCCGAAAGAGTGGCCGCCATCCTGGACGTCGCACAGCTTCACGCCCTCGGCGGTGCGGATCAGTCCCTGGCCGCAGAAGTCGCGGTGATACTCGTAGATCACGCCGGTGTCGGGCTTCGCCGCCATCAGCTTGCGCCAGATGTCGCGCACCAACGCCTCGCCGAACGGCCGGCGGTCGAGCTGATCGCGCAGCTCGCGGGCATAGCCCTCGATCTGCTCCGGCGTGGCGTAGCGGGGCTGCGGTGCCGGCGGTTCACCGGGCTTCGGGCGCCTGACCATCGACCAGATCACGACACCGAGGATGCCGACAATCAAGATCAGGGTGATCGCCGGGATGACGACGGCCATGGCGCTCCTTGGGCGATGGGGCGATCCACGATACAACGAAACCTCGATCGGGGAGGGAAGCGATGGACATCGCGATCACGGGCGCCGGTGGGCGCATGGGCCAGATGCTGGTGCGGCAGATCGCCAAGACGCCGGGCGCGACGCTGGTGGCGGCGATCGAGGCGCCGAACAGCAACAATCGCGGTCGCGACGCCGGGGAGCTGGCGGGCATCGATGCGGTCGGCGTGAAGATCACCGACGACGCGGCCGCCGGCATCGCCGCGGCCAGGGTGGTGATCGACTTCACCGTGCCGGCGGCGACCGCGGCGCACGCCGCGCTCGCGGCGCAGAAGGGCGTCGCCATGGTGATCGGCACCACCGGCCTCGATGCGGCGCAGACAAAGACCGTGCACGAGGCCGCGACGAAGGTGCCGGTGATGTGGGCCGCCAACATGTCGCTGGGCGTCAACATCCTGCTGGCGCTGGTCGAGCAGACGGCGCGCTTGCTCGATCCGGCCTACGACATCGACATCCTGGAGATGCACCACCGCCACAAGATCGACGCGCCCTCGGGCACCGCGCTGGCGCTGGGCCGCGCCGCCGCCGACGGCCGCGCGGTGAAGCTGGAGGAGGTCTGGCGCAAGAGCCGCGACGGCCATACCGGCGCGCGGCCGGCGGGCGAGATCGGGTTCGCCACCCTGCGCGGCGGCGACGAGGTCGGCTTCCACACCGTGCACTACGCCGGCATCGGCGAGCGCCTGGAGCTGACCCATCGCGCCTTCAGCCGCGAGATCTACGCCAACGGCGCGGTGAAGGCCGCGCTGTGGACCGAGGGCCGCAAGCCCGGGCTGTACACCATGAAGGACGTGCTGGGGCTGGGTTGATCGGGCGTTGGGGCCGCGCCGCTCCAGCGGCGCGACGCCGGACGGTTCAAGCCCAGTCGTGATCGAAGCGGCGCGAGGCCTTGCGGGCCAGCGCGGCGCGCAGCTCCTTGGCGACCTCGAGCCGCTCCTCGGGCGTCAGGAAGCGGCCGACGACCAGGCGGGTGCCGCGCGAGATCAGGGTCAGGCGGCTCTCGTGCTGCGGCGGGTCGTCCATGTCGACGCGCAGCCAGGCCGCCTCCAGCCGCGATTCCTCGACCACGCCTTCGGGATCGATGCGGGTGACGATCAGGTCGGTATCGGTCAGCCTGAGCGTCTCCGACAGCCGGCCGCTCTTGTAGTTGAGCCGGAACAGGAAGGCGACCAGCGCGACATCCAGCCCCATGAAGCCGATCACCGGCCAGGCGCCGAGCAGGAACAGCGGCAGGCCGATGACCAGGTTGGCGGCGACCAGGACGGCGATCAGCGCATGGAAGCCCTCGCGCGGCAGGCTGCGGTGCGGCAGCAGCGTGGCGTCGAAATGGACGGCTTGAGGGACCGGCTCGGACATGGCTACAGATTAGGGGCGCGTCCGGGGGCGCGCCAAGTACCAACAGGCCGTGCCCGCATGCCGCAGCTCAAGCCCGCCGCGATCCACGACTTCTACAGCCGGCTGCGCGCCGCCATGCCCGAGCCCAAGGGCGAGCTGGAAAGCGGCAACGTCTACCAGCTGCTGGTCGCCGTCGTTCTCTCAGCCCAGGCCACCGATGTCGGTGTCAACCGCGCCACCAGGGAACTGTTCAAGATCGTCCATACGCCGGCGCAGATGCTGGCGCTGGGCGAGGCGAAGCTGATCGGCCATATCAAGACCATCGGGCTCTATCGCGGCAAGGCGAAGAACGTCATCGCCCTGTCGAGGATCCTGATCGAGCAGCACGGCGGGCAGGTGCCCAGGGACCGCGAAGCGCTGGAGGCGCTGCCCGGCGTCGGCCGCAAGACCGCCAACGTGGTGCGCAACATCGCCTTCGGCGAGCCGACCATCGCCGTCGACACGCATGTCTTCCGGGTCGGCAACCGCACCGGCCTGGCACCGGGCAAGACGCCGCTGGAGGTCGAGCTCAAGCTGCTCAAGCGCACGCCGGCGGAGTTCCTCCAGCATGCGCACCACTGGCTGATCCTGCACGGCCGCTACGTCTGCAAGGCGCGCAAGCCCGACTGCCCGGCCTGCGTCGTGCGCGATCTCTACCTCTTCAAGGGCAAGACGACGGTGGAGTGAGCTCTTCCTTCTCCCCGCGCAGGCGGGGAGAAGGTGCCCGAAGGGCGGATGAGAGGCTTCGAGACGGTTCAACGAGCACGTCGGCGTTGAGAGGCCGCGAAGCCCCTCATCCGCCTCGCTGTCGCTCGGCACCTTCTCCCCGCCTGCGCGGGGAGAAGCAAGAAGGCTCAGTTCAGCTTGATTCCGGCCGACTTCACCAGCTCGCCATAGCGCGGCACCTCGCGCTTCAGCAGCGCGTCGACCTCGGCCGGCGACATCGGCTTGGATGGCTGGATGGCGCCGGCGTTGGCGAATTTCTTCTGCACGTCGGGATCCTTCAGCGCCTCCACGGCCGCGTCGTGGACGCGCTTGATCGCATCCGGCGGGCTCTTGGCCGGCATCAGGATCAGGTACCAGGACTCGACCACGGCGTCGGCGAGGCCAGCCTCGGCGAAGGTCGGCACGTCGGGCACGTCCTTCAGACGCTGATTGGCCGCGACGCCCAGCGCGCGCAGGCGCCCGGCGCGGATGTGCGAGGTGGCCAGCACCGGCGCGAGCAGGGCGAAATCCAGCCGCCCCTCCAGCAGGTCCGACATGCCCGGCGGCAGGCCGCGATAGGGCACCGGGGCGATGGCGGCGCCGGTGCGCACCTTCACCATCTCCATGTTCAGGTGCATCGAGGTGCCGGCGCCGGGGCTGAGATAGGTCAGCTTGCCCGGCTCGGCCTTCGCCTTGGCGATGATCTCGCTCATGGTCTTGAACGGCGAGGCGGCGGGCACCACGGCAATGGCCGGCACGCTGCACAGATAGGCCACGCCGGCGAAGTCGCCGATCGGGTCGTACTCGACCTTCTGCAGATGCGGCGTGACGACGTGGCTGACGGTGGCGAGCAGCCACGTGTAGCCGTCGTGCGGCGCCTTGGCGACGATGTCGGTGGCGATCGCGGCATTGCCGCCGGGCCGGTTGTCGGCGACCACCGGCTGGCCGAGCAGCGCCGCCATCTTCTCGCCGACCGAGCGGCCGACCACGTCGACGATGCCGCCGGCGGGGAAGGGGATCACGAAGCGCAGCGGCTTGGAGGGGAAGGCCTGGGCCTGTGCGCCGCCGATAGCGGCAATGGACGCGGCGCCTGCCAGCGCCACGCGACGCGTGATCATGATGTCCTCCCCCAAACCCTACGACTTGTCCTTGTTCTCGATGAAGGTCGCCAGCAGCCGGGCCACCGTCACCATTGCGGTACGGCCATACTCCAGAAGCTGGTCATGCGCCACCGCCTGCGCGCTGTCGCCCAGGCCGGCGGCGTAATTGACCACGATGTTGATCGCGCCATAGGGAATGCCGCGTTCGCGCGCCAGGGCGATCTCGGGCATGCCGGTCATGCCGACGACGTCGCAGCCGTCGCGCTGCATCTTGCGGATCTCGGCGGCGCTCTCCAGCCGCGGGCCGTTGGCGCAGCCGTAGCAGCCGCCGTCCTCGATGCGGATGCCGGCATTGCGCGCCGAGGTCAGCAGCCGGCGCCGGATGTTCTCGCTGAACGGCCAGGTGAAATCGACGTGGTGCGCCGTGCCGTCGTCGGCGTCATAGAAGGTGTGGTCGCGGCCCGAGGTGTAGTCGATCACCTGGTCGGGGATCAGCAGCGTGCCGGGGCCCAGGTGATCGCGCATGCCGCCCACCGTGGCGATGGCGACGATGCCCTCGACGCCGGCGTCGTACAGCGCCTGGATGTTGGCGCGGTAGTTCACGCGGTGCGGCGCGATCTCGTGGTCGTCGCCGTGGCGCAGCAGCACCACCACCGACTTGCCGGCGATGTCGCCATGGATCAGCGGCGCCGAGGGCCGGCCATAGGCCGTGTCGACATGGACGCGCCGCTCGATCGTGAGCCCGGCCAGCGAGGCGGGGCGGGAACGGGCGATGATGGCGAACATGACGATCTCCACGCAAACGTGCGATGCGGCCATGCTACGGTTTCCGGCGGGAGGAACGCCATGTTGGAAACCACGATCGCGGGCAGCCTGCCCAAGCCGGTTTGGCTGGCGAAACCAGGCGTGCTGTGGGCGCCCTGGGCGCTGGAGGGCGAGGCGCTGGCGGTGGCCAAGCTCGACGCCACGGCATTGTCCGTGGGCGAGCAGGAACGCTGCGGCATCGACATCGTCAGCGACGGCGAGCAGGCGCGCCAGCACTTCGTGCACGGCTTCCTGGTCGGCGTCGAGGGCGTCGATTTCGCCCGCAAGAAGCGCATCGGCATCCGCAACAACCGCTACGAGGCGGACTGCCCGACCGTGGTCTCGGAGCTGCGCCGCACCGGCCCGGTGCACTCGGCCGAGGCCAGGGCGGCGCGCGCGGCGACGAAGAACAAGCTGAAGTTCACGCTGCCCGGGCCGATGACCATCGTCGACACGCTGGCCAACGAGCACTATCGCGACAAGGTCGACATGGCGATGGCCTTCGCCCGCCTGCTGAACCAGGAGGTGCGCGAGCTCGAGGCGATCGGCGTCGACGTCATCCAGTTCGACGAGCCCGCCTTCAACGTCTACATGGACGAGGCGGTGCAGTGGGGCATCGAGGCGCTGCACGTCGCCTCGGAAGGCCTGCGCTGCGCCACCGCCGTGCACATCTGCTACGGCTACGGCATCGAGGCCAACATCAAATGGAAGGAGACGCTGGGCCAGTCCTGGCGCCAGTACGAGCAGGTCTTCCCTGCGCTCGACCGCAGCCGCATCCAGCAGGTCTCGCTGGAATGCGCCGCATCCAAGGTGCCGCTGGAGCTGATCGGCCTGCTGAAGACCAAGCAGGTGCTGGTCGGCGCCATCGACGTCGCCAGCGACGCGATCGAGACGCCCGAGCAGGTCGCTTCCACCATTCGCGCGGCGATGAAGCACGTCGACGCCGAGCGCATCATGCCCTGCACCAATTGCGGCATGGCACCGATGACGCGCGAGACCGCCTACGCCAAGCTGCGCGCCCTGGCGGAGGGTGCGGCGCTGGTGCGCAAGGGTCTCTGATTTCCCTTCTCCCCGCGCAGGCGGGGAGAAGGTGCCGAGCGCGAGCGAGGCGGATGAGGGGCTTCTCACGCAACGACGACGACCGATGTTGTTGAGCTTCCGCGAAGCCCCTCATCCGCCCTTCGGGCACCTTCTCCCCGCCTTCGCGGAGAGAAGGACAAACGCCTACAGCGCCCGTGTCTCGCCGATGCGCGGCGTTGTGATCCGCTCCGTCGTCCTGAGCGCAGCGAAGGACCTTGCGGTGGTGCGACTGGACACCGCGCCTGTGTGTGACTGCGATACCGCCGGGTCCTTCGCTGACGCTCAGGACGACGGGATCAAAGCGCCATTGTCTCGCCGACACGCGGCAACCAGATGTCGTCGTCGACATAACCCCCGGCGCGCGCCGCGACGCGGAAGCGTTCGGGCGGCTCGAAGGGCGGTTCGGCCGACAGCACGATGGCGCCGTAGTGCATGCCCAGCACGCGGCGCGCACCCAGCGCGCGGCCCATCTCGACGGCTTCCTCCGGCGTGGCGTGGCTGGTGCGAAACAGGTCGCGCGGCTCGTAGGCGCCGATGCCCAGCATCGCCAGGTCGATCGGCGCGTGGCGCTGGCCGATCTCGGCGAAGACCGGGCCCAGGGCGCTGTCGCCGCCGAAGAACAGCCGCTTGCCGTTGCCTTCCAGCACGAAGCCACACCACAGCGTGCGATTGAGATCGAAGACGCCGCGGCCGGAGAAATGCACCACGGGCTCGGCGATGACGCGCAGCGGCGCGTTGGAGGCGCCGCCGACCCGCACCTCGTGGCGCCAGTCGACCTCGATGACGTCGATGAAGCCGAGATCGTGCAAGGTCGTGCCCAGCCCCAGCGGCACGATCGCGCGCAGGGTGCCGCGATCGCGCAGGGCCAGCAGCGCGCGCGTGTCGAGATGGTCGTAGTGGTTGTGCGACAGCAGCAGCACGTCGATCGGCGGCAGCTGATGGGCGCGCAAGGCCGGCGGCGTGAAGCGGCGCGGGCCAATGCCGTCGATCGGCGAGGCGTAGTCGGACAGGAACGGGTCGGTCAGCACAGTCTGGCCGCCCAGCCGGATCAGGAACGAGGCATGGCCCAGCCAGGTGATGAAGTCACGCTGCGCATGGGCCTTCAGCCCGCGCAACGTCGCCGATTTCGACAGCACGAAACCGTCAGGCGCGACCGGGCCGCGATCGACATGCCGGGTACGCCAGATGAAGCGCAGGACCGTGAGGAAATGCCGCGTCTTGGCCGGCGAGCCGGCCGGATTGCGAAAGCCGCGTGCCGTGTGATGATCGGGACGGGGCTCCGCCATGACCCCTCACATGGCGATGACCGGGCCGGTTTGCCAGAGGGGCCGCTGAGCGGCATACGACGACGCCTGTCATCCCGAGCGGAGCGAGGGATCCAGGCCGGCCCGAGATCCCTCGCTCCGCTCGGGATGACAGGGAACTCATCTACTCGCGCGGCGGCAGGCGCTGGCGCAGGGCATACAGCAGGTCGAGCGCCTCTTTCGGCGTCAGCTCGTCGGGATTGACCGTGCGCAGCTCGGCCTCGACCAGCGAGGCGCGGGCCGGCGCTTCGGACAGGCCCTTGGGTCGCGCCGGCGCGGCGGCGAACAGCGGCAGGTCGTCGGCCAGGCGCGAGACGGCGCCGGACTGGTCGCCTTTCTCCAGTGCCGCCAGGACCTCCTCGGCACGCGTGACGACCGCCGACGGCAGGCCGGCCAGTTTTGCGACGTGGATGCCGTAGGATCGGTCGGCGGCGCCGGGCGCGACCTCGTGCAGGAACACGACCTCGTTCTGCCACTCCTTCACCCGCATGGTGTGCGGCTTGAGCGCATCGAGCCGCGCCGCCAGCGCGCCCAGCTCATGATAGTGCGTGGCGAAGAGCGCGCGGCACCGGTTGACCTCGTGCAGGTGCTCGAGCGTCGCCCAGGCGATCGACAGGCCGTCGAAGGTGGCGGTGCCGCGGCCGATCTCGTCGAGGATCACCAGGCTGCGCGCCGTGGCCTGGTTGAGGATCGCCGCCGTCTCGACCATCTCGACCATGAAGGTCGAGCGGCCGCGCGCCAGGTCGTCGGCGGCGCCGACGCGGCTGAACAGGCGGTCGACCACGCCGATGCGCGCGCTCTCGGCCGGCACGTAGCCGCCGATCTGCGCCAGGATGGCGATCAGCGCGTTCTGGCGCAGGAAGGTCGACTTGCCGGCCATGTTGGGGCCGGTCAGCAGCCACACGCGGCGGCCCTCGCCGAGATCGCAGTCGTTGGCGACGAAGGCGCCCTCGCGCTGTCGGCGCAGCGCCTCCTCGACCACGGGATGACGACCGCCCGATATGGCGAAGTCGCTGCCCTCGACGATCACCGGCCGCGTCCAGCGCTCCTCGACCGCCAGCCCGGCCAGCGCCGCGGCGACATCGAGCGCGGCCAGCGCACGGCCGGCGGCGGCGATGCGCGTGGCTTCGGCGATCGCGCCGCCCACGAGCTGCTCGAACAGCTTCAGCTCCAGCGCCAGCGCGGCGTCGGCGGCGCGGCCGATCTTGCCCTCGATATCGGCCAGCTCGCCGGTGGTGTAGCGCGTCGCGCTGGCCATGGTCTGGCGATGGATGAAGCCGTGGCCGGCGGGCTCGAAGCGGCCGAGGTTCGCCTGGGTGATCTCGATGTGATAGCCGATGACGTTGTTGTGGCGGATCTTCAGCGAGGCGATGCCGGTGCCCTCGCGGTACTTCGCCTCCATCGCCGCGATGGTGCGGCGGCTGTCGTCGCGCAGCCCGCGCAGCTCGTCGAGCTCGGCCGCATGGCCCTGGCGGATGAAGCCGCCGTCGCGCGCCAGCAGCGGCAGGTCGTCGGCCAAAGCCGCGGCCAGCGTGTCGACCAGCTTCGCGTGATCCGACATCGCCGCGATCAACGCCGGCAGCTCGGCCGGCTTGATGCGCGCGCCGTCGCCCTGCAGCACCAGCGCGATCTCGCCCGCCTGGCGCAGGCCGTCGCGCAGGGCCGCCAGATCGCGCGGGCCCCCGCGGCCGACCGACAGACGCTGCAGCGCGCGTTCGATGTCGGGCACGCGGCGCAGCTTCTCGCGCAACGCCTCGCGCAGCGCCGTGGCCTCGACCATCAGGCTGACGAGATCGAGCCGCCGCGTGATGGCGGCGGGATCGGTGAGCGGCGACGCGAGGCGCTCTGCGAGGAGGCGCGCGCCGGGGCCGGTGAGCGTGCGGTCGATGGTGGCCAGCAGCGTGCCCTCGCGGCCGCCGTCGAGCGCGCGGGTCAGCTCGAGATTGCGCCGCGTCGCCGGATCGATCGCCATCACCGCGTCGTCGCGCTCGCGCGACGGCGGCGACAGGGCGGGGACCTTGCCGGCCTGGGTCAGCTCGACATAGTCGACCAGCGCGCCGCAGGCGGCGATCTCAGCGCGCGAGAAGCTGCCGAACGCATCCAGCGCGGCGACGCCGAACAGCCGCTCCAGCCGCTTGCGCGCGTTGTCGCTGTCGAAGCGGCTCGACGGCATGGGGGTGAGCGCCGTCTTCCAGTCCTGGGTGGCGGCGGCGACGTCGTCACGCGCCAGCAGGCGGTCGGGCAGCAGCAGCTCGCCGGGCTCCAGGCGCGCCAGGGCGGCGCCCAGCGCGTCCGCCGTGATCGGCTGGGTGGCGAAGCTGCCGGTCGACAGGTCGAGCCAAGCCAGGCCCAGCTCGCCCTGCGCCTCGGACAGGCCGGCGAGGTAGTTGTGGGCGCGCGCGTCGAGCAGCGAATCCTCGGTCAGCGTGCCCGGCGTGATGACGCGCACCACGTCGCGGTTGACCAGCGCCTTGCCGCCGCCGCGCTTGCGCGCCTCGGCCGCGTCCTCGGTCTGGTCGCAGATCGCGACCTTGAAGCCCTGGCGGATCAGGCGCGAGAGATAGGCCTCATGGCTGTGCGCCGGCACGCCGCACATCGGGATCTCGGCGCCGTCGTGCTGGCCGCGCCGCGTCAGGGTGATGTTCAGGGCCTTGGCGGCGGTGACCGCGTCGTCGAAGAACATCTCGAAGAAGTCGCCCATCCGGTAGAACACCAGATGGTCGGGATGGCGGCGCTTGACCTCCAGGTACTGCCGCATCATCGGCGTCAGGGCGACGCCTGCGCGACTGTCCGAACCCTCCATCTGCCCCTTCATCCCGGCGTCGATGCAACGGGCCTGAACCTAAACCAATCCCGGCGCCAGCAATATCGCTCATCAGTCGGTTAAACCATCGCGATGCCGTGGATGCCGCCGTGTGGAAAGGCCACCATGGACAATCTAGGGTTTTGGCGTATCCTCCCAGTCCAAGAGGACCCTCCAGAAGTAATTCAGAAACAGTGGGTCGCAGGGGAGGCTTACGATGGCGAAGCGGCTGATCCAAACTCGGCGCGCAAAAGCGCGCGAGAGCGTCGATGCCTTGATCAAGCTCCAGCCGAAGCTGCGCATGATTCGGAAGGGCGATCTGACCGTCAGCGCCATGCGCGCAGACCGAACCGGGGCGATTTGCCTGAAAAGCGTCGCCAAGCTCCCGGAAGCAGTCCGAAATACTTCACGAGCAATCGGCAAATGGCAGGAAGCAAAAAAGGTCGGACGCGGGAAGAAGGTGGCAAAGACCGCGACACCGCGAGACGACGTGCTCGTCAGCGTTTTCGTGGAGAACATCGCCCCGCGCGGTGACGAGAGGCGCAAGGTGGTCGATGCCGTGAAGGAGGCCAAGGCGCGGACCCGTGTGCAGCGCGGCAACCTGCGGACGGTCGAGATCCCCTTGAGCAAGCTCAGCACGCTGTTTCGCGACCAGGGCGTGCGCTACGTCTCGCTTGCCGACACCCTGACGTCGCCGCGTCCCGTAGCCGAAGGGCCCGCGAGAGCGACGGCACCTGCGAGACGGTCAGCCCATCTGCCGGCCGACAAGATCGCCCGCCCGGCGCTCGTCGGCATCATCGACGTCGGCGGCTTCGACTTCTCGCATCCGGATTTCCTCGACGCCAGGGGCAAGTCCCGCTTCCTGTACATCTGGGACCAGGGCGCGGCGCCGGCAGCGGACGCGCCGCATCCGCCGCCATCGGAGCGAAAGGGGAAGGACGTCGATACGCGCTTCGACTACGGGGCGGAGTTCACGCGCGAACACCTGAACAATGCCCTGCGTGACGCCGCAAAGGTCGGCGTATCGGCGACCGAACTCGAACCGCAGTCGCAGATGTCGCCTGGATCGCACGCAACGCATGTCGCCAGCATCGCGGCCGGTAACAGCGGTGTGTTCCCAGGCGGCGACATCGTCGGCGTTCTGTTGTCGCTGCCGCAAAGCGACAACGACCGGCGCTTGTCGTTCTACGATTCGAGCCGCCTGGTCGATGCGCTCGAATACCTGATTCATGTCGCGAAGGTGAGGAAGCTGCCGATCGCCATCAACATCAGCCTGGGCACCAACGGCCACGCGCATGACGGCAGTCCGCCGGTGTGCCGCTGGATGGAGCATGCCATGTCGCGGCCGGGCAGGGCGATCTGCGTCGCCGCCGGAAACGCCGGGCAGAGCCAGCCCGAGACCGAACGCGATTTCGGCTTCGTCATGGGACGGGTGCATGCAAGCGGCAAGATCGCGGCAACCGGCTTGACCGCCGATCTCGAATGGATCGTCGTCGGCAATGGCATCGCCGACGTGTCCGAGAACGAGCTGGAGATCTGGTACGAGCCGCAGGACCGGTTCGACGTCGAAATACGCACGCCCGAAGGGCAGTGGCTGACGGCAGTCCGTGCCGGCCAGATGATGCAGAACGTGCGGCTGGCCAACGGGACGTTCATCAGCGTCTACAACGATCTCTACAATCGCGCCAACGGGCTCAATCACATAGCGGTCTTCCTCACGCCCGACCTGCGCCCGGCGCCGGGCGAGAAGATGAACGGCGTCGCGGCAGGTACCTGGCTGATCCGCCTGCGCGGCGACGAGGTCCGCGACGGTCGTTTCCATGCCTGGATCGAGCGCGACGATCCGCAACCGCACGCGCCGATCGGCGAGAAGCACGCCTGGTCGTTCCCATCCTTCTTCGGCGACAAGACCCATGTCGACGACACCAAGATAAACACCCTGGCGTGCGCGCCGTCGGTGATCGGCGTCGCCAATCTCGATGAGTTGCGCGAGAAGGCAAACAGCTCCAGCAGCCAGGGTCCGACGCGCGAGGGGAGGGCAAAGCCCGAGATTGGCGCGCCCGGCACCGACATCCTGGCGGCCAACGGCTTCGACGATCCCGCCAAGCCGTGGATCAGCATGACGGGCACGAGCATGGCGAGCCCGTTCGTCACCGGCGTCGTCGCCGGGATGCTGAGCGTCAATCCCGATCTCACCTCGGCGCAGATTGCCGGGATCCTGCGCCGCACGGCCAAGCCGCTGCCGGGCGCGACGTACGATTGGCGCCGCGACATCGGCTTTGGCCGGATCAACCCGGTCGAGGCCGTCGGCCAGGCCGCGTCGTTCGGCAAGCTGAAGAGGGTCGACAAATGAAGGTCAGGATCTTTCAGTCGGAGAAAGGCGATTGCCTTCTCGTCGAAGGCGGCACCAGCGGCCGCATCATGATCGATGGCGGAATGCCGGCGTCCTACAAGGCCCATGTGAACGCCGAGCTCGGCAAGATGCGCAAGGCAGGCGACAAGATCGATCTGCTCTGTGTCAGCCATATCGACGAGGACCATATCGGCGGCGTCCTCGAGATGCTCAAGAACGAGCTGGCGTGGCGACGCTGGGACCGCTTCCAGAAGAAGCCGGCGACGAACGCGAAGGTCAAGAAGCCGACGGTGGACCGCCCGCCGGCGGTCGACGAGATCTGGCACAATGCCTTCGCCTTGCTGGTCGACGACATCGAAGGCGAGATCTCGGACATGCTGGCCGCCAGTGCCCGGATACTCACGCAGGTGCCGCCGGAGGAGCCGGAAAAGTCCCGGCACAGCCTGATGACGACGGCAATCAACGTCATTCAGAGCCGAAAGCAGGCGGCGGAAGTATCGCGCCTGGTCTCCGCGCAATCGCTCAACATTCCCCTCAACAAGCGCTTTGGCGGAAAGCTCGCGATCGTCGGCAAGGGCCAGAGGTCCCTGAAGGTCGGCTCGCTCAAGCTGACGCTGCTGGCGCCGCATCCGGAGGATGTCGAGAAGTTGCGCGACGAATGGCGGGCGTGGCTCAACGAGGTCAAGTCGTCGGCCAACGCGGTGCGCGACAGCACCAAGTTCGACCTGTCGGCCCTGGGCATCGACGCCGGTCAGGCACTTGCCGGGCCCTGGCTGGAGCTCGCCAAACGGCTGGGCAACCGCAAGAGCGTCACGGTGCCGAACCTGGCGTCGATCATGTTCATGCTCGAAGAGGGCGGCAAGCGGGCCCTGTTCACGGGAGACGGCCATGGCGACGACCTGGAGAAGGGTCTCCAGCTCAAGGGCTTCCTGAAGAAGGGCGGGACCTTGCACGTCGACCTGCTCAAGGTCCCCCACCATGGATCCGAGCACAACACGACCGAAACCTTCTTCGAGACCGTCACCGCCGACCATTATGTCTTCTGCGGCAACGGCGCCCACGAGAACCCGGATCTCGACATCGTCGAGCACTACCTTGACGCGCGGACGCGCGTCGGGCCGCAGAAGTCGTTCAAGTTCTGGTTCAACAGCTCGTCGAAGATGCCTGATGGCAAGAAGAAGGATCGGGACCACATGAAGGCGGTCGAGAGGCTGATCGCCAAGTGGCAGGCCCCGGCGAAGCTGGGAAATCGCCTGAGGGCCGAGTTCTTCGTCTCGGCGTCCAAGACCGTTTCCGTATGACGACCGAGCCGCGGCGCCCTGACGAACGGCGCCGTGGCCCGCTCCCGCTCGACAATCACAGGAGTCTTGCCAGCGACGCCATTGGCTGCTGTTCCCACATCCGGACGGCTCGGCTATGAATCGGGCATAAACGTCGAGGATCGTTGCCTAAGCCACAGTCGGCTTTGCCGGAACGTTCCGCGGGAGGAATGCCGAGATGGCCGCCGAGCCGAACGAGCCGGAACAGAATCGCGACCTGGGCGCCGATTCGCTGCGGATGCACGCCGAAGGGCGGCCCGGCAAGCTGGAGATCGTCGCCACCAAGCCGCTGGTCACCCAGCGCGATCTGTCGCTGGCCTACTCGCCGGGCGTCGCCGCGCCCTGCCTGGAGATCCAGAAGGATCCCTCGACCGCCTACGACTACACGGCCAAGGGCAACATCGTCGCCATCATCTCCAACGGCACCGCGGTGCTCGGCCTGGGCGATCTCGGGGCGCTGGCCGGCAAGCCGGTGATGGAAGGCAAGGCGGTGCTGTTCAAGCGCTTCGCCGATGTCGACGGCATCGACCTGGAGGTCGACACCAAGGACCCGGACGAGTTCATCAACTGCGTGAAGTTCCTGGGCCCGAGCTTCGGCGGCATCAACCTGGAGGATATCAAGGCACCGGAGTGCTTCATCATCGAGCAGCGCCTGCGCGAGCTGATGGACATCCCGATCTTCCACGACGACCAGCACGGTACTGCGGTCGTCTCGGCCGCCGGCCTGATCAACGCGATGCACATCACCGGCCGCGCGCTGAAGGACATCAAGATGGTGGTCAACGGCGCCGGCGCCGCCTCGATCGCCTGCATCGAGCTGATCAAGGCGATGGGCGTGCCGCACGAGAACGTCATCGTCTGCGACACCAAGGGCGTGCTCTACCAGGGCCGCACCGAGGGCATGAACCAGTGGAAGTCGGCGCACACCGTGCGCACCAAGGCGCGCTCGCTGGAAGACGCGATGAAGGGCGCCGACGTGTTCTTCGGCCTGTCGGTGAAGGGCGCGGTGACCGCCGACATGGTGCGCAGCATGGCCGCGCGGCCGATCATCTTCGCCATGGCCAATCCCGATCCCGAGATCACGCCGGAGGATGTCGCTTCGGTGCGCGGCGACGCCATCGTGGCCACCGGCCGCAGCGACTATCCCAACCAGATCAACAACGTGCTGGGCTTCCCCTACATCTTCCGCGGCGCGCTCGACGTGCGCGCCACGACGATCAACGAGCCGATGAAGATCGCCGCCGCCGAGGCGCTGGCCAAGCTGGCGCGCGAGGACGTGCCCGACGAGGTCGACCGCGCCTATGCCGGCCGCCGCCTGCGCTACGGGCCGGAATACATCGTGCCGGTGCCGTTCGATCCGCGCCTGATCGTCGACGTCTCGTCGGCCGTCGCCCAGGCGGCGATGGACAGCGGCGTGGCGCGCAAGCCGATCATCGACATGGAGGCCTATCACCGGCAGCTCGCCGGGCGTCTGGATCCGACGTCGAGCTGGCTGCAGGGCGTGCTCGAGGAAGTGCGCGCCAATCCCAAGCGGATCGCCTTCGCCGAGGGTGAGGAGGAGCGCACCATTCGCGCCGCCATCGCGTTCCGCGACGCGGGCTATGGAACGCCGATCCTGATCGGGCGCGAGGAGATCGTGCGCGACACCATGAAGTCGCTGGGTATCGAGGACGAAGGCGGGCTGGAGATTCACAACGCGCGCCTGTCGACCAAGAACCAGGCCTATACCGACATGGTCTACGCCCGCCTGCAGCGCAGCGGCTTCCTGCGCCGCGACGTGCAGCGCATGGTCAACCAGGGCCGCAACGTCTTCGGCGCCTGCATGGTCGCCGCCGGCGACGCCGACGGCATGGTCACCGGCATCACCCGGCGCTTCCCCGAGTGCTTCGCCGATGTCACGCGCGTCATCGACGTCGAGCGCGACAAGGTGCCGATCGGCTACTCGATCGTCGTCTCGCGCGGGCGCACGGTGTTCCTCGCCGACACCTCGGTGAACGAGACGCCGACATCGGAGCAGCTGGCGATGATCGCGCGCCAGATGGCGCGCAACGCGCATCACATGGGCCACGAGCCGCGCGTCGCCTTCCTCTCGTTCACCAATTTCGGCTCGCGCGAGATCGAACGCACGGCGCGCATCCGCGAGGCGATCCACGTGCTCGAACGCTCGCAGGTCGATTTCGAGTTCGAGGGAGAGATGCAGGCCGACATGGCGCTCGACTTCGAGCTGATGAAGAGCGTCTACCCGTTCTGCCGCCTGACCGGCCCGGCCAATATCCTGATCATGCCGGGCCTGCACTCCGCCCACATCTCCTCGCGCCTGATGCAGATGCTGGGCGGCGTCACGGTGTTCGGGCCGGTGATCGACGGCCTGCAGAAGCCGGTGCAGATGGTGCAGATGAGCGCCTCGAGCGGCGACCTGGTCACCCACGCCGCGCTCGCCGCCTACCACTCGATGTCGCCGCGCTGATTTCGACAGCCGTAGGGGCAGAAATAGGAGATTGGCGGATTCGGGCGGAAAGTACCTCGACAACAGAGGTGCAGACATGGCGCGAATCCGAACGATCAAGCCCGATTTCTTCCGTCACCACGAGCTGTGGGTGGCCGAGCGCGACAGCGGCCTGCCGCTGCGCCTGGCCTATGCCGGCATGTGGTGCGTCATCGACCGCGCCGGTCGCTTCAAGTGGCGGCCGCCGGAGCTGAAGATCCAGGTCCTGCCCTACGACGAGGTCGACTTCGAGCGCGTGCTCGAGGCGCTGGTCCGCTACGGCTTCGTGCGGCGCTACAGCGTCGCGGGCGTCGAATACGGCGTCGTTCCCAGCTTCGCCCGGCACCAGGTGTTCAACGTGAAGGAGAAGGCCTCGGCGCTGCCCGGACCGGCACCGGAGCAGACCTGTGCCGGCACCGTGCCGGAACAGGATGGAAAGGAAGGGAACGGAATAGGAAAGGAACGGGAAGAGGAATGGGAAAGGGAAAGGAACGGATTTCCGATGGAATCGGCCGCGCCGGACGCGGCCCTTGGTGCTTTCGATCGGGACCTTTCATGAGCGGTCGTAACCCGGCGGCAAATCACGGCGTATAGTCTCGACCGATGGCCGATCCCGAGCCCAGCCTGCCTTTGCGGCGCCACCTGATCGCCAATGCCGTGGTGTTGGCGCCGGCCGTGATCGTGCTCACCGCCATGATCGTCGCCGGCTGGCTGCCGGTCGATCGCGCGCTGGCGGCGATGGCGGCGATCGGCTTGTGCACCGCCGTCATCGTGCGCCGCTACCTGCACTCCTTCGTGCGCTTCTCGCGCTACGTCGAGGACCTGGCGCGCGGCGACGAGCCCGACGTGCCGCGCTTCGTGCTGTCGCCGGCGGCCGAGGAGCTCGCCACCGGCGTGCAGGCGCTCGACGGCATGTGGCGGCGCCAGCGCGAGGCCATCGCCGGCCTCGAGGTCTCCGCGCAGACCATCGTCGACGGCCTGCCCGACCCGCTCTTCACCGTCGATCGCCGCCGGCGGCTGGTGCGCTGGAACCGCGCGGCGAAGGACCTGGTGGGCGCGCCGGCCGCCGAGCGCGACCTGTCGGCGACCCTGCGCCAGCCCGCCCTCCTCGACGCGGTCGACGCCGCGCTCGAGGCGCAGGCGCCGACCGAGACGGCGGTCGTCGAGCTGACCCAGGCCGGCCCGCCCGAGCGCATCTTCTCAGCCCACGTCAAGCGCCTGCCGCGCGCCACGGCCGACGGTTCCCTGGCGCTGGTGCTGCTGCACGACATCAGCGCGCTGCGCCGCGCCGAGCGCATGCGCGCCGACTTCGTCGCCAACGCCAGCCACGAGCTGCGCACGCCGCTGGCCGGCCTCGTCGGCTTCGTCGAGACCCTGCGCGGGCCGGCACGCGACGACACCAAGGCACGCGAGCGCTTCCTCGCCATCATGGCCGAGCAGACCGACCGCATGCGCCGGCTGGTCGAGGACCTGCTGTCGCTCTCGCGCATCGAGCAGCGCGAGCACGAGGCGCCGACGTCGCGCGTCGATGTCGGCGGCGTGCTGCGCGGCGTGCGCGACCTCATCGACATGAAGGCGCGCCAGCGCGGCGTCTCCGTCGCCTTCGAGATCCCCGACAACCTGCCCTATGTGGTCGGCGACGCCGACGAGCTCACCATGGTGTTCCAGAACCTCGCCGACAACGCCGTGAAGTACACGGCGCCGGGCGCGACCGTGGAGGTCGTGGCGCGCGTCTCGGGCGATCCGGCGAAGGAGCTGGAGGTCTCGGTGACCGACCACGGCGAGGGCATCGCGCCGGAGCACATCGAGCGCCTCACCGAGCGGTTCTATCGGGTCGACAACGCGCGCTCGCGCGAAATGGGCGGGACCGGGCTCGGCCTGGCGATCGTCAAGCACGTGCTGAACCGCCACCGCGGCCGGCTGGAGATCGACAGCGAGCTCGGCCGGGGCTCGACCTTCACGGTGATTCTGCCGGCGGTACTCACACCCGCGTGAGTGAACACTCGACAAGTTATCCACCTGTTGGCTGAATTCATCGAACTGTAAAGATTCGGCAATAGAACAGTCCCAGAGCCTTCATAGGACTCGCGCCGTCACTGCACGGCGCTGCCGTTGGGGTCGCCGTGGCTCTCAAAGGAGCTGTTCCATGTTTAATAAGTCATTCGCCGTCGGCACCCTTCTTGCCGTGGCTGTGGCCGGCGGCGCCCAAGCCCGCGACCAGATCCAGATCGCCGGGTCGTCGACCGTGCTGCCCTTCGCCACCGTCGTCGCGGAGCAGTTCGGCAAGGCCAATCCGAAGTTCAAGACGCCGATCGTCGAGTCCGGCGGATCGTCGGCCGGCCTGAAGAACTTCTGCGGCGGCGTCGGCGACAAGACCATCGACATCGCCAACTCGTCGCGCAAGATCAAGCCGAGCGAGGTCGAGGAGTGCAAGAAGAATGGCGTGACCGGGGTCATCGAGATCCGCTTCGGCTATGACGGTATCGTCTTCGCCAGCGACGCCAAGGGCGCCAAGTTCGCCTTCGAGCCGGTGCACATCTACAAGGCGGCCGCCGCCCAGGTGCCCGTCGGCGGCAAGATGGTCGCCAATCCCTACAAGAACTGGAAGGAAATCGACCCCAAGCTGCCGGACCAGGCGATCATGCTCTTCATTCCCGGCGAGAAGCACGGCACGCGCGAAGTCTTCGAGGAGAAGGTGCTCGAGGCCGGCTGCCATGGCTTGCCCGAGATCAAGGCCATCACGGACTCCAAGGCCCGGCGCAACGCCTGCATCCGGGTGCGCAAGGACGGCCTGTCGGTCGACATCGACGGCGATTACACCGAGACCCTGGCGCGCATCCAGCGCACGCCGACCGCGATCGGCGTGTTCGGCCTGAGCTTCTACGACCAGAACAAGGACAAGATCCAGGTCGCCACCGTCTCGGGCATCACGCCGACGGTCGAGCTGATCGCGTCCGGCAAGTACCCGGTCTCGCGCCCGCTCTACTTCTACGTCAAGAAGGCGCATATCGGCGTGATCCCCGGCCTGAAGGAGTACGTCGAGTTCTTCCTCAGCGACAAGATGGTCGGCGACGAGGGCATGACGGTCGACAAGGGCCTGATCCCGATGCCCAAGGCCGAGCGTCAGGCCGTGCGCGCTGCCTTCGGCAAGGGCGAAGTCCTGAATTAACCGAGGCGCGTCGCGGCGCCCTGGGCGCCGCGACGCCCCCCGATCCGGCATACGCGCTTTATCCCAGTCCGGCAGGGTACGAATTTCGCACTCGATCACGCAGGCAATAGTCGTCGCCCTGGCGCTGATCGCCTTCTGGACCGGCCGCACGCGAGCGCTGGCCGTCGCCGGTGGCAAGGCCAGCATCCTGCATTCGCGGCCGCAGTATTACGGCTCGTTCGTGGCGCTGTGCGTCGGGCTGCCGGCGCTGGCGCTGCTGGCGCTTTGGACCGTCGGCCATGGCGCGGTCATCCACTCCATCGTGCAGGGCGGCCTTCCGGACGATGTGCGGTCCCTGCCCGCCGACCGGCTCAGCCTCATCCTGACGACGATCGATAACCTGGCGCAGGGCCGCCCGGTTCCCGGCGAGATCCCCGCCTACGTGCGCGCCGCCGCGGCCCGGCAGACCGAGCTTCAGGCGTTGTCGCACTGGATCGCTTTCGGCCTCGCGCTCGCCGTGTGCCTGGCCGGCTTCGCCTACGCCTACCGCCGGGTCACCGCGCCCATGCGGGCGCGCAACCGTGTCGAGCGCGTGTTGCTGTGGCTGCTGATCGCCTGCTCGGCGATCGCCATCCTCACCACCATCGGCATCGTCTTCTCGATGCTCTTCGAGACCCTGCACTTCTTCTCGCTGGTGTCGCCGGTCGACTTCTTCTTCGGCACGGTCTGGGACCCGCGGTTCACCGCCGTCGGCCGCGAGGGATCGGCCGGTCAGTTCGGCCTGCTGCCGCTGCTGTGGGGCACGATCTTCATCTCGCTGATCTCGATGCTGGTGGCCGTGCCGGTCGGCCTGCTGTCGGCGATCTACCTGTCGGAGTACGCCAGCCGCCGCGTGCGCTCCTGGGTCAAGCCGCTGCTGGAGATTCTCGCCGGCATCCCGACCGTCGTGTACGGCTTCTTCGCGCTGACCACGCTGGGGCCGCTGCTGCGCGATTTCGGCGCCTCGCTCGGCCTGGACATCTCCGCCACCAGCGCGCTCACCGCCGGCGTGGTGATGGGCGTGATGATCATTCCCTTCGTCTCCTCGCTGTCGGACGACATCATCAACGCCGTGCCGCAATCGCTGCGCGACGGCTCCTATGCCCTGGGCGCGACCCAGTCCGAGACCATCAGGCGCGTGATCTTCCCGGCGGCGCTGCCCGGCATCGTCGGCTCGGTCCTGCTCGCGACTTCGCGCGCCATCGGCGAAACGATGATCGTGGTGATGGCCGCCGGCATCGCCGCCAACCTGACGCTCAATCCCTTCGAGTCGGTGACGACGGTGACGGTGAAGATCGTCAGCCAGCTCACCGGCGACCTCGAGTTCAACAGCCCACAGACCCTGGTCGCCTTCGCGCTCGGCCTGACGCTGTTCGTCGCCACGCTCGGACTCAACATCTATGCGCTCTACATCGTGCGCAAGTATCGCGAGCAGTACGACTGACCGATGCCCCGACGCGCTCCTTTCCGGCGGACACTCGCACCATGACCGACATGACGGCCAACGGCTTTTCCATCACTTCCGCCGAGGCGCGCGAGCGCGCAAACAAGGCGCTCGACGACAGCCGGCTGCGCAAGCGCTACGCCGCCGAGAGGCGCTTCCGATGGTATGGCGTGGCGGCGATCGTCTTCGGCCTGTTCTTCCTCGCCTGGCTGTTCGGCACGCTGATCTTCCAGGGTCTGGGCGCCTTCCAGCAGACGCAGTTGCGCATCCCGGTCGAGCTTGACGCCGGCGAGCTGGGCTTCACGGGCACGCCCGACCAAGAGATGCTGATGAAGGGCGAGTACCAGTCGGTGCTGCGCGCCGCCTTCCGCAAGGCGTTGGGTGTCGGCTCCGATCGCGCCCAGCGGCGCGACGCCTACGCCCTGCTGTCGAACGGCGCCGATCTCGAGCTGCGCGATCGCGTGCTGTCCGACCCGAGCCTGATCGGCAAGACCATCGAGGTGTGGGTCACCGCCAGCGCCGACGTCGACACCATGCTCAAGGGCGGCATCTCACGCAGCGTCGCCGAGGACAAGCGCCGCATCAACAACCGGCAGCTGGCCTGGCTCGACAAGCTGAAGGCCGACGGCCGGGTCGCGCGGTCGTTCAACACCAACCTGTTCACCAAGGGCGCGTCGAGCGAGCCCGAGCTGGCCGGCATGGGCGTCGCCATGGTCGGCTCGCTTTATATGATGGCGGTCGTGCTGCTGGTTGCCCTGCCCGTGGGCGTCGCGGCGGCGGTGTACCTCGAGGAGTTCGCTCCCAAGAACCGCTGGACCGACCTCATCGAGGTCAACATCAACAACCTCGCGGCGGTGCCCTCGATCGTCTTCGGCCTGCTCGGCCTGGCGATCTTCCTCAACATGTTCGGCATGCCGCGCTCCGCGCCGGTGGTCGGTGGCCTGGTCCTGGCCCTGATGACCCTGCCGGTCGTGATCATCGCCACCCGCGCCGCGATCAAGGCCGTGCCGCCGTCGATCCGCGAGGCGGCGCTGGGCGTCGGTGCCTCCAGCATGCAGGTGATCACGCATCACGTGCTGCCCCTGGCCATGCCGGGCATCCTCACCGGCACCATCATCGGCATGGCGCGCGCGCTCGGCGAGACGGCGCCGCTGCTCCTGATCGGCATGGTGGCCTTCGTCGTCGCCTATCCGGGCACGCCGTTCGATCCGGCCACGGCCCTGCCCGTGCAGATCTACATGTGGGCCGGAGCATCGGAGCGTGCCTTTGTCGAGCGCACCTCCGCCGCGATCCTCATCCTGCTGGCGTTCCTGATCGTCATGAACGCCACCGCCGTCATCCTGCGCCGCAAGTTCGAGCGCCGCTGGTAGGGGAAATACCATGGACACCGCAACCACCGTCACGACCGCCGTCAAGGAACCGCCGCGCGCCAACGGGCGGGACCACGCGGTCAAGTTCAGCAGCAAGGACGTCAAGGTCTTCTACGGCGAGAAGGAGGCGCTGCACGGCGTCGACATCGATCTGCGCGACCGCGAGGTCACGTCGCTGATCGGCCCATCGGGCTGCGGCAAGTCGACTTATCTGCGCTGCCTCAACCGCATGAACGATACCATCGCCGGCTGCCGCGTCACCGGCTCGACGACGCTCGACGGCAAGGACATCTACGACAAGTCGATCGACGTGGTGCAGCTGCGCGCGCGCGTCGGCATGGTGTTCCAGAAGCCCAACCCGTTCCCCAAGTCGATCTACGAGAACGTCGCCTACGGGCCGCGCATCCACGGCATCGCCAGCAGCAAGCCGGAGTTCGACGCCATCGTCGAGAACTCGCTGCTGAAGGCCGGGCTGTGGACCGAGGTCAAGGACCGGCTCGACCAGCCCGGCACCGGCCTGTCGGGCGGCCAGCAACAGCGCCTGTGCATCGCGCGCGCCATCGCGGTCAGCCCCGAGGTGATTCTGATGGACGAGCCGTGCTCGGCGCTCGATCCGATCGCCACGGCCAAGATCGAGGAGCTGATCGACGAGCTGCGCGAGAACTTCGCCATCGTGATCGTGACGCACTCGATGCAGCAGGCGGCGCGCGTGTCGCAGAAGACCGCATTCTTCCACCTCGGCTACCTGGTCGAATTCGGCGAAACCAAGCAGATCTTCACCAACCCGGTCGACCAGCGTACCCAGTCCTACATCACGGGCCGCATCGGCTAAGCCGCAAAGGCGTTCGGAGGTTCCCCCCATGGCGAACGAGCACATGTTCAAGCGCTTCGACGAGGAGCTGCAGCGCCTCGATTCGAAGATCAGCGAGATGGGCGGCCTGGCCGAGGCGCAGCTGGCGCGCTCGCTGCAGGCGATCCGCGAGCGCGACTCGACGCTCGCGGAATCGGTGATCGGCGCCGATGCGCGCATCGATCAGATCGAGAAGGACATCCAGGAGCACGTGCTGCAGATGCTGGCGCTGCGCCAGCCGATGGCCGTCGACCTGCGCAACATCCTCTCGGCGGTGAAGATGGCGACGACGCTGGAGCGCATCGCCGACTACGCCAAGAACAACGCCAAGCGCTCGATCGTGCTGATGCAGGGTTCGGTGCCGCCGCGCGCCATGACCGGCATCGACCGTATCGGCAAGCTGGTGCAAGGCCTGCTCACCGACGTGCTCGACGCCTTCGCGAAGGGCGACGTCGCCGCCGCCGAGGCGGTGTGGAAGCGCGACGAGGAGATCGACGACGCCTACAACGGCCTGTTCCGCGAGCTGCTGACCTACATGATGGAGGATCCGCGGACCATCACGGCCGGCACGCACCTGATGTTCATGGCCAAGAACATCGAGCGCATCGGCGATCACGTCACCAACATCGCCGAGCTGATCGTCTTCCGCGTCACCGGCGCGCCGTTCGCGACGGACCGGCCCAAGGGCGGCGGCCAGATCTATCAGACAGCTTGACCAACCAACTCGCTAGAGAGCGCGTCAGCCTCCCTCCCATGAACGCGATCCAGCCACACATCCTGCTCGTCGAGGACGAGAAATCCCTCGTCGAGCTGCTTCGCTACAATCTGGAACAGTCCGGCTACCGCGTCTCGGTGGCGACCAACGGTGAGGAGGCGCTGACGTCGGTCGCCGACGACCGGCCGGACCTCGTGCTGCTCGACTGGATGCTGCCGCTGATGTCGGGCCTCGAGGTCTGCCGCCAGCTGCGCCGCCAGCCGACCACATCGAACATTCCCATCATCATGCTGACGGCGCGCGGCGAGGAGGGCGACCGCATCCGCGGCCTCGACGCCGGCGCCGACGACTATGTCTCCAAGCCGTTCTCGCCCAGCGAACTGGTGGCGCGCATCCGCGCCGTGCTGCGCCGCATCCGTCCGGCGCTGGCCGACGAGGTCCTGGAGTACGCCGACATCGCCATGGACCTGGTGCAGCACCGCGTCCTGCGCGGCGGCAAGCCGGTGCATCTGGGCCCCACCGAGTTCCGCCTGCTGCGCCACTTCATGGAGCACCCCGGCCGCGTCTTCTCGCGCGAGCAGCTGCTCGACGCGGTGTGGGGCCGCGACGTCTATGTCGAGGCACGCACCGTCGACGTGCATATCCGCCGGCTGCGCGTGGCGCTCAACGGCGAGGAGCACGCCGATGTCATCCGCACCGTGCGCGCCGCGGGCTACGCGCTGGACGTCCAGCAGGCCTGAAGCCGGATATCCACGGCGGCGCGTCCGGAGTCACAAGTCCGTAAGGCAACCGCCACGGTCGAATCATGCGGGCTGGGCATCCTGTCGCAGGTACAGGGCGTCTCCGGCGGCTCTTCCCCGTTTTCCGCCGATGGACGCTACCCTCGGCCCTCTCGCCTCCGCGGCGAGAGGGCCTTTTTCTTGGGCACTGGCGCCCTATCCATCCCGCCGGGAAATGGCTAGAAAGCCGCCGCGTTGGCGGTCGGCCGGCCCGGACGGTGGCCGCCTGCCGTCGCGACGCGCAAGCCAAAGGAGACAATCAGGATGAACCGCCGCAAATTCGTACAGCGGGCCGGCGTAGGCGGTGTTGGCGCCGCTTCTCTCGTCGCGGCCCCGGCGATCGCGCAGTCGATGCCCGAGGTGAAATGGCGCCTGGCGTCGAGCTTCCCCAAGAGCCTCGACACCATCTACGGCGCCGGCGAGTACTTCGCCAAGCGCGTCGCGGCGCTGACCGACAACAAGTTCCAGATCCGCGTCTTCGCCGGCGGCGAGATCGTGCCCGGCCTGCAGGTCGTCGACGCCGTGCAGAACGAGACGGTCGAGTGCGGCCATACCGCGGCCTACTACTATGTCGGCAAGGATCCGACCTTCGCCTTCGACACCGCGGTGCCGTTCGGCCTGAACACGCGCCAGCACACCGCCTGGGTCATGCATGGCGGCGGCCTGGAGGTCATGCGCGAGTTCTACAAGGACTACAACATGACCTCCTTCCTGATGTCGCACACGGGTGCGCAGATGGGCGGCTGGTTCCGCAAGGAGATCAAGACTCCCGACGACCTCAAGGGCGTGAAGATGCGCATCGGCGGGTTCGCCGGCCAGGTGCTGACCAGGCTCGGCGTCGTGCCGCAGCAGATCGCCGGCGGCGACATCTATCCGTCGCTGGAGAAGGGCACGATCGACGCCGCCGAATGGGTCGGTCCGTACGACGACCAGAAGTTGGGGTTCAACAAGGTGGCGCCTTACTACTACTACCCCGGCTGGTGGGAAGGCGGGGCGGCGCTGTCGCTCTATGTCGGCCTCAAGGCCTGGGACGCGCTGCCGCCGCTCTACAAGGAAGCCATCTCGTCAGCTTGCGGTGAGACAACGCAATGGTCGGTCGCCAAGTATGACGCGCAGAATCCCAAGGCGCTGCGCGAGCTCGTGGCCGGCGGCACCAAGCTGTCGCCGTTTCCGTCCAGCGTGCTCGAGGCGTGCTACAACGCCGCCGTCCAAGTCTACGCCGAGACCGCGGCCAAGAACGCCAAGTTCAAGAAGGTGTTCGATACTTGGAAGCCGTTCCGCAACGAGCAGGTCCTGTGGTTCCGCGTCGCCGAAGGCACCTTCGACAATTTCATGGGCCGCCTGTCGGCGCAGGGCAAGCTCTGAGCACGGAGCGAAGACGAGAAGACGAAAAGCCCCGCTCTGGCGGGGCTTTTTTTGTGGGCCGGCTTGGACAAACCCGCGCCGCGTGTCACAGTGCCGCCGCTTCGGGGGAGGCAAGCGGGTCCTTCCGTGGCTGCCCCGGGCGTCAACCAAAGTTCGGTGGGAGGGCGTTGAGCTCATGAATCGTCGTAAGTTTGTAAGACACGCCGGCGTTGGCGCGACAGCCGTGGCGGCCGCGGGAGTGGCGGCGCCGGCGATCGCGCAGTCGATGCCGGAAGTGAAGTGGCGTCTGACATCCAGCTTTCCGAAGTCGCTCGACACGCTGTACGGCGGCGCCGAACTCTTCGCCAAGATCATCGGCGAGATGTCCGACAACAAGTTCCAGATCCGAAGCTTCGCGGCGGGCGAGATCGTGCCCGGCCTGCAGGTCGCCGACGCCGTGCAGAACGGCACCGTCGAGATGGGCCAGACGGCGGCCTACTACTACTTCGGCAAGGATCCGAGCTTCGTGTTCGAGACCGGCCTGCCGTTCTCGATGAACCAGCGCCAGCAGTATGCCTGGCTGACCCATGGCGGCGGCAGCGCGCTGATCAACGAGTTCTACAAATCCTACGGCTTCACCAGCTACGTCTTCGGTGGCACCGGCGCGCAGATGGGCGGCTGGTTCCGCAAGGAGATCAACACGGTCGACGACCTCAAGGGCCTGAAGTTCCGCGTCGGCGGCTTCGCCGGCCTGATCCTGACCAATCTCGGCGCCGTGCCGCAGCAGATCGCCGGCGGCGACATCTATCCGGCGCTCGAGAAGGGCACGATCGACGCCTGCGAATGGGTCGGCCCCTACGACGACGAGAAGCTCGGCTTCCACAAGGTCGCCAAGTACTACTACTACCCGGGCTGGTGGGAAGGCTGCTCGGCCGGTTCGCTCTACGTCAACAACAAGGCGCTCGAGACCCTGCCGCCGGCCTACAAGAAGATGATCGAGGCCGCCGCCGGCCTGGTCACCAGCTGGATGGTGCCGAAGTACGATGCCGCCAATCCGGCGGCGCTGAAGCGGCTGGTCGCTTCGGGCACGGTCCTGAAGCCGTTCCCGCGTCCGGTGCTCGAAGCCTGCTTCGACGCGTCCTACAAGTTCTACACCGAGCTGTCGGGCAAGAACGCGAACTTCAAGAAGCTGTTCGACAGCCTCAAGGAGTTCCGCGCCGACGAGAACCTGTGGTTCCGCGTCGCCGAGAACACGTTCGACAACTTCAACTTCTCGATGTCCGCGCGCGGCCGCTGAGCGTCGCGCCCCGACCGTTGAAAAGCCCCGCCGGTCGCCCGGCGGGGCTTTTTCCTGTCGTGGCCGGCGCTACTTCTTGGTCGGCGGCGGTATGATGATCGGCGGCGGCTCGTCGTCGCCGAGCGGCGCCGGGATCTCGATCTTGACCTTGCTGGGGTCGATCTTCGGCCCCTTGTCGAGGCCGGCCGTCACCATGCCGGGGAAGGCGATCACCAGGCCGACCATGAAGACCTGGATCAGAACGTAGGGGACCGCGCCCCAGTAGATCTGCACCGTCGATACGCCGTCGATGGTCTTGCCGGTGACCTTGTCCTCGTATGGTCGATCGGGCGCGACGCTGCGCAGGTAGAACAGCGCGAAGCCGAAAGGCGGATGCATGAAGGACGTCTGCATGTTGACGCCCAGCAGGATGCCGAACCAGATCAGGTCGATGCCCAGGGACTCGGCCGGCTTGGCGAGCAGCGGCACGATGATGAAGGCCAGCTCGAAGAAATCGAGAAAGAACGCCAGGAAGAAGACCAGGACGTTGACCACGATCAGGAACCCGATCTGGCCGCCCGGCAGCCCGAGCAACAGATGCTCGACCCACTGGTCTCCGTTGACGCCGTAGAAGGTGAGGCTGAAGACGCGGGCGCCGACGAGGATGAACACCACGAACGCCGAGAGCTTCGCCGTCGTGTCCATCGCCTGCTTGAGCAGGTCCCACGTCAGGCGGCGGTAGGACAGGGCCATCAGCAACGCGCCGGACGCGCCCATCGCGCCGCCTTCCGTCGGGGTCGCCACGCCGATGAAGATCGTTCCCAGCACGAGGAAGATCAGCGCCAGCGGCGGCATCATCACGATGATGACCTGCTGCGCCAGCCTGCTCAGCAGTCCCAGCTTGAAGATCTTGTTGATCTGCGCGACGACGAACGCGACGAAGCCGACCAGCGCGACGGCCCAGATCGACTCCCAGTCCAGCACGTGCGCCAGGCCGACCGCGCCGGCGATGCAGAGCAGGACGACGACCAGCAGCGAGGTGTAGCCGAGACCGCCATCGTCGTCGCGGATCGTGATCGCCTCGAACGGCAGCGGCGGCGCGAGCTTCGGATTGAACAGCGTGCGGCTGAGCACGTAGCCGGCGTACAGCGCGGTGAGCACGAAGCCGGGGATGAACGCGCCGGCGTACATGTCGCCCACCGACTTGCCGAGCTGGTCGGCGAGCACGATGAGCACGAGGCTGGGCGGAATGATCTGCGCCAGCGTGCCGGATGCCGCGATGGTGCCGCAGGCGAGCCGTCGGTCGTAGCCGTAGCGCAGCATGATGGGCAGCGAGATCAGGCCCATCGAGATCACCGAGGCGGCGACGACGCCGGTCGTCGCCGCGAGCAGGGCGCCGACGAAGACCACGGCGTAGGCGAGGCCGCCCGGCACCGGCCCGAACAGCTGGCCCACCGTGTCGAGAAGATCCTCGGCCATGCCGCTGCGCTCGAGGATCAGGCCCATGAAGGTGAAGAACGGGATCGCCAGCAGCGTGTCGTTCTCCATCACGCCGTAGATCCGGATCGGCAGCGCCTGGAGCAACGTGGGCTGGAACAGGCCGAGGTCGATGCCGACGAGGCCGTACAGCAAGCCGCACGCACCGAGGGCAAAGGCGACCGGATAGCCGAGCAGCAGCAGCACGACCATGGAGGCGAACATGATCGGCGCCATCTCGGCCTTGAGGAAGGCGACCGCCCACGGGTTGTCGAACAGCAGCGCGGCGAGCAGCAGGGCACCCAGGACGCCGAGGAACAGCGTCAGGAGCAAACGGATAATCAGCATTGGTGGAGTCCGTCCGCGATCAGTGGGGGCCCGAGGAAGAGGCGCGCTCGTCGGGAATGATTCCCTGGATCACGGCGATCCGCTTGATCAGCTCCGAAATGCCCTGCGCCAGCAGCATTCCGAAGCCGATGACGATGAGGATCTTGGCCGGCCAGCGGATCAGACCGCCGGCGTTGCTCGAATGCTCGCTGCTGACGAAGGAAAGCCAGAAGTACGGCCAGGCTTCGTAGAGCATCAGGGCGCACATCGGCAGCAGGAAGACGACGTGGCCGCCGACGTCGATCCAGTTGCGGGTGCTGCGCTTCAGCCGCGAGGATATGATGTCGATGCGGATGTGCTCGTTCTTCAGCAAGGTATAGGCTGCGCACATCAGGAAGATGGCGCTGAACAGATACCACTGCAGCTCGAGCCACGCGTTGGAGCTGTTGCTGAACACCTTGCGGATGACCGCGTTGACCGCGCTGACCAGCACCGCAACCAGGACCAGCCACGAAAGCGAACGGCCGATCTTCTCGTTCACGAAATCGATACGCTTACTGAAAGCCAACAACACCTGCACTCGATCCTCCCCACCGGCGACCTCGCTTGGCGAAGGCGCTGGCCTTGATCATTCGTGTGCGGGCGGCAATGCGCACCGCATCATTCGCAGACGCCGTATTTATCAGAATTGCCTGACCGCAACACTTGAATCTCCGGCGGCCGCCCTCGGTGCCTAAAGCGTGACCAGCGCACCGCTGGCGCGCAGCGTCTCGATCTCGGCTTCGGGCAGCCCGGCCTCGCGCAGCACCGCCCGCGAATCCTCGCCCAGAAGCGGCGCGCCGCGCCCGTGCTCGCTGGGCGTGGCCGAGAAGGCCACCGGCGGCGCCAGCGTGGTGATCTCGCCCTCGCTGTGGTGCTCCACGGTGCGGAAGACGCCGCGCGCCTTGAGGTGCGGGTCGTCCGGCAGCTGCTCCAGGGATTGCACCGGCATGCAGGGAATCTCGCGTGCCCGCAGCGCCTCGATCCATTCGCCGACCGTGCGCGTGGGCGTCAGCCGCTCGAGCATCGCGTAGACCTCGGCGATGTGCTGCGAGCGCTGCGCCATGGTGGCGTAGCGGGGATCGTCCATCACGCCGGGCTCGCCGGCGACCTCGAAGAAGGCGCGCCAGTGCCGGTCGGTGTAGGGCAGGATCGCGAGATAGCCGTCGCTCGCGCGATAGGGCTTGCGCGTCGGCGTCGTCAGCCTGCTGTAACCCATCTTGCCGTCGGGCGCGAGGGAGCGCTCCCACAGGTGCTCGAGCATCAGCCAGTTCACCATGGTCTCGAACATCGGCACGTCGACCTTCTGGCCTTCGCCGCTTCGAACCTTGTGCATGAGCGCGCACAGGACCGCGTAGGCCAGGGTGAGGCCGACCGTCTTGTCCGCCATGATGGTGGGCGCGTAGCGCGGCACGCCGCTGTCGCCGGCCATCAGCGAGGCAAAGCCGCAGGCCGCCTGGATCGCGTCGTCGTAGGCCGGCAGATGCCCGTAGGGACCGTCCTCGTGATAGCCGTAGGCGCCGACGTAGCAGATCGTCGGGTTGACCCTGCGCACCGCCTCGTACGACAGGCCGAGCCGGGCCATCGCCGCCGGCCGGATCGAGTAGACCAGCGCGTCGGCGCCTTCGATGACCTTCATCAGCGCCTTCAGCGCCGCCGGCTGCTTCAGGTCGAGGCACAGCGAGCGCTTGTTGCGGTTCACGAACAGATGATGCGGGCCCATGCCCTTGTTGGCCTTGGAGGGTCCGACATGGCGCGTGGTGTCGCCCTCCGGCGATTCGACCTTGATCACCTCGGCGCCCTGCTCGGCCAGCATCATGGTGGCAAAAGGCCCCAGCGCGACGATGGTCATGTCGACGATCTTCAATCCCGCCAATGCACCGGCCATCCGCGTACTCCCCCCAACTCCTGAGCGGCGCGCATCATGGCGATGCTCCCCGGCACCGTCGAGGCGGCCAAATAGATTGCGAGCACTCATTTTTCTTTTATGATAGGAGCGCTCACTTAATTCATGCTCGGGGGGAATTCATGCGCTGGCTAGTCTTGGTTCTGATGGCCGGATTGGCGGCCTGCACCACCACCACGCAGGGCGGCGCCGGAATCCGCGACATCGAGATCGTCGAGGCGGGCATCTTTGCATTGCCGGCGGCGGCGCGTTCCACGCCGGTGGGATTGTGCGAATCGATCAGTGAGCCCGATTTCACCGATGTCAACATCTCGGCCCAGGAGCACACCACGCGCATTCCGGCGCGACTGGGCACGGCCTTCGGGGTGAAGTTCCGGCCTGTCGGCAAGGTGCCCGGCGGCGTGTCGACCTTCCGCGTGCTGTGGCGCGCGCCCGACCCCGGCATCCCCGACGCCGTCACCGGCAGGCCCCGGCGCGACGACGGCTGCGCATACGCCTATCGCATGGGCGTCACCACCTTCCAGGGCTTCCGCTTCGAGCGCCCCGCCGAGCTGATCCCCGGCGCCTGGGCGCTGGAGATCTGGAACGGCGATCGCAAGCTGCTGGCCTACGGCTTCACGGTCTATAAACCCTGAGGTCCCGGGTGCGGTCGCGCTCCGGGCGGGCGGACCCGGGGAACCTCAGCCGATGAAGCCGCACGCACCTTCCTGTAAGCCGGCGGCGTCGCCGCGATGACGTGGCCGGCCCTCTGCGCGCTGCTCGCGGCTCTCGCCGCGACGGTCGGCGTCGTCGCGATGTGGCATTGGCGCCGCCGCTTCGGGCGCGCCGCGCTGATCGCCGCGGCGAGCGTCGCGGCGCTGCTCACCCTGCTGCTGGCGTCGGGCCAGACGGTGAGCTTGGTGTTCGAGAGCTGCGTCGGGGGGCTCCTGGGCGTCGCCGGGGTCACCCTCGCCTCTGCGCTGGTGGTGCGCTTCCTGTTCCCGCGCCTGACCAGCCGACGGCACGCGCCGGCGGTCGCAATCCTGTCCGCGATTCTCGTGGTCGCCCAGCTGGGCGCCGCGCTGGGCCTCTGGGCGTCGGCCGATCCCGGCGCGCAGCTGGGCACCATCCCGGTGGCGCGATCGGAGGCCGAGATCCTCGCCCTGCGCGACGCCTCGCGAGGGGAGCGGCTGTTCGGTGTACTGACCGAGGCGACGGCCGGCGCCGCCGTGCGTGTCCAGGCCGGCGGCGAACCGCGGACCATCGCCAGCTACGCCTGCGGCCGCGTGGGCTCGGCGGTCGCCGCCTTCTTCCCGGCGCAGATCGAGATCGCCTTTGGCGACGGCGCGACGATTCTCGCGCAAGGACCCATCTCGGCGCGCGGCGTGTGGAACTGGCCAGAATCGGGCCGGCGTGTCGGCGAATGCGCGTTGCGTGCCGGCGATCCGGTGGTGATCTGGTCGGATGTCGCGGAAGCCCGCGTGATCGGCAGCGGCCGGCGCGTCGGCGCCCTGGTCGAGACGCGACTCCTCGCCCAGGGCTCGCTCGAGTCGTTCCGCCGGGACTATATTCCCAGGGCGGTGTTCACCGGGCGGCTGTTCATCGCCGTCGCGGCGTTCGCCGCCGCGCTGGCATTGGTCCCGCTCGTCGCCGGCGTTCGGCGCTGGTGGCACCTGCGTCGCCACGGTGCGCCGGATACGGCGGGCCGACGACTCATCGTCACCTGGAAATGAGGCACGGCCATGCTGTCGAACGAAGCCGTCGTGGGCATGGCCATCGTCGCCGCGGTGCTCTTCGCCGGCGGTCTCGGATTCTACCTGTGGCGCGCCGAGCGTGCGCGACGCGAGGCCCTGGCGCGCCTGGCGGAGCGCAGGCGCTGGAGCGTCGAGTATCGCCCGGCCTCGTTCGGGGCCGGCGTGCGCCTGCGGCTGGCGCCGCTAGAGCGCGCGACCTGGGATTGTCGCGTGGTCAACTCCTCGCGCGGCAGCAGCAGCGGCACGCAAAGCGGCGTGCGCAAGACGGAGTTCGAGGATGCCAGCGTGCGGGCGCAGGGCGGGCTCGTGCTGCTCGGCCCGCCGATGCCGCGCGAGGCCGGGACCTTCGCCGCCGCCCTGGTGTCGTCGCTCGACGGGCCGCTGGGCCGCCGCCTGCTGGCGATGCTGATCGGCGACCTCGCCGACGAGATCGGCGATCTGCGACTCGTCGAGGCGCCCGGTGGCCGTCCGCGGGCCTACGCGACGTTCGTGTCCGGCGACCCGCCGGCGCTGGAGCATGACGCGATCGAGTCGACGATCCGCGCCTGGCTCCAGCGCTTCGGCGGCAAGCTGGACTTTCCCATCGTCGTCGTCGGGCCACGCTCGCTGCGCGTGCGGTTGCGGCGGGACGCCCACGATCCGGCGATGCTGGAAGGCTTCATCGACCTCGCGCTCGCGCTGCGCGAGCGCGTCGCGCGCAGCACCGGTATCGCATCGGCGGCACCGTAGCGCTCTTGACGCCGCCGGGCTGTCGCCGAACTCTCGCGGTGAAGCAACAGCGCCCGGGGAGGACGCGACATGGACGTGCGCACGCAGATGCGCAGCGCCGCCGGCTACTACGCGGCGCGCGAGGCGGTGGTCATGGGCGATCGCCGCCTGAGCTTCGCCCAGGCCTGGGAGCGCGGCGTGCGCATGGCCAACGGCCTGCTGGCGCTGGGCCTGAAGCCGCAGGACCGCGTCGCGGTGCTCGAGGACAACCGGCTCGAATCGTCGGACATCTTCCTCGGCGCCGGCATCGCCAACCTGGTGCGCGTGCCGCTGTACCCGCGCAACGCGCCGGATGCGCATCTGCACATGATGGGCCACACCAATTGCCGCGCCCTGGTGGTTGACGAGAAGTATCTCCCGGAGGTCGAGCCCGTGCGCGCCCGGATGCCCGACCTGGAGCACGTGCTGGTGCGCGACGCCGGCTACGAGAGCTGGCTGGCCGCGCAATCGGCGGTCGACCCCGACCTGCCGATCGCCGAGACCGACAACTACATCATCCGTCACACCGGCGGCACGACCGGCCGGCCCAAGGGCGTGGCCTACTCGCACCGCGCCTGGCTCGCCGCCGGCCGCGACTGGTTCTATCTCTTCCCGCCGGTGGCGCCGGGCGACGCCTGCCTGCATCTCGGTCCGATCAGCCACGCCTCGGGCTACCAGTTCGTGCCGGTGTGGCTCGGCGGCGGCCGCAACATCATGGTCGATCGCTTCGATCCGGCGCAGGTGATCGAGCTGCTGGAGCGCGAGAAGATCGCCTATCTGTTCATGGTGCCCACCATGCTCAACGCGTTGAACCACCAGCCCGGGCTCGAAGGCCGCGACTTCTCGCACCTGAAATGCCTGCTGGTCGCCGCCGCGCCGATCGCCGACGACACCGCGCTCGCGGCGAAGAAATACTTCGGCCACGCGATGTACCAGGGCTATGGCCAGACCGAGGTCGTGCCGATCGCCATGATGGGACCCAAGCAGTGGTTCGCCACTGACGTGCCCGGCTCGACGCCGCTGCGCTCCTGCGGCCTGCCGCTGCCCTTCGCGCAGCTGCAGATCTGGGACGAGGACAACAAGCCCGTGCCGGCGGGCACGGTGGGCGAGATCGTCGGCAAGACCGACGGCCAGATGACCAGCTTCTGGAACAACCCGGAGGCCACCGCCGAGCGCATGGTCGACGGCTGGGTGAAGACCGGCGACGTCGGCTACCTCGACGTCAACGGCTACCTCTACATGATCGACCGCGCCGGCGACATGATCGTGTCCGGCGGATTCAACATCTATCCGGCCGAGCTCGAGAACGCGCTCACCGATCATCCCGACGTGGTCGAGGCCGCGGTCTTCGGCATCCCGCACGAGCGCTGGGGCGAGACGCCCTGCGCGGTGTGCACCGTGCGGCCCGATGCGACGGTGAGCGAGGCCGAGCTGATCGCGCTGTGCGAGGAGAAGCTCGGCAACTACAAGCGCCCGGGCAAGGTCGTGCTGCGCACCGATCCGCTGCCCAAGACGCCGGTCGGCAAGATCAAGCGCAAGGAGCTGCGCGAGCCGTTCTGGGCGGGCCACACGCGGCGCGTGGCGGGGGCGTAACGCGCATGGGGCGGCTCCTTCGCGCCGTCATCGTGCTGCTGATCCTCCTCCCGCTCGGCACGCAAGCGCAGGCACCGGCGCGCGAGGAGGCGCTGGTGGCCGCCTTCCAGGCCTGGATAGAAGAGCATGGTGTCAAGAAGGCCGTGCTGGTGATGCGGTCGGCCGACCCGGCATCAGTGGTCGAGATTGGCTTCGGCAGGCAGGACCAAAGTCAGCGCGTGTTGCTGGCCAGCCTCAGCAAGGCGATCACCGGCCAGTGCATTGGCCAACTGATCGCGACGGGGCGTCTGCGTTTCGAGACCACGGTCGGCGACGCGCTGCGACCGTTCTTCGCGACGCATGGCGAACCAGCCGATCCGCGCATCAAGAGCGCGACGGTGGCGCAGCTGCTGGAGCATCGTGCCGGATTCGCCGCCGCGCCGCGCGATTTGATGACGCCGTCGGCGATGGAACTCCTGCAAAGACGCAAGTCGCCGGCGACCGCCAGCCTGCAGGAATTGCTGGCTGCAACCCTGACCGTTCCGCTGCAGTCGGCGCCGGGGGAGGCGTTCCGCTACTCCAACGTCGGCTATCTCGTGCTGGGTGCGATCGTCGAGGTGGTGACCGGCGAGAACTACGAGCATTTCTGTGCCCGAACCGTGCTGCAGCCGGCCGGCATCAAATACGGCGGTCTCGATCCGGACTGGCGCTCATTCTCCGCCTTCGGCGGTTGGCGGCTGAGCGGTGCCGAGTATTTGCGGGCGATGGCATCGCGACGCTTTCCTGCCTGTCGCGAGTCGCTGGTCACGGGCCGCGATCCGTTGCCAGCGCCGGTGACGGACTGGAAGGAGGAGGAGCGCTGCGAGCGGCCGATGCTGGGCACGATGCCGCCCGGGCCCGACGATCCGGCGCCGTTCTACTGGCTGGGGCGCAACACCGCGATGGTGCGCCGCACGATCGACGTCACCGGCGACGGCGCGCTGCATCTGCGGCGCTGGTACCGCTACTGGCATACCGGCTCATGGGGCGTGGCGCCCGACACGATCGGCATGCTCGCCGTCGAGCACGAGAGCGGCGTGTCGTGGTTCGTCTCGTTCACGCCGCGTCCATCGCAGGCCGCGCGCGATCAGCTCTTTGACGCATTGCTCGACGCGGCGAAGAAGAAATAGCTCAGGCCAGCGACCGCATCTCCTGCGCCGCCACGGTCAGCATGGCGACGTCGACATTGGCCTGCGCCTTCAGATCGGTGACCAGGCGCGCGGCGCGATCGAGCGGCTCGCGGCGTGATGCCGTCCAGGCGTCGAGCAGGGCATTGGCATCGAGCGGGCCGCCGGCCGATGCCGCGGCCTGCAGCGCCGAGGCGGTGAGCGTGCGCTGGGCGGCGGCGAGGTCGTCGATCAGCGCCGCGCCGGCCATGATGGTCCAGTGGTTGTCGCGCGGCAGGCGCTCGGCCGCGCCGCGCAGCCAGTCCAGCCCGAGCCGCGCCGCCAGCGCGAAATAGACCCGCGCAACGTCGGTCTCCGGCACGCCGGCGCCGTCGGCGAGATTGGCGAGATCGCCGATCGTCGCCAGCGTATCGAGACGGGCCACCCTGCGCGCCAGCGGTTCGGGCGCGCCCAGGCGCGCGAAGGCGTCGGCGCGTATCGCGAGCTGCTGGCTCTCACCCTCGGGCAGCACACGTTCGAGGTCGGCGACGAGCGAGGTCACGGCCGCGCGCAGGCGCGTCACCGCCGCCGTCATGTCGACCGGCCGCGCCAGGTTGCGCAGGCACCACACCGTGCCGCGTTCCGTCAGCCGCTGTGTGGCGATCAACATCGCCGTCTGCGCCTCGGCGACCAGCTGCGGATCGAGCGCCTCGATCTCGCCCCAGATGTCGCGCAGCGCGAAGCTGTCGCGCACGATGGCGAAGCAGCGCGCGATGTCCGCACCGCCGGCGCCGGTGCGCTCGCGGATGTCGAGCACGAAGGTGCCGCCGACGCGGTTGACCATCGAGTTCACGACCTGCAGCGCGATGATCTCGCGCCGCAGCCGGTGGCGGCGGATCGCCTCTCCGTAGTGCCCGTGCATCGCCTGCGGGAAGTAGCGCAGCAGCTCGGCCTCGAGCAGCGGATCGTCGGGCAGGTCGGAAGCGAGGATCTCGTCGTTGGCCGAGAGCTTGCCGTAGGCCAGCAGCACGCTGAGCTCGGGGCGGGTCAGCGGCTGGCCCGCCGTGGCGCGGCGCTTCATCGCGTCGTTGTCGGGCAGGAACTCGACGGCGCGGTCGAGCCGGCCGCCGCGCTCCAGCGCACGCATCATGCGGGCCTGGCGCTCGTGCATGGCGCCGGCCTGCGCCGCGGCGACGGTGATCGCCTGGCTCTGCTGGTAGTTGTTGCGCAGCACCAGCGCGGCGACGTCGTCGGTCATCGACGCCAGGACGCGATCGCGCTCCTCGACGCTGAGCGTACCGCGCCGCACGGCGTCGCCCAGCGCGATCTTGATGTTGACCTCGTGGTCCGACGTATCGACGCCGGCGGAGTTGTCGAGCGCGTCGGTATTGATTCGCACGCCGTTCTGCGCCGCCTCGATGCGGCCGCGCTGGGTCGCGCCGAGATTGGCGCCCTCGCCGACGACACGCGCGCGCAACTCGGCGCCGTCGATGCGCAGCGCATCGTTGGCGCGGTCGCCGGCATCGGCCTGGCTCTCGCCGGCGGCCTTCACGTAGTTGCCGATACCGCCGAAGAACAGCAGGTCGACCGGCGCCTTGAGGATCGCGCGCATCAGCTCGACCGGCGTCACGTGGTTGCGCTCGACGCCCAGCGCCGCCTTGGCCTCCGCGGTCATGGTCACCGACTTCGCGCCGCGCTCGACGATGAAGCCGCCCGGCGACAGCAGCGCCCTGTCGTAATCGGCCCAGGACGAGCGCGGC
The DNA here is from genome assembly GCA_050183765.1 of Reyranellaceae bacterium. Classification (GTDB taxonomy): domain Bacteria; phylum Pseudomonadota; class Alphaproteobacteria; order Reyranellales; family Reyranellaceae; genus JAFAZJ01. The sequence continues at coordinate 8,404 of JBFXAZ010000009.1, read as the reverse complement.
AGGTCGAACAGGCGCTGGCGCTCGGCGAAGCTCGCCCGCGGATCGGGCGCCGGGTCGACGAAGATGTGGCGATGGTCGAAGGCGGCCAGCAGCTTGGTGTGCTTCGACCGCAGCATGCCGTTGCCGAACACGTCGCCGGACATGTCGCCGACGCCCACGGCGGTGAAATCCGTTTCTTGGATGTCGACGCCAAGCTCGCGGAAGTGACGCTTGACGTTCTCCCACGCGCCACGCGCCGTGATGCCCATCTTCTTGTGGTCGTAGCCGGCCGATCCACCGGAGGCGAAAGCGTCGCCCAGCCAGAAGTCGTATTCCGCCGACACGTCGTTGGCGATGTCGGAGAAGGTCGCCGTGCCCTTGTCGGCCGCGACCACGAGATAGGGATCGTCGCCGTCGTGGCGCACCACCTCGGGCGGCGGCTCGACCGCGCCGTCGGCGTCGAGATTGTCGGTGACGTCGAGCATGCCGCGGATCAGAGTCTTGTAGCACGCGATGCCTTCGGCCTGGATCTGCTCGCGCGTGCCGCCCGCCGGCATGCGCTTGCAGAAGAAGCCGCCCTTGGAACCCACCGGCACGATGACGGCGTTCTTCACCATCTGTGCCTTCATCAGGCCGAGGATCTCGGTGCGGAAATCCTCGCGCCGGTCCGACCAGCGGATGCCGCCGCGCGCGACGCGGCCGCCGCGCAGATGCACGCCCTCGACGCGCGGGCTGTAGACGAAGATCTCGACCAGCGGCCGGGGCGCCGGCAATTCGTCGAGTGCGCGGCTGTCGATCTTCAGCGACAGGAAGGACTTGGGCCCGCCGTCATCCGCCGCCCGCCAGAAATTGGTGCGCAGGGTGGCGTTCACCGCGCTCAGCAGGCGGCGCAGGATGCGGTCCTCGTCGAGGCTGGTGACCTGCTCGAGCGCCGCATGGATCGAATCGCGCACGGCATCGACCGCGCTGATCCGCCTGGGCGCGTCCGCCTCGCCCAGGCCGGGATCGAGCCGGGCGTGGAACAGCCCCACCAGGTCGGCCGCGATGTCGGGATGGGCCGCGAGCGTGCCCTCCATGTAGGCCTGGCTGAAGGCGATGCCGGCCTGGCGCAGGAAGCGGGCATAGGCGCGCAGCACCGTCACGTCGCGCGCGTCCAGCCCGGCGCGCAGCACGAGGCGGTTCATGCCGTCGTTTTCCATCGCGCCGGTCCAGACCTCGCCCAGCGCCGTCTCGAAATCGTCACCGGCTTCGGCGGGATCGATCTTGCGGCCGGCGTCGAACTCCAGCCCGAAATCGTGCAGCCACACCTCGCCGCCGTCCTCGCCCGGCACGACGATGCGGTAGGGCGTCTCGGTCATCACCCGCAGATCCATGTTCTCGAGGATCGGCAGCACGTCGGACAGCGCGATGGGTGCGCCGGTGTTGAACAGCTTCAGGCCCAGCGCGCCCTTCTTCTGGTCGGCGCGGCGATAGAGCTCGATGCCCAGCGGCTTCTCGCTGAGCGCCGCCGAGATGTGCACCAGGTCGCGCGCCGCCGTGGCGCCGTCGAACGCCTCGCGATAGCCGGCGGGGAAGGCGGCGCCGAAGCGCCGCGCCAGCTTGCGCGCCTCGATCTCGCCGTAGCGCTCGGTGAGCGAATCGCGCAGCCGGTCGGCCCATGTGCGCGCCACGTCGGCGAGCTGCCGCTCGACCGCCGCGTCGTCGGGCAGCGGCGCCTCGGGATGGCGCGGCCGCACGATGAACAGCACGCGCGCCAGCACCGATTCGTCGCCCATCGCCACCGAGTAGCTGGCGACCACGCCGTCATAGGCGTCTTCCAGCGTCGCCATGAAGCGCCGGCGCAGATCGCTGTCGTAGCGATCGCGCGGCGCGTAGACGAGGCAGGAGACGAAGCGCGCGGCCGCGTCGCGGCGGGTGAACAGCGCGACGTGCTGGCGCTCCTGCAGCTGCAGCACGCCCGTGGCGATCGAATAGAGCGTGTCGTCGTCGCTCTGGAACATCTCGTCGCGCGGGTGCGTCTCGAGAATGTTGAGCAGCGTCTTGCCGTCATGGCTGGCGGGATCGAACCCGGCGCGCGCCAGCATGCGCGCCACCTTGCGTCGCAGCAGCGGGATCTCGCGCGGCGAGGCGTGATAGGCCGACGAGGTGAACAGGCCGCAGAAGCGCCGCTCGCCGCTGACCTTGCCGCCCTCGTCGTAGGTCTTGACGACGATCACGTCCATCGCGCCGGCGCGATGCACGCGCGAAGGGCGGTCGCTCTTGAGCAGGAGCATGGGCTCGGGCGACGTCGCGAAGCGCGCCAGCGCCGCGTCGCTGGTGGGATGCGGATCGAGCATGCGCACGGCGGGATCGCGCAGGATGCCCCGGCCGGATCCCTCGATCGGCGTGCGCATGCCGCTCGCGTCGTAGCGATACCGGCGGTGGCCGAGGAAGGTGAAATGGTTGTCCTCGGCCCAGCGCAGGAAGGCGGCGGCCTCCTCCAGCGCCTCCGGCTCGCTACCGCGGCCGGCCGCGGCGCCGAGCGCGCGCGCCGCGTCGAGCGCGTCCTCGCGCATCCCGCGCCAGTCGCTCACCGCCAGCCGCACTTCCGACAGCGCCACGCGCAAGCCGTCCGCCAGCGCTTCGGGCTCGACGGTGTGGTCGATCTCGATGCGCATCACCGATTCGCGCCGGCCGTCGTCGCCGATCGCGGTCAGGCGGCCGGCCTCGTCTCGCCGCGCGCCGATCACCGGATGCGCCAGCAGCCGCACCGCCAGCTCGCGCCGGACGATCTCGATGGTCACCGAGTCCACCAGGAACGGCATGTCGTCGTTGACGATCTCCACGACGCTGTGGCTCGCGCCGTAGCCGTGCTGCGCAGGCGTCGGGACGTAGACCCGCACCTTGGCCTCGTCGGCGGCACGCTGGCCCGCGAAGTCGAGCACGCTCAGGGCCGCGGCGGCACGATCGGCGATCGGCGCGGCGACGAGATCGTCCGCCGAGAGCCCGCCATAGAGCGTGCGCGTGAGGATGGCGGCCATGTCGGGGTCGAGGCCGCGATCGGCCGCGCGCGTGCGCGCCAGATCGGCCACCGCTTCGAGTGTCGAGGCGATCGCCGGGTCGGTCGGCGATGAGCGAACGTCCATGGCGCGCCTCCGTCGAAGCCATCGTTGGGCTCCTACCTTGGCAATATTGCACCTCGATCAAGGCGACGGGAGGGTCCCCGCGGCCTGGGGATAGTCTTGGGGATCATTTTTCCTTGAGCGGCAATGGCTTAGCCGAAGTCACGGCAGACGAAGCGCGGAAATCTTGACAATCTGGTTGCCGACATAGGAAATGCCTACGAGAGCGCGTTTTGTTCTTTTTTTATGTGCGCCGCAACATGATGCCAAGAGGCTTCGCGAAACGTAATTTCAAGGGCCATTTCAGAGAATAAATTCAATTGATTATGGGTATTTTTTTGCGATTCACATCAGAGGAATAAGATTCGCCGTGACACATCGGGAGGCGGGGGTATCATCGACTAATAGTGGCTGGGCAGCCCAACCACTCAAGATGTAGCAAAAACCCACAAACTGTCCTGTCCACAGCTGTGGAAAGAAGACGAACGGGGGCGCCAAGTGTTTGATGTAGTGCAAGTTCAGAGCGGCGGCCGGGTGGTGATCGATCGGTCGCGGGACGACAAGCTGACCCCGTTCGGCAAGGCGACCCTGTCGGATCGCTATCTGCTGCCGGGTGAAAGCTACCAGGATCTGTTCGCGCGCGTGGCTTCGGCCTACGCCGACGACGACGCGCATGCCCAGCGCCTGTACGACTACATCTCCAACCTGTGGTTCATGCCGGCGACGCCGGTGCTCAGCAACGGCGGCACCAAACGCGGCCTGCCGATCTCCTGCTTCCTCAACGAATCCGACGATTCGCTCGAGGGCATCGTCAAGCTGTGGAACGAGAACGTCTGGCTGGCGGCGCGCGGCGGCGGCATCGGCTCCTACTGGGGCAATTTGCGCTCGATCGGCGAGAAGGTCGGCATGAACGGCAAGACGTCCGGCGTCGTGCCCTTCATCCGCGTCATGGATTCACTGACCCTGGCGATCTCGCAGGGCTCGCTGCGCCGCGGCTCGGCCGCCGTCTATATCCCGGTCAGCCATCCCGAGATCGAGGAGTTCATCGAGATTCGCCGCGCCAATGGCGGCGATCCCAACCGCAAGGCGCTGAACCTGCACCACGGCATCCTCATCCCCGACGCCTTCATGCGCGCGGTCGAGAACGACGAGGAATGGGCGCTGACCTCGCCCAAGGACGGCGCGCCGCTGCGCAAGATCTCGGCGCGCCACCTGTGGATCCGCATCCTGCAGGCGCGCATCGAGACCGGCGAGCCCTACATCATCTTCATCGACCACGTGAACAAGAACCTGCCCGAGCACCAGAAGCTGGCCGGCCTGCAGGTCAAGACGTCGAATCTGTGCAGCGAGATCACGCTGCCCACCGGCATCGACAAGTACGGCAAGGAGCGCACCGCGGTGTGCTGCCTCTCGTCGCTGAACCTCGAAACCTATTTCGAGTGGCACGAGCATCCGATGTTCGTCGAGGACGTCATGCGCTTCCTCGACAACGTGCTGCAGGGCTTCATCGAGGACGCCGGCAGCGACTTCCAGCGCGCCACCTACTCGGCGATGCGCGAGCGCAGCGTCGGGCTGGGCGTGATGGGCTTCCACTCCTTCCTGCAGGCCAACAACATCCCGCTCGAGTCGGTGATGGCCAAGGTGTGGAACAAGAAGATGTTCAAGCACATCAGGGCCGGCTGCGACGCCGCCTCGGTCAAGCTGGCCGAGGAGCGCGGCGCCTGTCCAGACGCCGCCGATTTCGGCATCAAGGAGCGCTTCTCCAACAAGCTCGCGATCGCGCCGACGGCGTCGATCTCGATCATCTGCGGCGGCGCTTCGCCCGGCATCGAGCCGGTGGCGGCCAACGTCTTCATGCACAAGACGCTCAGCGGCTCGTTCAGCGTGCGCAATCCGTACCTGCAGAAGGTGCTGGCGCTGAAGGGCCGCGACGACGAGGAAACGTGGACGTCGATCACCCTGAACCAGGGCTCGGTGCAGCATCTCGACTTCTTCGACGATCACGAGAAGGCGGTGTTCAAGACCGCCTTCGAGCTCGATCAGCGCTGGCTGGTCGAGCACGCCGCCGACCGCACGCCCTATATCTGCCAGTCGCAGTCGCTCAACATCTTCCTGCCCGGCGACGTGCACAAGCGCGACCTCCACCAGATCCACATGATGGCGTGGAAGCGCGGCGTGAAGACGCTCTACTACTGCCGCTCGCTGAGCATCCAGCGCGCGGAGGCGGTGTCGTCGGACATCGCCGGTTCCTCGGTCACGATGCCCCCCGACTACAAGAAGAACGGCGCCGACGCCCCCTCGGACCTGCCGCTGGCCGCCATGGCCTCCCAAGAGAACAGCAACAACTACGAGGAATGCCTCGCCTGCCAATGAGGCCCCGATCCCTTTCGGTCGCGCCGCCGTCTCTCGGCTGAGGGACGGCGGCGCGGTCCGGTTCACAGCACTCCGTTCGCATCGGCCGCCGCCATGTCCCTGCTCGACGCCAAGCCTATCTACAAGCCATTCCATTATCCCTGGGCCTACGACGCCTGGCACACCCAGCAGCGCATCCACTGGCTGCCGGAGGAGGTGCCGCTGGCCGATGACGTCAAGGACTGGCGCAACAAGCTGAGCGAGTCCGAGCGGCACCTGCTGACGCAGATCTTCCGCTTCTTCACCCAGGCCGACGTCGAGGTGAACAACTGCTACATGAAGCACTACGCGCGGGTCTTCAAACCCACCGAAGTGCAGATGATGCTGTCGGCCTTCTCGGCGATGGAGACGGTGCACATCGCCGCCTACAGCCATCTGCTCGACACCATCGGCATGCCCGAGAGCGAGTACTCGGCCTTCCTCCGCTACAAGGAGATGAAGGACAAGTACGACTACATGCAGGGCTTCAACGTCGATTCGAAGGAGGACATCGCCAAGACGCTGGCGGTGTTCGGCGCCTTCACCGAGGGCCTGCAGCTCTTCGCCTCCTTCGCCATGCTGCTGAACTTCCCGCGCTTCAACAAGATGAAGGGCATGGGCCAGATCGTCTCGTGGTCGGTGCGCGACGAGACGCTGCACTGCAACTCGATGATCCGCCTGTTCCGCACCTTCATCTCGGAGAACCCCGAGATCTGGACCGAGGAGCTGCGCCGCGAGCTCTACGTCGCCTGCGCCACCATCGTCGACCACGAGGACGCCTTCATCGATCTCGCCTTCGAGATGGGCGGCGTCGAGGGCATGACGGCAGAGGATGTGAAGAAATACATCCGCTTCATCGCCGACCGCCGCCTGAACCAGCTCGGCCTGCAGCCGATCTTCCGCAGCGAGAAGAACCCGCTGCCGTGGATCGACGCCATGCTCAACGCCGTCGAGCACACCAATTTCTTCGAGAACCGCGCGACCGAATACTCCAAGGCCTCGACCCGGGGCACCTGGGAGGAGGCGTTCGCGTAACGACGTTGCGCCGCGCGTCCATGCGTGGCATCTGACAGGCGGTTGCCGCGGCGACATCCCTCCGCCGCGCCGCCTTCGGGAAGACCAACGAATGCCGATCAGGCGTACGATCGGATGGTGCGTTTTTGGCCTGCTGGGCGCCGCGCTGACGGCGCAAGCGCAGCAACCCGCGCCCGCGCCGCCCAAGCCGGTGGAGATGTCGGGCTATACCATCTCCTACGGCGTCACCATCGAGAAGACGCCGGGCGACATCCATGCCGAGGCGCAGCTTTCGGAGTCGTGGACCCGCACCTGCGAGGCGTGGAGCTACGGCGGGGCGCTGTACTATGTCGTCGACAAGGGCATCAAGGGCAAGCGTGGCGACGACCAGCCGTTCAGCGACCTGGCCAACATCTACAACGAGCGCCTGAACTACACCGAGAGCCTGGACGGCGACCGGCTCGGCTATCGCGCGCAGTACATGGCCAACTCGCGCGGCGATCCGGTCTCGGGCGCGGTGTTCTTCGGCGGCCCGGACAAGAAGGGTCTGTTGCAGGTGCGCGTCGGCAAGGTGCCGCGCGAGGTCGCGCTGCCGCCGGGCGCCATCGGGCCGATGACGTTCCGCCGCCTGCTTCTCGAGCAGCTGCGCGCCAACCACCCCGGCCCCTGGTACGCCTCGACGGTCGACCTGGTGCGCTTCCAGATGCCGGTCGACCTCAAGGTGGAGCTGACCTCCTCGACCCCGTTCCGCGATCCGATTTCCACCATCGGCACCCTGAAGGACGCGCCGCCGCCCGATCCCAAGGCGCCCAAGGGCAAGGGCCAGCCGGCACCCTCCGGCAAGATCCGCGAGCTGCCGGCGCCGTTGAAGGGCCGCCGCTGGGTGCTGAAGCAGACCTCCAAAATCCTCGGCGAACGCGGCGAGATCGTCTACGAGATGTTCGAGAGCGGCGTCATCCCGCGCATGAACTTCAAGCGCGAGGGCATCGAGATGAAGGCCGTGGTCAAGGAATTCACGGCGTTCCCCAACCCCAAGTGCGATTGAGCGACGCCGAAGCGATCGCGGCGCTGTTCGAGCCGGCTCCGCGCGGCGAACGGCGGCGCGCGATCGTCGGCGATCTCGTCCTGCGCACCGCGGCGCCGGACGAGGGCGAGTGGCGCCAGTGCTTCACCATCAAGCGCAGCGGCGCGCGCCTGTTCGGCGCGGGCTTCCGCACCGGCGATCTCGGCCGCGCCTTCTTTCGCGGCCAGGCGCGACGCGGCCACGTGCTGATCGTCGGCGACGGGGCCGGCCGGCGGCTGGGCTTCGTCATCGTCGTGCGCGAGGGCGACGAGCTGGAGCTGCAGAACATCTACATGCGCTACGAAGCCGCCGGGCGCGGCATCGGGCGATTGATGATCGGCGGCGTGCTGGCCTTCGCCGCGAAGATCGCCGCGTCGCGCGTCACGCTGCTGACCAGCGGCACCGCGCCCTGGAACCGGCGCTGGTACGAATCCTTCGGCTTCAGGCGCTGGCCGATCGGCGTGGCGATGCCGCGCTACCTCTGCACGGCGCATCGCGAGGAAGTGCGGCGCCTGGGCGTGCAGCGCAGCCCGCACGCGCGCGCGCGCATCGTGATGGTGCGTCCATCCCCGTCGTCCTGAGCGAAGCGAAGGACCCTGCGGTGGTGCCGTCGGTCACGGTGCCCACGCATGATCGCGAAACCGCGAGATCCTTCGCTGCGCTCAGGATGACGTCAGAGCTTCCACGAGTTCCAGGGCGCACCGCGTGATGCCGGATGGCGCGCCCGCTCCGGTCGTCCTGAGCGCAGCGAAGGACCCTGCGGTGGTGCCATCGGTCACGGTGCCCGCGCATGACCGCGAAACCGCAAGATCCTTCGCTGCGCTCAGGATGACGTCAGAGCTTACGGGTTCCAGGG
>JBFXAZ010000008.1:0-82406 GCA_050183765.1 Reyranellaceae bacterium | reverse complement strand
CAGCGGCGCTTCATGAAGGCGCCGCTGGAGCGGCGCGGCCCCAGAAGTCTAGCTCCTTCGCACCTGCATGCGGATCGGGCCTTCGGCGCGGCCGTGGATGAACTGGTCGACATGCGCGTCGCCGGAGCGGTCGATCTCGGCCACCGGGCCCTGCCAGATCAGCTTGCCCTCGTAGAGCATGGCGATGCGGTCGCCGATCTTGCGCGCGCTCGCCATGTCGTGGGTGATCGAGATGGTCGAGGCGCCGAGCTGCTTCACGCATTGCACGATCAGGTCGTTGATCACGTCGGACATGATCGGATCGAGCCCGGTGGTCGGCTCGTCGAAGAAGATGATCTCCGGCTCGCGCGCGATGGCGCGCGCCAGCGCCACGCGCTTCTGCATCCCGCCCGACAGCTCGGCCGGCCTCAGCTCGCCGACATCGGGGGTCAGGCCGACATTGCCGAGCTTCTCCAGCGCGATCGCCTTGGCCTCGGCGACGGGCATCCGATCGCTCTGGATCGGGCCGAAGGCGACGTTCTCCCAGACCTTCAGCGAGTCGAAGAGCGCGCCGCCCTGGAACAGCATGCCGAACTTGCGCATGACGCGGGCGCGATCGGAGCGCCGCAGGCCGACCGTCTCCTCGCCGTCGATCAGGATCGAGCCGGCGTCAGGCTGCATCAGGCCGAGGATGCACTTGAGCAGCACCGACTTGCCCGAGCCCGAGCCGCCGATGACGACGAGCGATTCGCCGACCGCGACCTCGACGTCGATGCCGTCGAGCACTTTCTTGTGGCCGAAGGATTTGCGCAGTCCGCGGACGGCGATGCGGGGAACGGCCATGATCAGCGGGCGAAGAACAGCTCGGTGATGAGGTAGTTGGCGGTCAGGATCAGGATCGAGGCCGAGACCACCGCGTTGGTGGTCGCGGCGCCGACGCCCTGCGCGCCGCCGCGCGAGTTGTAGCCGTGGTAGCAGCCCATCAGCGCGATCAGGAAGCCGAACACCGACGCCTTCACCAGGCCCGAAAAGACGTCCATGAACTCGAGGAAGTCCATGGTGTTGCGCAGGTAGGTCTGCTCGTTGAAGTCGAGCTTGTAGACGCCCACCAGATAGCCGCCGAGGATGCCGATGGCGTCGGCCACCAGCACCAGCAGCGGCAGGGTGACGATGGCGGCGATGATGCGCGGCGCCACCAGGTACTTGAAGGGCTCGGTCGACAGCGTGGTGAGCGCGTCGATCTGCTCGGTCACGCGCATGGTGCCGAGCTCCGCGGCCATCGCCGCGCCGACGCGGCCGGCGACCATCAGGCCTGCCAGCACCGGGCCCAGCTCGCGCGTGAGCGAGACGACGACGACGTTGGGGATCGCGCTCTCGGCCGAGAAACGCGCGAAGCCGGTGTGGCTCTGCAGCGCCAGCACCATGCCGGTGAAGATCGCGGTCAGCCCGACGACGGGCAGCGAGTAGTAGCCGATCTCCAGCATCTGGCGGCCGATCTGCCGGCGGTAGATCGGCGGCTCGAAGCAGTGCAGGAGGCTGCGCGTGGCGAAGGCCGTCACCGCCCCGGTGAGCCCGAGGAAGGCGATCGTCATGCGGCCCAGTACGGTGACCAGCGGCACGTTCACGAGGCGGCCTCGCTGTAGACGCGATGGTAGCGATCGCCGAGGTTGGTGAGGATCTCGTAGCCGTTGGTGCGCGCGCTGAGCGCCACGATGTCGGGCGGCATGTTGGGGCCCACCAGCTCGACGAAGGCGCCGGGGACCGCCAGCCCGTCGGGCAGGTTGGTGACGTCGATTGTCAAGAGATCCATCGAGACCCGTCCGACGACTTTCGCCTTGTGTCCTTCGACCGCGACTTCACCACGATTGCCCAACGAACGCATGTAGCCGTCGGCGTATCCGGCGGCCACGACGCCGATGCGCGTGGGCCGTCCCGACCGCCAGTCGTGGTTATAGCCAACGCCGGCCATGGCTTCAATTTGCCGGACCTGGAGGATGCGGGCCATCAGCGCCACGGTCGGCTGCATGGGATTGGCCGCGTCGGGCGTGGGATTGATGCCGTAGAGCGCCGCGCCCGGGCGCATCAGGTCGAAGTGGAAGTCGGCGCCGAGGAAGATCCCCGAGGAATTGGCCAGCGAGGCCGGCGCGCCGGGCATGCGCGCGACGAACTGGCGGAAACGCTCGAGCTGGGCGCGGTTGACGGTGTCGGCGGGTCGTTCGGACGACACGAGGTGACTCATCAGCAGCGCCAGCCGCAGGCCGCGCAGGCGCATGCGGTCGTTGGCCAGCAGCATCGCCTCCTCGGCGCTCAGCCCCAGCCGGTTCATGCCGGTGTCGAGATGGATCACCGCGTCGAGCGGCTGCGCGACGCGCTGGGCGCAGGAGCGCCAGGCGGAGACCTGGCCGAGATCGTTGAGCGCCGGTACCAGCCGATGCTCGACCAGGTCGATATCGGCGCCCGGCAGCAGGCCGTTGAGCACGCAGATCCAGGCCTCGGGTACCGCTTCGCGCAGGGCGATGCCTTCATCGACATGGGCGACGAAGAAATGGCGGCAGCCTTCGGCCCACAGCCGGCGTCCCACCCGCGCGGCGCCCAGGCCGTAGGCGTCGGCCTTGAGCACGGCGGCGCATTCGACGGGCTTGCCCTGGGCGCGCCCGAGATCGCGCAGCAGGCGCCAGTTGGCGGCCACGGCATCGAGATCGACGGTAAGGATGGCCCCGGCGCGGCGGGACTCGGGAGGCAACGACATCTACGCGAACGTATGGGGCAGGGACGGCGGGCGATCAATCCCGCATTGCCGGATCAGCTCCTGCGGGCGATCGCCTGCTCGGCCGCGGCTGCGGCCTCGTCGAACTGCTCCTCCAGCCAGGCATTGGCGCCGCGCAGGCCGGCGGCGACCGAGCGCGCCCAGTCGAGATACTCGCGCTGGCGCGACAGCGGCCAGTCGGATGGTGGACTGCTCGTCAGGGCCCGCAGGTTCGAGGTCTTGTCGGCGAGCTTGAGCTGCTTGGCCCGCGCCGATTTGTGCGGCGCGTGCAGCACCTGCAGGCGCTTGCGCTCGGCCTTGGGCAGCGACTTGTCGTCGGTGACCTCGGCCACGAGATCGGCGACGACGAGGCCGAAGATCGCCGCGACCTCGGCATGGGTGGCGCCGGTATCCTCGATGGTGTCGTGCAGCAGGCCGCCGATCACCAGCTCGACATCGGCGCCGGCGCTGGCACGCGCCAGCATCTCGGCGACCTCGATGACGTGGTTGACGTAGGGTTCGCCGGCTTCGCCCTTGCGCAGCTGGCCGGTGTGCTTGTAGGCGGCGAACGCCGCGGCGCGCGCCAGTCTTTCCACGTCGCTCGCCACCGCTCGAATCCTCCTATTCCTGCAGGCTGCCGTAGCTGTCGTCCGCCGAGAGATTGCCGAACTTGGTGAACTCGCCCTCGAAGCTCAGGCGGACCACGCCTGTGGGCCCGTGACGCTGCTTGGCGACGATCACCTCGGCCTTGCCGTACGACTGCTCGCAGCGCTGTTTCCAGGCGTCGTGGCGATCGTTGAAACGCTCGTCGCTCTCCTCGGGCCGACGCGCCGGCTCCGAGCGGGAAAGATAGTACTCCTCGCGGAAGACGAACATCACCACGTCGGCGTCCTGCTCGATCGAGCCCGATTCGCGCAGGTCGGCGAGCTGCGGGCGCTTGTCCTCGCGCTGCTCGACGGCGCGGCTGAGCTGCGAGAGCGCGACGACCGGCACGTCGAGCTCCTTGGCCAGCGTCTTCAGCCCGCGGGTGATCTCGGAGATCTCCTGCACGCGGTTGGTGTCGCGGCCGCGGCCGGCACCCTGCAGCAATTGCAGGTAGTCGACGACGATCATGCCCAGCCCGTGCTGGCGCTTCAGGCGGCGCGCGCGGGTGCGCAGCGCCTGGACGGTCAGGCCCGGCGTGTCGTCGATGAACAGCGGCACCATCTGCAGCTCGCGGCTGCGCGCCAGCACGCTGTTGAAGTCGTGCGCGTTGAGCTCGCCGCGGCGGATTTTCTCCGAGCTCACCAGCGCCTGCTCGGCGAGGATTCGCGTGGCAAGCTGCTCGGCCGACATTTCCAGCGAGAAGAAGCCGATCACCGCACCGTCGACCGGCTGGGCGCGGCCGTCCTCGTCGAACTCCTCACGATACTGCCTGGCGGCGTGGAAGGCGATGTTGGTGGCCAGCGCCGTCTTGCCCATCGACGGACGGCCGGCGAGCACGATCAGGTCCGACTTGTGCAGTCCGCCCAGCAACTGGTCGAGCGCGCCCAGCCCCGAGGCGACCCCGGTCAGCCCGCCCTCGCGCTTGTAGGCGGATTCCGCCATCTCTACCGCTTCGGCCAGCGCCGAGCCGAAGGGCTTGAAGCCGCCCTCGATCTGGCCGGCGGTGGCGAGGTCGTAGAGCTTCTTCTCGGCCTGCTCGATCTGGCTGGTCGCCGGCTCCTCGACCTCCGGGGCGAAGGCGCCGTTGACCATGGTCTCGCCGACGTCGATCAGCTGGCGGCGCAGATAGAGATCGTGGATCTGCCGGCCGTAGTCGCCGGCATCGATGATGCTGATCGCGGCACCGGCGAGGCGCGCGAGATAGGCGGCGCCGCCGGCCTGCTGCAGGGCTTCCTCGCGCTCGAAGAAGGGCTTGAGCGTGACCGGCGTTGCGACCTGGTTGCGCTCGATCAGGCGCGCGGCGGCCTCGAAGATGCGCCCATGCAGCGGATCGGCGAAGTGCTCGGGCCGCAGGAAGTCGGAGACCCGATTGTAGGCGAGGTTGTTGACCAGGATGGCGCCGAGCAGCGCCTGCTCGGCCTCGAAATTGTGCGGTGGCTCGCGGAAGCGCTGATCGCCGCTGCCGGGAAGGGGGGTGACGTTCGAGCTCTCTGCCATCGGCGGACCCTAACGCCGTCGCGCCGCGTCGGCATGGAGCAAATTCGCGCGCTCCGAATCATCCCGTGCAACACGCGCATAACTGACCGCGGCCGCGGAATGTTCCGGGTTGACTACTCCGCCGCCACCGACAGCTGCGCGCGTTCGCCGTCGAGCACGTAGTCGCGCGTGAGCGGCACGGCGGTCTGGCTCTTGGTGAGCTGGATCTGGAACACCATCTGGCCCATGCGCCGGAAGCTCATCTCGGCCGCGGCGAGATAGAACTCCCACATGCGGCAGAAGCGATCGTCGTAGCCGGCCATCGCCTTGACCCGGTCGCGGTTGGCCATAAAGCGCTGGCGCCAGTGCCGCAGCGTCTCGGCGTAGTGCAGGCGCAGGATCTCGATGTCGGCGACGTAGAGACCCACATGCTCGATGGCGCGCAGCACCTCCGACAGCGAGGGTGTGTAGCCACCCGGGAAGATGTACTTGCGGATCCACGGGTTCTGCGTGCCCGGCGGACCCATCGTGCCGATCGAATGCAGCAGCATCACGCCGTCCTCGGCGAGCAGCGACTTCACCTTGGCGAAGAACTCGCGGTAATGCGGCGCGCCGACATGCTCGAACATGCCGACGGAGACGATGCGATCGTAGGTGCCGGTCTCCCGCCGGTAGTCGAGCAGCTTGAAGCGCGCCCGGTCGGCGAGGCCGGCCTCCAGCGCGCGGCGGCTCGAAGCGGCGTGCTGCTCGACAGAGAGCGTCACGCCGGTGACGTCGGCGCCGGAATCGCGGGCGATCTGCAGGCCGAGCCCGCCCCAGCCCGAGCCGATGTCGAGCACCTTGTGCCGGGGCTCGATCAGCAGCTTGGCCATGATGTGCGCCTTCTTCGCCGCCTGCGCCTGCTCCAGCGTGTCCTGCGGCGTGCGGAAATAGGCACACGAATACTGGCGATCGGCATCGAGGAAGGTGTCGTAGAGCGCGCCGTTGAGATCGTAGTGATGCGCGACGTTGCGCTGCGCGCGGCCGATCGGATTGTATTGTCCCAGCAGGCGCACGACCTGCTCGAGCGCCATCTTCACCGAAACCAGCGGATGCGCCTCGAGGCTCGCCATGTTGAGGCCAAGCAGGTCGAGGAACTCGTAGAGCCGGCCATCGTCGACGGTCAGCGTGCCGTCCATGTAGGCCTCGCCGACCCGCAGGCGCGGGTTGAGCGCCAGCTTGCGGTGCAGGGCGCGGTCATGCAATCGGACGGTCACATCGGGGCCCGGCGCATCGCCGACGATTCGGTGTGTCGTCCCGCGGGCATCGATCAGCGTCATCGAGCCCGCCCTGATCAGACGCCGCAATCCCTTGGCCAGGATCATGACCATCCCCACATCCGGCGTCCCGACCTCTCCCCCGGTACGGACCGCCAACTAAGCTGTGGACAAATTTAGGAACCGTATCAAGGCGTTGTAAAGGGGGATGCGTCGATCTCGCGGGCCGGACGCGGCGGCGAGCGGGGCACATAGCGTGCCAGCTCGATCGGCTTGCCGGTCGCCTCGGCGACCAGCGCCGCGGTGGCCTGCTCGATGTCGCCCTCCAGCCGCGCCATGAAAGCGTCCTTGTCCTGCGACGGCGCAATGGGCGGCAGGAACTGGATCGCGGCGTGACCTGGACGCTTCCAGAACTGCCAGCGGCTCCACAGCAGGCCGACGCTCAGCGCCACCGGCGTCACCGGCAGGTCGAGGTCGCGCGACAGGTAGTAGATGCCGGTGCGGTAGCGCTCCTTCTGCCCGATCGGCATCAGATGGCCCTCGGGGTAGATCGCGATCACGCGGCCATTGTCGAAGGCGCGGCGGCAGAAATGCGCGAGATTGCGCCGCTCGCGCTCGCCGCCGCAGGTGTCGACGCGCACCATCTGCAGGCGATAGAGGATCGGCCCGATCAGCGGCCAGGAGAACAGCTCCTTCATCGCCACGAAGGCGATGTCCTTGACCAGCGCCGCCATCAGGATGCCATCGCACTCGCTCTGGTGCTTGCTGGCGATCAGGGCGGGGCCCTTCGCCGGCAGGTGCTCGCGGCCGCGCACGTCGATCTTCATGCCGCCGAAGATCCGCATGCCCCAGACCACCGCGCGCGCCCAGTACTGCATGATGGTGCGCAGGGGATCGCGCAGCGGCACGACCAGCAGCACGGTGCAGGCCAGGGCCGCGAAGATCGTCAGCGACCAGTAGTAGGCATTGAAGGCGATCGGCCGAAGCCAACGCATCGATTGTCTCCCGCGTCGGAAGCGACGCTGGGCGGATAATATTGAACGGCGTTCAAAATAGCAAGCCCCGCGACGCAATATCCAGATGCGGAGGCCGGTCGCTTCCCGCCATACTAGTTATTGTGCCAGCCAACTCCGTTCGCACCACCACGTCCCCCGGACCATCCACCCTGCTGGTGGTGATCATCATCCTCGCCTGCGCCGCCACCTCGATGGTGGCGGGCAACCTGCAGGGCGTGTTCGCCGGCAAGCTGATCGACACCGATTCCTACGCCCGCGTCAGCCGCATCGAGGCGATGCTCGAGGCCGGCCGCGTGCTGCAGTACACGCCGCGCGACAACAGCGGCCTGAACATCGCGCTGCACTGGACGCATCTGCTCGACGCGATGATCTTCCTGCTGGTCCTGCCGCTGCGCCTGTTCTTCCCGCTGCCCGAGGCGCTGCGCCTGGCTGGCGCTGCGATCGGGCCATTGAGCACGGCGATGGTGGCGATGGCGGCGTTCCAGGCCGTTCGGCTGGCGGCCGGCAGCGGGCGAAACGCGATCACATCGGCGGTGCTGGCCGCACTGGCGCCGGGCATCGTTGCCTACGGTGCCTTCGGCCGCGCCGATCATCACGTCGTGCTGGCGGCCATCGCGGTGATCATGCCGGCACTGGCCTATGTCGCCGGCGCGAGCGGGCGGGGACTGACGCTGGCGGTCGCCGCTGGCGTGCTCGGCGGGCTCGGCGAATGGATGAGCCCCGAAGCGCTGCCCTTCGTCCTGTTCGCCTGGGGCATCGCCGCGTTGCGCGACGTCGAGGCCGGGCGCCGCGTCGGCCCGCGCACATTGGCGCTGGCCGTCGGTCATCTCGCCGTGCTGGCGCTGGGGCTGCTGATCGATGCGCCGGCCAGCGGCCGGCTGGCGCACGAGGTCGATCGCCTGTCGCTGGTCTACGTCGAGCTGGCCGCGGGCATGGTGGTCGTGCCGCTGATCCTGCGCCGCTTCGTGCCGGCGCCCGCCTCGCTGTGGCCGGCGTCGATCCTCGCCGGCGCGATCCTCGCCGCGCCGCTCATCGCCTGGATCGCGCACTACCCTGGCGTGCTGAAGGGCGCCGGCGGCATCTTCTCGGCCGAGGCGATCGAGCGCGTCTGGCAATACGTCGCCGAGATGCAGCCGGTGAGCTCGGCCGACAATCTCGGCCTGATGATCATCCTGCCGGCGCTGGTGCTGGCGCTGTCGCTGGGCGCGCTGCTATGGCGCAGCCGCACGCCGATGGCGCTGCTGCTCGCGGGCTTCGCCGTCTTCCTGATCTTCATCGGCATCAAGCATGTGCGCTTCGCGATGTATCCGCAGCTCGCCGCCGTCGTCGCGCTGGGCGTGGTGATCGAGATCGTCACTCGCCGCGGGGCCATGGGCGCGTGGCGACTGGCGCTGGTGGCGGCCTGGTTCGGCCTGCTCGCCGGTCCCTACGTGCTGTCATCGATCCTGCCGTCGCACGACAGGGCGGCGCGGCAGGGCGGCGCCTGCGATCCGCGGCTGCTGGCGCGCGATCTCGAGCCGCTGGCCGGGCAGATCGTGCTGACGCCGTTCAGCGATGCGCCGGAGATCCTCTACTTCACGCATATGGTCACGGTCGCCGGCCCCTATCACCGCGCCGAACGCCTGATCATGCGCAGCATGGACGCCTTCGACGAGACGCGGTTCGCCGGCGCGTCGGTGCCCGCGAGCTTCGCGGCGACGAAGGCCAAGGCGGTGCTGGTCTGCACCAGGGACCGCGCGAAGGCGGGCACGCTGTGGGCAGCGCTGAAGGAAGGGCGGCCGCCCGACTGGCTGATCGAGCGACCGCTGGATGCCAAATCGGGGTACCGGCTTTACGTCCTGCGCTGATCTGCGTCGTCCGGCGCGCCGCGAAGGACCTTGCGGTGTTTCGATCAAGCGAATGCGGCGCCGGAGTTCATCCGGCGCCGCAATTCTTTGATTGTTCGACCGCTGGGTCCTTCGCGGCGCCCAGGACGACAATGGCTCACTCCGCCGGCGCCATCCGCGACGGCACGAGGCGGCCGGATTCGAGCGCCAGCGAGCGGTCCTCGCCCGCCTCGTGGTACTCGGCGTCCTGGTTGACCTGCCAGACATCCCATTTGCGATAGCCGGCGAGGATGTTCTCCGCCGCCAGCAGCGCCGTCATCATGGCGTGGTCCTGGTTGTTGTACTTGTGCATGCCGTTGCGGCCCACGAGGTGCAGGCCGGGCATGTCCTTCTCGATCCACGCCCGCACCGTCTGGACGTTCTGCTGGTAGTGGTCGTCGTAGACCGGGTAGGCCTTGGGCTGGCGGATGACGTGGCCGTCGACCATGTCCTCGTCGGCGGCGAGGCCGAGCTGCACCAGCTCCTTGCGCGCCAGGGCGACGAGATCCTCGTCCTTCGAGGTCCACAGGTTGTCGCCCTCGAAGCAGAAATACTCCAGCCCATAGCAGTTCAGGCTCTGGTCGGGCACCAGGTCGGGCGACCACGACTTGAAGTTCTGGATGCGGCCGACCTTCACGCCCGGCTCGTGGATGTAGATCCAGTTGTCGTCGAAGCGGCCCTTGTCCTTGACCACCAGCGCGACGGTGATGAAGTCGCGGTAGCGCAGCGCGCGCGCCGCCTTCAGCACCTCGGCCGGCGGCGCCGGCTGCAGGTACTCGGCGAGATCGGCGATGGCGGCGCTGGAGACGACGTTGTCGGCGCCATGGCTGTGCCTGTTGCCGGCCGTGTCCTCGGTCGTCACGGTCCAGCGACCGCTGGCGGCGTCGCGCGACAGGCCGACCACGTCATGGCCGCGATGCACGCGGTTGCCGGCGCGCTCGACATGGGCGGCGGCGGCCTCCCACATCTGGCCCGGCCCGAGGCGGGGATAGCGGAAGCTGTCGATCAGGGTCTTGATCGTGGCTTCCTTCGATTTCGGCTTCCGCGGCAGCAGCGCGTTCATCACGGCGCTGCCCAGCGACAGGCCCTTGATGCGCTGCGCCGCCCAGTCGGCGGAGATCTCGGTGCACTTCATGCCCCACACCTTCTCGGTGTAGGTCTTGAAGAAGATGCCGAACAGGCGCCGGCCGAACTGGTTGGTGACCCAGTCCTGGAAGCTTTTCGGCTGGGCGATCGGCATCAGCTTGGCACGGCCGTACGAGGCCATGCACAGCATCGACTCGACGATGCCCAGCTTCATCAGCGCGTCGAACGCCTTGAGCGGGTAGTCGAACAGCTTGCGCTGGTAGAAGATGCGCGACTTGCGCGGCCGGTCGATGAACTGGTCGCCGAGGATCTCGTTCCACAGCGCCTCGATCTCGCGCGACTTCGAGAAGAAGCGGTGGCCGCCGATGTCGAAGCGGAAGCCCTTGTAGGTCTCGGTGCGCGAGATGCCGCCGACATTGACGGGATCGCGCTCCAGCACGGTCACCGGCGCGCCCGCCTTGGACAGGTGATAGGCGGCGGTGAGGCCGGCGGGGCCGGCGCCGATGCAGATGGTCGAAGCCTTGGGAGCGGTCATCGGACGGGGTCTTTCAGCGGGAGAAGACGCGCATCAGCCGGGTACGCAGGCCGACATTGAAGGAAAACGCGCTGTGTGCGGCGTAGGAGTAGAAGGTGACCAGACCGGTCGCCGTCACGTGGGCGATGAAGCCGATCTCCAGCGCGAAACCGCCCAGATGCACGGGTGAGGCCAGGCCGATCGAGCCGGCGAGGCTGACCAGGCCGTAGGCGATCAGCGAGGTCAGCGAGATTCCGCCCACGGAGACCAACGCGAAGGTGCGCAGCTGGGCGCCGGCGGAACGGCCCTGGAAGCTGAAATTGAAGGTGTAGTTCAGGCCGAAATTCACCAGCATGCCGCTGGCCGCGCCCAGCGCGACCGCCAGCCAGTAGGGCACCACAGCCGCGATCGCCGGCACCGAATACAGCGTCTTGCCGACGCCGATGTTCACCAGCGCGGCGAGGCCGCCGAAGACGACAAAGGTCGCGAAACGGCGCGACACGAAGAGCGCGACGGCTGCCCGCACCAGGCGGACCAGGCGCGTGGCGATGGAGGAGCGCACGGGACGCGGAGTGAAAGCGACGCCGGTGGCAGCCACCGACTCGGCAGGCGCGAGTAACATCGAAATCAAGCTCGGACTATGAATACGTAATAGTTTCAGCGAGATATTTAACAAATTTGAACTCCTGTAGCAAGAAGTTCCGAGCCCGTTCCGGCAGCGCCAATGTAGACATACGCGGGCGCCGTGTGCGGCCGATCCGGTCCAAATCAGATGGATTCGGCGAGGCGCGCGAAATCGCCGACGGTGAGTTCCTCGGCGCGGGCGGTGGCCGACAGGCCCAGCCGGTCGAGCAGGGGCTCCGGCGCCTCGACAAGGCTCTTCAAGCTGCTGCGCAACATCTTGCGGCGCTGGCCGAAGGCCGCCGCCGTCACCGCCTCCAGGCGCGACAGGTCGCCGGCAATGCCGGGACGGGGCCGCAGGCGCACCACGGCGGAGACCACCTTCGGCGGCGGCACGAAGGCAGACGCGGCGATGTCGAATAGCGGCGTCACCTCGCAGACATGCTGCACCAGCACGGAGAGCCGCCCATAGGCCTTGGAGCGGGGCCGCGCGGCCATCCGCTCGACGACCTCCTTCTGGAACATCAGGGTGAAGGACTCGAAGGCCTGGGCCTGGCGCAGCCAGCCGACCAGCAGGGGGGTGGCGACGTTGTAGGGCAGGTTGGCGACGATGCGCCGCGGCGGCTCGCCGAGGCCGGCGAGGTCGATCGCCAGGGCGTCGCCCTCGCGCACCTCCAGCCGAGCCGGGAAGGCGGCGGCGAGGTCGGCCAGCGCCGCGACGGCCCGCCGGTCGCGCTCGATCGCCACCACCCGGGCGGCGCCGCAGCGCAGCAGCGAGCGCGTCAGGCCGCCGGGCCCGGGACCCACCTCGATGGTCGTGCCCGTCGCCAGGTCACCCGCGGCGCGCGCGATACGGTCGGTGAGGTTGCCGTCGAGCAGGAAATGCTGGCCCAGGGACTTGCGCGCCGCCAGCTCGTGGCGGGCGATCACCTCGCGCAGCGGCGGCAGCGCCGCCAGGCGTTCGGCTGGCGTCGGCTCAGGCACGGCGCCGGCGCGCCATGTCGCCCGCCATGTCGAGCGCGGCCAAGAAGCTGGTGGGATCGGCGCGACCGGTGCCGGCGATGTCCAGCGCCGTGCCGTGATCGGGCGAGGTGCGGATGAAGGGCAGGCCGAGCGTGACGTTGACGCCGCCCGAAAAGTCGATGGTCTTGAGCGGGATCAGTGCCTGGTCGTGGTACATGCACAGCGCCACGTCGTAGGTGGCACGCGCTGCGGCGTGGAACATGGTGTCCGGCGGCAGCGGGCCGCGCACGTCGATGCCCTCGGCGCGCAGGCGCTCGACGGCCGGCCGGACGATGCGCAGGTCCTCGTCGCCCATCGTGCCGTCCTCGCCGGCATGCGGGTTCAGCCCGGCCACGACGAGCCGCGGCGAGGCCAGCGCCAGGTCGCGGCGCAGCCCCGCCACCGTGACATGCGCCGCCTCGACGATCAGCTCGGCGCTCAGCAGATCGATCGCCCGGCGCAGGGAGACGTGGATGGTCACCGGCACGACGCGCAGCGCGCTGCAGGCCAGCATCATCACCACCGAGGCCGGCTTGCCGGCGCCGCCGCCCAGCTCGGCGAGGTATTCGGTGTGGCCGGGGTGACGGAAGCCGCCATCCTGCAGCACCTTCTTCTGCACCGGGTTGGTCACCAGCGCTGAAGCCGCACCCGCGCGCGCGAAATGCGCCGCGCGGGTGATGCTGTCGATCGTCGCCTGCGCGTTGCGCATGTCGGGACGGCCGGGCTCGGACGGCACCGCGAGGGGCTGCGGCAGCACGGGCAGGCTATCGCGGAAGATCGCCGCGGCCTGGTCAGGCGCGGCGATCGCGGCGACCGGCACGGCGAGGCCCAGGCGCCGGGCGGCCGCTTCCAGCCGGTGCGGATCGTCGATGGCGAAGAACGGCGCGGCGTCATCCGCCGCATGCCGCGCGCGCCAGGCCTTGAGGGTGAGCTCGCCGCCGATGCCCGCCGGCTCGCCCATGGTGACGGCGACGGGCGCGGTCATTGACATGCCCTATCCGCGGATGTCGACGATCGCGGTGCGCCGCAGGTCGCGCATGTAGCGGCGCGCGGCGGCCTCGAGCTTGCTGGACAGGATCTGCTGCTGGATCGCGTCGCGGCTGGGCAGCCCCCCGTCGCCCTCCTTGCTGCACACCGAGAGGATCTGGATCGAGCCCTGGATGGCGAAGGGACCGAGCGCGCGGCCGACCGGCGTCGAGGCGATCTGCTGCGCGACATTGGCCGGCAGGCTGCCGACGCGCAGCTTGTCGACGGCGCTGGCGGTGGCGCCGCGCGTGCGGGCGGCGGCGGCACGCAGATCGTCGCATTTCGTCACCAGGCCCATGATCTTCTGCGCCTCGGCAGTGCCGCGGGCGATTTCGTCCTGGCTGGCGTTGGGCGGCAGCGGCAGCAGCAGCTGCACCACGTTGACCCGGATCTCGGCTGCATTGACGGAGCCGGGCGCGCCGAAGGTGCGCCGGTTGATCAGCGCGAGAATGTGCCAGCCGGCGGCGGAACGGATCGGCTGCCCGGTCACCCGCCCGGGCTGCAACTTGGCGACGGCCGCCTCGAGCGCGGGCTCGAACTGTCCCGGCAGGATCCAGCCGAGATCGCCGCCCTGCGCCGCCGAGGCGCTTTGCGAGAATTGCTGGGCCATCACCGAGAAGGGCGTGCCGACGCGGATCTGCTCGAGGATGCGCTGGGCGTTGCGCAGCACCTCGTCGGCCTGGTCGGGCCGGTCGACGGCGAGGAAGATCTCGGCGACGTGATTCTCCGACTTGCCGACATTGCGCCGGATCTGGTTCATCGCCTCGTCGATCTCGCCGTCGGTGACGTCGATCTGGCCGCGCACCTTGCGCCGCACCAGCTTGTTCCAGGCGATGCTGGCCTCGATCTGGCTGGTCAGCACCGACAACGGGATGCCGGAGCCGCGCAGCGCCTGCTCGACGCCGCCGGGCGGCATGTTGTTGGCCTGCTCGAGCTGCTGGACGCGCTCCTTGATCTCGGTCGGGCTGACCCTGATCTGTGAGCGCTGCGCCTCGTCGAGCTGGATGCGTTCGTCGATCATCTGGCGCAGCACCTGGCGCTGCACGGCGGCGCGATTGGTCGGCGTGTCGGCAATGCGCGAGGACAGCATGGTGAGCTTGACGCGCTGGGCCAGCTCGTACTGGGTGATACCCTGCGAGTTGACGCTGGCGATGATCCGATACGATTCCTGGGCGAAGGCGCCGGCGGACAGGGCGCAGAGCCCGAACGTCACGGCCAGGATCGGCAGCAGTCTCGACAAGCGCACCATGAACCTCGATCGTCGGCGGATCCGTCCCTGCCGGCACTATACCGGCTGCCGGCGCGGCCCGCCACGCGCACGGCCACCGGGCAGCCCTTTACCCGGCCGCGCGGCGCATGCCAAGGTGCACGGCATTCCACCATCGCCGTCGTTCGGGGAGCATCATGCAGATCGCCTTCGTTGAGTCCGCGCCGTCGTCGCCGGGCGGCCTCGCCGTCTTTGCCATCCCCGAGCGCAAGCTGCTGCCGCAGGCCGCCGCGACCGACAGGGCCACGGACGGCGCGATCGCGGCGGCGATGGCCGCGGGACGATTCACCGGCAAACAGGGCCAGATGATGGCGCTGCTGGCGCCCCGGGGCGTCTCGGCCACACGCGTCGCCGTCGCCGGGCTGGGCGAGGGCAAGGATCTGCGGCCGCGCACCGTCGAGGGCATCGGCGGCGCGCTGCTGGCCGACGCCAATGGCGCGGCGCAGAAGAAGCTTACGCTGCTGGTCGATGCGCCGGCGGGCTCGAAGCTCAAGGTCGAGGAGATCGCCGCGCGCCTGGCGATGGGCGCGCTGCTGCGCTCCTACTGCTTCGACAAGTACCGCACCAAGGAAAAGCCCGAGGCCAAGCCGACGGTGGCCGGCGTCACCGTGGTGACGAAGAACGCCGCCGCGGCGCGCAAGCTCTTCGCCGGGCTGAAGGCGGTGGCCGACGGCGTGTTCCTGACCCGCGACCTGGTGAGCGAGCCGCCCAACGTGCTCTATCCCGCGAGCTTCGCGCAGCGCTGCCGCCAGCTCACCAAGCTCGGCGTCAAGGTCGAGGTGCTGGGCGAGGCGGCGATGCGCAAGCTCGGCATGGGCTCGCTGCTGGGTGTCGGCCAGGGCAGCGAGCGCGAGTCGCAGATGGTGGTGATGCGCTGGGAGGGCGGCCGGCGCGGCGACAAGCCGCTGGCCATCATCGGCAAGGGCGTGTGCTTCGACACCGGCGGCATCTCGTTGAAGCCGGCCGGCGGCATGGAAGACATGAAGTGGGACATGGGCGGTGCCGGCGCCGTGACCGGCGCGATGATGGCGTTGGCCGGCCGCAAGGCCAAGGCGAACGTCGTCGGCCTGATCGGCCTGGTCGAGAACATGCCCGACGGCAACGCGCAGCGCCCCGGCGACGTCGTCACCTCGATGTCGGGCCAGACCATCGAGGTGATCAACACCGACGCCGAGGGTCGCCTGGTGCTGTGCGACGTGATGACCTACGCCCAGAAGAAGTTCGCGCCGCGGGCGATGATCGAGTTCTCGACGCTCACCGGCGCCATCATCATCGCCCTGGGCCACGAGCGCGCCGGGCTGTTCTGCAACAACACAGAGCTTTCCAACAAGCTGCGCGACGCCGGTGCCAAGGTCGGCGAGAAGCTGTGGCGCATGCCGCTGGGCGACGCCTACGACAAGCTGCTGACCTCGGACATCGCCGACATGCGCAACGTCGGCGGCGGCCGCGATGCCGGCTCGATCAGCGCCGCGCAGTTCCTCAAGCGCTTCGTCGAGGGCGACCGACCCTGGGCGCATATCGACATCGCCGGCACGGCGTGGTCGAGCAAGGGCGACGACATGACGCCCAAGGGCGCCACGGCCTTCGGCGTGCGGCTGGTCGACCAGTACGTCGCCGACAATCTGGAGAGCTGATCGCTGAGCGACATCCGCTTCTACCACCTCGTGCGCGGCGGCATCGAAGACGTGCTGCCGCGCCTGCTGGAGCGCACGCTCGCGGCGGGCAAGCGCGCGGTGGTGCTGCTGGGCTCGGCCGAGCGCGTCGAGGCGCTCAATGCGCATCTGTGGACCTTCGACCCGGGCAGCTTCCTGCCGCACGGCGTGGCGCGCGACGGCAACGCCGAGCGCCAGCCGGTGTGGCTGACCCATGTCGAGGAGAACCCCAATGGCGCGCAGTTCCTCTTCGTCGCCGACGGCGCGCGCGCCAGCCGGCCGGACGAATGGGAACGCGTCTCGGAGATCTTCGACGGCCGCGACGATGCCGCGCTCGCCGACGCGCGCGAGCGCTGGCGCGACTACAGGACCGGCGGCCACGTGCTCGAGTACTGGCAGCAGGGCGAGCGCGGCGGCTGGGAGAAGAAGGCCTGAAGCGCGGCCGCGTCAGCCGGCGACGCGGCGGCGCTCCCGTACCGCCAGCCACGCCAGCACGAACGGCATCCAGCCCAGCCAGCGCAACGCCTGCAGCGCGTAGTCGCGCAGCTCGCCGGAGCGGGCATAGCTGGCCTCGACCTTCAGCAGCTCGCCGACCGCGTCGAAGCCGAGCCACCACAGCAGCAGGGCCGGCAGCAGCAGCACCAGCGGCTTGTGCTTGCGCGCCAGGCGGGCGCCGTACCACGGCGCCAGCGCGATCGCGAAGACGAGAATGGCGATGGCCGGCCTGGCGTGGGTGTTGGCGGCGAGCCAGTCCTTCAGCAGCGGCTCGGCGACGATCATCTTGTAGGCGGTCCAGGCCAGCACGGCGCCGCCCAGCAGGATGATCGCAGGATAGCGGTCGACCAGGCGGATCACGAGCTGGCTGCCCCAGACGATGATCGGCACGCTGATCGCCAGGCCGAGCACGATCAGCAGCACGCTGCCATGCGCGGCGCCGCCGATCGCCAGCACGTTGTCGACGCCCATCACAGCGTCGGCGATGACGATGGTCCTGACGGCGCCGGCCAGCGACTTCGCCGGCCTGGCGCCATGCGCGTGCGCTTCCGCGCTCTCGGACGAGGGCGACAGCAGCTGGCGCGCGATCCAGACCAGGGCGATGCCGCCGGCGAGCTGGAAGCCGGGGATCTTGAGCAGCCAGACCACGGCGACGGCCATCACGGCGCGGATGACGATGGCGCCGGCGGTGCCCCAGTAGATGACCTTCTTCTGCTGCTCCTTGGGCAGCTCTCGCGCGACCAGCCCGATGACCAGCGCGTTGTCGCCGGCCAGCACGAGATCTATGAGGACAATGGCGAAGAGCGCCGACAAGAATTCCATGACGATGGACTCCAACGAACGAGAATGCGGGGTCACGCGCGCAGCGCGCCCGCGACCGCTTCAGGACGGGTCGTTGGATGTCAGATCGGGACCTTGCCGCCACGCCGCGGATCGGCCGGGAACAGGGCACGCACCTGCATGCGCAAGCCCGCGCCGATGGCCAGCAGCCCGGCGCTCAGCGCCAGGCCCGCGAGCAGCAACTCCACCAGGCTCCAGCCGGGCAGGCCGATGACGATCGACTCGAAGCCCAGCTCGCTGGCCAGGATGTCGATCTCGAGCTCACCGATCAGCGTCGGATCGAGCGCCTCGCCCACGGAGGCGAGGATCATCAGCCCCACGACGCACGCCACGAAAAGCTGCCCGCGCCCCGAAACGGAGCGCGAGAGGTCGCGGCTGGCGCGGCTGTGGTGTGCGAGCAGCATGGGTCGGTCCCCCGTGACCTACGACGAACCGACCCTGCCTTCAAGCGAATCCGGGCGGTCGCGCCTATACCGTCGCGACGGGCGTGGCCGGCGAGCCCACGGCGCCGGGCAGGCGCAGCGGCGGCGCGGTCAGCAGGAAGCGCGAACGGCCGGCCTTGCGCAGCCACATCGCCAGATCGTGCAGCCACCAGATCTCGCCGAGGTTCAGGCCGAGCTTGAACAGGCAATGATGGTGCATCGGTAGCGCGGGGTGCTTGTCGCCGGTGCCCGGACGTGCCGGCACCGCCTCGACGCCGTAATTGTCGGCGATCAGGGCGGCGATGCCGCTGTCGGTGATCCATTGCAGGAGCTTCTCGTCGCGGCCGTCGAGCACGCAGCACATCGCGTGGATGCGATCGGTCGGCTTCTTGTTCATCGCCAGCACCTCGACGGTGAAGGCGGTGTGCAGCAGCAGCATGTCGCCCTTCTCGACGACGACCTTGTCGGCGTCCATGGCGCGCATGAACATGTCGTAGTCGACGTAGACATGATCGCGGCCGTAGTGCTTCTCGAGGTCGAGCATCACCCCGCGGCCCTGGATCGCCTTGACCGCCATGTTCTCGACGCCCAGCTTGCGCGCGTACGACGTGTGGCCGCAGCCGTCGATGTCGGCCGATGGCCCCGGGCCGCAGATGTCCTCGCCGGCCTTGAAGCCGTTGTAGTAGAGCGGCTCGGGCACACCGTCGCCATCGGCGTCGAACAGCGCGCCGACATGCGCGAGCGTGTCCCACTGCGTCGAGTACTGCAGCGTGAGCATCACGCGGTCGTCGCACCCGACATCGACGAAACGCGGATCGATGTTGCGGCTGAGGAAGTTGAAGCGCCAGCCGTTCTCGTCGCCGGTCGGCGACAGCACCGGCGGCAGGCGGCGTGGGTTGAGCACGTTGCCGCCGGGATAGTCGAGCGCCAGCGACAGGCAGAAGCTCAGGCCCTCCTTCACCTCGGCGACGCCCTGCTTGACCTTCTCCGGGGTGATCAGGTTGAGCCGGCCGAGCTGGTCGTCGTCGCCCCAGTCGCCCCAGGTCGAGCCCTCCGGCCGATGCTTCCAGCGCTTCATCTCGCTCCCTCCATTGCCGATGGCGCGCGAGCCTAGGGCAGACGCAGGTTGGCGGAAAGCATGTCGCCTCGCAGGGCGATGGCTGCATGTGCGCCGCCGCTGACGTAGGCTGCCCGACGTCGGATCTGGGAGAGTTCATGCGGACAGTCATCGCATCGCTCATTGTGGTCGTGTCGCTGGCGATTGCCGGCGCACGGGCGCAGAGCGACGATCGCGCTCGCTGCGAAGGCCTCTACGCCACCTGGGAGCGGTATGGCCCGCCGCTCAGCAAGGGACACAACGCAGGAGGCTTCGACGCCCTGGCATTGGTCGATCCGTGTCGCAAGGACAACACCGCGGCCGGCATCGCGGCCCTCGAGAGGAAGCCGCGCGACAATCATTTCACCCTGCCGGCGCGGTGAGCCGGTCACGGCGGTGCAAGGGAGGTTGAGTTCAAGGCGATGTGACCCCATCTGCGGCGCGGACGGCGCAGACTGCGCCGGTCAACCATCGGGGACTCCATGTTCAGACTGATCGTGCCGGCGGCGCTGGCCCTGTCGCTGGCCGGCACCGCCTTGGCCCAGGGCAGGAACGACGACCTGACCTATTGCGAAAACCTCTACATCACCTGGGAACGCTACCTGGCGCCGCGCGGCGAGAGCCGCTCGACGAGCGGGGTCGAAGCGGTCGCGGCGGTCGACCAGTGCCGTCGCGGCAACACGGAAGCCGGGATCCGGGTGCTCGAGAAGAAGCTGCGCGACGGGCTGTTCACCCTGCCCAAGCGCTGACTGCCCTGAAGATGCCTCAGGTGGCGTTCAGGATCGGCCGATGGAGGGAACCATGCACAGATTCCTCATCGTCGGTTTGGCGCTCGTCGTGTCGACCACCCAGGTCGCGGCCCAGCCTCCGCAGCCCGCGCGCGAGCGGAACTACTGCGAACGGCTTTACGAAATGACCTACCGGTACGTCGTGCCGGTGCGCCGAACGACCGGCTATGTGCGCGACGGCATGGCCGACCTCGCGGTCGACCGCTGCCGCAACGGCCGCTTCGCCGAAGGGATCCCGATCCTCGAGGCCAAGCTTCAGGGTTCCCGGATCCCGCTGCCCGAGCGCTGACGGCTTCGGCAACGGCATGGCTGCCATGCCGTTTGGCCGGTTTGGCTGCGGTCGCCTTTGACCACAATGCGGACATTGTGACGCGGTCTTGATCGCCGCGTGGCGGCTACAAGGTCCGGCATGACAGCGTCCGTTCTCGACAATCCCCCACGCCGCGATTTCCAGGTCATGGGCCTGGTCGGCGTGGCGCACGGCATCAGCCACTTCTACCAGCAGGCCCTGCCGCCGCTTTTCGGCCCGATGAAGGACGCGTTCCACGTGTCCTATACCGAGCTGGGCGCGCTGCTGACGGTGCTGTCGGTGACGTCGGGAGTCGGCCAGATGCTGGCCGGCATCGCCGTCGACCGCTACGGCGCCCGGCGCCTGCTTGTCGCCGGGCTGGCGCTGATCGGCACCGCGCTGACCCTGGCGGGCTTCGCGCAGTCCTATTGGCATCTGGTGGCGCTGGCGGTGGTCGCGGGCATCGGCAACTGCGTCTTCCACCCCTGCGACTTCGCCATCCTCAACGCCTCGGTGTCGCCGCCGCGCCTGGGCCGCGCCTACGGCACGCATGGCCTGTTCGGCACGCTGGGCTGGCCGGCGGCGATCGCGCTGATGTGGTTCCTGTCGGAGACGGTCGGCTGGCGCTACGCCGCGATGATCGCCGGCAGCATCGGCATCGCCATGGCGATGATCGTCGCCGCGAACGCGCACCTCTTCGTCGACCATCGCGTGCCGAGCGCGGCACCCTCGGCCGCCGGTGGGCGGCATGGCGCGCGCGGCGTCGGCGGGGTGTCGATGGCGGTGCTGTTCTCGGCGCCGATCCTGATGTGCCTGGTCTATTTCGTCTTCACCGCCATGACCGGGCCGAGCATCAACGCCTTCGGCTCGCAGGCGCTGGCCTCGCTGTACGAGATCACGCCCAAAATGGCGTCCAACGCGGTGATCGGCTACTACGTCGGTAGCGCCTGCGGCGTGATCGTCGGCGGCTGGCTCGCCGATCGGACGGCGCGGCACGAACGAGTGGCGGCCGTCGGTCTCCTCTCCGCGTCGCTGCTGATGGCGTTCGCCGCGACGCTGGTCCTGCCGTTCATCGGCACGGCGCTGGTAATGGCGCTCGCCGGCTTCTGCTCCGGCTCCACCGGTCCGTCGCGCGACATGATCGTGCGCGGCGCCACGCCGCCGGGCGCCGCCGGCAAGGTGTTCGGCTTCGTCTACTCCGGCCTCGACATCGGCTCGGCGATCGGCCCGCTGATCTTCGGCTACATGATGGACCACGGCATTCCGCAGGGCATCCTGATCATGACCGCGGTGCTGTTCGCGATGGCCATGGTCTCGGTGCTGCAGGTGCGCCGGGTGTCCGTGGCGCGCGCGCCGACCGCGGCGTAGATGGCCGGCACCGTCCTGGTCCTCGATCTCGACGGCGTGGTGAATCTCAGCCATCCGACCGGGACGACACCCTGGCATCGCGACCTCGAGGCCGATTGGGGCTTCAGTCACGAGACGCTCGCCGCGGGATTCTTCCGCACCGGCTTTCACGACGTGCTGCGCGGCCGCCGCGATCTCTTCGCCGCGCTCGGCGAGTATTTCGACACGATCGGGATGTCCGACCGCGTCGAGGAGTTCGTGAGCTACTGGTTCGACCGCGACCGGCTGATCGACGATGAATTGCTGGGTCTGGTGCGTGCCTGGAGCGCGCGGACCGGCGGCCGCGTCTACCTCGCCACCAACCAGGAGCATCACCGCGTCGAGTACCTGCGCCAGACCGGTGCGCTGGGCGAGGGGATCAGCGAGGTGATCTATTCGGCGGCGCTGGGCGTGTGCAAGCCCGACCGCGTGTTCTTCACCAACGCCCAGCAGCGCATGGGCGTGAACACCGCGCGCTCGATCGCCTTCTTCGACGACGCGGCGGCCAACGTCGACGGCGCGCGCATCTGCGGCTGGCGCGCCTACCTCTACCGCGACCGCAGGCAGATCGAGGCGTTTCTCGCGGCCGATCGCTAGGGATGGGACTTGATCGCGAGCCACCCTACGTGTCGGCGTGCTCGCGCGCGAACGCCCGCAGGGCGGCCGCGTCGGAGACGATCGATGCCTGCCGCGCGCCCGCATCGAGAATGGCGCTGCGCTGCGCCGTCAGGGCCGCGCGCGCGCTGTCCGGAGCCAGACCGATCAGACCGTCGATGCCGGTGATCAGCCGTGCGACGACATCCCGGTCGGCCAGCGCGTAGCGCGCGATCGCCGCAAAGGCGGGGCAGGCCGCCTCGTCCAGGCTCAGCGTCTCCGTCACGACCCGCAATCTGCCGTCGGCATCGAAGCGCAACGGCGAAGGCCTGCGGCGCGCCGCGAGTTGCGCCAGCGCCGCGCACAGCCGATCGATGCAGTAGAGGGCGGTCGTCGGATCGTTGATGCCGGGCGAGAGCGCCCGCTGCGCGATCTCGACGATCCGCCGCAGCGAGAACTCCAGATCCTGCTCCGGCGTGCGTTCCCCGCCTATCACCACCGCTGCTTCGAACCGCTCCGCGATCTCGTCGGTCACGCGCTCGATGGGGACGAGCGACAGCAGCGGGTCCTGCGCGGTCACGAAACGGCCGGGGCGCGCGTCGATGCGCGCGACCAGGTCGTGGGTGCTGGCCAGGTTGAGCAGCGCATCGATGTCGACGCGCTGCACGTAGCCGCCCAGACGCGCGCAGACCGGCCGGACGGGCGGTGCGCGCCCGGCGCCGAACGGGTTGTCGACCTGCTGGGCATCACCGGACGCGGTGCCCTCGCCCAGCCTTTCCGGATAGAGATGGTCGATCGTGGCGCGGGTCTCGGCGGCGAGCTCGGCCAGCAGCGTCTCGATGCGGATCGAGACCGCCATGTGGTGGATGAAATAGATCAGCACCGCGAGGCTCGCGAGCGCCAGCACCACGCCGAAGGCCGCCGCGAGGTGCGGCACGAAGTGCGACTCCTCGGTGCCGCGCACCGCACGCAGGACGAGAAGGCAATAGAGAAACGTCGCGATGAATGTGCCGAGCACGAGCTGGTTGCCGCGGTCGCGCATGAAGTTGCGCAGCAAGCGTGGTCCGAACTGCGACGAGGCGAGTTGCAGGCTCAGCATGGTGATGGAAAAGGTCAGGCCGGCGACGGTGATCATCGAGCCGGCGATGGCTGACAGGATCGCGCGCGCGCCCTCGGGACCGAACTTGTAGATCCACAGCGAATCCTCGATCGCATCGGTGTCGAGCCAGACATCGAGGCGGATCAGCAGCAGCGACAGGATGATGGCCGCGAGGGTCATGATCGACGGCAGGAACCAGAAGCTGGTCCGCAAGCGCTCCAGGAAGCTCGCGATTCGCGTCGGGGACAGAACTGCCGGAATGGAACCCTCCCGCGTCCGGGCACACCGGCTTGCCCGGCCCGGCCCGTCGTTGCGTAGTGAAACCCCGGGCGGGTCGCAGGGTTCCTGACGGCGGGTCGATTATGCCGCGTCGGCCTCGGCCTGGGCCGTGTCGAGCGCCTCCTGGGCGGCGAGCCAGGCTTCCTCGGCCGCGGCGAGATCGCGTTGCAGATGGCCCATCTCGATCTGCAGGCGCCGCACCTCGTCGCCCGCGCCCTCGTAAAGAGACGGGTCGGCGAGCCTGGCCGCTGCCTCGGCGCGCCTGGCCTCGATCGCCGCGACGTTCTTCTCGGCCCGCTCGAGCGCGCGGCGCAGCGGCGCAAGGCGCTGGCGCGCTTCCGCGTCCGCCCGCTTGCGGTCCTTGCGCGCCGCCGCCGACGTGTCCTCGACCACGGCGACGGCGGCGACCGGCGTGGCCTTGGCCGGCTTCTCCTCGGCCCGCTCGCCGCGGCGCTCGCGCAGGAGGCCGCGCTCGTAGTCGTCGAGGTCGCCGTCGAAGACCTTGCAGGTGCCGTCGGCCACCAGCCAGAGCTGGTCGGCGACCAGGCGCACCAGCGAGCTGTCGTGGCTCACCAGGATCACCGCGCCGTCGTACTCGTTGAGCGCCTCGACCAGCGCGCTGCGCGAGTCCATGTCGAGATGGTTGGTCGGCTCGTCGAGCATCAGGATGTGCGGCGCATCCTTGGTCATCAGCGCGAAGAGCAGGCGCGTCTTCTCGCCGCCCGACAAAGACTTCACCGTGCGGTCGGCCTTGTCGGCCGAGAACATGAAGCGACCGAGCTGGGCGCGCACCTTCACCGGCTGCTCCAGCGGCATCAGCCGGCGCATCAGCTCGAAGGGCGTCGCCTCGAAGTCGAGCTCCTCCTCCTGCTGCTGCGAGAAATAGCCGACGCGCAGCTTGCCGGAACGGCGCACAGAGCCCGCCATCGGCTTGAGGCGGTCGGCGAGCAGGCGGATGAAGGTCGACTTGCCGTTGCCGTTCTGGCCCAAGAGCGCGATGCGATCGTCCATGTCGATTCGCAGGTCGAGCCGGCTCAGCACCGGCGTGCTCTCGACATAGCCGACGGCGGCGTGCTCCATGGTGATGATCGGCGGCGCCAGCTTCTGCGGCTGGGGGAAGCTGAACTCGATCGCCGTCTCCTCGGCCATCGGCACGATCGGCTCCATCTTCTCCAGCAGCTTCACGCGCGACTGCGCCTGGCGCGCCTTGGTCGCCTTGGCCTTGAAGCGGTCGATGAAGGTCTGGATGCGCTTGCGCTCGGCCATCTGCCGCGCCGCCATGGTCGCCAGCCGCTCGGCCTGCTCGCGCCGCGTGCGCTCGAAGCGGTCGTAGTTGCCGGCGTAGGAGACGAGCTTGAGGTTGTCGATGTGCACGATGCCGGTGCACACGGCGTTGAGCAGCTCGCGATCGTGGCTGACCAGGATCAGGGTGCGCGGATAGGTGCGCAGGTAGTCGGCCAGCCAGAGCTTGGCCTCGATGTCGAGATGGTTGCTGGGCTCGTCGAGCAGCAGCAGGTCGGGCTCGGCGAACAGCGCGCAGGCCAGGCCCACGCGCATGCGCCAGCCGCCGGAGAACTCCTCGAGCGGGCGGTTCTGGGCGGCGTGGTCGAAGCCCAGGCCGTTGAGGATGGTCGCGGCCTTCGACGGCGCGGCATGGGCGCCGATGTCGATCAGCCGCTCGTGGATCTCGGCGATGCGCTGCGCGTCGGTCGCGTGCTCGGCCTCGGCCAGCAGGGCGGCGCGCTCCTTGTCGGCCGCCAGCACCTCGTCGATCACCAGGGTCGGGCCGCCGGGCGCCTCCTGCGCCACCTCGCCGACCCGGGCGCTCTGCGGCACCGAGACCCCGCCGCCGTCGGGCGCGATGTCGCCGCGGATCAGGCGCAGCAGGGTGGACTTGCCGGTGCCGTTGCGTCCCACCAGGCCGACCCGGTGCCCGGCCGGAATCGCCGCCGTGGCGCGCTCGAAGAGCAGCCGCCCGGCGACGCGGTAGGTGAGGTCGTTGATGTGCAGCATGGCGGGCGCGGCTCTAGCACAGGCTCTCGCCTGGGCAAAGATCGGCGGCCGGTTGCCGCCGTCGCCGGTTTACGTCTATAAGCCGCCGACTTTTCGCAGCCGGAGCAACCACATGGCCCTTGAGCGCACGTTTTCGATCATCAAGCCGGACGCCACCCGTCGCAACCTCACGGGCAAGATCAATGCCCGCTTCGAGGATGCCGGCTTGCGGATCGTCGCGCAGCGGCGGATCTGGATGACCCAGCAGCAGGCCGAGACCTTCTACGGCGTTCACAAGGCGCGGCCGTTCTTCAAGGACCTGGTGTCGTTCATGACCTCCGGCCCCGTGGTGATCCAGGTGCTCGAGGGCGAGAACGCCATCGCCAAGAACCGCGACATCATGGGCGCCACCAACCCGGCCAACGCCGCCGCCGGCACCATCCGCAAGGACTTCGCCGAGTCGATCGAGGCCAACTCGGTGCACGGCTCGGATTCGCCGGAGAACGCCGCGATCGAGATCGCGTACTTCTTCGCCGGCAACGAGATCGTCGGCTGAGCGATCCGGGCGAGCCCGAAACGACAAAGCGGCCCGAAAGGGCCGCTTTTTTTGTTGGCCGAGCCGGCGCGCGGTCAATCGCTGATCAGGGCCCAGAAGGACAGCGCGATCAGGCCCAGGATCATGCCGCCGAAGCCGATCAGCGGCAGCTTGGCGATCAGGCCGAACGCCATTCCGACGACGATGACGATCAGCGCGGCGATGATGAAGGTGGTGAGCTTCATCACGCCCGCATAGGTCTCGCGGTGCGCGCGCATGTCGAACTCGCTGTCGGCCATTCGGGTTCCCCCAATCGGAAGTCAGGTCTGTTTTCTTATAGCCAAAGGCCCGGCCGAGGCAAAGTCCGTCAGGCGAGGCGGATCAGCACACTCAGGGCCAGCGACCACGCCGCCGTCGGTTCGAAGGCGAGGGGTTGGTCGAGGCTGCGCGCCACCACCGCCGATCCGGCCTCAGCCTGCATCGGCCGGCCGCCGCCCTCGACGACGCTGAAGCCGCCGCGGGCGACATAGAGGACCAAAGCGCCCGGCCCGGCGATCCGGCCGGCGCCCGGCCAGCGTGCCACGCTGGTCGTCGCCCGGCCGCGCCGGGCCAGGGCGTTGAAGGCCTGCATCGGCGCGGCGATGTCGGCGGCCGTCGCGCTGTCGCCGGAGAAGGCGAAGGGTTGGAACGGTTCCAGCGCGTGCGGCGCGCCATCGATGGTCAGCACCAGGCCCGAGGCCATCGGCACGATCGTGCGATCGAGGCCCGCGAGGTGCGAGAAAGGGCCGGCGCGCCCGATGTCGGAAAGATCGACCCGCCACAGGCAATCGTCGAAGGACGCATTCTCGGGCTCGGCGGCGATCGCGGTGGTCGTGCCGCCGCCGTTGCGCCATGGCATCGTCGGCAGCGCCGCGACCCTGACGCGGTTCATGTCTTGCCACTCATGGGCGCCACAGCAGGGCGGCGTCGGGCGGCACCCCCTGGATCACGACGCGCGGCGGCAGGCCCTCGCGCGGCTCGAGCCGCACACGGCCCTCGGCGAACCAGCGCAGCACCAGCGGGTACAGCTCGTGCTCGGCCGCGAGGATGCGCGCGGCCAGCGTATCGGCATCGTCGCTCGCGAGCACCGGCACCGCCGCCTGGGCGACCGTGGGACCATCGTCGAGCTCGCCGGTGACGATATGCACCGTGCAGCCGCTGACGCGCGCGTTGGCGTCGAGCGCCTGCTGCTGCACCCGCAGCCCCTTGAAGGCGGGCAGCAGCGAGGGGTGGATGTTCAGGATCCGGTTGGGCCAGTGCGCCGCGAACCACGGGCTGAAGATGCGCATGAAGCCGGCGAGGCAGATCAGATCGACCTCGGCGCGCTCCAACTCGGCGCTGATGGCGCGGTCGAAACTCTCGCGGTCCGGATAGTCGCGATGGGGGATCACCGCGGTCGGCACGCCGGCCTCGCGCGCCAGGGCCAGGCCGCCGGCATCGGCCCGGTTGCTGACCACCAGGGCGATCTCGGCCGGGAAATCCTCAGTGCGTGTCGCGGCGATCAACGCCGCCATATTCGAGCCGCGTCCCGAGATCAGGATGCCGACCTTCAGCCTCGCCATAGCAGTTCCGCGTTGGCGACCACGCAGTCCGCCTCGCCCTCATGCGCCTCGACGCTACCGACCTCGATGCTCTCCTGGCCCGCCGCGGTGAAGGCCTCGCGCACGCGCGCGATGTCGTCGGCGGCCACGACCACGATCATGCCGATGCCGCAATTGAACGTGTCGAGCATGTCGCCGGTCGGCACGTTGCCGACCTCGCGCAGCCAGCGGAAGACGGGCGGCATGCGCCACGCGCCGGGGTCGAGCGAGACCCGCAGGCCATCGGGCAGCACGCGCGGCACGTTGCCGGGCAGGCCGCCGCCGGTGATATGCGCCAGCGCCTTAACCGCGCCAGTTGTGCGGATGGCCGCCAAGGCGGACCGGACATAGATGCGCGTGGGGGTCAGCAGGGCGCGCGCCAGACTGACCTCGGGCGCGAAGGGAGCCGGGGAATCGAGCTTCAGCCCGCTGCGCTCGACGATCTTGCGCACCAGCGAGAAGCCGTTGGAATGCGCGCCGACCGAGGGCAGGGCGAGCACGCGGTCGCCGGGCTTGATGAAGGCGCGCGGCAGCAGCTGGTCGCGCTCGGCGGCGCCGACCGCGAAGCCGGCGAGGTCGTAGTCGCCTTCGCCGTACATGCCGGGCATCTCGGCGGTCTCGCCGCCGACGAGCGCGCAGCCGGCCTGGCGGCAGCCCTCGGCGATGCCCGCGACCACGGCGCGCGCGGCGGCGACGTCGAGCCGGCCGGTGGCGTAGTAGTCGAGGAAGAACAGCGGCTCGGCACCCTGCACGACGATGTCGTTGACGCACATGGCGACCAGGTCGATGCCCACGGTGTCGTGGATGGCGCTGTCGATGGCGAGCTTCAGCTTGGTGCCGACGCCGTCGGTGCCCGAGACCAGGATCGGGTCGCGGAAGCCGGCGGCCTTGAGGTCGAACAGCGCGCCGAAGCCGCCCAGCCCGCCCATCGTGCCGCGCCGGTCGGTGGATTTGGCCAGCGGCTTGATGTGGTCGACCAGGGCGTCCCCCGCATCGATATCCACACCAGCGGCCTTGTAGGTGAGCGGGGGACTGTTGTGGTCGCGGGAAGGCGGGTTCAAGCGGCGCCCGATCATGCTAGAAATCGGGCGCGAAAATACCCCATCGTCGAGGCAATGCAATGGCGCCGCTCCTGACCCTCCGCCGCATGCCGCGACGGATCATCGCGCTGGGACTGGCGTTGATCCTGGCTGCGCCGATGGCGCTGGCGCAGCGCGGCGACCCGATCTTCACCGTCGGCGGCGTGCAGATCGAGGCCAGCGGCCCCGATCCGATCAAGGCGCGCGACAAGGCGCTCGCCGAGGGCGAGCGAAAGGCGTTCGACCTGCTGATGCGTCGCCTCGTCGCGGAGGCGGACCTCGAGAGGCTGCCGCCGATGGACGCGGCGCTGCTCGAGCCGATGGTGAGCGGTTTCGAGTTCGAGAACGAGCGGCCGTCGGCCAATCGCTATGTCGCCACGCTGCGCGTCGCCTTCGTGCCCGACCAGATCAAGGCCTATCTGCGCGGCGCCGGCATCGCCTTCGTCGATCGCATCGCCACGCCGATGCTCGTGGTGCCGCTGGTGCGCTCCAAGCTCGGCGTCTCGCCGCTCGACGAGCGTACCGAATGGCGCGAGGCCTGGACGCGTGTCGCCGCGGTCGACGGCATCGTGCCCACGACGCTGGTCAAGGGCGACCAGCCCGACCAGGACGCGATGAGCGCCGAGCAGGCCTATGTCGGCGACACCGCGGCGATCGCCAAGCTGGCCGAGCGCTACAGCGCCAAGCGGGTGCTGGTGGTGGTCGCCACCGGCGAGCAGGAGGGGCCGTATGCGATCTCCGGTGCCATGTACGACCTGGCGATCGGCGAGCGCTTCGACCAGCCGCAGCTCACCGGCATCGCCGCCAACAAGCTGCTTGACGCGGCGGTGCGCCAGCGCACGCGCATCGAGGAGGACTACAAGCAGATCGCGACCGTCTCGCGCGACTGGGCCAATGCCGTCGACGCGGTGGTCCCGATCAAATCGCTGGAGGACTGGATCAAGATCCGCAAGCGGCTGCAGAACTCGCCGATCATCCGCCGCGTCGACGTGCGGGCCCTGGAAAGCGAGCAGGCCTATGTGCGGATCCAGTACTTCGGCACGTTCGAGCAGCTCGACAAGGCATTGGCCCAGCTCAAGCTGGCGCTGCGCGACCAGGGCGGGCAGGCCGTGATCGTCGAGCGCTGATGGCGGCGATGCGCACCGTCTTCGCCCAGCTGCCCAACGCGCTCAGCCTGGCGCGGCTGGCCTGCGCGCCGGCGATGGTCTGGGCGATCGTCGCGAGCGAGCATGCGGCGGCATTCTGGATCTTCCTGACGGCCGGCGTGTCCGACGCGCTCGACGGCTTCCTCGCCAATCGCTTCAGGCTGCACAGCGTGCTGGGCGCCTATCTCGATCCGATCGCCGACAAGACGCTGCTGGTCACCACCTATGTCATGCTGGCGATCTACGGCTGGCTGCCGGTCTGGCTGGTGACGCTCGTCGTGTTCCGCGACCTGCTGATCGTCGGCGGGGCCCTGCTCGTGCGCATCGTCACTCACAGCCTGTCCATGCAGCCGATGACGATCAGCAAGATCAACACCGCGGCGCAGATCGTTCTCGTGGTCTGGGTGCTGGCTGGTCTGGCCTTCGATTGGCACAACGCCGTCGCGTTGCGGGTCGTGATCTGTGTGGTCGCGGCGACGACGGTGCTGTCGGGCGGCGCATACGTGGCAGCTTGGTGGCGGCGCGTGGGGGCCTGGGAAAGGACAACGCCCGGTCGATCCGGTCACGGGGAAACATGAACGCGACCAGGCACCTGCGGTTCTGGCTGATCGGCGGCATCCTGTTCGTCGCCGCGCTGTGGCTGCTGCGCGACGTGCTGCTGCCGTTCGTCGCCGGCATGGCCATCGCCTATTTCCTCAACCCGCTGGTCGACCGGCTCGAGAAGCCGCTGCGCTCGCGTACGCTGGCGACCCTGCTGGTCCTGACCCTGGTCGCGCTGGTCGGCATCGGCCTGGTGCTGGCGATCGCGCCGTTGATCGCCGACCAGGCGCAGAACTTCGCGACGCGCGTGCCGCAATATGTCGGGCGCCTCTACCAGCGCTTCCAGCCGTTGCTCGAACCGTTGCGCGAACGGCTGGGCCTGGCGCCGGGGGCGGAGGCCAATCTCGACGATGCCGCCGGCATGGCGAGCAACGCGCTCAAGCTCCTCAGCACCTTCCTCGCCGGTGTGCTCAGCCGCGGCTTCGCGGTGCTGAATGTCCTGGCGCTGATCTTCCTGACGCCGGTGATCGCCTTCTACCTGATGCGCGACTGGCCGCGCTTCATCGCGGTCTGCGACAGCCTGCTGCCGCGCAGCCAGGCGCCGGCGATCCGCCGGCTCGCGCGCGAGTCCAACGCAGCGGTGGCCGGCTATGTGCGCGGCCAGGCGATCGTCTGCCTGTCGCTCGCCATCTTCTACAGCGGCGCGCTGATGATCATCGGCCTCGATTTCGGCCTCATCATCGGGCTGATCATCGGGCTGATCGCCTTCATTCCGTTCGTCGGCAGCTGGGTGGGCGGGATCCTGGCGATCGGCATGGCGCTGGCGCAGTTCCCGCCCGACTGGCTGAGCCTCGCCATGGTCGGGGTGACCTTCGCGGTCGGCCAGTTCCTCGAGGGCAACATCCTCACGCCCAAGCTGGTCGGCGACCGCGTCGGCGTGCATGCGGTGTGGCTGATGTTCGCCCTGCTGGCCGGCGGCACGCTGTTCGGCTTCGTGGGCCTGCTGCTGTCTGTTCCGGTCGCCGCGGTGCTGGGCGTGATCGTGCGCTTCTTCGTCGCCCGGTATCGCGAGAGCACCTACTACCGCGGCGAAGAGACCCCGCTGCCACCGGCATGACCCGGCAATTGCCGCTCGATCTGTCCGGCGAGCCATCCTGGCGCCGCGACGACTTCCTGCCCGCCGAGGCGAACGCCGTCGCCGTCGCCTGGGTCGAGCGCTGGCCCGACTGGCCCGGCCCGGCGCTGGCGTTGGCCGGCCCTTCCGGCAGCGGCAAGACGCATCTGCTGCGCATCTGGGCGGAACGCGCGCAGGCACGCGTGCTGGCGCCGGCCGACCTTTCGACCGGCGCCTTCTCCGTTGTGCTCGATGCGATCGGCGATGCCAGGGCGGTGGCGCTCGATGACGCGCAGGGCGTTGCCGGCGATGCCGATCGCGAACGGCAGCTCTTCCATCTCTTCAACTGGCTGCGCGAGCGTGGCGGCTGGCTGCTGCTGGCCGCGCCCGAGGCGCCGGCGCGCTGGCCGGTGGCGCTGCCCGATCTCGCATCGCGCCTGCGCACGGCGCAGGTCGCGGCGATCGAGGCGCCGGACGACGCGCTGCTGGCCGCCGTGCTGGTGAAATTGTTCCGCGACCGGCAGGTGCAGATCGGCGCTGACGTGATCGACTACCTCGTGCGGCATATGGATCGCTCGCTGGCCGCGGCGCGCGCCATCGTCGAGGCCGCGGACCGTCAGGCCCTGGCGCAGAAGCGGCCGGTCTCGGTGAAGCTCGTGTCGGAACTGTTCGCGACGGACGAGGGATAGGCTAGGCTCGCGGCGCAACCTGGGAGGAGTTCCATGGATCTCGGTATCAAGGGCCGCAAGGCCATCGTCTGCGCCGCCAGCAAGGGCCTGGGCAAGGGCTGCGCCATGCATCTGGCGCGCGAGGGCGTCGATCTGGTGATCAATGCCCGCACCGCCTCCGAGCTTGAGGCGACGGCGGCGGAGATCCGCAAGGAGACCGGCGTGAAGGTCACGGCGGTGGCGATCGACATCACGACGCCGGAGGGCCGCGCCGCCGTGCTCGCGGCCTGCCCGGAGCCGGACATCCTGATCAACAACGCCGGCGGTCCGCCGCCGGGCGATTTCCGCGACTGGACGCGCGACCACTGGATCAAGGCGATCGACGCCAACATGCTGACCCCGATCGAGCTGATCAAGGCGACGGTCGACGGCATGATGAAGCGCGGCTTCGGCCGCATCGTGAACATCACCTCGAGCTCGGTGAAGGCGCCGATCGACGTGCTGGGGCTGAGCAACGGCGCGCGCAGCGGCCTGACCGGCTTCGTCGCCGGCATCGCGCGCAAGACGGTCAAGCACGGCGTGACCATCAACGGCCTGCTGCCCGGGCCGTTCGACACCGACCGCCTGCGTGGCACCATGGCGGCGCGCGCGCGCATGAACAACCGCAGCTTCGAGCAGGAGCGCGACCAGGCCGCCGCGGCGCATCCCGCCGGCCGCTTCGGCACGGCCGACGAGTTCGGCGCCGCCTGCGCCTTCCTGTGCAGCGTGCATGCCGGCTACATCACCGGCCAGAACGTGCTGATGGACGGCGGCCAGTACCCGGGAACCTATTGATGCGCCTGTCGCGGGCCCTCGCGCCGGCCGTGCTGGCCGGCGCGCTCGTGGCGCCGCCGGCCTTCGCCGCCGACGTCTACGGTGTCTGGCTGACCGCGGCGAAGACGGCGCATGTCGAGATCTACAAATGCCCCGACGCCAGCCGGGGCCCTGTATGCGGCCGGATCGTGCGCCTGCTCGCTCCCAAGGGCGCCGACGGCAAGCCGGTGACACCGGAGGAGGCGGTCGACCATCGCAATCCCGACCCCCAGCTGCGCACCCGCAAGGTGCTGCAGATGGTATTCCTCTATGACTTCAAGGCGACCTCGACGCCGGACAGCTTCGAGGAGGGTGTGATCTACAGTGCCGAGGACGGCAAGACCTACAAGGCCAACCTGTCGCTGCAGGCCGACGGCACTCTGCGGCTGCGCGGCTATGTCGGCGTGCCGGTCCTCGGCAAGACGCAGATCTGGACGCGCGTGAAGTAATGCGGCGTCTATCTGTCATTCCGAGCGCAGCGCGGAACCCAGCGAATGACCTGGATTCCGCGCTGCGCTCGGAATGACAGCGTGATTCGGGGGAGAACGGGATTTGGCGATCTACAGCATGACGGGCTATGCGCGGACCGAGGGCAGCGACGGACCCATGTCCTGGATCTGGGAGGCGCGCAGCGTCAATGGCCGTACCCTGGAGGCGCGCACGCGCGTGCCGCCGGGCTATGAGCGGCTCGATCATCCGGCGCGCGCCGCCGTGGCCGAGGCGGTCAAGCGCGGCAACGTCTCGCTCTCGCTCTCCGTCGTCGAGCGCCGCGCCAGCCAGCCGCCGCGCATCAACCGCGATCTCGTGCGCGAGCTCCTGGGCGTGATCGGCGAGCTGCGCCTGCAGGGCGAGATCGCCGCGCCCACGGCCGACGGCCTGCTGCGGGTGCGCGGGGTCCTCGAGGACGACCAGCCGGCGGCGCCCAGCGAGGAGGAGCTGACGCGTCGCGACGCCGCGATCCTGGGCTCGCTCAAACGCGCGCTCGAGGGGCTGTCGACATCGCGCGCGCAGGAGGGCCAGCGCCTCGATGCGATCCTCAGGCAGCGCCTCGAAGAGGTGACCGATCTGCACGGCAAGGCCACGGGCCGCGCCGGGGCGCAGGCCGAGGTGGTGCGCGCGCGCTTCGAGACCCAGCTCGCCGACGTGCTGGGCCGCGTGCCGGCGCTGAGCGAGGAGCGGCTGGCGCAGGAGGTGGCGCTGCTCGTTGGCAAGGCGGACGTGCGCGAGGAACTCGACCGGCTGGCTGCGCATATCGCGCAGGCGCGCGACCTGCTGGGCGGTGCCGGACGCAGCCAGCCGGTGGGCCGAAAGTTCGATTTCCTCTGCCAGGAGTTCAATCGCGAGGCCAACACGTTGTGCTCGAAATCGGCCGACATCGAGCTCACCCGCATCGGCATCGAGCTCAAGAGCGCCATCGAGCAGATGCGCGAGCAGGTGCAGAATGTCGAATGACGGCGGCGCCATCGTGCGCCGCGGCCTGATGCTGGTTCTGTCGTCGCCTTCGGGCGCCGGCAAGACCACGCTCTCGCGCATGCTGCTGGAGCACGACGGCGGCATCGAGCTGTCGATCTCGGCGACGACGCGGCCGCGGCGGCCCAACGAGCGCGACGGCGTCGACTATCAGTTCATCGACAACGCGCGCTTCCGCTCCATGGTCGATCGCGACGAGCTGCTCGAGTGGGCGCTGGTCTTCGACAACTACTACGGCACGCCGCGCGGGCCGGTGGAGGCATCGCTCTCGGCCGGCCGCGACATGCTGTTCGACATCGACTGGCAGGGCACGCAGCAGCTGCGCGAGCGCGCGCGCGACGACCTAGTCAGCGTCTTCATCCTGCCGCCCTCGACCGGCGATCTGGAGCGGCGCCTGATCTCGCGCGCGCAGGATTCGCCGCAGGTCGTGGCGCAGCGCATGGCCAAGGCGGCCGACGAGATGAGCCACTGGCCGGAGTACGACTACGTCATCGTCAACCGCGAGATCTCGGCCAGCCTGGTCGAGCTGCGCGCGATCCTGCAGGCCGAACGCCTCAGGCGTCACCGCCAGATCGGCCTGTCGGATTTCGTCAAGGCGCTGCGTGCCGGACGGTAGGCCTATCGCGGCGTCCGTACCGTGCAGGGCGCATTGTCGACGTAGATCTGGGCCGCCGGTCCGTTCACCTCGGCGGTGACCTTCTCGCCTGCGCGCACGCCCCGCAGCCAGACCAGCACGTCGTCGACCGACCGCTCGCCGTTGCGGAAGCTACAGGCCACCGACGCGTCGAAGGGCTGGGTCGAATTGTTCGCGAGGTTCATCTGAAGCACCCATCGGCCTTGCGGGCCGATACGCAGCGACGGGATCTCCAGCGCCACGAGCGGCACGCTCGAGTTCGGACCGGAGACCTGGGGCACGGTGCCGATGGGGCGGGTCCGTGCCTCGATCGTGCGCGGCCGGACGGGCCCGCTGCCCGGCGCTGCACCGATCGTGGTGCGGCCCTGGGCTCGTGGATCGAAGGCGCGATCTTCCGGTGGCACCGGCTTGTCGGCGGGCTGGCCGACGTTCTGCGGATCGTAGACGCGGCCGGTGGCGGGATCGCGGAACACCTGCGGCTCCGACGCCGCGGCCGGCGGCGGCGGCGCGAGAGGTCGAGGATCGCCGGGCTGAGGTCCGCTCGCTCCCGGAGGCGGCGGCAGCGGCTGGGCCGCCACCGGACCAGCGCCGGGGGGCGGAGCGACCGGGCGCGGCGCGGCCACGGGCGGCGGTACCGGCACAGGCTGCGGCGCGGCCGCGGCGCCGCTGCCGATATCCCTGTCGATGTGGTCGTAGCAGGCCAGGCGCTGGCCGTTGTCGGTCATCTCCGCGCAGATCTTCAGGCGCCGGGCGAGCGCGTCGAGCAGTTCGCTCGATCGGTCGGGGCTGCGCTGCGCCGAGGCTGACCCGACGATGCCGACGAGGGCGAGGGCGGAGGTGGTGAGGAGGAGAAAGCGGGCCATGCGATATCCTGAAACAAGC
Organism: Reyranellaceae bacterium; assembly: GCA_050183765.1. GTDB lineage: Bacteria > Pseudomonadota > Alphaproteobacteria > Reyranellales > Reyranellaceae > JAFAZJ01. The sequence continues at coordinate 46,437 of JBFXAZ010000008.1, read as the reverse complement.
GAGACGGCACCCCCGCTAGATTAACACCTGAAGCGGCGGAATTGTGGTCAGGCCGCGACCGATTCCGGCCACAGGACCTCATCGCGATAGATCACCCGACCGTCGAGCACGGTCATCAGGACGCGGCCCTGCGTCGGGCGCTCGTCGAAGGCCGTGTTGCCGGTCTTGCTCTGGAACTTGTCCGGGTCGATCACCCAGGCAATGTCCGGATCGAACAGCACCAGGTCGGCCGGCGCGCCCTTTTCCAGCCGGCCGCCGGGCAGGCGGAACAGCTTCGACGGCGCGGTCGTCAGGCGCTGCCAGATGCGCGGCAGAGTCATCTGGCCGTTGTGATAAAGCTCGAGGGCGATCGGCAGCAGGGTCTCCAGCCCGACCACGCCGGGCTCGGCCTGGGCGAAGGGCACGCGCTTGCTCTCGACATCCTGCGGCCGGTGGTCGGAGACGATGCAGTCGATGGTGCCGTCGCGTACGCCCTCGATCACGGCCAAGCGATCGGCCTCGCTGCGCAGCGGCGGCACGACCTTGGCGAAGGTGCGATATTCGCCGACGGCGATCTCGTTGAGCGCGAAGTAGTGCGGCGCGGTATCGCAGGTCACCTTCAGGCCGCGCGCCTTGGCCCGGCGGACGATGTCGATGCCCTCGGCGGTCGAGATCTTGCTGGCGTGGTAGCGCGCGCCGGTCATCTCGACCAGCCGCACATCGCGCTCCAGCTGGATCGCCTCGGCCAGCTTGTGGCTGCCGCCCAGGCCCAGCCGCGTCGCCAGCTCGCCGCTGTTCATCGCGCCGTTGGACAGCGTCGGCTCCTGCGGCACCTGCGCGATCAGCGCGTCGAACGTCTTGGCGTAGTACAGCGCGCGGCGCATCAGCTGGGCGCTGGCGACCGCCTTGTCGCCGTCGGTGAATGCCACCGCGCCCGCCTCCGAGATCAGCCCGATTTCGGCGAGCTGCTCGCCCTTGAGGCCGAGCGTCAGCGCGCCGTAGGCATACATCTTCGCCAATCGAACCTGCCGCGCGCGGCGGGCCACGAACTCGATCAGCGAGGCGTCGTCGAAGGGCGGCTCCGTGTCGGGCAGGATGCACATCGAGGTGACGCCGCCCGCCGCCGCGGCGCGGCCGGCGGTTTTGAAGGTCTCCTTGTGCTCCTCGCCGGGTTCGCCGGTATGCACGCGCAGATCGACGATACCGGGCGCTAGGCAATGGCCGCTGCAGTCGACCGTGGGAATGCCGTAGGGCGCGCCGCCCGAGAACAGGTTGGCCCCGTAGTCGAGGATCCTGCCGTCGCCGATCAGCACCGCGCCGCGCTGGTCGGTGTCGGCGGACGGGTCGATCAGGCGGGCGTTGATGTAGGCGACCGGCCGCCCGTCGGTACCGTTGGCCATCTCAGGCGGCTCCCGGCAGCGCGTTGCGGCGTCCGCCGATCAGGGCGTCGAGGCAGGCCATGCGCACCGCCACGCCCATCTCGACCTGCTCGTGGATCACGCTGCGCTGTAGGTCGTCGGCCACCGCCGAGTCGATCTCGACGCCGCGGTTCATCGGCCCGGGATGCATGATCAGCGCGCCCGGCTTGGTCGCTTTCATCTTCTCCTCGTCGAGCCCGAAGAAGCGGAAATACTCGCTTACGGACGGCACGAACGAGCCGCTCATGCGCTCGGTCTGCAGGCGCAGCATCATCACGATGTCGACGTCCTTCAGCCCGGTGCGCATGCTGTAATGCACTTCGACGCCCATCCGGTCGATGTCGGTGGGCATCAAGGTGGCCGGCCCGACGACACGCACCTGCGCGCCCATGATCTTCAGCAGGTGGATGTTGGAGCGCGCCACGCGGCTGTGCAGGATGTCGCCGCAGATCGCCACCAGCAGGCCATCCAGCCTGCCCTTTCGGCGGCGGATGGTGAGCGCGTCGAGCAGCGCCTGGGTCGGATGCTCGTGCTGGCCGTCGCCGCCGTTGATCACCGAGCAGTTGACCTTCTGCGCCAGCAGGTTCACCGCGCCCGAGTCCTGGTGGCGCACCACCAGAGCGTCGGGCAGCATGGCGTTGAGCGTCATCGCGGTGTCGAGCAGGGTCTCGCCCTTTTTCACCGAGGAGGCGGCGACCTCCATGTTGATCACGTCCGCGCCCAGCCGCTTGGCGGCGACCTCGAAGGAGGTCCGCGTGCGGGTGGAGTTCTCGAAAAACAGGTTGATCACCGTGCGGCCGGCAAGGTTGTCGCGCCGCTTCACCAGCGAACGGTTGGTGTCGATGTAGGTCTCGGAAAGATCGAGCAGGGCCGAGATGGACGCGGCCGAAAGCCCCTCGATGCCCAGCAGGTCGCGCGGCATCGAGAACGAGAGGGAGCGCATTGTCATTAAAGCCGCACACTAAGCACCGCTTGGCTCGGAGTTCAAGAGTGCGTCGCGCAGGGCTGTGGAAGACGTGGGAGGGCCGCCCCGCTATTTTTCGGAATCGACCAGGCCCTTGACGAACCAGCGCTGCATCAGGAGCACCACCAGCACCGGCGGCGCGACGGCGATCAAGCCGCCGGCCATGGCAAGGTTCCACTGCGGCTGCGGATCGGCACCGGGCATCATGCGCGCCACGCCCATGACGATGGTCGACATCTCGGGCTTGGTCGTGATCAGCAGCGGCCACAAGTACTGGTTCCAGCCGAACACGAAGAGGATCACGGCCAAAGCCGCGACGTTGGTCGCCGACAGGGGCAGCAGCATGTCGCGCAGGAAGCGCAGCGGACCGGCGCCGTCGATCTTGGCCGCCTCGCACAGGTCGTCGGGCACGGTGAGGAAGAACTGGCGGAACAGGAAGGTGCCGGTGGCCGAGGCCACCAGCGGCAGGGTGAGGCCGGCATAGCTGTCGAGCAAGTTCCATTCGATCCCGGCGAGGACCCGCCAGCCGAGCCATTGGCCGAGCGCGGCGAGCGGCGCCAGTGGGTTGGCGGCAACCTCGTAGGTTGGCACGATGCGCACCTCGACCGGCAGCATCAGCGTGGCGAAGACCAGCCAGAAGATGGTGCGGCGCAGAGCCAGGCGGAAATAGGTCAGCGCGAAGGCCGAGAGCATGGACAGCGCGATCTTGCCGGCCGTGATCGCGCCGGCCATCACCGCGGAGTTCAGCAGTTGCCGGCCGAGATTGCCGCGGTCCCAGGCGCCGCGCAGGTTCGCGGCAAGCTCGCCGCCAGGCACGAGCGTCATCGGCGTCTGCAGCGTCGCGTCCAGCGGCAGGGTCGCGGCGACGAAGGCGTAGTAGAGCGGGAAGGCGATCGTCGCCACGCCCAGCAGCAGCGTGGCGTGGGCCAGCAGGTCGAGCAGCGGCCGGCGTTCGATCACCTCAGGCCCCGTACTGGATGCGCCGTTCGAGAAAGCGGAACTGCGCCCAGGTCAACGCCACCACCACCGCCATCAGCACCAGCGACTGTGCCGCCGAGGAGCCGAGATCCTGGCCGATGAAGCCGTCGGCGTAGACCTTGTAGACCAGGATGTTGGTGGCGCCGCCGGGTCCTCCCTGGGTTATCGCCGCGATCACGCCGAACGTGTCGAAGAAGGCGTAGACGAGGTTGACGACCAGCAGAAAGAAGCCGACGGGCGCCAGCAACGGCAGCACGATGGTGACGAAGCGCTTACCCGGACCGGCGCCGTCGATCGCCGCCGCCTCGACCAGCGAGCGCGGGATCGCCTGAAGTCCGGCGACGAGAAAGACGAAGTTGTAGCTGACCTGCTTCCAGGCGGCGGCGAGGACCACCAGCGCCATGGCATCGGCGCCGTCGAGAAGCGGGTTCCAAGCGACGCCGGCACGCTTCAGCGCGAAGGCGACCGCGCCGTAGAAGGGATGGAACAGGAACAGCCACAGCGCACCGGACAGCACCGGCGCCACTGCGTAGGGCCAGATGACGGCCGTGCGGTAGAAGGTGGCGCCGCGCGCCACACGATCCACGAACACCGCCAGCACCAGGCCCATCGACAGGGCGAGGCCGGCGGTCGCGATGCTGAAGATCGCCGTGACGGCCAGGGAGGCCCGGTACTCGGGGGTGGCGAACAGGCGCTCGAAATTCGCCAGGCCGACGAACTGCGTCGACTGCCCGAACGGATGTACCAGCGTGAATGCCTGATAGAGCGCCTGCGCCGCCGGCCAGAAGAAGAACACCAGAATGATCAGCAATTGCGGCGCGACGAGCAGCAATGCCAGACCCGGCCGATCGTAGCCGGCGCGCTTCAGCATATCGAGGACACCGGGCGGGGACTGACCATCGTCACCCGCCCGTCGCTCCGCGAAACCGCCTCACTGTGCGGTCTTCGCCTGCGCCTCGAAGCGCCGCAGGATCTCGTTGCCGCGGCGGACGGCATCGTCGAGGCCCCGCTGAGCCGGCTTCTTCTGCGCCCAGATATTCTCAAGCTCCTCCTCGATGGCCGCGACATACTGCGCGTAGTTGCCGAGCCTCACCGCCCTGGTGTTTTCGGTCGCGTTCACGCGGCTCAGCTGCAGCACCGCCAGTTCCTGGTGCGGGTTCTGCGCATAGTAGCCCTCGCCCTTGACCAACTCGTAGGCGGCGCGCGTGATCGGTACGTAGCCCGTCCGCTTGTGCCAGTCGGCCTGGATCTCGGGCCTGGTCAGGAAGGCGAGGAACTCGGCAGCCGCTTTGTAGTGCTCGGGCTTGTGGCCCTTGAGGACCCAGATCGATCCACCGCCGATCAGGCTGTTGCGTCCCTCGGCGACGCCTGTCTCCAGCGGCAGGAAGGCGGCGGCGAACTTGAACTTGGCACCCTTGGCGATGCCGGCGTAGCCGGCCGAGCTCTCGGTCATCATCGCGCACTTCTCGCCCAGGAACGCGGCGTGCGCGCCCTGCCACTGGCGGCCGGTGTACTGGAAGCGGCCGTCCTTGGCCCATTCCTGCAGGCGCGCGATATGCTTGGCCACCGATGTCTTGTTGAACACGAACTCCGCGTCGAGGCCGCCCATGCCGTTGGCCTTGGTCGCCACCGGCTGATTGTTGACGAAGCTGTAGTTGTCGATATTGACCCAGACCTGCCAGGCCGAGGTGTAGCCGCACTCGTAACCGGCGGCGCGCAGCTTGGCGGCGTACTCGCCGACCTGGTCCCATGTCTTCGGCGGCTCCGTGAGACCGGCCTTGGCGAAGGCATCGACGTTGTACCAGAGCAGCGGCGTCGAGGAGTTGAACGGCATCGACAGCAGGTTGCCCTTGGTGTCGCGGAAATAGTTCAGCACCGGCTGCAGGAAGCCGCTCCAGTCGACCGCCTTGCCGGCTCCGGTCATGACGTCCTGCACCGGCACAATGGCGTTCGACAGCATCATGGTCTGGGTCGAGGCGCCGACAGCGATCGTCAGCGCCGGCTGCTTGCGCGCGCGATAGGCGGCGATCACCGCGTTCAAGGTCTCGTCATAGGAGCCCTTGGGCACGAGATTGACCTTGTAGGTCGCCTGCGCGGCGTTGAACGCCGCGACATGCTTCTCGACGACCGGCATGATGGCGCCCAGCCCGGGCGTCCAGAACTCGATCTCGACCGGCGCGGCTTGCGCTGTGGTGGCGGCAAGGGCCAGCGTGGCCCCGATCAGGGCGCGGCGGAAAAGCATCGGTCGGTCGCTCCTCAATGAAAATGCGGGAGTGACCGTATGAAGGCGGCATCGCTGTCGCGTTACCGTCGCCTTACGGCTTGGTGACGGCCGGTGGATGAACGCGCCCTATTGCTTCAGGAACGGATTGTCCTGGCCTCGGCCGCGCCGGCGCGGTGGAAAGTGCTCGGCGAGATAGTCGACGATCAGGTCCCGATCGGCCTTGTCGGGATCGGCCATGCCGTGACGGTCGATCATGTACTGGAAGGTCGAATCCCAACGATCGCGCGTCATGCCCTGCGCCTTGATCAGCGCCGTGCCATGGCAGGCGGCACAGAGATAGAAGGTCTCTTCCTGGCCCTTTCCGCCGGGCATGCTGTCCAGCGTGTCGTGGTGCTTCACGTCGGCCGGCAGGGCCTTGGGCAGCACCTTGCTGCGTGAGGCCGCGGTGGGAGCCGGCGGGGCGACGGGTTTGTCCGCGCCCGGAGGCTCCGCCGGCGGGCGGAAGCTGCCCGCGCGGTCGAGCAGCATCAACGCGGCCAGCGTCAGGACGCCGGCCGTGATCACGGTCGTGAGCTTCATCAGGCTTCGATCAGCACCGCCACGCGGGTGACCGGGTTGCCGCCGTAGCCCTGCGGGTTCCAGTTGCCGGCCTGGAAGGGCTGGGTCTTGCCCTTGGAATCCGTGGCTCTGCTCCACACCTCGTAGTAGCCGGCGCTGGGCACCGGCACCGACGCCGAGAAGCGCTGGAAGGCGAACGTGTTGGCCGGCGCCTTGACCTCGGCCTTGGTCCAGGTGACGCCGTAGTCGATCGAGATCTCGACCGACTGGATCGAGTCGTCGCCGGCCCAGGCCGACCCGCGCAGGTCGATCCTGGTCGTGCCCTTGGGCAGCTTCGTGCCATGCGCCGGGAAGGTGATGATCGAGCGCACCGGCATCGATTCGAGGATCGCCATGTTCTTCGGGTCGCCCTTGTCGCCGGGGATCATCGGCGTCTTGGTGACCCGGTAGGAGAAGCCGCCCATGCCCGGTCCGTCATGCTCCTTGTCGCGGATCCAGATCCGGGTCAGCCACTTTGCCGACGCCGAGCCCGCCCAGCCCGGCACGACCAGGCGCACCGGCCCGCCATGGACCAGCGGCACCTCCTTGCCGTTCATGCGGAAGGCGATGAGGGTGTGCGGGTCCATCGCCTTGGCGATGCGGATGCCGCGGGAGATCGTCGGCTTGGACGGATCGCCGGAGAGGTGCATGTCGGCGCCGTAGTGACCGGTATAGACCGCGCTCGATTTCAGGCCCGCGGCCTTCAGCACGTCGGCCAGCCGCACGCCGGTCCACTCGGCACAGCCGGCACCGCCGGTGGTCCATTGGTTGCCGCGCGCCTCCGGCGTGAAGAAGGCACGACCGTTGCCACCGCATTCGAGCTGCAGCTTGTAGGACCTCGCCTCGAAGCGCGCCATCAGCTCGCCGAGGCTGATCTCCATCGGCTTGTCGACCTCGCCGTCGATCCTGATCTTCCACATGCGCGGGTCGGACGGCATCTTCGCCGCGTCCGGCGGCGTGCCGTTGTTGCGGATGTAGAACTTCTCGGTCGGCGTGACCTCGTCGTCCATCAGATGGGTGGGCGTCTCGGCGACCAGCGGCCTGTCACCCAGGACGACCAGGTCGGCCTTGCCATCCATCTTCAGGATCTTCGGCCCCTTGTCGCCGCCGGTGGCCTGGGCGAGGGCGGCCGGTACGAGGCCCGCGGGGATATTGCCCGAGAAGGGGATGGTGGCGCCGATCGCCGCGCTCATGGTGGCAAGTCCGGCACCCTTGAGGAAGCCGCGTCGCGACCGCCCGGAGCGCCGACCGAAGACCAGCGCGTCGGCGCGCTCCGGGTCGTCCGCATAGAGTTCGTGCATCCCGCGCTCGCGCCTTGGCATGGCTTCCTCCCTATCGCCTTTGGTGCGGAATCTACTCCAAATCGACGTTCACGCGCGACGCCTTCGACGCAGCAACAGGGCGGACACCACGAGGCCGACGGTGGAGATCGCGATCACGATCGTGGCGATCACGTTGATCTGCGGATTGAGGCCCAGACGAACGCTCGAGTAGACCGCCATCGGCAGCGTCTGGGAGGCGGCGCCGGCGACGAACTGCGTCAGGATCAGGTCATCCAGCGACAGCGTGAAGGCCAGCAGCCAGCCCGAGACGAGGGCCGGCGCGATCAGCGGCAGGGTGATCGAGCGGAACACGGTGAAAGGCCGCGCGCCGAGATCCATCGCGGCTTCTTCCAGCGAGCGGTCGAAATTCGCCAGGCGCGCCTGCACGACCACCGCGACATAGGCGAGCGAGAAGGTGATGTGGGCGACGGCGATGGTGGTGAAGCCGCGCTCGGGCCAGCCGACATGGCGTTCCAGCCCGACGAACAGCAGCAGCATGGAGATGCCCATGATCACCTCCGGCATCACCAGCGGCGCGATCGCCAGCGCGACGAAGAGCGCGCGACCCGCGAAGCGCGGGTGGCGCGCCAGCGCGATGCCGGCCAGGGTGCCGAGCACGGTGGCGGCGCAGGCGTTGACCAGGGCGATGCGCAGCGACAGCAGCGCGGCATCGATCATCGCCTCGTTGGCGAACAGTGCGCTCCACCACCTGGTCGAGAAGCGGCTCCACACCGTCACCAGCCGGGACTCGTTGAACGAATAGACGATCACCGTGGCGATCGGCAGGTAGAGGAAGGCGTAGCCGAAGGCCAGCGCCGCGAGCGGCAGCCTTCTCATCGGCCCTCGAGCTCGCGCATGCGCAGGCGCTGGTACAGGGCGATCGGCGCCAGCAGCAGAAGCAGCATCAGCACCGCCACGGCGGAGGCCAGTGGCCAGTCGCTGTTGGAAAAGAACTCGTCCCACAGCACCTTGCCGATCATCAGGGTCTCGGTGCCGCCCAGCAGGTCCGGGATCACGAACTCGCCCACCGCCGGGATGAACACCAGCAGGCTGCCGGCGACGATGCCGGGCAGCGACAGCGGCAAGGTGATGGCCAGGAAGGCGCGCCACGGCCTGGCGCCAAGGTCGGCCGCGGCCTCGAGCAGCGAGCGGTCGAGCTTTTCGAGCGAGGCGTAGAGCGGCAGGACCATGAACGGCAGATAGGCGTAGACGATGCCGAGATAGATCGCCCACTCGGTGCCGAGGATCGAGCCGGGATCGTCGCTCAGCCCGGTCGCGCGGATCACGGCATTGACCAGGCCGTTCTCCGACAGCAGCCCGCGCCAGGCGTAGACGCGGATCAGAAACGACGTCCAGAACGGCAGGATGACCAGCATCAACAGGATGGCCCGGCGCGACGGGGGCGCCATGGCGATGGCGTAGGCCATCGGATAGCCGAGCAGCAGCGTCAGCGCGGTCGAGATCGCCGCGATGCGCAGCGAGCTCAGGTAGGCGTCGAGATAGAGCGCGTCGGACAGCAGGAAGGCGTAGTTGCGCACCGTGCCGGTCATCGCCACGGGGGGCGCCGAATCCGGCGCGTTCTGGCCAAGGCTGATGGCGGCGACGATGACGAAGGGCGCGAAGAAGAACAGCAGCAGCCAGGCGAAGGGTGGGCCGACGATCGCGACGCGCGCGAGGGTCGCGGGATCGGGACGACGCTTCGCCATGTCAGTCGCGCAGCACGATGGCGTCGCGCGCGGACCAAGCCAGCCAGACCCGGTCGCCGTGGCGCGGGCGCGCCTTGCCGTAGCGCGTGTCGATCGTGGCGCGCACCGTCAGGCCGGGCGCCAGCTCGACATGGCAGATCGAGCGGTCGCCGAGGTAGGAGACCTCGCGCACCACGCCCGGCACGCTGTTGTCGACGTCGCCGGGCTTCTCGGACGACAGCACGATCCGCTCCGGCCGGACCGCCACGCCGACCGGGCTGCCGTCGCCGATGTCGCGCGTTCGCTCGATGACGATGTCGATGCCCAGCGCCGGGCAGCGGACGCTTCGCCCGGACGCCTCGCCTTCGAGGATATTGGCGCCGCCGAAGAAGTCGGCGACGAAGCGGCTGTGCGGCTGCTCATAGATCGCCGTCGGCGTGCCGAACTGGGCGATGCCGCCTTTGTTCATCACCGCGACGCTGGTCGCCATGGTCATCGCCTCGTCCTGGTCGTGGGTGACGATGACGAAGGCGATGCCGAGGCGTTGCTGCAGCTCGACGAGCTCCAGCCGCGTGCGCTCGCGCAGCTTACGATCGAGCGCCGCCATCGGCTCGTCGAGCAGCAGCAGCTTGGGCCGCTTGATGATGGCGCGCGCCAGCGCCACGCGCTGCCGCTGGCCGCCCGAGAGCTGATCGGGCCGTCGCTTCGCCAGATGCGCCATCTGCACCAGGGCCAGCGCCTCCTCGACGCGGCGGTCGATCTCGGCCCGCGCCGCGCCCTCCTGCACCAGGCCGAAGCCGACATTGCGCGCGACGTTCATGTGCGGGAACAGGGCGTAGGACTGGAACATCATGTTCACCGGCCGCTCGTAGGGCGGCAGATCGGTGATGTCCCGGCCTTCGACCAGGATGCGGCCCGCGTCGGGGCGCTCGAAGCCGGCGATCATGCGCAGCAGCGTGGTCTTGCCGCAGCCCGACTCGCCCAGCAGCGCCAGCCGCTCGCCCGCGGCGATGTCGAACGACACGTCCGAAACGGCGGTGATGTCGCCGAACGTCTTGCGCAGCCCGACGACGCGCAGCGGCGCCAGCGTGTTGGCGTCGTCCGTCACCGCCCGGTCTTGATCATCGTCCAGGCGCGCGTGCGCAGGCGCGTGTGGTCGGCGTCGCCGGCACTGATGGTATAGAGCTTCGCGCGCACCTCGCGCGGCGGATAGATCAGCGGGCTCTCCGACACCGCCTTGTTCATCAGGGGCGGCGCCAAACGATTGGCGTTGGCGTAGCCGGTGAGATTGCTCGATTCGGCGGCGACCTTGGGCTCCAGCATGTAGTCGAGCCAGCGATGGGCGTTGTCGACGTGCTTGGCGCTCTTGGGAATGGCCAGCACATCGAGCCAAAGCTGTGCGCCTTCCTTCGGGATCGCGTATTCGATCACCTGCTTCTTCGCCGCCTTGGCGCCGCGGTCGCGCGCCTGCAAGATGTCGCCGGAATAGGCGAAGGCGAGGCAGACATCGCCGTTGGCCAGCGCGTCGATGATCTCGCCGGTGTGGATCTTTCGCACGTTGGGGCGGATCTTCATTACCGCGTCGCGCGCCTTCTCCAGGTCGGCCGGCGCCTTGCTGTCGGGATCGAGGCCGAGATAGAGCAGCGCCGCCGGCAGCACGTCGGTCGGGCTGTCCATCAGCATGACGCCGCAATCTTTGAACTTCGACACCACCGCGGGATCGAAGATCATGCGCAGGCTGTCGGTCGGCGCGTCGGGCATGCGTTTCCTGATCGCCTCGACGTTGAAGCCGATGCCCGTGGTGCCCCACATCCACGGGATGCCGTGCTCGTTGTTGGGATCGAACTTGGCGAGCGCCTTCATCACTTCGGGATCGAGGTTGCCGTAGTTCTTGAGCTTGGCCTTGTCGAGCTTCTGGTAGAGGCCGGCCGCGAGCTGGCGCACGAAGAAGGGCGAGGCGGTGGGCGTCACCACGTCGTAGCCGCCGCCGGCCTTGAGCTTGGCGTCGAGGATCTCGTTGCCGTCGTAGGTCGTGTAATTGACTTTGATGCCGGTGACCTGCTGGAAGTTCTTGGCCGCGTCCTCGGCGATGTAGTCGTTCCAGTTGTAGACGTTGACGACGCGCTCCTGCGCCAGCGCCGGCCCGGTGGCCAGCGCGGCGGCGAGAACGAGCGAGGGCAGCAAACGGCGCATCGGCATCTCCCGGCGATTCGGGCGCATCTTTCAGGCGCCCGCGTGTGGAAGGCAAGCCCCCAGGCTCAGACGCCGAGGTAGCGGTGCTGCAGCTCGGGGTCGGCGGCCAGCGCGGCCGAGGTGCCGCGCCACACCACGCGGCCCTTCTCGACGATGTGGTGGTGATCGGCCAGCGCCAGCAGCGCGCCGACGTTCTTGTCGATCACCAGGATCGACTGGCCGTCGCGCTTCAGCCGTCCCAGCACGCTCCAGATCTCCTGGCGCACCAGCGGCGCCAGGCCCTCGGTGGCCTCGTCGAGGATCAGCAGGCGTGGATTGGTCATCAGTGCGCGGCCGATCGCCAGCATCTGCTGCTCGCCGCCGGAGAGCTGGTTGCCCATGTTGCCCTGCCGCTCGGACAGCCACGGGAAGAACTCGTAGACCCGCTGCAATGTCCAGGCCGGCGCGCCCGCGGCGCGCGCCGTGGCAATGAGGTTCTCGCGCACCGACAGGTTGGGGAAGATCTGCCGGCCTTCCGGCACCAGGCCCAGCCCGAGGCGGGCGATGCGGTAGGAAGGCAGGCCGTGGATCGGCTCGCCGTCGAGGGTGACGGTGCCGCCGCGCGCCGGCATCACGCCCATGATCGTGTGCACGGTGGTCGTCTTGCCCATGCCGTTGCGGCCCATCAGGGTGACGACCTCGCCGGCGCCCACCGCCAGGTCGATGCCGAACAGCACCTGGCTGTCGCCGTACGCCGCTTCGAGGCCCGCGACCTGCAGCATCAGCCTAACTCCGAGGTCGTGACGTCGCCGAGATAGGCTTGGCGCACCTCGGCATTGGCGCGGATCTCCTCGGGCGTGCCGGTGGCGATGGCGCGGCCATAGACCAGCACGGTGATGCGGTCGGCGAGGGCGAAGACCGCATCCATGTCGTGCTCGACCAGCAGCAGGGTCCGCCGGCCCTTCAGCGCGCGCAGCAGGTCCACCATGCGCGCCGATTCCTCGGGCCCCATGCCGGCCATCGGCTCGTCGAGCAGCAGCAGGCGCGGCTCGCTGGCCAGCGCCATCGCCACCTCGAGCTGGCGGCGCTCGCCGTGCGAGAGGTCGGCCGCGGCATGCCCGGCGCGGCCGGCGAGGCCGACGCTGTCGAGCGCCCGCATCGCCGGATCGCGCAGGGAGCGATCGGCGCGCGCCGGTGACCAGAAGCGGAACGAATGGCCCTGGCGCGCCTGCACGGCGAGCGCCACGTTGTCGAGCGCGCTGAACTCGCGCAGCACCGAGGTGATCTGGAAGGAGCGGGCGAGGCCGCGATGCACCCGCGCCGGCGCGGACAGGCGCGTGATGTCGTGGTCGTCGAAGACGATGCGACCGCCATCCGGTCGCAGGAATCCGGAAAGCTGGGCGATCAACGTCGTCTTGCCCGCACCGTTGGGGCCGATCAGCGCATGCACCTCGCCCTCGTCCACGGCGAGGTCGAGGCGATCGGTGGCGACGATGCCGCCGAAGCGCTTGAGCAGCTGGCTGACCTTCAGCAGCGGCTCAGCCATGGCCGCCTCCCGGGCGGCGGCGGCCGAACAGGCTGTCGATGCCACCGCGGGCGTAGAGCGCGACGACGACCAGCAGCGGACCGAAAACCATCTGCCAGTACTCGCCCCAGCCCTTGTGACCGAGGTCGATCAGCGGCTTGAGCAGCTCCTCGAGCACGAAGAAGGCGATGGTGCCGAAGACCGGTCCGGCCAGCGAGCCCATGCCGCCCAGCACGACGATCACGATCAGGTCGCCCGACTTCATCCACGACATCATCGCCGGCGACACGTAGGAATCGTGGTTGGCGAGCAGCAGGCCGGCCAGCCCGCACGCGGCGCCGGCGATCACGAAGGCGGCGAGACGGTAGCGGAACACCGGGAAGCCCAGCGCCAGCATGCGCTGCTCGTTGGATTTCGCGCCGCGCAGCACCATGCCGAAGCGCGAGTTCACCACGCGCCATGCCCCGGCCAGCACCAGCAGCATCAGCGCGTAGCAAAGCCAGTAGAAGGCTGAGCGGTCGCGCAGCTCGAACAGGCCGAAGGTGCTGCGGCGGTCGATGTTGAGGCCGTCGTCGCCGCCATACTCCTCCAGCCCGACGCCGACGTAGAAGATCAGCTGCGCGAAGGCCAGCGTGATCATGATGAAGTAGACACCGCGCGTGCGCAGGCTGAGCGCGCCCACGGCGGCGGCCCACAGGGCGCAAGCCAGCAACCCCACAGGCCATTGCAGCCAGCCCGAGAACACGCCGTGATGCGCCATGATGCCGACCGTGTAGCCGCCAAGGCCGAAGAACGCGGCGTGTCCGAAGCTCACCATGCCGCCATAGCCCAGAATCAGGTTCAAGCTGATGGCGGCGATCGACCAGATCACCACCCGCGTGGCGACCGACAGCAGGTAGCGCTGGTCGAAGGCTTCGGTCAGCAGCGGCAGCACGGCGAGGGCGAGCAGGGTGAACGCCACGGCGATGCCGCGCGGCGTGCGCAGCTGGGGGATCAGCCCGCTCACTGCCGCTGGCCGAACAGGCCGGTAGGCCGCCATACCAGGATGGCGGCCATCAGGATGTAGACCAGCATCTGCGACAGTGCCGTCGCGGCGGTATTGGCGGCCGAGGTCGACAGCACCGTCTTCAGCAGGTCGGGCAGGAAGGCGCGGCCGAAGATGTCGATCTGGCCGACCACCATGGCGGCGACGAACGAACCCTTGATCGACCCGATGCCGCCGATGACGATGACGACGAAGGCGAGGATCAGGATGTCGTCGCCCATGCCGATCTTCAGCGGCTGGTTCATGCCCGCCATCAGGCCGGCGATCGCCGCCAGCACGGCGCCCAGGCCGAAGACCAGCGAGAAGAGCAGCTCGATGTTGACGCCCAGCGCCGCCACCATGCGGCGGTTCGAGGCGCCGGCGCGCACCAGCATGCCGGCGCGGGTGCGCGCCACTAGCCAGGCCAGCAGGATCGCCACCAGCGCGCCGACGACGATGATCGCCAGGCGATGGGCGGGAAACTGAACCCCCGGCAGCACCTCGACGGCGTGGGCGAGCCACGACGGCGTGGGCATGCGCTTGATGTTGGGCCCCCACAGCACGCGTACCAGCTCGTTGAAGAACAGGATCAGGCCGAAGGTCGCCAGGACATGGTCGAGGTGGTCGCGGGCGTAGAGGCGGCGGGCGATCACCATCTCGATCACCACGCCCAGCGCCAGCGCCGCGGGCAGCGCCAGGATGGCGCCCAGCACGAAGCTGTCGGTCCAGCCCATGAAGGTCCAGGCGAAATACGCGCCCATCATGTAGAGCGAGCCGTGTGCCAGGTTCACCAGGTCCATGATGCCGAACACCAGCGTCAGGCCGGCGGCCAGCAGGAACATCAGCAGGCCGAGCTGGATGCCGTTGAGGATCTGGAGAAGGATGTAGTCCATCGACGAACGGGCCGGAAACGAAACGGGAGCGCGTTGCCGCGCTCCCGTCCGCCTTATGCAGGGTTGCTGGTCACTTCATCGGGCACTTGGTGTAGTGCGGATCCTTCGCCGCCTTGACCGCGGTGGCGATGGTCTTCAGCGTCAGGTTGCCATCCGAATCCTTCACCGTTTCCTGGATGTAGAAGTTCTGGATCGGGAAGTGATTGGTGTTGAACGAGAAGTCGCCGCGCACCGACTTGAAGTTGGCCTTCTTGACCGCCGCGCGCAGCGCGTCCTTGTTGCCGAGGTCGCCCTTGAGCGCCTCGACGGCCGAGGCGATCAGCATGATCGCGTCATAGCTCTGCGCGCCGTAGAAGGACGGATAGGTCTTGTACTTCTTGCGGAAGTCGGCGACGTAGCGCTTGTTCTGCTCGTTCGGCAGGTCGTTGACCCATTCCTGCGCGCCCAGTGTGCCCAGCGCCAGGTCCTTCTGGATCGGCAGCGTGATCGCATCGATGCTGAACACCTGGTACAGCGGCACCGTCTTGCTCACGCCCGACTGCACCCATTCCTTGACGAACTGCACGCCGTGCGCGCCGGGGTAGAAGATGAAGATGCCGCCCGGCTTGGCCGCGCCGATCTTGGCCATCTCGGCCGAGAAGTCGAGCTGGCCCGGCCACTTGGTGAGGTCCTCGCCGATGATCTGGCCCTTGAAGGTGCGCTTGACGCCGGCCAGCATGTCCTTGCCGGCGGCGTAGTTGCCGGCCATCAGGTAGAGGCTCTTGACCCCCTTCGTATTGAGGTACTCGCCCATCGCCATCGGCGTCTGGTCGTTGTTCCACGAGGTCGAAAAGAAGTTCTTGTGGCACTGCTCGCCGGCGATCTGCGAGGGGCCGGCATTGGCGCTGATCAGGATCGTGTCGGCGTCGTCGACCACGGTCTTCAGGGATGCCAGCAGCACGTTCGACCAGATGTAGCCGGTGACGAAGTTCACCTTGTCCTGCGCCGTGAGCTTTTCCGACTTGGCCTTGCCGACGTCGGGCTTGAACTGGTCGTCCTCGTAGATGATCTCGACCGGCTTGCCGGCGATCTTGCCGCCGAGGTGCTCGAGCGCGAGGTTGGCCGAGCGGCGCATATCCTCGCCGATCGCGGCCTGCGGGCCGGAGAAGGTCGAGATGAAGCCGATCTTGATCGTGCTCTGCGCCATGGCGGGCGCGGCGAGCAGCGTCAGCGCGGCCGCACCGGCGGCCAGTCTGGTCAACATGCTGGAATCTCCCTCGTGAATTCCACACCCGTCCCTGCCTCGACGGGGCAGGTTTTCGTGGAACCTATAGAAGCCGAAATACCCAATGATCACAACGCTTCATTCGACGGCGAAGCGTGTTTTGACGATGCTGGATCGATCCGCCATGCGCTGATGCCAGCCCTCGATCGCTGGTACCCCCATCAATAGTTCGCGTCCCTCAGGCGCCAGCCGCAGCAGGGTGAGCATCGGGTAGGCGTGCAGGTCGGCAAGGCTGAGATCCGGCCCGGCGATGAACGGCCGGTCGGCGGACAACCGCGCCAGTTCCTCCAGCGCCTTGCGCACCGTCGCGATCGCGGCGGCGATCTTGGCCTCGTCAGGCGTGCCGCCGCGCGCCGGCACGCGCAGGCGCTCGACATAGATGTCCCAGACGCCGGGCCGATAGACGTAGCTGTCGCAGATGCCGATGGCCTGCGCCATCACCGCGCGACTGGCGGGCGTGGCCGGCTGCAAAGCAGGGCCGTCGAAGGCCTCGTCGACGTAGCGGCAGATCGCGGCGGTCTCGTAGAGCCGCAGGTCGCCATGCTCGAAGGCCGGGATCTTGCCGAAGGGCTGGCGTTGCAGGTGCTCGCGCGGTGGCCCGCCGGCTGCAAACACGTCAACCTCGTCGAAACGGCAGTCGACGCCCTTCTCGGCCAGGGTGAGCCGGGCGGTGCGGGTATAGACGCTGTAGGCGGCGCCGAAGAGCACGGGCGTGGTCATGGGTGTTCGCCTGCCAGTCTTCCGTGGTTTGATTGCGCAATGAGCACACCCTACGACAGCCCGGTCGCGCCCGCCTCCATCCGTGCACGCTATGTTGACAACGTCAACGGCCTGCGCCTGCACGTGCTGGAGGCGGGCTTCGAGACCCCTGGGCGGCCCTGCGTGCTGCTGCTGCACGGCTTCCCCGAGCTGGCCTGGAGCTGGCGCAAGGTGATGCCCGTGCTGGCGGCGGCCGGCTACCACGTGATCGCCCCGGATCAGCGCGGCTATGGCCGCACGACGGGCTGGGATGCGCGCTACGATGGCGACGTGGCCTCGTTCCGCATGGTCAATCTGGTACGCGACGCGATCGGCCTGGCGTTCGCGCTGGGCTACCGCTCGGTGGCCGCCGTCGTCGGCCATGATTTCGGCTCGCCGGTCGCCGCGTGGTGCGCGCTGATCCGGCCCGACGTGTTCCGCTCGTTGGTGATGATGAGCGCACCGTTCGGCGGCGCGCCGCCGCTGCCTTTCGACACCGTCGGCAAGCCGGCGCCGGCGAAGGACCCGATCCACGACGCGCTCGCGGCGCTGAGGCGGCCGCGCAAGCACTACCAGTGGCACTACTCGACGCGCGACGCCGATGCCGACATGCATCGCGCGCCTCAAGGCGTGCATGACTTCCTGCGCGCCTACTACCACTACAAGAGCGCCGACTGGGCCGGCAACACGCCTGTCCCGCTGAAGGGCTGGACCGCCGACGAGCTGGCCAAGGTGCCGACCTACTACGTCATGGATCGCGATGCCGGCATGGCCGAGACGGTTGCTCCCTACATGCCGTCGGCTGCGCAGATCGCCGCCAATCGCTGGCTCAGCGACGCGGAACTGCGCGTCTACAGCGCCGAATACGAACGTATCGGCTTCCAGGGCGGCCTGCAGTGGTATCGCTGCTCGACCGACCCGCGCTTTCAGAGCGATCTGCAGATCTTCAGCGGCCGGACCATCGACGTGCCGGCAGCCTTCATCGCCGGCCGCCAGGACTGGGGCATTCAGCAACGCCCCGGCGCGCTTGAACGCATGCGGGAGGGCGCCTGCCCGCGGATGACCGACGTCCATCTCATCGACGGGGCCGGCCACTGGGTACAGCAGGAGCAGCACGAGCGTGTAAGCGCGCTGCTGCTCGACTTCATCGGGAAGTCCGTTTAGGCGGTCCGAGATCTAGCCCAGCACGCCGAGCCCCTTCAGCCTGGCGATCTCGCCGGCCGAGTAGCCGGCATCGCGCAGCACCGCCTCGGAATGCTGTCCGATGGCAGGCGCGCGGGCGGGCGCGGTCTTGGTCTCGCCGTCGAGATGGAACGGGCTGGAGATCGTCAGATTGCCGCCATCGGCAAAGGGGACGAGCGCGCCGATCGTGCGTGACTGCGCATCGTCGCCAGCTTCGTCGACATTGTAGACGGCGCCGAACGTCACGCCGGCCGCTTCGAGGATCGGACGCCATTCCGCGAGGTCGCGTCGGGCGAAGATCTTGTCGAGGATCGACGTCAGCGCCGTCGCGTTCTCGCGCCGCGCTTGAAGCGTCGCGAAGCGCGGATCCTCGACGAGATGGCTGGCGTCGATCGCCGCCAGGAAGCTGGCCAGCTGGCGCGCCTCGTTGTGCAGCGCCATCAGGAACCACCGGCCGTCGCGGCATCGGTAGTGGTTGGCGAGGGCGCTTGGCGCCTTGGTGCGCGGCGGCCGCGGCACGACGTGTTCGCCGAACAACCGATTCTGCACGAAGCAGCCGTTGGCCCACAGGCCGTTCTGCAGCAGCGAGGTCTGGGCAACGCCGCCGCGCCCCGTCTTCTCGCGGCGATACAGCGCCGTCACGATCGCGGCGTAGAGCGCCGTCGCGGTCGGATGGTCGCCCAGGCCCGGCGTCGAGCGCGCAGGCTCGGCGTCGGCGCCGGGCCGCACCATGTCCATCAAGCCCGAGCGGGCCCAATAGGCCGTTGCGTCGAATCCCGTTCGAGCGGCTTCCGCACCATGCTCGCCATAGGCGGTCATCGAGCCGTAGATCAGGCGCGGGTTGATCGCCAGGAGGTCGGCGGCGGCGATCTTCAGCCGTTCGCGCACGGGCAGGGGGAAGTTGGTGATGAACACGTCGGTATCGGCGATCATGCGATAGAGGACGGCCAGTCCCTCGTCGAGCTTGAGGTCGATGGCCAGGCTGCGCTTGTTGCGCGACGTCAGCTGCCACCAGTAGTCGGTGGTCTTGCCGGGCACGGGCGCCAGAGCCCGCCAGGGATCGCCGGTGCCGGGCGGCTCGATCTTGACGATGTCGGCGCCGAAGTCCGAGAGGATCGTCGCCGCCGCCGGCCCGGCGATCCAGCTCGCGCAATCGATCACCCTCAGTCCACTGAAAATGCCGTCGGCCATCGCTGCTTCCCTTTCGACGCCCTCGCTGCCGGGCGCCATACTGGCCCGGCAGAATAGGAGGAACGCTGATGTCTGAAACACCCACCTTCGGCCGCTACGCGGAAATCCCGTACGACCGCATGACGCCCGAGCAGCGGGAAGGCTACGACGCCATGATCGCCGCACGCGGCGGCCTGCCGGGTCCGGCCAAGATCTGGATCCACAATCCGAAGCTCGCGAAGGTCGCCGGTCCGTTCGGCGGGCATTTTCATCCCGGCCGCTACTCGCTGACCGAGCGCGAGCGCGAGATCGCCGTCTGCATCATCACCAGCCATTGGCATTCGGCCTACCCGACGGGCGCCCACGAGCGGATCGGAAAGCAGGCCGGGCTGCCGCCGGCCAAGGTCGACGCCATGGTCGCCGGCATGCCGGTGTCGTTCGACGACGAGCGCGAGCAGGTGGTCTACGAGATGGCCATGGTGCTGACCAACCGCCGCTGGGTGCCGCGCGGCCTCTACGAGCGCGCGGTCAAGGCGCTGGGCCATGTCGGTATCACCGACGTCATCACCCTGATGGGACACTACTCCAGCGTGGCGATGACGCTGGCCTTCTACGATGTCCCGGATGGTGCGACGGGGATGAAGCGTTGAGCAACCGGGCGTTTGCCCATTTTCGCGCCGACAGGGCGCCGCGCAGCGCCCTGCTCGAGCGCATCACATCAGCGTATCGTACGCCCGAGTTCCAATGCGTACCGCCGCTCATCGAGCGCGCTGCCTTGCCACCCGACATCACGGATGCAGCGCGGCGGGTCGCAAGGCGCCTGATCGAGGCATTGCGCGCCGATCAGCGCGCGGGCGGCGTCGAGGGCCTGATGCAGGAATACGCCTTGTCCTCGGACGAGGGCATTGCGCTGATGTGCCTGGCGGAAGCTCTGCTGCGGATTCCGGATTCGGATACCCGCGATGCGCTGATCCGCGACAAGATCGGCGGCGGCGACTGGCGCTCGCATGTCGGCCATAGCCCCTCGCTCTTCGTCAACGCCGCTACCTGGGGCCTGGTCGTGACGGGCCGGCTGGCCAAGACGGCGCGCGAGCGCACTTTCGCGACGGCGCT
The DNA here is from genome assembly GCA_050183765.1 of Reyranellaceae bacterium. Lineage (GTDB taxonomy): Bacteria > Pseudomonadota > Alphaproteobacteria > Reyranellales > Reyranellaceae > JAFAZJ01. The sequence continues at coordinate 26,189 of JBFXAZ010000008.1, read as the reverse complement.
GGTCGACCTCATCGCCAAGGGCGGCGAGCCGTTGATTCGCAAGGCGGTCGACCTGTCGATGCGCATGCTGGGCGAGCAGTTCGTCGCGGGCGAATCCATCGAGGAGGCGCTCGACAGGGCGCGCCGCATGGAGGAGCGCGGCTTCCGCTTTTCCTACGACATGCTGGGCGAAGCCGCGATCACCGCGGCGGACGCCGAGCGCTACTACCGCGCCTACGAGGCGGCCATCGACGCGATCGGCGCGGCCTCCGACGGGCGCGGCATATACGAGGGTCCCGGCATCTCGATCAAGCTCTCGGCGCTGCATCCGCGCTATTCGCGTGCGCAGCGCGGCCGCGTGATGGCGGAGCTCCTGCCGCGCCTGCGCAGCCTGGCGCTGCTGGCGCGGAAATACGACATCGGCCTCAACATCGATGCCGAGGAAGCCGATCGGCTGGATCTGTCGCTGGAGATGCTCGAATCGCTGTGCTTCGAGCCCGGTCTCGCGCGCTGGGACGGTATCGGCTTCGTGGTGCAGGCCTACCAGAAGCGCGCGCCCTTCGTGCTCGACTACCTGATCGATCTCGCGCGGCGATCCCGCCACCGCCTGATGGTGCGCCTGGTGAAGGGCGCGTACTGGGACAGCGAGATCAAGCGCGCGCAGCTCGACGGCTTGCCGGGCTATCCGGTCTTTACGCGCAAGGTTCACACGGATGTCTCGTATGTTGCCTGCGCGAAGATCCTGCTGGGCGCTGCGGACGCGGTGTTTCCGCAATTCGCGACCCACAACGCGCTGACCCTGGCGACCATCCACGCCATGGCCGGCCATAGCTACTACCAGGGACAGTACGAGTTCCAGTGCCTCCACGGCATGGGCGAGCCGCTGTACCAGGAGGTCGTGCCACGGACGAAGCTCAACCGGCCCTGCCGCATCTACGCGCCGGTCGGAACGCACGAGAGCTTGCTCGCCTACCTCGTGCGGCGCCTGCTCGAGAACGGCGCCAATTCCTCGTTCGTCAACCAGCTCGCCAACCCCAACATCTCCGTCGACGCGCTGCTCGTCGATCCGGTTGCGGCGGCGCGGACGCTCGATCCGCCGGGCCGGCCGCACGACAGAATCGTCGAACCATCGGCATTGTTCATGCCGGCGCGACGCAACTCGGCCGGGCTCGATCTCTCCGACGAGCGTGTGCTGCAGGACCTCGCACGAAGCCTGCCAGGCGGCTGTACCGTGGCCGACGGCAAGCGGGCCGTGCTCAATCCGTCGGACCGGCGCGATCGCGTCGGCTTCGTCACCGACGCCGATCCCTCTGCGGCAGCGGCTGCGGTCGTGACGGCGGCAGCGGGCTTTGCGGCCTGGCCGGCGCTGCCGCCGCCGATACGCGCCCAGCGGCTGGAGCGCGCCGCCGATCTCCTGGAGCAGCGCATGCCTTCGCTGCTCGACGTGATCGTGCGCGAGGCCGGCAAGACACTTGCGAACGCCGTCGGCGAGGTGCGCGAGGCCGTCGATTTCCTGCGCTACTACGCGGCGCAGGCGCGCGAGGAGTTTGCCAACGGCACGCACATCCCGCTCGGCGTCGTCGTCTGCATCAGTCCCTGGAACTTTCCGCTGGCGATCTTCACCGGGCAGGTCGCCGCGGCGCTGGCGGCGGGCAACACGGTGATCGCCAAGCCTGCCGAGGAAACGCCGCTCACGGCGATGGCCGCGGTGCGGATCCTTTGGGAGGCGGGTGTGCCGGAGGCGGCGCTGCAGCTGCTGCCGGGGGAGGGCGATGTCGGCGCGGCGCTCGTGGCCGAGCCGGGGGTTCGCGGCGTGATGTTCACCGGCTCGACCGAGGTCGCGCGGCTGATCCAGCGCGCGCTGGCGAAGCGCATCAATCCCGATGGCGTGCCCGTGCCGCTGATCGCCGAAACCGGCGGGCAGAACGCGCTCATCGTCGACTCCTCCGCCCTGCCCGAGCAGGTCGTGGTCGACGTCATCCAGTCGGCCTTCGACTCCGCGGGCCAGCGCTGCTCGGCGCTGCGCGTGCTGTGCCTGCAGGACGACATCGCCGAGCGCGTCCTGGCGATGCTCCGCGGTGCGTTGAACGAGATATCCGTGGCACCGTCCGATCGCCTTTCGACCGATGTCGGTCCGGTCATCACCGAGGGCGCCCGGGCCGCGATCCTCAGGCACATCGAGGAGATGCGTGCGACGGGCCATGCCGTCGACCAGGTGGCGCTGTCGGACGCATGTGCCCACGGCATCTTCGTGCCGCCGACGCTGATCGAGATCCGCTCGCTCCCCGAGCTCAAGAGAGAGGTGTTCGGCCCCGTCCTGCATGTCCTGAGGTTCCGCCGCCGCGAGCTCGACAGGCTGATCGGCGAGATCAACGCGACCGGCTACGGCCTGACCTTCGGCGTGCACAGCCGGATCGACGAGACGATCGATCGGGCGACCGAGGCGGTCCACGCCGGCAACATCTACGTGAACCGCAACCTCATCGGCGCGGTTGTCGGCGTGCAGCCCTTTGGCGGACATGGCCTGTCCGGCACCGGGCCGAAGGCCGGTGGCCCGCTCTATCTCTACCGGCTGGTGTCGCGGCATCCAGGCGTGGCGATCCGGGGCAAGGCCGCGGCCGCCGGCCTGAGCTGGGCCGGATTTCTGCGCGGTCAGGGTGTCGCCGCGGCCGACGCCTGCGACGCTTTCAATCGCGAATCGCCGCTCGGGTATTCGAGCATTCTTCGCGGACCCGTTGGTGAGCGCAACGCCTACACGCTGTCCGTCAAGGGACGCGTGCTGTGTGCCGCGCGATCGAAGGAGGGGCTTGCGGCCCAGATTGGCGCGGCGCTCTCGACCGGCAACGTGGCGATCGGATGGACAAGCGCCGTCGCCGCCTTCTCCACCTTGCCGGCGGATCTGCGCGCGTTCGTCGAGATCGTACCCGACGATACGCTGCCCGCCTGCGATGCTGTCCTGGTCGAGACGATGGACGAGGCGGCATGCGATCTGGCTCGCAGGGTCGCGGCGCGCGAGGGCGCGATCGTCCCGCTCTATCTCGCCAACGCCGCCGGCTGCGCCCTGGAGCTGCTGGTGTGGGAACGATCTGTCAGCGTCAACACCGCCGCGGCCGGCGGCAACGCCAGCCTTGTGTCGCTGTAGAGCCCGGACCTTATGGCTTGTGCAGTCGCACCGGCTCGCGCGTCACTGTGCGGCGGCCTCGCTTGAAGGCGGCCAGCACGGGCGCGACCGTGCGCAACGCCGTGACCGCATCGCCGGCGTCGAGCATCACGAGGTCCGCTGGGTTGCCGACGGCGATGCCGTAGTCGTCCTTGCGCATGAGCCGCGCCGCGGCCGACGTGGTCATGTCCCACAGCGCCTTGACCTCGTCGTCGTTGCCGCGGGCCGTGACGATCGCGTGCATGTTGATCTGGCGCAGGAGCTGGCCGTCGCCGAACGGTGTGAACGGATTGAGGATGTTGTTGGAGCCCACGGAGCAGGTGACGCCGAGCTCGGTGAGACGATTCAGGTCGACCACGTTGCGCGGCACATTGTGGTCGGTGTGGCGGCCGCCCAGGTAGAGATCCGTCGCCGTGAGCACGGTGGCGGCCACGCCGGCGTCGGCCATGCGCTTGGCGACCTTGTCCAGATCCTTCTGCGGCATGGTCGAGAGCTTGCCGACGTGGCCGACAGCGACACGACCGCCCCATCTGTACTTCTCGGTCAGATCGCAGACGAGCAGCGTATCGAGCTCTTCCGCCGAGGCGCCGCTGTCGAGATGCATGTCGATGTCGACATCGAACTCGTGCGCCATCTCGAAGATGCGGTGGATCTGCGCCGCGCGGTCGGAATCGTAGTTCGGCGCCGCGCCGACCACGGTGGCGCCGTTCTTCAGCGCCGCGACCATCAGCTCGTCGGTGCCGGGATTGTTGGTCAGCCCTTCCTGCGGCATGACGCAGACCTCGAGGTCGATCGCCCAGCTGTACTTGTCCACCAGCGCCTTCACACCCTCGAAGCCGCGCAGCCCGACCTTGGGGTCGACCTCGGCATGGGTGCGCATGCGCGTGGTGCCGTGTCCGATGCACTTCTCGATGGTGCCCGAGGCGCGCGCGATGACGTCCTCGACCGTGAAGGTGTGCTTGACCGCGGACACCCGCTCCATCGCCAGATGCGGGTTGCGCTTGGTCGTGCACTCACAGCGCTCGAGTATGCACGACTTGTCGAGATGGATATGGGTGTCGACGAAGCCCGAGCAGATCAGCCGGCCGCCGCCTTCGACCTCTTCGTTGGCGCTGCCGCCAAGTCCGGGCGTGATCGACGCGATACGGCCGTCCCTGACACCGATGTCCGTCGTCGGGTCGCCGGGCTTGCCGTCGGCCAGCCTGACGTTACGCAACACGAGATCGAAATCCATAGGACGCGATCACTCCTTCGCGGGCGCCTTGCCGTAGTCGGCGTCGCTGACCGGCTCGAGCCAGGTCGTGGCCTTGCCCATCTCATCGGTCTCCGACATGGCGAGGTGGCACATCATGGTGTCGGGCGCCGAGCCGTGCCAGTGCCGCGCGTTGGGCGGGATCACCACCGTGTCGCCCGGCCGGATCTCCTGCACTGGCTCACCCTCCAGCTGGTAGCGCCCGATGCCGGACAGCACGTAGAGGATCTGGCCGACCGCATGCTGATGCCAGTTGGTGCGGCCGCCGGGCATGAAGGTCACCCGCGATGCGCGCAGCTTCGACGGGCCTTCCGGCGCCCACACCGGATCGGACATCACCGATCCAACGAAGTTCGCTGCTTCCGCCTTGGACGTCTGGCGCATTCCGGCACGCATGATCCTGGGCTTCATGGGTTCCTCCCTCGCTCCAGCAGAGTCGCCTGTCATTCCGAGCGTAGCGAGGAATCCAGGCGCCGTCCCTGGATTCCTCGCTCCGCTCGGAATGACGGCAGGGGTGTGCGCTCAGGCGCGCAGCTTGAAGCGCTGGATCTTGCCCGTCGCGGTCTTCGGCAGCTCGGCCACGTACTCGACCCAGCGCGGATACTTGTAGGGTGCGAGGGTCGAGCGGCAAAGGCTCATCAGCTCGGCGGTCAGCGCCTCGCCGGCGTCCAGGCCGGGCTTGAGCACGACATAGGCCTTGGGTTTCACCAGCTCGTTCTCGTCTTCCATGCCGACGATGGCGGCCTCGAGCACGGCGACGTGGCCGATCAGGCAATTCTCGATCTCGACCGGAGAGCACCAGATGCCGCCGACCTTCAGCATGTCGTCGCTGCGGCCGTCGTAGATAAAATAGCCGTCGGCGTCCTGGCGGTAGGTGTCGCCGGTGTTGAGCCAGCCATCGACCATGGTCTCGGCGGTCTTCTCCGGCTTGTTCCAGTAGTACTTCGCCGCCGATTCGGCGCGGATCCACAGCCGTCCGCTTTCGCCCTGGGGCACCGGCTTGCCGTCCTCGTCGAGGATGCGCGCCTCGTAGCCGGGCACCGGCCTGCCCGAGGTGCCGGGGCGGTGATCGGCGAGGCTGTTGGCGATGAAGATGTGCAGCGCCTCGGTCGAGCCGATGCCGTCGAGGATCACCGTGCCGGTCTTCTCCTTCCAGCGCCGGAAGATCTCCGCCGGCAGCGCCTCGCCGGCCGAGACGCAGGCGCGCACGCTGGAGAAGTCGCGCGCGCCCTTGTCGAGCGCCACGAGCTGCGCGGCGTAGAGCGCCGGCACGCCGTAGTACAGCGTCGGCTTGAAGCGCTCGATGATCTCGAAGGTCGTGTCCGGCGTCGGGCGCCGATCGTCGAGGATCGCCATGCCGCCGGTCCACAACGGGAACGTCATGCCGTTGCCCAGGCCGTAGGCGAAGAACAGCTTGGCGGCGGAGAACGAGATGTCGCTTTCGCGCACGCCCAGCACGCGCACGCCATAGAGCTCGCTGGTCACCACCATGTCGCGCTGCAGGTGGACGGCGCCCTTGGGGCGGCCGGTCGAGCCGGAGGAGTAGAGCCAGAAGCAGTCGTCCGTCGGCGCGGCAAGTCGAGCTTCGAGTCGGTCCGATGCCGCGGCCATCCTCTGCGCGAAGGCATCGACGGTCAGCGCCTTGACCGGCACCTGCTCGAGCGCCGGTTCGATCTCGCCGGCGAATTCCTGCGAGTAGACGACGAGGCCGCAGCCCGAATCCTCGAACATGTAGGCGTAGTCGGATGCGCGCAGCAGCGTATTGGGCGGCACCGGCACGATGCCGGCCTTGATGGCGCCCCAGAAGAGATAGAAGAACGCCGGGCAGTCCTTCACGACCATCAGCATCCGGTCGCCCGGCTTGAGCCCGAGCGCCAGCAGCGCATTGCCGGCGCGATTGGCCCGTTCGGCAAGCTGGGCGTAGGTGACGTCCTCCGTGAGCGTGCGAATCGCCACCTTGCCGCCGCGGCCCTCAGCGATGTGGCGGTCAATGAAGGGAACCGCGACGTTGAAGACCGGGGGAAAGACGAACTGCGGCTTGTCGCCACTCACGTCGATTGAGATACCGGAGATCAAGGTGGCCATCGCGACAAATGCCTGTTGAGTCTCGGATAGTCCGAGGCTGGTCTTCGAACGATCCTCGTGACGACGATGATGGTGAACCGCGAGGATCACGATGGTGGTTCGGTCGTCACGGTAATAGATGGAGTACGGATATCCAAGAACGCGTGCCTTGCGGATACCTGCGACGACGGCGGGATATCGCTGGGGTGACCGGGCGATCTGAAGGATGCGCTGCCGAACATCATGCTCGAACACGTCGCCCAGCCCGGCCTGCCGATCTTCATACCAATCCGGGGCCGCCTCGATGTCGCCGAGGGCGGCCGGGTCGATCCGGACATCCATTTCAGGCACGTCGGCGGCGGAGTCGCTCGAATGCATCCTCGAGCGGAATCGCCGTCGAAGGATCGCGCTCGTGCGCCGCAAGTCGGCGGCGCAGCTCGGCGAGGAATTCGGGCGATTCGGGTTCGTCTTCGATGCTTGCCCAAAGCCGATCGATCAGATCGAGCTTTTCCGCCACCGTCAGGTGGGAGATGTCGATGGTGCGGACGTCCACGTTTCCTCCGCGATGTTTCCTACAGTCTAGCGCCTGAGGCCTTCACCGGCGCCTGGAATGTTCGCACCTGGGCAGCTACGAAGGCCGTGAACTCGGCCGGGCTCATCGGCTTGGTGACGAAGCCCAGCTCGCCCAGGCGATCGATCAGCTTGGCGTCGGCGAGCACCTCGCTCATCGCCTTGTGCAGCTTCGCCTGCGCCGCGGCGGGGAAGCCGGCGGGCGCCGAGACGCCGACGAAGTTCTCGGCCACCAGCTTGGGGAAGCCGAGATCTGTGACCAGCGGCACGTCGGGCGCGCTGGGTGCCTTCTGCGTCGCGGTCAGCGCGATCATCCGCAGCTTGCCGTCCTTGGCCAGCGGCAGGACCTCGGTGAGCGTGACCACGGCGAAGTCGAGCTGGCCGGCCATCATGTCCTGGAACATCGGCGCGGCGCCGCGATAGCCGATATGCTCCATGCTGAGGCCGAGCTCGGCCTTGAACATCTCGCCGATGATGTGGCCGATCGAGCCCTGGCCGCCCGAGCCGAAGGGCACCGGCTTGCCCTGGCCTTTGATCCAGGCGATCAGCTCCGGCATCGTCTTCGCCGGCACGGCCGGGCGCACGACGAAGGCGTTGGCGACCGAGCCGATATAGACGACGTGCGCGAAATCCTTGATCGGATCGTAGGGCGGCTTTTCGAACAGATAGGGCGCGATCGAGATCGGCGCGCTGTTGCTGAGCATCAGCGTATGGAAATCGTCCTTGGCCTGCAGCACCACGTTGGCGCCGATGGTCGTGCCGCCGCCCGGCTTGTTGTCGACGACGACGGTCTGGCCGAGCTTCTCGGACAGCGGACCGGCGATCACGCGGGCTGCCGCGTCCGACGCGCCGCCCGGCGGGAATGTGACGACCAGTCTCACTGAACGGTTGGGCCATGGCGCCTGCGCCCATGCCTCCGTGCCCGCGACCATCGTGGCCGCTGCCATGCCCAATACCTGCCTGCGCGCAATCATGGGTTTCTCCCGCTTCGAATAGCGGCGGGAGAACAAGCAATGGGCGTGCCGGCCCTCACGCGCCGCCCCGGAACAGCGAGAAGCCCCAGGGCGTCATCTTCATCGGCAGGTGATAGTGCTGCGCCAGGTCGGCGATGCCGAAGCGATAGGGCACGACCTCGAGGAAGGCCGGGCGGGGCAGGGCGATGCCCTGCGCGCGATACTAGTCGCCGACATGGAACATCACCTCGTGGATCCCGGGCGCGGTGATGCCCTCGCCGCGCACGGAAGGATGCTCGAAGGCGCCGTCGGCGCCGACTGAGCCGTCGGCCAGCAGGTTGCCGTCAGGCCCGCGCAACTCGATCCGAAGCCCCGCCGCGGCGATCCCGCGCGAGACGTCGAAGACATGGATCGAGATGCCGCCTGCCGGCATCAGTTGAACCGGACGTACTCGAAATCGGCGGGCTGGTTGTTGATGCCGCGGGCCGGCGGGGCGATCCAGTTGGCGTACTTGCCGGCCGTGGTGACCGCCGGTCCCATCAGCGAGGTCACGAAGGCGCGGTCCTCGTCGGTGGGCAGCCACTTGCCCTCGTTGGCCTTCCACGTCGCCTCGTCGAGCACCTTGCCGTCGGGCGAGACATGCGCGCCGGCGAAGCCGCCGATGCGGCGGTGGAAGGCGCGGTGCGGCAGCTTCATCTCGAAGTCGATGCCGGCGCGCTCGATGATCTTGTTCCAGCGCAGCACGCCCTTGGCGCAGTCGTCGATGTAGTCCTGGCGCAGGCGCTCGTTGAGCGCCGTCAGCGCCGGCACCGAACGCTCGACCACCGCGGTGCCGTCGAGGCCGAGGATGCCGTACTGCGCCGTGGTGAGCTGATGGTCGTCGTCGATGCGGGTCTCGAGATAGCGGCCCTTCAGGCCCGCCGTGTAGTAGTTCGCGGCGTTGGTCGAGGCCTCCTGGCCGAAGAGATCGAGCGACACCGAGAAGTGGAAGTTCAGGTACTTCTGGATCGTCGGCAGGTCGATGCAGCCCAGCGCGCGCACGTCGTCGGTCTTGTGCTGCTTCATGACCTCGCAGGTGCGCTGGATGATGCGGCCGACGCCGGTCTCGCCCACGAACATGTGGTGCGCTTCCTCGGTCAGCATGAAGCGGCAGGAGCGCGCCAGCGGATCGAAGCCCGACTCGGCCAGCGAGGCGAGCTGGTACTTGCCGTCGCGGTCGGTGAAGTAGGTGAACATGAAGAAGCTGAGCCAGTCCGGCGTCTTCTCGTTGAAGGCGCCCAGGATGCGCGGCTTGTCGGGATCGCCGGAATGGCGCTGCAGCATCTCCTCGGCTTCCTCGCGACCGTCGCGGCCGAAATAGGCGTGCAGCAGGTAGACCATCGCCCAGAGGTGGCGGCCTTCCTCGACGTTGACCTGGAACAGGTTGCGCAGGTCGTAGAGCGAGGGCGCGGTCTTGCCGAGCAGGCGCTGCTGCTCGACCGAGGCCGGCTCGGTATCGCCCTGGGTGACGATCAGGCGGCGCAGCGTGGCGCGATGCTCGCCGGGCACTTCCTGCCACGCCGGCTTGCCCTTCTCGTCGCCGAAAGCGATGCGGCGGTCGGCCTCGCGGTCGGCGAGGAAGATGCCCCAGCGGTACTCCGGCATCTTGACGTAGCCGAAATTCGCCCAGCCATTGGCGTCGGTCGAGATCGCGGTGCGCAGGTAGACGTCGTAGTCGAGCGAGCCGTCGGGGCCCAGGTCGCGCCACCATTGCAGGTAGTTCGGCTGCCACGCTTCCAGCGCGCGCTGCAGGCGCCGGTCGCTCGACAGGTCGATGTTGTTGGGGATGCGTTCGCTGTAGTTGATGGACATGGTGTCCTCCTAGACGCGGCGGCGGTCGTAGACCGGCTTGCGGCCCGACCCGTAGAGCTTGAGCGCACCGTCGGCACCGACGGCGTTGGGACGCTGGAAGATCCAGTTCTGCCAGGCCGTGAGCCGGGCGAAGATCTTGGTCTCCATCGTCTCGGGGCCGGCGAAGCGCAGGTTGGCTTCCATGCCGGTGAGACCGTCGGGCGAGAAGCTGGCGCGCTCCTCGATGGCGAGCCGCACCTCGTCCTCCCAGTCGATGTCGTCGGGGGTGAAGGTCACCAGCCCCAGCGACTCGGCGGTTTCGGCGTCGAGCGCCTTGCCGATCTCCGCCTTCAGGTCCTCGACGCGCGACGGCTCGGCGAGGAACCGGCTCTGGAGCCGGCTGAGCCCGTTGCCCATGGGCAGCGGGCCGAAGTTCATCCCGCTCAGCCGTACCGTGGCCTCCGGCAGATTGCTGCCGTCGAGCTTGCCAATCAGCATGTAGGAACGGTCGGCGGCGAGCACCAGCTCCAGCAGCGTGCCGGCGAAGCACGAGCCCTGTTCGACCAGCGCGATCAGGCTGCGCGAGGACACGTCGACCCGCTTGAGCGTGCGCTTGAGGAACAGCGTGATCTCGCGCGTCAGCCAGTGTGCCTGATTGGCCAGCAGCAGGTCGTCATAGGCCGCGACCATGTCGGGATCGCCGCTGCTGTGAAACACCCAGGTGCCGATCTCGCCCTCGTTGAGGCGCAGATGCAGGATGGCGTCGTCGAGGTCGCGCGCGAAGGCCAGCGGCCAGAACGCGGCACCCTGGACCTCGATGCCGGCGGCATCCGTCGGCGGGGCGGCGTCGGGACCCTTGATGTGAAAGTGCGCGGCGCGCTGCTCGCGATCGATCTCGACGGTGAGATGGGTGTAGGCGACGCGGTCGCCCTCGATCGTGCGGGCGACCGGCGTCAGCGCGATGCCCTTCGCGCCCTTGGGCCGGTCGGACTTGGCGGCGACGGCGCGGGCACGCGCCATCGTGGCCTCGTCGAGCTTCGAGCGCGGCACGATCTCGTCGACCAGGCGCCAGTCGACGGCGCGCTTGCCGCGCATGCCCTCGCTGACGGTGCAGAAGAAATCGGCGTGGTCGCGCCGGACCTTGCGCTTGTCGACCAGGCGAGTCAGCCCGCCGGTGCCGGGCAGCACGGCCAGCAGCGGCAGCTCGGGCAGCGACACCGCCGAGCTGCCGTCGTCGGCGAGGATGATGCTCTCGCAGGCCAGCGCCAGCTCGTAGCCGCCGCCCGCCGCCGTGCCGTTCACCGAGCAGAGATAGGTCTGGCCGGAGAATTGGGACGCATCCTCGATGCCGTTGCGCGTCTCGTTGGTGAACTTGCAGAAGTTCACCTTGTGGTCATGGCTCGACACACCGAGCATGTTGATGTTGGCGCCCGAGCAGAACACCCGGTCCTTGGCCGAGGTGATCACCACAGCGCCGATCTCGGGATGCTCGAAGCGCAGGCGCTGCACGGCGTCGGCCAGCTCGATGTCGACCCCCAGGTCGTAGGAGTTCAGCTTCAGCCGGTAGCCCGGTTTGAGCGTCGCGTCCTCGGCGATGTCCATGGCGAGGATCGCCACGTCGCCGTCGAGCCTGAGCTTCCAATGCCGGTAGCGCTCCGGCGCGGTGCGGAAGTCGACAAAGGGCTCGGCCACCGCGTCCATGCTGCCTCGCGTGTGTTAATTCGTAATTCGGTACTCAAATGCGTATTTACAGTCTGCGCTCCCTCGGCCACCCTGTCAACGCGTGAAAAGGGGGCGTCCCTGGCTGTGGATAACCGTATTCGGGACCGTCGGGCGGTGTCGCGGCGCAGGCCGGAGCCGCCGGCGATCCTTGTCAGGGATGTGGATGCGGCCGACCTGCCGGCGATCATCGACCTCGACCGCCGGCTGACGGGCACGGCGAAGCCGGACTACTGGAAAGCCGGCGCGGCGCCGCAGGCCGACCGCTTCTTCCTCGTTGCCGAGAGCGCCGGGTATGGCTTCGCCGGCTTCGCCATCGGCGAGATCCGCGCCTGGGAGTTCGGCTCGCCGCCGGCCGGCTGGGTCTTCGCCATCCAGGTCGATCCCAGGTTGCGTCAGGCCGGAATCGGCACGGCGCTGTTCGACGGGCTGTGCGCGCGCTTCCGCGCCCGCGGCGTCGGCCTGGTGCGCACCATGGTCGATCGCCGCGACCATCTCATCCTGTCGTTCTTCCGCGCCCAGGGCCTGACCGCCGGCCCCTCGCTCGAGCTGGAGATGGAGCTCAAGCCGTGAAGCTGCAGATGGCGACGCGGCTGGGTCTCTACGCGGCGCTCGAGCTGGCGCGCGATCCGGGCCGCCAGCTTTCGGCCACGGACCTGTCGGAACGATTCGCGGTATCGACCAACCACCTTGCCAAGGTGCTGCGGGAACTGGGGCGCGCCGGGCTGGTCGAGTCCGAACGCGGCGCGGGCGGCGGCTATCGCTTCACCGGCAATCCTCGGCGCACGACCCTGATGGACATCGTGGCGCTGTTCGAGGAGGAGCCCGGCGCGCGCGCGGCGGAGCCGGGCGACCGCACCGATATCGGCCGCGCGCTGGGCCGCGTGCTGTCGGAGGTCGACGAGATCGCCGAAGCCACGCTGCGCTCGATCACGCTGGAGACGCTGCTCAAGCATACTACCCGGCCTTGAGCCTAAGCGCGATCTCCGCGGTAACGTCGACGCGTTGGGTCGGCGTCGACGTCGATTGGAGCAGCAGATCAGGCGGCATTCCGGAGTGCCGGACGCCGATCAAGGTGACCGCCAGTGTGGAGAAATCCACGAACGGGATGTGGGCCAGGAGGTTGTTCCAGGCGTGATGATCGCGACGCGCGGTTTCCACCACTGCCGACTGCTCAGTGACCAACTCGGCGCGCTTGCGCACGTACGGGCTGCCGAAATCAGCCTGGTGATCACCGCGCGCCTGCTCGACGGCGGCCATCGCCGTTTCGCAGTACAGTCCCATGGGCTGGCCGATGGTACCGTAGGGTATGGCGAAGGCTGTCTCGTGGAGGAGGCGCACGTGCTGCATCGCCCGCTGGGTGGCGTTGCGTGACGATTGCCGAGTGCTGAGCGCACCCAGCCACACCATCATTTGCTGCGACCGGCTATGCAGCGCGGCATCCCGGTTGACGCTCTCGCTTTCGGATCTCTCGCCTTCGAACTTGCCGTCAAGTGACCGTTCGGCGGAATCCGCGAACCGCGATACTTCATTGTCGACTGGGCTATACGGCTCAAAGATCCCGCGCAGGAGGGCGGCGATGCCCATGCCGAGCCGCTCGTAGTTCTCGATCGCACGCTTTGCGAGTTCCTGCACGCGGAGGGCGGCCGGATCGAGGAGCAGCTGCAGCTCCAAGGCCTCAAGGAAGGCCGTTGCTGCCGCTGCCGTGGGAATCTGGCTGATCCAGTGTTCGCGGGGTGCGCGCTCGATCGACGCCTGTTCGAGCTGATGGATGCCGTAGCTCTCCAGGAAGGCGATGCGTCGTCGCACAGTGTCTTCGCCGAGGTCGAGCCGGTCGGTGATGTAGCTCACGTCAGAACAACTCTCGGATGTTCGACACGATTGTCGGTTCTTCGAAGTGTCGATTCATATAGGGCCAGTCAGGCCCGCCGGTGCGCTGCACGTGACCGCCCGAGCCCTCCCACCTGTCGATGCTCATGATCTGCACCGACGGAATGGCAATCTTCGCGGTGAGCTCCCCTTCGAGCTGGAAGGGAGACCATCGGCGGTAGATGTTGAGATTCCGGATCTCCTCGGCCACCTGTTCGACTTCGACGGCTGGCTTGATTCCCACGATCACCCATAGACGAAACACATACCCCAGACGCGAGCCGTTCTGCGTCGCGAACGCGACCGCCGTGCGTTCTGCCGGGTACAGATGATTGGTCCGCATGAAGCTGTCGCGCTCGACGGCGCCGGCTGCCAAGGAGATGAAGGGCGTGTCGGCCCTGAAGCGATCGTAATCATGGACATGTCGTTCGAGGTTCGCGGCGTTAAGCCTATCTCGTCGACCCGCCGGCGTGATTGTGTGGACGTTGCGCCACCAGTTGCAAATGATACCGTTCTTGTCATCGACTACGCTTCGAGCCTCGTCATCTGAGAGTCCGTCAGCGAACCCGGACCGAGTGCCCCAGATGCCCTTCGCACACCATTGGACGTACATCGGTTCATCCCCCCTGTCGTTCCATCGCGTCTACGATCAGGTTGAAGAATTCGTTGGGCTTGTCCGTCAGGCCGAAGATAGCGGGCGGACGAAGCTTCTGGACGTGCGCGGCGCTGGTATAGATGACGACAGGTGCACGATTGGGATGTTGGGAAACGTCGTTGGCCAGCAGGAAACCGGCCTCCGCGATGCCGCCGCGACCCATGTTGCTGACGACGACGGCGAAGTGTTCGTTGTCCAGCCTGGTCAGCGCATCAGCCGATGTGCGCGATAGCGTGATGTCGACACCGAAGCGTTTGAGAACCTCGATCTCCTTGGTGTTGTTCTGCGGATGCTCGTCGACCCAGAGCAGCTTCGAGCCCGCGAGCTTGACGAAGGAGCGGGTCATCCGCTCGACTACCTTGGCGATGGCCGGGCTGTCGGTCGGCAGGCCTTTTGCCAGGTTGATGGCTGCCATCTCGGTGGTCACCAATCCGATCTCAATGCCGAAGGCCGAGATCTTGCCGATCCGGGGAAAGAGCTCCTTGCGGATCGCGGGAAAGGTCTTGTACAGGGCGAAGCCGATTAGGATCGCCCAGACCACGGTTGGTCCCACGCCCAGCAGGATTGACAGCCATTCTGGATCAGGTTGCTTGGTGACAACCTGCAGGACGATCGATTTGTCGCCAGCTACCGCCGGATTGGCCATGCGCGCGCCCTATCGCGATGGAGGAACCATTGAATGGTATCACGCTTTTCGCGAACAGCCAGTCTCGGCGTTTTCCACGGGAGGCCTGACATGCGGCCGGCTGTCATTCTCCTTCTAGTGCTGGGCCTTTCACCGGCGGCGCTTGCCCAGCAGACCTCCGGCGGCATCGAGATCGAGAGCATGCTCGAGGGCCGCAAGACGATCGCGCCGGACTGGGCGGCGATCAATGCACGGCCGCTGGGCGACAAGGGCAATCCCGTCCGGGTCTACAGGCCGTCGGGCCAGCGCGCCTATCTGTCGCGACTCGTCTGCGCCGGCGGCGGCGCGCCGACGTTCAGCCGCATTGGCTCGTTCGTGCTCGGCCCCTACGGCACCATCGTCGATGCCTACAACGTCGCCTGCGGCGCCAGCGCCAGCCGTGTCTTCATGGACATGTACCACCCGGGCTACGTCGAGCGCCGACCGGTGCCGGGCTTCACGATCCGCGAGCCGTAGCTACGCGGCCTCCTGCGCCGCCGTCGGGCCGTCGCATTTGGTAGTCGTGCGGCGCAGGTCGCGCACCATGGCGAGATCGTCGTAGCGGCGCACGCGGTGCATGGTGGTGCGGTTGTCCCAGATCACCAGGTCGTGCTGCGTCCAGCGATGCGAGTAGACGAACTGCGCCTGCGTGGCATGTTCCATCAGGTCGCGGATGAAGGCGCGCGCTTCGGGCATCGGCCAGCCGACGATGCCGCCGATATGCGCCGACAGGAAGATCGACTTGCGACCGGAGGTCGGATGCGTGCGCACCAGGCGATGGCGCACGGGCTTCATCCTGGCGCGTTCCTCCGGCAGGAACCCGGTGAAGCCGAGTTGCTCGCGCGAGAAGATCTGCGAGTGCTCGCAGATCATGTGCTCGATGTCGGCCCTGGTCTGCGGGTCGAGCGCGTCGTACGCCGCGCGCATATCGGCGAACTCGGTATTGCCGCCCTCGGTGACGACGATGCGACCGCTGAGCAGCGAGTAGCGCGCGGGCACGACACGGAAGCTGGCGTCCGAGTGCCACAGCCGATTGCCGAGCGAGGCCATGCGGCGGCGGTCGTCGCGCGCCAGCATCCTTCCGTCCTTGCCGATGTTGGAGACATCGGCGAAGGCGGGATCGAGCCGCAGCTCGTGGCGGCGCTCGGTGGCGTTGGCGCCGTCCTGCAGCGGGCCGAAATTGCGGGTGAACTCGATCTGCTGGGCGTCGGTGATGTCCTGGCCGGGCAGCACCAGTACGGCATACTCGGCCATGTCGGCATCGACCGCCGCGACCTCTTCAGGCGTCTGCTGGCGGCGCGCATCGATGCCGGTCATGCGGCCGGCGAAGACCGGCGTCAGCTTCGCGACCTCGATCGCCATGACGTCCTCACTCGGCCGCCTTCAGCCAGCCGTCGCGGGTCTGCGGCAGCTTCTTTTTCAGGATCGCGCCGGCGACGACGTTGCGCAGCACCTCGGCCGTGCCGCCGCCGATGGTGAACATGCGCACGTCGCGCGCCATGCGTTCCAGCGGCAGGTTGCGCGAATAGCCGCGCGCGCCGAAGAACTGCAGCGCGTCGTTGACGATGGCGATGGCGTTCTCCGAGGTGAAGACCTTGGCCTGCGCCGCCATCAGCATGTCGGGGAAGCCGCCTTCGCCGCTGCGGGCCGCGCCGTAGACCAGGGCGCGCGCCGCGGCGAGACGGATCGACATGTCGGCGAGCTTCCATTGCAGGCCCTGGAACTCGTTGATCGGCCGGCCGAACTGCTCGCGCTCTTCCGACCAGTCGAGCGCCAGGCGGTAGGCGCCGTCGGCGATGCCCAGCGCCACCGTTGCCGCGCCGACGCGCTGGCTGTTGTAGGCGTTCATCAGGTCGGCGAAGCCCTTGCGCAGGCCGCGCGGCGGGATCACCAGCGCCGAGGGCGGCAGGTCCATCTCCTCGAAGGCGATCTCGGCCTCGGGGATGCCGCGCAATCCCATGGTGGGCTCGCGCTTGACGATCTTCAGGCCCTGGGTCTCGTCGCGGATGGCGAGGAAGCCGCCGACGCCTTCCTCGTTGCCCTTCTCGTCGTAGACCTTGGCGAAGATCAGGTGCAGGCGCGACACCCCGCCGCCGGTGATCCAGTGCTTGCGGCCGTTGACGACGAAGCGGTTGCCCTTGCGGTCGGCGCGCGTGGTCATGCCGCTGGCGTCGGAGCCGGCCTCGGGCTCGGTGATGCAGATCGCCGGCTTGTCGCCGTCGAGCACCATCGCCGCCGCCATCTTCTTCTGGTCTTCCGAGCCGTAGGCCATGATGGCGCTGACCGCGCCCATGTTGGTTTCCACCGCGATGCGGCCTGTGACCGAGCAGGACGCCGACAGCGCCTCGATCACCAGCACGGCGTCGAGCCACGAGCGCCCCTGGCCGCCATAGGCGGTGGGGATGGTCATGCCCAGCAGCTTCGCGTCCTTCAGCAGGCCGACATTGTCCCAGGGATACTGCTCGCTGCGATCGACCTCGGCGGCGCGCGCGGCGACCGGACCATGCGCCAACTCGCGGGCCTTGGCCTGCAGGGCGATCTGCGCGCTGTCCAATGCGATGCTCATGCGATCTTCTCCAGCAGGGGGCCGTCAACGCGGTGGATCGGCAGCCGCTCGCTGCGGCCGCGGATCTCCATGTCGCCCAACGATGTGTATTTGAAGCGCGGACCGGCGCGCAGCAGACAGGTCTGTGCCACGAGGATGCGCGTGCCGTGCCGCTTGTTCAGCTCCTGCAGGCGCGACGCCGTGTTCACCGCATCGCCCAGCAGGGTGTAGCTCAGCCGGTCGCCGGCGCCGATCGTGCCACCGATCACCAGCCCGGTGTTGATGCCGATGCGGGTGGGCAGGCGCAGCCCGCCGGCGAAGACGCGCTCGCGTGTCACCTCGACAATCTCCAGCGCCGCCGAGACCGCGGCGGCGGCGTGATCGTCGTTGGCCAAGGGCAGGTTGAAGCTGGCGAACAGGCCGTCGCCGATGAAGGTGTTGACCACGCCGCCGTTGCGCTGGATCGGCGGCAGGACGACCGCCAGATACTCGTCGAGGGCGGCGATCAGCGTGTCCGGGTCGGCGCGTTCCGACAGGGTGGTGAAGCCGTCGATGTCGGTGAACATCAGCGTTGCCTCGCGCATCTGTCCGGAGAGGCGCCCGTCGACCGAGTCCCGCAGCAGCTGGCTGGCGACGCTCTCGCTGACGTACTTGCCGAAGGTCTCGCGCAGCTTGTCGCGTTCGCGCAGGCCCACGGCCATCTGGTTGAAGCGTGCGGTCAGCTCGCCGACCTCCTCGTTCGAGGTCACCGGCAGGCGCACCGACAGATCGCCGCCCGCGACCTTGTCCATGCCCTGCTCGAGGCGGCGCAGCGGATTGGTGAGCGAGCGCGACACCCAGTAGAGCACGATCGGCAGGGCGAAGGCCGCCGCGAGCAGGTCGATGAGGATCTCCTCCACCAGGCGGTCGCCGCTATAGCTCGCCAACTCGACGGCGATCAGCATCAGCGGGGCGACGCTGGAGAAGCCCAGCGCGACGCCGATCTTCAGGCCGAAATTGCCGAAGAACAGGCCGAGGTTCACCCCATGGCGTCGGAACAGGAAGGAGCACAGGCGCTCCAGAAAGGCGCTGACGATGAAATAGGTCAGCACGAATCCCAGCATCGTCTGCACGACGATCGTCGCGACCGTATCGCCCCACGTCGCCAGCGGCACCTGGGATGCTGTGGCGCCGAGGACGCGTGGCAGGAACAGCCGCTCGCTCATGATGACCATGAACAGGATCGCGACCCAATAGGCCGAGCGCAGCGGCAGCTGGGTCAGGGTCCGCTCGATGCCGGGGAAATTCTCGCCCGTGGCGATAAACCGCCGGACCGGCGAGAACAGATACCGTGCGCCCACCAGGTTCACGCCCAGCAACACAGCAATGTCGACGGCGAGGTTCAGTGCGAACAGCTGGAAGGCGTGGTTGATCCAGCAGTAGATGAAGCTGATCATCGTATCGACGACGAAGATCACCGACATGGCGAGGTAGTACCGCCCGATGATGAAGCGGGCTTCGGCGTCGGGTGCGGGAGCGCTGTCGGTCACGCGGTCATCTTACAGCCCAAGATACGCCTGGCGCACGCGGTCGCTGTCGAGGAGGGACTGGGCGCTGCCTTCGAGGACCACCCGGCCGTTCTCCAGCACGTAGCCGCGCTGGGCCAGCTTGAGCGAGGCCATCACGTTCTGCTCGACCAGCAGGACGGTCATGCCGTCCGCGTGCAGCAAGCGGATCACGCGGAACACCTCCTGGGTCATGGCCGGCGACAGGCCCAACGACGGCTCGTCGAACATGATCATCTCGGGCTGGCCCATCAGGCAGCGGCCGATCGCCAGCATCTGCTGCTCACCGCCCGAGAGCGTGCCGGCGGCCTGCTTGCGGCGTTCGTTGAGGCGCGGGAACAGGTCTAGGACGCGCTCCAGTGTCGCGGCCATCGCGCGGCGCGCGCGCCGGAGCGTCGCGCCCATCTCCAGATTCTCGAGCACGGAGAGATTGGGGAAGATCTGCCGACCCTCGGCGACATGGCCGACGCCCAGCTCGCAGATGCGATGGCTCGGCCAGCCGGTGATGTCGGTTCCCTTGAAGCTGATGCGTCCGGCCGAGGGCTTCTGCATGCCGTGGATCGAGCGGATCAGCGAGCTCTTGCCGGCGCCATTGGCGCCGACGATGACCACGATCTCGCCCTGGCTGGCTTCGAGCGACACACCGTCGAGCGCATGCGCGTCGCCGTAGAACAGGTCGACCTTCTCGACTCTCAGCATCTCAGGGCGCGTCCTGGCCGAGGTAGACGTCGAGCACGCGCTGGTCGCGCGCGATGGTCTCGGGCGGGCCCTCGGCGATCTTCTCGCCGTAGTTCAGCACGACGATGTGCTGGCTGAGCGCCATCACGGCACGCATCACGTGCTCGATCAGCAGGATGGTCAGTCCCGTCCGGACGTTGAGATCGCGCAGGAAAGCCACCATCTGGTCGGTCTCGGTGGGGCGCAGCCCCGCCATCACCTCGTCGAGCAGCAGCAGGCGCGGTTCCGTCGCCAGTGCGCGTGCCACCTCGAGCCGCTTGCGGTCGGGCAGGGTGAGGTTCGAAGCGGTCATCGCGCGCTTGTCGTGCAGGCCGAGCTCGCGCAGCACCATCAATGCCTTCGCGCGCGCCGCCTCGACGTCGCGCTCGCGCTTGAGGGCGCCGACGACGACGTTGTCCAGCACGCTGAGCGCGGGGAAGGGCCGGACGATCTGGAAGGTGCGGCCGATACCGGCATCGCAGATGCGGTCGGGCCTGAGCCCGGTGATCGTGCGACCGTCAAGCTGCACGGTGCCCGAACTCGGCGCAAAGACGCCCGCGATCATGTTGAACGTCGTGGTCTTGCCGGCGCCGTTGGGTCCGATCAGCGCGTGGATCGCGCCGGCCGGCACGTCGAAGCTCACGTCGTGCACGGCGCGCAGGCCGCGGAAGCTCTTGCCCAGCGCCTGGACGCTCAGCGTCGCGCCGCCGGTCATCGCACGCTCCTACCTTCCCCCGGAGGGGGAAGATGGCGCGCGTCAGCGCGACGGATGGGGGATGTCGAAGACGGGTGCAGGAGTCCGTCTTCGACATCCCCCATCCGCCCTTCGGGCACCTTCCCCCTCCGGGGGAAGGTATGAGCGAAGCCCCTCATCTGACGAAGCCCAGCTTGCGCGCCAGCCACGGCCAGACGCCGTCGCGGCGGAAGGCGACGATGCAGAGCAGGGCCACGCCGTAGAAAACCTGCTTGAGGCCGGCGGTCTTCACGCCCAGCAGCTCGCCGATCCATTCGGCGGTCATGGTGAAGAGATCGCCGAGGCTCACCAGCAGCGCGGCGCCGAGGATGGGACCGAAGAGCGTGCCCAGTCCACCGATGATCGGCGCCAGGATCACCTCGATCGAGCGGCCCATGGCAAAGGCACTTTCGGGGAAGAGATTCTTGTAATAGAGCGCCGCCCAGGCACCGCCGACCGCCGTCATGCCCGAGGAGATCAGCACCGCGATCATCTTGCAGCGCAGCACGTCGACGCCGCTGGCTTGTGCCGCCTCGGGATCCTCGCGGATGGCGAGCCAGTAGTAGCCCAGCCGGCTGGTCAGCAGCAGGCGGCAGGCGATCAGGGCGGCAGCCGCCATGGCGAGGATGACGTAATAGAACATCTCCGGCCCGCCGCGCAGCGCCCAAAGGCTGGGCTCGCCGGAGACCTTGAGGAACAGGCCGCCCGAACCGCCGACCCACTTGAAGTGGTCGAACAGGATGCGGGTGAACTCGGCGAAGGCGATGGTCAGCAGCGCGAAATAGACGCCGGCCAGCGAGAAACGGAAACCGAGGAAGCCGACGATGCCGCCGGCAAGCATGGCGACCAGCACGCCGGCGATCATGCCGATCCAGGGCGAAACGCCGAAATGCAGGGCGAGCGCGGCGGCGGTGTAGCCGCCCAACCCGAGATAGAGCGCGTGGCCCAGCGACAGCTGGCCGGCGAAGCCCATCATCACGTTCCACGCCTGGCCGATATAGGCGAAGTAGACGATGAGGATCAGGATCGAGAGCGGATAGGAGCCGATGAGCACCGGCGCGGCCAGCAACAGCACGCCGAGCACCGCGAGCGCGATCTGCCCGCGCCCTGTCATGCCGCCGGTGAGACGCCGCCACATGCGCTCAGCCCCGCCGCGCGAACAGGCCTTGCGGCCTGAGCAGCAGCACGAGGATCAGCAGCCCGAAGCTGAACACGCTCTTCAGCGAGGGCTGGATCAGCAGGCCGGCCAGCGATTCGGAGACGCCGATCAGCAGGCCGCCGGCCAGCGCGCCCGGCATGCTGCCCAGGCCGCCGACGATGACGATGACGAAGGCCAGCAGGGTGTAGTCGATGGCGAGGAAGGGCTGCGCCTGCACGACGAGGATCATCAGCGCGCCGGCTGCACCGACGCAGGCGGCGCCGACGCCGAAGGTCAGTGCGTAGAGCCGTGGCACATCCAGCCCGACGACCAGCGCGCCGGTATGGTTGTCGGCGGCGGCGCGGATCGACTTGCCGATGCGCGTGCGGGTGAAGAACAGGAACAGCAGGCCGGCGATCGCCAGTGCGGCCAGCGCGGCGTAGACGCGCACGGCATCGAAGGTGAAGGGGCCCAGCGCGTAGGAATCGAACATGTAGTCGACCTGCACGCCGTAGGTGTCGGGACCGGCGATCAGCAGGCAGAGATTGACGATGATGATCGACACGGCGAGCAGCAGCATGAACTGCATGTGCTCGGCGACGTTGATGAAGGGATTGATCAGGCCGCGCTGCAGCCCATAGCCGGCGACGAAGAGCGCGGCGGCGACCAGCGGCACGGCGAGCAGGGGATCGATGCCGGCATGCTCGAACAGCAGCCAGGCGAGGTACATACCGACGACCATCATCTCGCCATGCGCGAAGTTGACCACGCGCATGACGCCGAAGATCACCGACAGCCCGAGCGCCATCAGCCCGTACACCATGCCGGTGAGCAGGCCCATGATGGTGGCCTGGACGAGGTTGATCAGCATGGCATTACTCCCTCTCCCCGCAAGCGGGGAGAGGGAGGAAGAGATGATCAACCCCGCTCCTTGGCGCGCCAGCCGGGCATCGGGAAGACCGGCTTGGCGACGGCGAAGGACGCGGGCAGCACCACCGTGGGCTTGTTCTTGAGGTTCTGCACCGCGGCGGCGGCGATGCCGGTGTTCTGGCCCTTCTCGTCGAACTTGATCGGCCCGCCGGTCATCACATGCTCGGCGATGTTGGTCGCCTTGATCGCCGCCATCAGCTCGGCCGGGCCGGTCGCCTTGGCGCGCGCATAGGCGTCGGCTGCCACCAGCAGCGCCTCGAAGGTGAAACCGACGTTGATGTCGACCTGGCCGTCCTTGAATTTCGCGGCGTAGCGCTTCTCGATCGACTGGCTCATCGCCGATTTCGGGTTCACCCACGGCACGTTGGAGATGTGGAAGTTGGCGTATTTGCCCATGGTCTTGAGGAAGTCCGGCTCGTACAGCCCGGGCGCGCCGGGATTGACGATGCCCATCGGCTCGTACTGCTGCTTCACCATCTCCTGGATCAGGAGCTTGGCGTCGTTGAGGCGCGACACCGGCATCACCAGCTCGGCCTTGGTCGCCTTGGCCTTGGCGACCTCGGCCGACAGATCCTTGGCGCGCGGGTCGTAGCCGATGGTTTCGACGATCTCGTAGGGCATCTGCAGCTTCTTCGCGAGCCCGGGGATCGCCTTCATCATCGCCTGGCCGAAGGTGTCGTTGACCGACATCAGCACGGCGGTCTTGGGCGTCTTGCCGGTGGCGGCGAAGAGGTCCTTCTGCAGGGTCAGCGCGCCGGTCACCAGCATCGGCGCGGTGGGGAAGTTGCGCACCACCCACTTGAAGCCGGACTCCGTGATCTGCGGCGCGGCGGCGATGTTGACGATGAAGGGGATGCCCTTCTGCTCGGCGACCTGGGCGATGGCCATGGTGTGGCCGGAGTCGAAGGCGCCGACCAGCACATGCGCGCCGGCGGCGATCGCCTTCTCGGCCTGGGTGCGCGCGACGTCGGCGTTGGACTCGGTGTCGTAGCTGGCGATCTCCAGCTTCGCCGGGATCTTCGCGTCGGCCAGCACGTCGGCGGCCAGCGCCGTGGCGCGTGCGCACATCTGGCCAATCAGCGCCTGCACGCCCGAGGTCGGCAGCAGGAGAGCCACCTTGAGTGCCGCGCCCTGCGCGAAGCCGTACCGCAGCGGCAACGGAGCTGCGAGCGCCGAGGCGGCGGCAACCGCCGCGAAGCGCCGGCGGCCGAGGGTGAAGAACGTCGACATCAGATTCCTCCGCAATTGGTTGGCGCGCAAACTAGTCAGGTCACCGATGAGCGGCAAGGGGCGGGGTCAGCCCGTAGGGTGAGAATGTTGCCGTCGGGATCGCGCGCAAAGGCCAGCGTGCCGCCCCAGGCCTGCCGCTCTGGTGCACCCTCGAAGGACACGCCGCGCGCCACCAGGCGGCGATGGACGTCGTGGATGTCGCCTTCGACCGCGAAGGAGACAGCGAGCAGTCGGCCGACCAGGCCGGCGGCCTCCGGATCGTCGGCCGTCGCGACTTCGAGCAGGATGCTGACGCCGCCGCAGTCGAGCAGGGTATGGTGGTCGCCGACATCCATCTCGCCGAGCTCGAGCACATCACGATAGAAGGCGCGCGCGCGTTCCAGGTCGGTGACGAAGATGCGCACGGCGCTGATACGCCGAATGACGGCCATGTCAGCCCCGCCGGTCGAGATTGTCGTGCAGCCGCGCTTGCAGCGCCTTGACATCGATCTGGCTCACCGAGCCGTAGCCGGCGAGGTCCAGCGCATGCGCCGCAGCGGCGCCGGTGGCGATGCACGGGCCCATGACGCGCACCGAGGACAGCGCCGCCGGATCGCCGTCGATGCAGCGCCCGGCGGCCAGGAGGTTGTCGGCGCCCTCGGGCACCATCGAGCCCAGCGGCACCCAGTGCATGTGATCGTCGCCGAATTCCTCCCAGTGCACGTCGTCGGGCCGGTTGTGGAGCTCGATCGGCCAGGAGCAGCGGGCGACGGCGTCGTCGTGGCGCACGCCCTGGCGCACCTCGTCGACGGTGAGGTGATGGCGGCCCTTGATCCAGCGCGTCATGCGGATGCCGGGCTGGCCATAGACGTGGATCCGGGCGCGTGCGAAGGCGGCGGCGTATTCGTCCTTCAGGAAGCGCAGCAGGCGATCCGACTGGTCGCGGCCGTCGAGCGTCATGCGCGCCGCGGCCAACGGATCGAGCGGCGTGGCGATGTGCGTCATGTTCACCAGCGCGCGGTCGTCGCCGAAGGTAGCGAACAGGAAGCCGTCATGTCGGCGCAGTCCATAGGCGGCGGATTGCGCGACCAGCCGCGCCTTGACTTCGGCGCGGTCGATGGCCGAGAGCGCCGCGCGATCGACGCCCTCCAGCACCATCATGTTGGTGCCCCAGACCGGCGTATTGGGCTCGCGACAGGCGAAACCGGCCGCCCAGGCCAACGCCGCGTCGCCTGAGGCGTCGATCCATCCCGCGGCGCGAACCTCGACCATGCCGTAGCGCGTGGCGAAGCGCGCGCTGCGCAGGCGGCCACCGTCGCGCGTCACGTCGAGCAGCAGCGCGCCGCTCAGCGGCACGATCAGCGGCATCGACGCCACCTTGCGCTCGATCCAGCGGCCCAGCGCCACCTCGTCGTAGGGCACGATGATGGTGTTGCGCCGCCCGTGGATCGGCTTGAGCGCGCCTTCGGCGTCGAGGTCGCGGATGATCTCCTGGGCGATGCCGTGCACCGTCGGGTAGGGCTTCGGTCCATTGGAGTAGAAGCCGCAGAACGTGCCGATCGCCGACGCCACCGACTGGCCGCCGAGCGTCGGTGCGCCGTCGATCAACGCCACCCGCCGGCCCAGTTGCGCGGCTTCCACCGCCGCCGAGATGCCGGCGACGCCGGCGCCCAGCACGGCCAGGTCGGCGTCGATGATGACGGTTGCGGGCGACGGGCCGCGGCTCACGATGGTTGTGGAAAGATCGAGATTCATCCCCGCAGCTTACCTGACAATGCCTCGCTTGCCGCTTGTCGCCCGACATGGTGTTGGGCATGACTACGGCATGACTGTGAGCACTACCCCGACGACGTCGCGCGATGAAAGCGCGATCCTCTGGCGCCGCCTGTTCCGCCTGTGGGCGCTGATGACCGGCGTGTGGGCCTTCATGGGAGTCTGGTCCACGGGGCTGGCATGCTCGCTGGGCGACTGGTCGGCGGGCTGGTGCAGCGGCCCGGCGTCGCTCAATGCCGGCGAGGTCGTCTACGATATGCTCGGGCTGCCGTTCTTCTTTCTGGTGAGCGGCCTGCTCGTGCGCGGCCTGCTGCTCGGCACCCGCGCTCTCATCGCCAGCGCAGCACGATCCTCTCGATCGCGCTGAGCGCCCAGCTCACCAGCAGGCCGAAGGCCGAGAGGATGGCGACGCCGGCCAGCAGATGGTCGGTCTGCATCAAATTGCCGGTGGCCAGGATGTAGGCGCCGATGCCGAACTCGGCGCCGATCATCTCGGCGGCAACGACGAGGATCAGCGCGATCGAGGCGGTGATGCGGAAGCCGGCGAGGACTCCAGGCATGGCGCCGGGCACGATCACCTTCCAGACGACGTGGCGCGCCGGCAGGCCGAAGCTCTGCGCCATGCGGATCAGGTTGCGCGGCACCTGATCGCAGGCGGCGTAGGCGGCGATCACCGTGGGGAAGAAGACACCGAAGGCGATGGTCGCGACCTTCGAGGACTCGCCGATGCCGAACCACAGGATGAACAGCGGCAGGAGCGCGATCTTGGGGATCGGGAAGAGGGCGGAGACCACCGGCAACAGCCCGGCGCGCGCCATCGAGAAGATGCCCATCGACAGGCCGACGCCCAGTCCCGCCAGCGTGCCCAGCACCCAGCCCAGGCCG
>JBFXAZ010000007.1:0-87165 GCA_050183765.1 Reyranellaceae bacterium | reverse complement strand
TCTCGACCAGGCTGGCCGGCAGAACGGGCGCGTTCATGCGGCACCTCTGAGGCTGGCGGCGGCGCGTTCGACCGCGCGCAAGATGCGCTGGTGCGCGCCGCAACGGCACAGATGCTTGTCGAGCGCCGCCACGATGTCGGCGCGCGACGGGTTGGGGTTGCGATCGAGCAGCGCCTTGGTCGACATCACGATCCCGGAGAGACAATAGCCGCACTGGCCCGCCTGCTCGTCGAGGAAAGCCTGCTGGATAGGATGCGGCTTCTCGGCGCTGCCCAGGCCCTCGACGGTCGCCACCGACCGGCCGGCCACGGTGCCGACCTCGCGCGTGCAGGCATGGGCGGGCTGGCCGTCGACCAGCACCACGCAGCTGCCGCACTGCTCCAGCCCGCAGCCGTAGCGCGTGCCCATCAGGCCCAGCCGATTGCGCAGCACATCGAGCAAGGTCGTGGTTTCCGGCACATCGACGCTGTGCGCCACGCCATTGACTGTGAGGGCGATAGCCATGCTGAACCTCTCCTTACCTTCCCCCGGAGGGGGAAGGTGGCAGCGCGAAGCGCTGACGGATGGGGGATGCGTCAACAAAATCGTTGTCCGTCTTCGACATCCCCCATCCGCCCTTCGGGCACCTTCCCCCTCCGGGGTAAGGTATCATGCAGGGCGCTTCGCGCGTTCGCGCCGGCGTGCCTCGCCGCGCGCCAGCAGCGCCTCGCGCTCCGCCGGATCGATCCTGTTGTAGCGCGCGCGCCAGCCGGGATCGTCCTTCCAGGCGAAGGCCGACCTGACCGTCGTGCGCGGCGCGGACGCCGACTCCAGCAACCGCAATCCCTGCTCGACGATGGCGCGCTGCATGTCGGGCCGCCAGGGATGGCCGGCGGGGTTGCCCAGCGGGAAGTCGCTGAAGACGAAGCGCGGCACGCCGCAATGTTCGACGATGTCGAGCGCCGAGCCGAGGATCACCGTCGGCACGCTGTTGGCTTCGAGATGACGGGCGACCAAACTCACGGTTTGGTGACAGACGGGTCAAAGCGCGCATAACAACGCGGCATCCGCGCCATCCTCCCTGACGCGCGCCAGGATCTGTGGCGCGTGCTCCTCCATCGTCAGGCGCTGGCTGTACTGCGTGGGCACGCAATGGAAGCGCGCCGCAACGCCGCCGATCACGCCGTCGGCGGCCAGCGCCGAGAGCGCCGCGAGCGGCAGATAGGTTTCGCGATCCTCGGTGTGCGTCGACTCCCGGTCCCAGGCGCGGAAGTCGGTCGAGAGCCGCTCCGGCGGCGGCGTGGCCGCGCCCGACCAGACATGCCACCCGCCATCGGCATCACGGTTGGACATGTCGGGCGGGCTCGCCGTCGTCATCAGCGCCACGCGCGCCTGCGCCAGCGGCTTGCTGAGCCGCGCGAAGGGCACGTCGTCGAAGTGCGACCAAGCATAGTCGTTGGCATAACCCAGCGCGCGGTAATAGTGCCGCGTGCGCTCCATATAGCCGATGGGTGCGTCGTCCATGATCACGCCTCCGCGTAGGGCGTACCCCACGTCTCCGAATACACGAACTCCGACAGCTTGCCGCGGCCCACCGGGCCGAACTTGCCCATCGGATAGCCGATAGGAAGGATGGCATAGGAGTGCACGCCCGGCGGCAGGCCGAGCGCCGCGTCCGACTCCTTGTCGAAGAGCATGTGCCGCGTGGTCAAGGTCGAGCCCAGGCCCAGCGCGCGGCATGCCAGCAGCATGTTCTGCACCGCCGGATAGATCGACGCGCCCGACATCCGGCTCGGATTCGGACCGTCCTCGAGGCAGCAGACGATCCACACCGGCGCCTCGTGGTAGTGCTCGGTGAGATACTCGACTGCGGAGTGCTGGCGCTTGAACCTCGCCAGATCCGATCCCGGCGGCGGCGCCGAGCTGGCGTAGCGCGGCCCGATCACCTCGTCGAACGCCTTCTTGTAGAAGACCTGCACCGCCTTCTTGATCTCGGGCTTCTTCAGCACGAGGAACTTCCATTTCTGCGCGTTGCCGCCATTGGCGGCGCAGATGCCGGCCTCGAGGATCTTGCGGACCAGCTCGTCGGGCACTGGATCGGGCTTGAGCCGCCGCATCGCCCGCGTGGAGTGCATGATATCGAAGACGTCGGTGCTGTCGGCCATGGTGTGACTCCGGTGCTCAGTTGCGCACGTGCGGCATGACTTCCTTGCAGAGCAGTTCCAGCGAGCGTAGCACGCTGGCGTGCGGGATCCGCGCGCCGCAATTCATCTCTGCGAGGATGCCGTCCAGCCCGAGTTCCGCCTGCAGCGCCTTCAGCCGCGTCACGACCTGCTCGGGGGTGCCGACGATGATCTTCTCGCGCAGGGCCTCGTCGTAGCTGACGCTGCCCAGATGCGCGGCGCGGCCGGCGCGATTCTCGACCGCGCGCGTGCCCGCGGCGTTGGCGCTGGCCGCCAGGATCGAGGCCATCTCCTGGTAGAACTGCATAATGCTGGCGCGCGGTTCCTCGTAGGCGCGCGCCTCGGTCTCGGCGACGTACACCGGCACGCGCAGATAGATCTCGCCCCTTCCCGGATGGCCCGCCTGCCGCCACGCGGCGTGATACTCGGCGATCAGCGGCGCCAGCTCCGACAGCACGCCGAGACGAACCGCGACGAAGATCGGGAAGCCCAGCGTGCCGATCTTGGCGAAGGTGTCGGGGCTGGTGGCGGCGATGCGGATCGGCGGGTGCGGCTTCTGGTAGGGCTTGGGCACCAGGTGCACGTCGCTGAAGCTGTGGTACTTGCCGGCATAGGAGAATTTCGGCTGCGTCCAGGCGCGGCGGATGATCTCCAGCGTCTCGGCGAAGCGCTCCTGGCTCTCCGCATAGGGCACGCCATAGGCCTGGTAGGTGCGCGGAAAGCCGGAGCGCCCGACGCCGAAGATCAGCCGTCCGTGGCTGATCTGGTCGACCGTGGCCGCTTCCTCGGCGACGCGCAGCGGGTGGCAGAGCGGCAGCACCTGCACGGCGATGCCGATCTTCATGCGCGTCGTGCGCGCGGCGATGGCGCTGGCGATCGCCAGCGGCGCGGCCGCCACCGAGCGCGTGGGCGCGACATGCAGCTCGGCCAGCCACATGCAGTCCAGCCCCCAGCGTTCCGCCGCGTCGACCTGCTCGAACGACTCGGCGAAGGCCCGTTCTTCGGTGTGACCCTGCGGGCACTGGAATTCGTGGAACATGCCGATTTCCATGGCCGTCCCTCCCTCCACGCATGCTAGTGGTCGGGGCAACGGGAGGGAAGGCCATGACCAGTTTCGTGCTTGTCCACGGCGCATATCAGGGTGGCTGGATTTGGAAGCTCGTCGCCGAACGCCTGCGCGCCGCCGGCCACGCGGTCTACGCCCCCTCGCTCGACGGCTGCGCCGAGCGAGCCCCGCAGCTGCGGGCGGGCATCGACACCGAATCGCATGGCGAGGAAATCGCCCGGCTGATGTTCTACGAGGACCTGAAGGACGTCGTGCTGGTCGGGACGTCGTCCGGCGGCATGGCGATGGCCGCGGCGGCCGAACGCGCGCGCGACCGCATCGCCCGGCTGGTCTATGTCGATGCGCTGGCGCTGTTCGATGGCGAGAAGCTGCGCGACATCGTCAGCCGCCCCGCCGCGATCAATACCGAGCTGGCGCTGGGTCCGTCACGCGAGGACGCGGTCGGCCGCATGTTCGCCGGCATGGACCGGTCGCTTGCCGAATGGGCGGGCGATCGCATCACGCTGCATCCGATCAAGTGCTTCACCCAGCCGGTGAAGCTGCCGAGCTTCTGGCAGCAGAGCTGGAACGCCAGCGTGATCTACTGTCCGCAGGCGCAGAACCCGGGCGAAGCCCACCAGCGCCGCTGCGCCGACAAGCTCAAGGCACGCTGGCATGTGATCGACACCGGCCACTACCCGATGCTCAGCACGCCGGATGAGCTGACGAAGCTGATCGTGTCGGGGTGACCGGGAGCGTCGGACTTCAGAAGAAAGTCAACCACAGAGACACAGAGACACAGAGAATGAAAAAGACTGCGCGCCGCGGGCGCGCGATGCGTTTGTCTTCCTCTGTGTCTCTGTGGTTATTCTTCTTCAGAAGGCCGGCGGGACGCCGGCGCTCCTGGTCAGCCGAAATACGCGCGTTCCAGCCTGTTATGGAGATCGGCTTCCTTGGTGCTGGCCTCCAGCACGATGGAGCCGCGGGCGAGCGCGTAGACGCGGTCGGCGAGCTTCAGCGCCTTGTCGATCAGCTGCTCGACCAGCAGCACGGCCGTGCCCGCCTCGCGCAGCTGGCCGGCGGTGGTCAGCACGCGATCGACCAGCACCGGCGACAGGCCGGCCGACGGCTCGTCGAGCATCAGCAGGCGCGGCCGGCGCACCAGGCCCTGCGCCACCGCCAGCATCTGCTGCTGGCCGCCCGACAGGGTCACGGCGCGGTCGTGACGCTTCGCCTCGATCTCCGGGAAGTAGGACAGCGCTTCCTCGACCCGTTGCGCGCGCTCGGCGCCGCTCATGCCATAGCCCGCCAGCATCAGGTTGTCGGTGACGCTGAGCTGGGTGAACACGCGGTGGCCTTCCACGACATGCACCAGCCCGGCATTGACCGTCTCACGCGGGTTGGCACCGCTCATGTCCTGGCCCCCGAAGCGCATGCTGCCTGTGCGCGGCAGCAGGCCGGAGATCGCCTTGAGCAGCGTGCTCTTGCCGGCGCCATTGGGTCCCAGCAGCGCCACGATCTCACCCGCGCCGATGCTGAGATCGATGCCGCTCAGCACGCCGATCTTGCCGTAGCCGGCCGACAGGCCCTTGATCTCCAGCAGGGGATCAGCCGCCGAGATAGGCATTCACCACCTCCCGGTGCGAGCGGATCTCGTCGGGCGTGCCGGCGGCCAGCGTCTTGCCGAGGTTGAGCACCGTCACCCGGTCGCTGACGTCGAAGATCATGTCGGCGTGATGCTCGACCAGCAGCACGCCCACGCCCTCGCGGCTCATCGCCTTGATCAGCGCGCCCAGGCGGCGGATCTCCTCCGCCGACAGGCCGGCGGCGGGCTCGTCGAGCATCAGGAAGGTCGGCCGCAGCATCAGCGCGCGGGCGATCTCCATGAAGCGCAGCTCGCTGTGCTGCAGGCGGTCGGCGCGCACCGCGGCCAGCGACTCCAGCCCGACCGTCTGCAGCGCCAGCATCGCCGCTTCGCGCAGCCGCTTCTCGTCGCGGTGATGGCGCGGCAGCGACAGCATCGCCTCGCCGAAGCCGGCATGGCCGTCGATCGTGCCGCCGATCATCACGTTCTGCAGCACCGAGGCGCCGCCGATCACGCGTGGCGTCTGGAAGGTGCGCGCGATGCGGTAGCCGGCGCGGGCATGCGGCACGCCGAAGGGCAGCGGCGCGCCGTTGAGAGTCGCCGTGCCGGAGCGCGGCGCGTAGTAGCCGGAGATCACGTTGAGCGTCGTGGTCTTGCCGCTGCCGTTGGGGCCGATGAGCCCGTGCACCTCGCCCGAGCGGATCTCGAGGTCGAGCCCGTCGATGGCGCGCACGCCGCCGAAATGCAGCTCGATCCCTCTGAGCTCGATCGCACCCGGCCGCGTGTCGCCGCGATCGAGCACCTGCGGCAGCAGGTCGGGCCGAGCGACGATCTCGCGGTGCTGCTGCAGCGGCCGGCGGTTCTTGTAATCGAGCAGGTCGGCGATGCCGCCGGGGATCGCCAGCACGATCACCAGCAGCAGCGCGGCGTAGAGAAAGGTCGACCATGCCACCAGCGGCGCCGCGAACTCCGGCAGCACCGTCAGGATGATGGTGCCCAGCAGCGGTCCGAGGATCGAGCCGCGGCCGCCGATCAGGATGGCGATGAAGAACAGCACCGACAGATCGAAGGTGAAGGCGTCCGGCGTGATGTAGCTCTGCAACGAGGAGAACAGCCCGCCGGCCACGCCGGCCAGCGCGCCGGCGAACATGAACACCGTCATCAGCAGGCGCGGCTTGGCGATCCCCGAGGCTTCGGCCGCCACGTCGGCGTCGCGGATGGCAACCAGCGCGCGCCCATAGCGGCTCGAGGCGATGTTGGCGGACATCCACGTCGCCAGGGCCGCCAGCAGCAGGCAGAAATAGTAGAAGCCCCACTCCGGCTCGAACGGCCATGGAAAGGTCGGCCCCGGCGTGCCGACGCCGCCGCCGGTGACATCCGTCCAGGCCAGCGCCACCTGGGTGATGATGGTGGAAAAGCCCAGGGTGGTCATCGCGAAGTAGAAGGTACGCAAGCGCAAGGCCGGCAGGCCGACGACGACGCCGAATACCGCGCCGAGCACGCCGCTGGCGGCCAGCGCGAGATACGGATGCCACGGCGCCATCACGTTGCCGGCCGTGAGCACCGCCGTGCCATAGGCGCCCACGGTCAGCAGCGCGACCCAGCCGATGGCGATCTGGCCGGCATAGCCCACGACCAGGTTCAGCCCGGCGCAGAGGATCCAGTAGATGCAGGCGCGCTGGGCGATAACCCCGACGTAGGAATCGTTGAGCAGCGGCAGGCCGATCCCGGCGATCGCCAACGCCATCCACGGCGCGGCGTTCTCCAGGCGCGCCAGGCGGCCGGTCGCCATTGGCTGCCCGGCGGGTGAAGAGGCGGTCGTCTGCGTCATACGCGCCGCGCCGTCGCCGCGCCGGCGAGGCCCTCGGGCCTCAGCAGCAGCACCAGGATGAAGACGACGAAGACGGCGACCGAGGCGAAGATGCCGCCGACCAGGAAGTTCGCGGCCTGCTGGAAGAGGCCCAGCGCCAGCCCGCCGATCACGGCACCTCGATTCGAGCCCATGCCGCCCAACGCCACCGGGATGAAGCCGTAGAAGCTCAGGATCGACTGGTTGCCGAAGAAGGCCAGCAGCATCTGGGCGCCGGCGAACCCCGCAAGCGCGCCGATCACGCCCGCCAGCGCGTAGCTGGCGATGCGCAGGCGCGTCTCGGGCAGACCCAGCGCACGGGCGGCGTAGCTGTCCTCCGCGATGGCGAGGAAGGCACGGCCGACCAGCGTCCTGCGATACAGGAACTCCAGGCCCACGATGGTCAGGACGCAGGCCAGGATCGGCAGCCAGAATTGCTGATCCAGAATGCCCGGCCCGATCGGTATCAGGCGCGGAAATGGCTGTGCGTCGGTGCCCCAGTAAATGGCGACGACCTGCTGCACCATGAGGGCAAACGCGAGCGTCGACAGCACATAGAGGTGCTGCTCGACGCTCTTGAGCACGGGCCGTACCGTCAGGAACTCGGTGACGACACCGATGACGGCGCCGCAGGCGAGCACGAGCACGAAGCCCACGACCACCGGCAGCCCCAGTTTTCCGATGAAGAGCGCGCCCAGCACACCGCCCAGCATTCCCAGCATGCCAGCGGTGAAGCTGAAGACACGGGATGCCGAGTACATCACGTTGTACGTGATGCCGATCAGTGCGTAGACCGCTCCTATCGCCAGGCCGTAGGAGACGATCGACTGCAGCATCGTCTAGCTGCTGTAGCCGGGCGCGAGGTTGAACGCCCCGTCCTTCAGCGAGTTGACCTCGCACATCACCACCTCGCGGTCGAGGAAGCCGTTGTGCTGCTGCGGCGTCCAGGTGACGGTGCCGTAGATGCCGGGCCAGTTGCTGAGCTTGTTCCAGTACGCGACGATATCGTCGGCCTTGGTGCCGGTCTTCTTCAGCGTCTCGGCGATCAGCGAGACGCCATCCCAACCCAGCGCCACCCACCACAGCAGCGTGTCGCCGAAATCGATATTGGCCTTCTTCAGCCGGCCGACGAAGTCGGCGGCGCGGTCCGGCAGCTTGCCGTTGACGTAGCAGCAATTGCGGAAATTGTTGGAGTAGACCTTGTTCCAGTACTCGGGCTTCTCCAGCAGCGCCTTGGTCTGGCCCGAACCCAGCGTGGTCTGGCCGACCACCGGCACGTCCCAGCCCATGGCGCCGCGCGTGTTGAGGATGCGCGACAGGAAGCCGGCGTTGACGCTCCACGGCATGATCGCCTGGGCGCCGGCGCTCTGCATGCGCAGAAGCTCGGGCTTGAGGTCGGGATTGGCCGCGTCGACATGGTTCTCGTAGACCACATCGGCGCCCTTGGCCTTGAGCATCGGCACGTAGGTCTTGACGGAGGCGGTGCCGTAGCCGGTGGTGTCGCTGATCACCGCGACCTTCTTCAGCTTCAGCACGTCGACGACGTAGAAATTGGCGCCGCCGCCGACCTGGGTGTTGGTCGGCGCCTGGCGAAACGCCATCGGGTACTTCTTGACGTCGATCAGCTGGTCGACCCAGCACGGGTGCAGCATCGGCACCTTGTCGCGCGCGATCAGCGGCGTGGCGGCCAGCGCCTCGCCCGAGTTCAGCGGCCCCCAGATCAGCGCGACCTTCTCGCGCTTGGTGAGCTCGGCCACGGCATTGACGGCCTTGGTCGGATCGCTCTGCGTGTCGCGCACGATCAGCTCGATCGGCGCGCCGTTGACGCCGCCGGCCTTGTTGATCGCCTCGACCGCGAGGATGGCGCCGCGGTTGATGCCGACACCGGTCGACGAGCTCGGGCCGGTGAGCGCCGGCAGGTAGCCGATCTTGATCGGCCCGGGCGCCGAGATCGCGGGCTTCGGCAGGCTGGACGCGAGCGACAGCGCACCAGCGGCTGTTGCCCCAGACAGAATCTGGCGACGACGAATCGACATCTTGGCTTCCTCCACTGATGCTTGCGGACTCTTCGAGGGTCCGATTTTGCGTGGCGAGCCTAGTCCTCCGTCGCACCGATGGTCAACGCAGGGCAGTCATGCTTGCTTGTCTGGGGTGCGCCGCAGGTTCATCCGGCCCGCCTCATGCGGCCGTCGATCTCGTATTCAAGCTGCCTGACGCGGATGTTGTACTGGTTGTCGATCCGGCCGTTGCCCTCGTCGAGATTGAGCGAGCTGTGCAGGCTGATGCTGTAGCGCTGCTGGCTGTAGAGGATCGTGATCACCGCGACCTTGTTGTCCCACTCCTGCGTCGCACGCAGCTCGCCGGGCTTGATCTTGTCGGCCTTCCAGCCCTTGGTCGTGAGCGCCTGGTTGATGTAGGCCTCGATCTGGTAGACGCCGGCCGACTGCACGTCGGCCGGGACAGGCTTGTCGACCGAATAGACCCCGACGTTCATCCCGAGCCCGCAGGCCGCGAGCGCCAGTGCGAACGCAACACCTGCGAACCTGATCACCTTCATCATTCGATCCCCTCGCGGTCGTTCACTCGGCGCGATCCGCCGGCCCGTTCGGCAATACCGTGCGCACGATCGAGGCGTCGAGCGCCTCGTAGTCATGATAGCCGATGGTGGCGTAGAGCTCGGCGCGAGTCTGCATGCGCGGCACCATGCGGTGCGTGCCGCCGTCGCGCCGGATCGCGGCGTACAGCTCCTCCTGCGCCTTGTTGGCGACGCGCAGGGAGGAGGCCGGCCAGATCACCATGCGATAACCCATCGCCTCGAATTCAGACGCGGTGAAGAACGGCGTGCGGCCAAACTCCGTCATGTTGGCGAGCAGCGGCACGCCGGGCATCGCCTGGGCGAAGGCGCGGAACATCTCGGCGCTGGTCAGCGCCTCCGGGAAGATCGCGTCGGCGCCGGCCTGCAGATAGAGCTTCGCGCGCGCCACGGCGCCGTCGATGCCCTCGCTCGCCGCCGCGTCGGTGCGCGCGATCAGGAACAGGTGCCGCCGGGCCTTCGCCGCGGCGGCGATCTTGGCCGCCATGTCGCGCGCGTCGGCGAGCTTCTTGTCGCTGAGATGACCGCACTTCTTGGGCAGCAGCTGGTCCTCGACATGCACCGCCGCGGCGCCCGCCTCCTCGAAGGCGCGCACCATGTGCATGACGTTGAGCGCCTCGCCGTAGCCGGTGTCGCCGTCGACCAGCACCGGCAGACCGCTGCGCGCCACCTGGCGGATGAAGAAGCAGACCTCGTCGACGGTGATGATGCCGAGGTCGGGCAGGCCCATCGATGCCGACATGGCCGCGCCGGAGAGATAGACGGCCTCGAAGCCGGCCGCCCTGGCCTGCAGCGCCGCGAGGCCGTTGTGCGTGCCGGGCATGCCGAGGATGCCGGGCCGCGCCAGCAGCTGGCGGAAGCGCTGGCCGGCCGGCTCGCGCGGCAGGTCGGAGTCGACGAGGTAGGGCATCAGAAGGCGATCACCTGGCGGGCGACCTCACCTTTCTTCAGTTCGGCATAGGCCTCGTTGATCTGCTCCAGCTTTACGCGGCCGGAGATCATCAGGTCGAGCTTCAGCAGCCCGCGCATGTAGAAGTCGACGAAGCGCGGCATGTCGGTGCGGAAGCGGTTCGAGCCCATGGCGCAGCCCTGGATGCGCTTCTCGCCCAGGATCTCCGCGCCCGACAGCTCGAAGCGCATCCCCACCGGCATCATGCCGATCACGGTGGCGCAGCCGCCGCGCTTGATCATGCGGAAGGACTGCTCGACGGTCGGCTTCAGGCCGACGCACTCGAAGGAATAGTCGACGCCGCCATCGGTCATGGCGCGGATTTCCTTCACTGGGTCCACCGCCGAGGCGTCGACGAAATCGGTGGCGCCGAACTCCCGGGCGAGATTCGACTTCGCGGCCACCCGGTCGATGGCGATGATGCGGCCGGCGCCGGCGATCGCCGCACCATTGATCGCCGACAGCCCGATGCCGCCCAGCCCGATCACCGCCACCGTCGAGCCCGGCTCGACCTTGGCGGTGCGGAACACCGCGCCCACGCCCGTGGTGACGGCGCAGCCGATCAGCGCCGCCTTGTCCAGCGGCATGTCCTCGCGGATCTTCACCACGGCGTGCTCGTGCACCAGCATGTGGTCGGCGAACGACGAGAGGTTGCCGGGCTGCGGCATGGGCGTACCGTTCAGGCTCATGCGCGCCGGCGCGTTGTCCGGCCGGCGCGTCGCCGGGCTCACGCACAGCGACATGCGCCCGCTCAGGCAGTACTCGCACTCGCCGCAGAACACCGAGACGCAGGTGATGACATGGTCGCCCGGCTTCACATAGGTGACGTCCGAGCCGACCGCGAGCACCACGCCGGACGATTCATGGCCCAGCACGCAGGGGCAGGCGCGCGGATAGAGGCCTTCCATGTAGTGCAGGTCGCTGTGGCAGACGCCGGCAAAGGCCGTCTTGATCAGCACCTCATTGCGCGCCGGCTGGTCGAGATCGACCATCTCGATCTTCAACGGCTCGTGCGGCCGGTGCATCACGGCTGCCTTGGCTTTCATGGGACGCCCTCCTTCGTTGGCGGCTAGACTAGCCCAAGCCGGAGGGAAAAGACGACATGGCAGAGATGAACGCGGCGGAGGCCTACGAGGCCTACCTCGTTCCCAACGTCTTCAGGCCTTGGGCATCGATGGTCGTCCGCGAGGCGCGTCTTCAGCCGGGACAGCGCGTGCTCGACATCGCCTGCGGTACCGGCATCGCGGCGCGGACCGCTGCGCCGGTGGTTGGTGCGACCGGCGCGGTGGTCGGCATCGACAAGGACGACGCCATGCTCGAGGTGGCCCGCGCTCTGCCCGCACATGCCGGGGATGCGCCGATGAGGTGGCAGCAGGCTGATGCGATGAACCTTCCCTTCCCCGAGGCCAGCTTCGATGTCGCGCTGTGTTTCGAGGGCATCCAGTTCCTGCCGGACCACGCGAAGGGACTTGCCGAGTTCCGCCGTGTGTTGAGATCGGGCGGCCGCCTGATCGGCACCATCTGGGGACCGCTGGAGGAGAATCCCGGCTACCACGCGATTGGCGACGGCGTCAGCCAGTTCGTATCGCCCGAGGCAGGCAGGCTGCCGCCGTTCCTCCTGCACGATCGAGCTGAAATCCGGGCGCTGATGGCGGGTGCCGGCTTCACCGACGTCAGCGTCGAGCCGCGTCGCATCATCATGCCGATTCTGTCATCCCGTCACTTCGTCAACTGGGTCGCCCATGGCGCACCGACAGTCCGGCTGCGCATCGCACAGCTCGCCGACAAAGATCGGGAGGCGTTCTACGCATATGTTGACGAGCGGCTGGAGCCGCTGCGCCACGAGGGCGTGATCGGACTACCGATGATGCGACACGTGATCGAGGCGTCCGTGCCATAGTGCGCCAACCACGGGAGGGACGAACCATGCTCAAGACCGGACGTGTCGTACTGGGCCGCATGGAAGAAGTGATCTTCGGCAAGCCCGCGGCGCAAGCCGTGGCGGAAGTCGTCAAGCGCGTGGGCGCCGAGCGCGTGTTCCTGATGGTCAGCGGCACCCTGAACCGCGAGACCGACGAGATCGAGAAGCTCAGGCGCGCGCTGGGCAATTACTGCGTCGGCACCTTCGACGCCATGCCGCCGCACACGCCGCGCGCCGCGGTGATCGCCGCCGCCAACCGGGCGCGCGCCGCCAAAGCCGATCTGATCGTCACCCTGGGCGGCGGCTCGATCACCGACGGTGCCAAGGCGGTGCAGCTCTGCCTGGCGCGCAACATCACCACGCCGGAGGGCATGGACGAATGCCGCGCCACGCCGGGCAAGGACAGCGCGCCGGAACCGACCCTGGGCATCCGCCAGATCAGCGTGCCGACCACGCTGTCGGCCGGCGAGTTCAGCGCCATCTCGGGCGTCACCGACGAGCGCAGCAAGGTGAAGGAGCTGTTCCGCCATCCCATGGTGATCCCGCAGGCGGTGATCCTCGATCCCGCCGTCACCGTACACACGCCGGAATGGCTGTGGCTCTCCACGGGTATCCGCGCCGTCGATCACTGCGTCGAGGGCGTCTGCTCAAAGGAGGCGCATCCCTACGCCGACGCCCAGGCGCTGCGCGGGCTGACGCTGCTGACGCAGGGGCTCAACGCGGTGAAGGCCGATCCCTCGAACCTCGAAGCGCGGCTGGACTGCCAGCTCGGCTCATGGCTGTCGATGGGACCGCTGGCCAGCGGCGTGCCGATGGGGGCCAGCCACGGCATCGGCTACATCCTGGGCGCCGCCTTCGACGTGCCGCACGGCCACACCTCGTGCATCATGCTGCCCTCCGTCATGCGCTGGAACAAGCCGGCCAATGCCGACCGTCAGGCGATGGTCGCCGCGGCGATGGGAAAGCCCGGTGGCGAGGCGGCCGACTTGCTGCACGCGTTCATCGCCGGTCTCGGCATGCCGCGCAGCCTCGGCGCGGTGAAGATCGGTCCGGAGCATTTCGACAGGATCGCCCAGGGCGCCATGAACACGCCCTGGGTGCCGCGCAATCCGCGGCCCATTCCCACTCCCGCGCAGGTGCGCGAGATCCTCGAGCTGGCGGCGTGACCATGACGAGCAAGGGCGAATATCGCGGACTGATGCACCGCAACGATGCCGACCTCGCGGCCTGGCTGGCGAAGCGTCCGACCGAGGCAGCGCTTGAGCCGGAGCTGCCGATCATCGACCCGCATCACCACCTGTGGGATGCGCCGCAGCGCGGCGAGTACCTGCTGCCGGAATTCCTCGCCGACGCCGGCGGCGGCCACACCATCGCCTCCAGCGTCTTCCTCGAGTGCCGTTCGATGTTCCGCGCCGACGGGCCGGAGCCGATGAAGCCGGTCGGCGAGGTCGAGTTCGTCAACGGCATCGCGGCGATGGCCGCATCGGGCGGCTATGGCAAGACCCGCGTGTGTGAGGCGATCGTCGGCTGGGCCGACCTGATGCTGGGCGCGAAGGTGCGCGATGTGCTCCAAGCGCTGATCGCCGCCGGCAACGGCCGCTTCCGCGGCACGCGCTATGGCACGTCGTACGACGAAGGCGTCGCCGGCAAATACGTCTCGCGCCCGATCCCGCAATACCGCCTGCTCGATCCCAAATTCCGCGAGGGCTTCGCCGAGCTGGGCAAGCTCGGCCTGACCTTCGACTCCTGGCACTTCCACCCGCAGCTGCCCGATCTTGTCGACCTCGCGCGCGCCTTCCCCGACCAGACGATCATCGTCGACCATGTCGGTGGCGTGCTGGGCGTCGGGCAGTATGCCGGCAAGAACGCCGAGATCATGCCGGTGTGGCGCAAGAGCATCGGCGATCTGGCCGCCTGCCCCAACGTCAACATCAAGCTCGGCGGGCTGGGCATGACCTCGTTCGGTTTCGGCTTCCACGAGCGCGATGCGCCACCCTCTTCCGAGGAGCTGGCGGCGACCTGGCGGCCCTATATCGAGCCGTGCATCGAGGCGTTTGGCGTGAACCGCTGCATGTTCGAAAGCAACTTCCCTCCCGACAAGCAGTCCAGCGGCTACACCGAGCTGTGGAACGCCTTCAAGCGCATCACCGCGGGCTTCTCGGCCAGCGAGAAGGCGGCGCTCTACTCCGGCACCGCGGCCCGCGTCTACAGGATGGCCGCGCCGTGACGCTGCCGGCGCTTCACGCCGGCATGCTCGACCGAATCATCGCCGCGCTGCCCGCCGACCATCGCGTCGAGGCGCTGCTCGGCGGCGGCTCGATGGTGCACGGCGGTTTCGACGAGCACTCCGACCTCGACCTCGTTGTCGTCGTGCGAAGCGAAGCGCATGCCGCGCTCCTGGCTGGTTCCCGGTCCTTCGCCGCGCAGTTCGGAGATCTGCTCGCCGCCTTCACCGGCGAGCATGTCGGCGAACCGCGCCTGCTGATCTGCCTCTACGGGCCGCCGCTGCTGCACGTCGACCTGAAGTTCGTCACGCCGGCCGACCTCGACGAACTCTTCGAGCGACCGCTGGTGCTATGGGCGCGCGACGGCGAGGCGATCGGGCGCCGCATTGCCGGCGCGCGGGTGACACAACCGCAAACCCGCGATGCGCAATGGTACGAGGAGCGGATCTGGCTGTGGCTCCACTACGGCGCCACCAAGCTGCGGCGCGGCGAGCTGGTCGAGGCCGTGAGCACGCTCGACTTCATCCGGCTGATGGTGCTGGGCCCCATGCTGCAGCGAAACGCCGGTGTCCGTCAGCGCAACGTCCGCCGGATCGAAGAGATACCGCTGGCACGCGACAGGCTGTTGCCGACAATGCCCACTTATGATCCGGCCGCGACCGCCGAGGCGTACCGGCGCACCTGCGCCCTCTACGTCGAGCTGCGACAGGCCGATCCGCCGCCCTCGCCCGTCGCCGGCATGCCCGGCCTCCTGCTCGACTTCGTCGGCTCGTAGGGAGTCAACTTCTGTCATCCCGAACACCGCGAGGGATCCAGGCAAGACGCATAGATCCCTCGCGGCGCTCGGGATGACAGGGCAATCCTAACCCAGCGCCAGCTCCTTGTAGCCGTCGGCCGCGACCTCGTCGCAGCGCTCGCGGTAGGCGGGCGCGCTGCCGCTGTAGCGCGCGATGATGCGGGTGTCCTTGCCCTCGACATTGCGGTTGATGCCGGTCATCCACGAGTCGATCTCATTGGACAGCAGCCCGACGCCGAGCGACTTGACATGATCGGTCCACGACTTCACGCCAGCGGGCGTCGCCGCGATCCGCGAGATCTGGTGATCGCGCGCGTAGCGGATCAGGCCGGTGACCCACTCGACGTTGTATTCGATGCTGCGCGGGATGTTGCCCAGCGCCGTGTGCGGGCCCACCACCATCATCATGTTGGGGAAGCCCTCGACCATCACGCCGAGATAGGTCTGCGGTCCGCCCTGCCAGGCCTGCTTCAGCTTCAGGCCATCGACACCCTGGATGTCGATGCGGTCGAAGCTGCCGGTGATGGCGTCGAAGCCGGTGGCGTAGATGATGATGTCGAACTCGTACTCGCGCTCGCTGGTCCTGATGCCCTTCTCGGTGACGCGCTCGATCGGCGTCTCCTTGATGTCGACGAGCTGCACGTTGGGCTGATTGTAGACCTCGTAGTACTTCGTCTCGAGCGGCACGCGGCGGGTGCCGAAGCCGTGGTTCTTGGGGATCAGCTTCTCCGCCACCGCCTGGTCCTTCACGCGCTGGCGGATCTTGCGCGCGACAAAGTCGGAGATCAGCGCGTTGGCCTTTCGGTCGGTCAGGATGTCCCTGAAGTTGCCCTGCCAGATGCCGAAGCCCTTCTCGGCATAGAGCTTCTCGAAGAACGCCTCGCGCTCCTCATCGCTCACCTCCAGCGCGCTGCGCGGATCGGGCGTGTGCAGGAAGCAGCTGAAGGTCTCCTGGCAGCGCTGGAAGATCGAGGGGTACTCGGCCCGGATCTTCGCCATCTCCTCCTTGCCGATCTTGCCGTTGTGCAGCGGCGCGCACCAATTGGGCGTGCGCTGGAAGATCGTCAGGGTGCCGGCGGTCTTGGCGACCTCCTGGATGGTCTGCACGCCGGTCGCGCCGGTGCCGATCACCGCCACGCGCTTGCCCTCGAATTTCACCTCCTCGTGCGGCCAGGTGCCGGTGTGGAACCAGCGGCCCTTGAAGGAGTCGATGCCCTCGATGCGTGGCATGGTCGGGGCCGAGAGCGGTCCGATGGCCGTGACCATGAAGCGGCAGCGGAAATTGCTGCCGTCCTCCAGGGTGATGTCCCAGACGCGCCGCTCGTCATTGTAGTGCGCGGCCTTCACGCGGCTGCGGAACTGGATGTCGCGCCGCAGGTCGAACTTGTCGGCGACGAAGTTGAGGTAGCGCAGCGTCTCGGGCTGGGGCGAGAAGTGCTCCGTCCAGTCCCACTCGTCGAGCAGCTCCTTGGAGAAGGAGTAGCCGTAAGAATAGCTCTCCGAGTCGAAGCGCGCGCCCGGGTAGCGGTTCCAGTACCAGGTGCCGCCGACACCGGTGCCGGCCTCCAGCACCCGCACTTTCAGGCCCAGCTCGCGCAGCCGGTAGAGCTGGTACATGCCCGAGATCCCGGCTCCGATGACGATGACGT
This sequence comes from Reyranellaceae bacterium, assembly GCA_050183765.1. Taxonomy (GTDB): domain Bacteria; phylum Pseudomonadota; class Alphaproteobacteria; order Reyranellales; family Reyranellaceae; genus JAFAZJ01. Next base: position 70,391 of record JBFXAZ010000007.1, on the reverse strand, counting down.
CGAATTCCTGAGGCGAATCCGCCATTGTTTCGCTCCCTACGGTGCAGCCACTATATCCGCCACGGCCGCCGAGATTCTGCAACGGTGGCATGCCCACCATCGCCGCGCGTGATGTCGCGGAGCGAACCGGGCCGCCGCCGCCCGTGGTAGGCTGCGGCCCAATCCAGCAACCCGCAGGAGCTTCCCGCATGGCCCGGCTCAAGTTTGGCGCCTTCCTCGCGCCGCACCACCCCATCGGCGAGCACCCAATGCTGCAGTTTCGCCGGGACCTCGACCTTGTCGAGCACCTCGACAAGCTGGGCTATGACGAATTCTGGTGCGGCGAGCACCACTCCTCCGGCTGGGAGATGATCGCCTCGCCGGAGATGTTCCTGGCCGCCGCCGGCGAGCGCTCCAAGCGCATCAAGCTGGCCACCGGCGTGGTCTCGCTGCCCTACCACCACCCCTTCAACGTCGCGCAGCGCATGGTGCAGCTCGACCACATGACCGGCGGCCGTGCCATCTTCGGCTCCGGGCCCGGCGCGCTGGCCTCCGACGCGCATACGCTGGGCATGGATCCCATGGTGCTGCGCGATCGCCAGGACGAAGCGATCTCCGTCATCCGCCGCCTGATGCGCGGCGAACGGGTCACCGCGAAGAGCGACTGGTTCACCCTGCAGGACGCCGCCCTGCAGCTTCTGCCGTTGCAGGAGGACATGCCCTTCGCCGTCGCCTCGCAGATCAGCCCGTCGGGCATGACCTTGGCCGGCAAGCACGGCATCGGTATCATCTCGATCGGCTCGATGTCGGACGAGGGCCTGCAGTCGCTGCCGCAGCAATGGGCCTTCGCCGAGGACGCGGCGAAGAAGCACGGCCAGACCGTCGACCGCAAGAACTGGCGCGTGCTGCTGAGCTGGCACATCGCCGAGACGCGCGAGAAGGCCCGCGAGCAGGCGCGCGACGGCCTGATGCGGCACCACAACGAGTACATCACCGCCACCCTGCAGCGCCCCGGCGCGCGGCCGTTCAAGACGCCGGACGAGGCGGTCGACAAGATGGCCTTCTCCGAGGGCACGGCGGCGACCATCGGCACGCCCGATGATCTCGTGGCCAGGATCAAGTCGGTGCTGGAGATCAGCGGCGGCTTCGGCACGGTGGTCGGCTTCGTGCACGACTGGGCCAACCCGGAGAACACGATGCGCAGCTGGGACATGGTCGCGCGCTACGTGGTGCCGGAGATCAACGGCTACCTGAAGGGCCTGCGCACCTCGCAGAAATTCGTGATCGAGAACCGCGACGTCTTCATGCGCGCGCGCGAGGCGGTCATGAGCAAGATCATGGGCAACGAGGCCGCCGCCGCGGCGCTCGCCGTGACCAAGTCGCCGATGCTCAGTGCCTCCAGTTCGAACGTCCCCGACCTCGACGCGGCGCGGCTGAAGGTTGGGGCGAAGAAGTAGTAACTTTCCTATCTTCCCCCGGAGGGGGAAGGTGCCCGAAGGGCGGATGGGGGATGTCGAAGACGATCGCAGGAGTCCGTCTTCGACATCCCCCTTCCGTCGCTCCGCGCCACCTTCCCCCTCCGGGGGAAGGTAACGGCTAATACTTCGCGATCACCTTCTCGGCGAAATCCTTGAGGTTTCGCCGTGCCGTTTCCATCGACGGCAGCAGCGTGATCTCGTTCAGCCCCATCGCCTCGCGCTCGCTCAGCATGGTGATGATCTCCTCCGGCGTGCCGACCAGGCCGCCGGTGGAGCGGATCAGATCCTCGGTCACGAAGCGCCGCTCCTCGGGCGGCACGAAGGCGCAGTGGCCGAGATGGACCTGCTGGTAGCGCTTGGCCGCCGGCACATCCATCTTCTCGGTGAAGGCGAGGTACTCGTCCCACAAATTGCGGCAGCGATGCGCCACCGTGCTGGTGTCGCCGTCCTTCATGTAGGCTTCCCACCAGTAGTGCAGCGAGGCGATCGCCATCGAGCCGACCTCGTCGATCACGCGGTCGGAATTGATCTTCTCGCCCGGCTGCAGCACGCAGGCATAGCCCAGCGCCGCGGTGTGAAAGCTCGCCGGCAATTCGCGGCCCACGGCCTTGGCGCCCTCCTTCATCGTCTCCAGGCTCTGCAGCAGGCGCGCCTTGGTCTGGTTGTGCGAGCAGACGCGGCCGTCGCCATAGGCGCCGGCCGACTTCAGGGCCAGCGGGCCATCGGCCGCGACATAGATCGGCACCGGCTGCTCGACGTTGATGAAGCCCATCTTCGGGTGCAGGAAGCGGATGTCGTTGGTCTCGCCCAGCAGCGGGTAGTCGACCTCCTCGCCGTGCAGCAGCGCGCGCAGCACGCGCAGGTACTCGCGGAACTCCCGGGCCTTCACCGGATCCTTGCCCATCACCCGCATCGCGGTGTGGCCGGTGCCCATGCCGATGAAGGTGCGGCCCGGCGCGAGCTGGTTGATCGAGGCGATGGAATGCGCGGTGACCGGCGCCAGACGCGTGCCCGCGACCGAGACGCCGGTGCCCAGGCGGATGCGCGAGGTGTTCGCCGCCGCCAGCGACAGGGTCGCGTAGCAGTCGGAGTACAGCATCTGGGAATCGGCCGCCCAGGCGGCGTCGTAGCCCATGTTCTCCAGGTCGACGAACAACCGCCAGTCGGCGATGCGCGGTGCGATGGTGACGCCGAACTTCATGGCGTCAGCCCTTCTTCGCGGCGGGCAGGAAGTCGTCGAGCGGCACGCCGAAGCTGTTGAGTGCCCACGACACGAGGTTGTACTGGCCGATGGTGAAGACGATGTCCATCATCTGCTCGGTCGAATAGCTCTTCGACAGGGTCGCCCAGGTCGCGTCGGAGACGACGGAGTGCTCGAACAGGTCGTCGGCCGCCTGCAGCAGCGCGGCTTCCTTCTCGCCCCAGCCGGCGCCCGGGCCGGTCTTGATCCACTCGATGTCGGCGTCGCTCAAGCCGCCGCGCTTGGCGATCAGCTCGTGCTGGGCGAACTCGTACTCGGCCTGGTTCAGCCAGCCGATGCGCAGGATCAGCATCTCGCGGTCGCGGAACGGCAGGGTCTGCTTGCTCAGGATGTGGCCGGCGAACGGCGTCCAGCGCTTCACCAGCGCCGGATGATTGGCCAGCACCTTGAAGATGTTGAAGATCTGGCCGTTCATCGAATTCTTCTCGACGATCTCGCGATCCGCGGCCGGCATGGTCGACAGATCGCGCATGGCGACGCGCTGCTTGCGCTTGATCATCGGGCTCTCCTCCTGGGTATTTGTCGCCGTCAGCAAAGCACCGGCGGCCGGCCCTGCTCAAGCCCGGCCGAGCTTGGCGAACCGCTTGGTGAGACGGTCGCGCTTGAGCCGCGACAGCCGGTCGATCCAGAAGATGCCGTCGAGTTGGTCGATCTCGTGCTGCAGGCAGGTGGCGCGAAAGCCATCGGCCTCCTCCACCTGCTCCACGCCATCGAGGTCGCGGAAGCGCACGCGCACCCGCGCCGGCCGCTCGACCTCCTCGTTGAGGCCGGGCATCGAGATGCTGCCTTCGGCGATGCGGGTCATCTCGGCGGACGACCATTCGACCACCGGGTTGACGTAGGTGCGCACGTCGCCGCCCAGCTCGATCACCACAACCCGCAGCATGACGCCGATGTGCGGCCCGGTGATGCCGACCCCCGGCGCCGCGCGCATGGTCTCGAGCAGATCCGCGGCCAGTGCCTTCAGCGCGTCGTCGAAGGCTGTGACCTCGGCCGCCTTCTGACGCGGGCGCGGATCGGGAAAGCGGACGATGGGTCGGATGGTCATGGATGATGCGTCATTGTGTCGGCGGCTCGCATCGGACTAACGTGCATCCATGTCAGCGTACGATCCATGCGCACCGAACTGAGCGAGGCACAGGACCGCGCCTGGTCGCGCCTCGCGGCGCCCGGCACGTGGTGGACCGGCGCCGAGCGCGTTGCGATCGCCGCCGAGGCGCGCCAGGCCACGCACTGCCGCCTGTGCGCCGACCGCGCGCAGGCGCTGACCGCCAGCGCCGTCGGCGGCACGCACGACAGTCTGGGCACTCTTGCCCCTGTCGTCGTCGAAGCCGTCCACCGCATCCGCACGGACTCCGGCCGTCTGTCGCGAAGCTGGCTCGACGGTCTGTTGGACCAAGGCCTGGCAGTAGAGCAGTATGCCGAGTTGGTCGGCGTGATCGCCACGGTGATCGCCGTCGATACGTTCGAGCAGGCGCTGGGGCGGCCGCCGCGCCCCCTGCCGCGACCGCAACCAGGAGTGCCCTCGCAGCGGCGTCCAGCCGGCGCGCGGATCGACCGGGCCTGGGTGCCCACGCTGGCGCCCGAGGATGTCGGGCCCGAGGACCCGCCGCTCTACACCGGCCTCGCCGGCATGAACATCCACCGGGCGCTCAGCCTCGTGCCGGCCGAGGTCATCGGCTTCTTCGACCTCGACGCCGCGATGTACCTGCCGGACCGGCAGTTGCGCGACTACGGCACCGAGTTCCGCGCGCTGACGCACGCCCAGATCGAGCTGCTGGCGGCACGCCTGTCGGCGCTCAACCGCTGCGTCTATTGAACCACCAGCCATGTGGTCCTGCTCCGGGGGAGCGGCGAGTTCACGGGACACGGATATGACTTCTCCGTCGTCATGGACGGCAGCGGCGACGGCGGCATCCCTCACGGCAAGCTGCTGATGGATTTCGGCGCGGCCGTAGTCGGCGCGGATGCCGACGCCCTCGCCACCCGCCGCGACGCGGTGCGGCGCGCCCTTGGCGAGGAGGCGCTGACCGACGCCGCCGGCGTGGCGGCGATCTTCAACGCCGTCGTGCGCATCGCCGACGCCACCGGCATCCCGCTGGAGGACGCCAAGGCGGCAGTCAGCCAGGCGGTACGGGCCGAGATCGGCATCGATGCTTTCGGCGATGGCAAGGACTGAGTGCTGGTCACGATGTCGTTCTGAGCGCAGCGAAGAACCAGGCGGTATCGCGGCCAATCGAAACATGGCGATCGATTCGCAGCACCGCCGGGTCCTTCGCCGCGCTCAGGACGACGGCGACATCACGTCGGATGCCACCACTTTCCGCCGAGCACGACGCCGGCCGAAAGCAGGCGTTGCTCACCCTTCAGGGACTCGCCGATGCAGTCGACATAGTCGAAGCTGCCCTGCTTCAGATCCAGGATGCTGGCCTCGCCGACGCTGCCGGGCTTCAGGGTGCCGAGATCGGGGCGGCGGATCGCGGCCGCCGGGCCGACCGTCGACAGCCTGATCACCGTGGCGACATCGACGCCGAGGCACAGGAACTTCGACATCGTGGTCAGCATGTCGTAGGCCGGGCCCTCGATCGATATCGCGTGCACGTCGCTCGAAATCGCGTCTGGCAGGAAGCCGGCTGCCAGCATGCCGCGCGTCGTCTGGAAGCCGAACGAGCCGCCGCCATGGCCGATATCGAACAGCACGCCGCGTTCGCGCGCCGCCACCACCTCCTCGCGCACCTTGCCGTCGTTCTTCACCGGCGCGTTGGGGAACGGCCGGAAGCAGTGGGTGAGGATGTCGCCGCGGCGCAGCCGCGAGATCACCTCAAGCCGCGACGGCGGCGGAAAATCGAGATGCGCCATGACGGGAAGCCCCGCCTCCTCTGCCACCTCGATCGCCATGTCCAGTGGCATCACGCCGTTGTCGCCGCCGGCGCCCCTGCCGACCCGCACCTTGATGCCCAGCACGAGATCGGCGTTCTCCCGCGCGACGCGCAGGCACTCGCGCGTGTCGAGCAGGCGCAGATCGGCCGCCTCGCCCACCATCACCGCCTTGGAGAAGGCGAAGATGCCGGGGAACGACAGGTTGAGGTACGGCAGAATGCGCACCGGCGACGGCTCGATCACATGCGCGCGGAAGCCGTGGAAATTGCCGGGCCCGGCGCTCCCGGCGTCGATGAAGGTGGTGACGCCGCCGCTGCGCGCCAGCGACTCCGCGGCGACGCCCAGCGACGTGCCGCCCCAATAGACGTGCGTGTGCAGATCGATCAGGCCGGGGCAGACGATCTTCCCGGCGACGTCGCGCGAGTCCGTGCCGGAGAGATTGTCGCCGATCGCCGCGACCTTGCCGGCGGCGAAGGCGATGTCGGTGACCGTGTCGATGCCTTGCGACGGGTCGATCACCCGTCCGCCCTTGAGAACCAGATCGTTCATGATCATCCCTTGGTTTCGCGCCGCCGTGTGCCCGGCGCGGGTGGAGTCTCGGGCGGGCCGGCGAAGCATTGCGCGATCGCCATCCAGGCGCGCGCGACGTCGCCGGTCACCCTGAGCTGGGTGTCGGCGACGTTGCGGGTCTGCGCCACGACCTGGCAGAACTCCTCGGCATCGCCCTCGACCACGTTGTCGGTCGATGGGGTGTTCCATTCCCAGACCGCGCCCGAGGGCGCATCGAGGCGGACATAGGGCGCCGGCCCCGGCGGCTTCTCGCCCCGGTTGGCGAAGGTCCAGCCATAGGTGCGCACGCCGATCACGGCGATGTTCTGCAGCCTGTCGGATCGCGGGCGCACCATGCCGAGCATGTCGTAGATCGCCTGGCCGTGCGACCAGATCTCCATCTGTCGGGCGGTGGTGAACATGCGCACGCCCATGTCGGGGCCGGCCCATTTCAGTCGGTCGTCGGGCGCACGCGCGCCCAGCGTGTCCGCCAGCCTGCCTAGCGTCTCGTGCCAGCGCGCTAGCAATGCGCGGCCCTCGAGGTTGCCCAGCCGCTGGCGCTGCTCCTCCAGCCGCGTCATACCGGTCTCGCGCTTGGCCTGGATGTCGGCGCGCAGCGCGTGGAACGCCGCCTCGTCGGTGGCCGAGGCGTAGCCCATCAGGTCGCCCATGTGCAGGTGACCCACGATGTCGTTGATCGTCCAGCCCTTGAAGCGCGTGGCGCGGTTCCAGTCGGAGTCGTCGAGCGGCGCCAGCAGATGGTGCAGTTCATCGGCCTCGGCCCGCAGATCGACAGCTTGCGTCAGCAAATCGGCTTCCTCCCGCGCGCAGCATGCATGGGTGCGTGCTTGTCCGCCACCGTCGAACGAGGGCACGATCGCGCAAGGGAGGATCACATCATGCGCGTCGGATTCGTTGGACTGGGAATCATGGGAGCCAGCCTTGCAGCAAACGTGCAGAAGGCCGGCCATTCGCTGACGGTACACGACATGCGCCGCGAGGCGGCGGCCAAGCACCTCGCCGCCGGCGCGACCTGGGCCGATTCGCCCAAGGCGGTCGCGGCCGCATCCGACGTCGTGCTCACCTCGCTGCCCGGACCGCCCGAGGTCGAGGCGGTGGCGCTGAGCGAGAACGGGCTGCTGGCGGGCATCAAGGCCGGCGCCTCGTACTTCGACCTGTCGACCAATTCGCGCGCGACCGTGCGCAAGATCAACGCCGCCTTCACCGAAAAGGGCGCCTACATGTTCGACGCGCCGGTCAGCGGCGGGCCCAAGGGCGCCTTCACCGGCAAGCTGGCGATCTGGGTCGGCGGCGAGAAGGCGATCTTCGAGCGCGACCGCGCGGCGCTCGACGCCATGGGCGACCAGGTGCGCTATGTCGGCGCCATCGGCCAGGCCACCGTGGCCAAGCTGGTGCACAACTGCGCCGGCTACGCGCTCACCGTGGCGCTGGGCGAGGTCTTCACCATGGGCATCAAGGCCGGCGTCGATCCGGCCGATCTGTTCGAGGCGGTGCGCCAGGGCGCGCTCGGACGGCGCCGCACCTTCGACGGCCTGCTCGACCAGTTCCTCTCCGGCACCTACGATCCGCCGGCCTTTCAGCTGCGCCATGCGCACAAGGACGTGTCGCTGGCCACGCAGCTGGGCCGCGAGGTCGGCGTGCCGATGCGGCTTGCCAACCTCACCCTGGAGGAGATGACCGAGGCGCTGGGCCGTGGCTGGGCGCAGCTCGACTCGCGCAGCATCCTGAAGCTGCAGCAGGAGCGGGCCGGCGTCGACGCGACGGTCCCGCCCGATCGCCTGGCGCAGCTGCGCGGCAACGGGTGATCCATGGCCGATGCGTTGCCGACCTACGAGATCTACGCCATCCGCTACGCCAGGCGTGATGCGCGCCGCGCCGACCACTTCATCGGCGGCGACCCGCATGATGGGCCGATGCCGATGGACTATTTCACCTGGGTGATCCGCGGCGCGGGCCGCGTGATCGCCGTCGACACCGGCTTCACCGCCGAGGTCGCGGCCAGGCGCAAGCGCGAGTTCCTGCGCTGCCCGGTGGCGACCATGGCTGAGCTCGGCATCGCGCCCGAATCGGTGTCCGACGTGGTGCTGACGCATCTGCACTACGACCATGTCGGCAATTTCGACAAGTTCCCGACCGCGCGCTTCCACCTGCAGGTGAAGGAGATGGGCTTCGTCACCGGGCCCTACATGAAATACGCCAAGTTCGGCCACAGCTTCGAGGTCGAGGACGTGGTCGGCATGGTGCGCCTGAACTTCAAGGGCCGCGTCGAGCAGCACACCGGCACGGTCGACCTGGCGCCCGGCATCTCGCTGCACCATGTCGGCGGCCATACGCCGGGCCTGCAAATCGTGCGCGTCAGCACCGAGCGCGGCTGGGTCGTGCTCGCCTCCGATGCGTCGCACTACTATGAACACATGCGGAAAAACCGCTTCTTCGGCACCGCCTTCAGCCTCGGCGACATGGTCGACGCCTACCGCACAGCCGAGAGGCTCGCGGCCTCGCCCGATCACATCGTGCCGGGTCACGATCCGCTGGTGACGCAGTACTACCCGGCCGTGTCGCCGAAGCTCGAGGGCGTGATCGTGCGCCTCGACGTGCCACCGCGCACGAGCTGATCGCATCGCGGCTCGATAGTCCGCGATGCGATCCGGCGTGGTCGCGATGACATGCTCCTTGCCGTAGCCTCGCACCATCGGATCGGAGGTGCGTCATGGACATGTCCCGCCAGCGCGAATTCGCGCGCCTGCTCGCGGCTCTGCGGCGCGAAGGGCGGCAGCACAGCGGCCTCGATCCCGCGCTTGTGCCGCCGGACAAGGCCACCGCCTACAGCGTCGCGCGCATGGTCGAGGAAGAGCTGGGATGGCCGGTTCTCGGCTGGAAGATCGCGGCGCAGAAGGAGGAGATGCAGCGGCAGCTGCGCACCGACTCGCCGATCTACGGCCGTGTCTATGCGATCCGGACGCCGCCGCTGTCGGTGGAACGCGCCAGGCAATGCAGCCCGATCCCCGAGGTCGAGTACCAGGCGGTTCTCGGCACGGACCTGCCGCCGCGCGACAAACCCTACAGCGTCGAGGAGGTCACAGACGCCGTGGCGTCGCTGCATCCGGGGCTGGAGCTGGCGGAGTGCCGCTTCGTGCACGACGCGCACTTCCCGCCGCTGCCGGCGGTGCTCGCCGACGGATCGGGCAGCGGCACGATCCTGTGCGGGCCGCCGATCGAGGATTGGCGCCGTCGTGACATCGCGGGCCAGGAGGTGGTGCTGCTGTGCAACGGCGTACCGCGCCGCCGCGGCACCGCAGCCGCGGCGCTCGATCATCCCGTGGTGCCGCTGACCTGGCTGGCCAACGAGCTGTCGCGCAGCGGCATCGGCATGAAAGCCGGGCAGATGATCAGCACCGGCACCCTGACCGGCATGCTGGCGCCCAAGGCAGGCGAGACCTACACCGCCGATTTCGGGCCGTTCGGCAGCGTCACCATGACGTACACCTGACGGGGTATCGCGCAGCGCAAAACTGCAGGGCTGCCCGAACTTGCCCGTCTCGCAAGGCACCTCATACGATCCGCCCGACTTTTGGGAGGAAGCGTAGATGTTGAGGTTGGTAGTATCGGCGGCGTTGGCGGGATCGTTGTGTGCCGCGCCGGCGCTGGCGCAGAAGAGCGGCGGCATCCTGAATATGTACTTCCAGGACAATGCGCCCAGTGCGTCAATTCTCGAGGAAGCGACGACTTCCACGGTCGTACCCTTCATGGGCGTCTACAACAACCTGATCATGTTCGATCAGCAGCAGGCCAGGAACAGCCTTGAGACCATCGTGCCCGACCTTGCGAAGGCGTGGTCGTGGAACGCCGACAAGACGCAGCTGAATTTCAAGCTGCACGAGGGCGTGAAGTGGCACGACGGCAAGCCGTTCACCGCCAAGGACGTGGTCTGCACCTTCGATCTGCTGCAGGGCAAGGCGACGCAGAAGCTGCGCAAGAACCCGCGATCCTCATGGTACGGCAACCTCGAGAAGGTCGTGGTCAACGGCGACCATGACGTGACCTTCCAGCTCAAGCGGCCGCAGCCCTCGTTCCCGATCCTGCTCGCGTCGGGCTACACGCCGATGTATCCGTGTCACGTCACGCCGGCGCAGATGCGCACCAAGCCGATCGGCACCGGGCCGTTCAAGTTCGTCGAGTTCAAGCGCAACGAGCACATCACGCTCACGCGCAATCCCGATTACTTCAAGAAGGGCAAGCCCTATCTCGACGGCATCAAGTTCACGATCATCTCCAACCGTTCGACGGCGATCCTCGGCTTCGTGTCGAAGCGCTTCGACATGACGGCGCCCTACGTGGTGACGATCCCGCTCCTGAAGGACGTGAAGTCGCAGGTGCCGGATGCGAACTGCATCACCTCCTCGATGAACAACAGCACCAACCTGATCGTCAACAAGGACAATCCGCCGTTCAACGATCCCAAGCTGCGCCAGGTGCTGCTGCTGGCGATGGACCGCAAGGCCTTCGTCGACATCCTCAACCAGGGCGACGCGGTCATCGGCGGCGTGATGCTGCCGCCACCCGACGGCGTGTGGGGCCTGCCGCCGGAGATGTTCGACAAGGTCAAGGGCTACGGCGCCGACGTCGCCAAGAGCCGTGCCGAGGCGCGCGAGATCATGAAGTCCTTGGGCTACGGCCCCGACAAGCCGATGAAGCTCAAGGTCTCGACCCGCAATCACCTGCTCTACCGCGACCCGGCGGTGATCCTGATCGACCAGCTCAAGGAAGTGTACATCGACGCCGAGCTCGATCTCGTCGACACCTCGGCATGGTTCGCCAAGGTCGCGCGCAAGGACTATTCGGTGGGCCTGAACACCACCGGCAACGGCGTCGACGATCCCGACCAGACCTTCTTCGAGCACTACGCCTGCGGCTCGGAACGAAACTACACCAACTACTGCAATCCAGAGTTCGACAAGCTCTTCGTCGCGCAGTCGCAGGAGCTCGATCCGCAGAAGCGCAAGCAGCTGGTGTGGGACCTCGACCGCAAGATCCTCGAGGAAGGCACGCGGCCCATCGTGATGTGGAACCGCGCCGCCACCTGCCTGCATCCGTACGTCAAGGGCTACGTCTCGCTGGTCAACAGCCTCTACAACGGCTCGCGCTACGAGGACATCTGGCTCGACAAATAGGCCCGCTTCAGGGCTTCAGCACCTGCTTCGTCCTGGCCAGCGCCTCGATGCGCGGCCAGGCGTAGAGCGCGGGAATCAGCGCGCCCCTAGCCCAGAGCGGCACCTGGTCGGCGTAGTGCGGGCTGCCCGGGTGACCCGAGGCGCCGTGGAAGACCAGCCAGGAGCCGGTCTCCCAGGCGCCGACGTCGTAGGCGTAGCGCGCGATCGCGCCATACGCCGCGTCGACACCGGCCGAGGCGAGCGTGCCGTTGGCCCACACCGTATCGCCGTCGCCGCCAACATCGATGCCGGACGGATCGAGCAGCGCCGCCGCGTCGGGAAACATCGGCGACAGCGGATGCACGAATTTCGGCCGGTGGCGCTTGCCCCACTCCGCTGCGGACGCACCGGACGCCGCGACCTCGTCGAGTGCGGCGGCGATCAGGTCCGGCCATGTGGCACCGCCCAGCAGCGCGCTATCGTCGGCGCGCAGCAGCGCCGGCAAGGTCCACCAGAGCTGAATCAGCGGCACGACGCCCGGCGGCACCCTGGTCAGCGGATCGGCCGCGGCGCGCGCCAAGCCGGAGCGATCCGCCAGCAGGCGCGTCAGCGCGCGACGCACATCGATATAGTACGCCGCTGCCTGCGAACGTGGCGCCATATGCCCGTCCCACGCCGCGATCTGGTCGCGCAAGGCGATGCCTGCCGGCGTCTTCGGCGACGCGCCGGCGATGCGGTCGCGAATCTCCAGCCCCGGCAGGCTGAGATCGTCGAGATGGATCGAGAGCATGTCCGGCAGGCTCGCCGCCGGCAACGCGTCGAGGCGATCCATGATGCGGCGCGCGCGATAGGGCGGATGGCAGTCGGTGACGAGATAATCGGGATGATCGTCGGCGACGACGCGATTGTTGGCGGTGACGATGGCGCCGCCTTCGGGATCGACGATGCGCGGCATGCGTTCGAACGGCACGTTGCCCTGCCACTCATGCGCGCCGGTCCAGCCGGGCACCGGCAGCCAGCCGTTGATGCGCGGGCGCACCGGCACGATGGCGCGCACGAGATGGCCGATGTGTCCCTTCGTGTCGGCAGCGACGACGTTGTGATCGATCAGGCCCCAGCCACGCGCTGCGTCATAGAAGCTGTCGACATCCTTCGCCTTCAGCATCGGCAGCAGACAGGCCAACGACAGATCGGTCTCGGCGTATTGCACCGAACGCAGGCTCAGCGCCGCACCCTTCGCCGGATCGCCGGCGATCACCGGGCCGTGGTGCGTGGCCACGACATCGACCGTGACCGGCGCCGCACCGCGCACGGCGATGGTCTCGCTGCGCCGCGTCGTCGGGCGCCACTCGCCCTTGAACGCGTAGCGCCCGGCGTTGTCCTCGAAGCGCTCGACAAAGACATCGTGGATGTCGGCGAAGGCGTGCGTCACGCACCAGGCGACGTGGCCGTTGTGGCCGAAATGCGGGAAGCCCGGCACCCCGGGCACGGTGAAGCCCAGCGCGTCGAAGGCGTCGCAGGCGATGTGCGTCTGGGCATACATGCTGGGCAGCTCGAACTGCCGATGCGGATCGCCGGCCAGCAGAGGTCGCCCCGCCGCGGTGCGCGCGGGCGCCAGCGCCCAGTTGTTGCTGCCGCCACCCGTCGAGTCGGGCGCGCCCAGTGCCGCCACCGCCTCGATCGCCGGTGCGAGATCCTGCAGCGTGGCGATCCAGCGCTGCGCCTCGGCGCCCGGCGGAATGCACAGCAGCTCGCGGCCGCCATCGTCGTAGCGCAGCTTGGCGATCTGGTCCGGCCCGATGGTGCGCAGTGCCGCAGCGCGCCACAGCTTGAACCACACCGAGCCCATCAGGAATCCGCGCTGACGCATAGCGGCGATGGCATCCTGCGGCCGCCACGGCTCGGGCGCCTGGTCGAGCAGCTTGTATTCGACCGGGAACAGGCCGCGCGCGATGAAGGCGTTCACGCCCGCGGCATAGGCCTCGAGCATGCCGCGCGCCTCGGCCGGCAGTGCCGCGTAGTCGCGCTTCGCCGCCCCCTCGCCGTCGAGCTGGCGTGCCAGCCTGTCGGCGGCGACGGCGGACGGTCCGACCCACTCCGCCCAGCGCCCCAGACCGCGCCGTCGCGTGGCATCCATCTGCCACAGCCGGTCCTGCGCATGCACGAAGCCGAGCGCGATGAACACATCGTCGGCGCCGCGCGCGCGGATATGCGGCACGCCCCAGGCGTCGCGCATCACCTCGACAGGGGCGGCAAGGCCCCCGATGGCTACCTCGCCCATCATGTCGGGCACCGCCGCCCGCGCATCCGCCATCGTGATGCTCGCCATTTTTCGCACGCCTCGTTACCCAATCACTGTCGGCGACCATCGCATTTCCTGATGGCTCGCTTCCAGCACACGTTGCTGACGATGCCGGCTCCTCACGGCGCTTCCACTTTCCCGAAGGTTGTATAGCCTGCCGAGCATAAGCGCTTGTCGGGGGAGTTCATGGTCGGCTTCGCGATCCGAGTCCTTAAATGGTGGGTGTTGCCGCTGGCCTGCCTCGCGCTCGCGCTTCTCGCCGCGGTGTCCTACGCGCCCGATTCGGTGCGCGCGAAGCTGCTGGCGCTGGGCGGTGCCGCCGACGGCCTGCCGCCGCCCCTGCCCGACAACGGCACGATCACCGAGCGCCACTGGCTGGAGCAGAACTGGACCGGCAGGCAACGCTACTGGTTCCACCACGCCTCCCAGGGCACGGCGACCTTCCCGGTGCCCTACGATTTCTTTCTCAGCCTCGAGCAACCCCGCGTAACCCTGTTCGATCGCGGCCGCCTCGCCGACATCGACTATCTCCGGCGCTTCGGCTTCATCGACAGCCCGAGCTCGCGCGACTTCGCCAGCAAGGCGCAACAGTACGGATACTCCCGACGCGCGCTCGCGGACACCAAGTGGCCCGGCGACGCGCCCCACAACGAGGATGGCCTGCCGGTCGGCTTCGCGCGTCTTCCCGCCGGCGCCGATCCGGAAACCGGCCGGCCCTATCCGGCGCAGCTCGGCTTCACCTGCGCCGCGTGTCACACCGGACACATCGAGTACAAGAACGTCAGCATCCGCTTCGATGGTGGGCCGGCGATGATCGACCTCGGGCGGTTGGAGAAGGCGACGGGGCTCGCGATCCTCTACACGCTCGAGCTGCCTTTTCGGCTGAGCCGCTTCGCCGACGCCGTGCGTGCCCGCGGCGGCGAGTGGAAGGACAAGTCCGATCAGGAGATCGAACAGGAGCTGCGCACCGCGCTCGCCCGCATCGGCCTCAATCTCGAATGGACCCTGCAGGTGCAGCGGCGCTTCAACTGGGAAAGCCTCGATGAGGGCTTTGGCCGGCTCGACGCGCTCAATCGCATTGGCAACCAGGTCTTCTTCGAGAATCTCCTGCCACCGGAAGCGCTGACGCAGGCGCAGCCCGGCACCCCCAGGCAGGGGCCGCGCGGGCGCGTCGTGCCGGACAGCCTCGCCGCCAACTTCGCCCGCCTGGATGCACCCGTGAGCTTCCCGCCGATCTGGGACACGCCGTGGTTCAGCTGGGCGCAGTACGACGGCTCGATCTTCAACGAGCTCGTGCGCAATGCCGGCGAGGCGCTGGGCGTCAACGCCAAGGTCAACATGAACGGCAAGAGCAACAGCCCGGCCTTCCGCTCCTCGGTCGACATCGCGAACATCCATCGCTTCGAGGAGATGCTGCGCGGCCCGATGGACGGCGTTCATGCGAGAAAGGCCTTCGCCGGCCTCGCCGCGCCGAAATGGTCGGATGTCGCCGACAAGTTCAAGGGCGACGCCGCCTGGTCTATCAAGTCCGACATGGTGGATCGCGGGCGCGAGCTGTATAGAACCCACTGCGTCGAGTGCCATCGCGGCCCGGTGCGCGATGGCGACCTTGCCAAGACCTGGCCCACCGGTTCCTTCTGGGATGCCGAGAACTGGGTCACGATCGGCGATCGTCAGTACTACCGGGTCGTCGAGAAGCCGGTGGCCGACATGGGCACGGACCCGCAGCAGGCACTCGTGCTGACCAGCCGGCAGGTCCGCTTGCCGCCGGAACTGGGACTGGACCCGATCGCGACGCTCAACAGCAAGGGAAACTGCGGCCTGCCCGCCTCCTCCGGCCCGAACGCGAACTTCGCCCTGGCCCTGATGGCCGTGGTCGACCGCACGATCGATCAGTGGTTCGAGGACCAGCGGCTTGCCGGCAAGCCGGTACCGCCCGAGCTTGAGAAGCAGATGCGCGGACCACGCCCCAATTGCCCCAACAAGCAGACCTTCCGCGTGATCACCGCCGACGGCCGATCGACCATCGCGACGGTGCCGCACTATCGCGCCCGGCCGCTCGATGGCGTGTGGTCGACCGCGCCCTATCTGCACAACGGCTCCGTGCCGACGCTCGACGACCTGCTCAAGCCGCAGGACCAGCGGCCGACACGATTCTGCGTCGGCAGCCGCCAGTTCGATCCCCAGAAGGTTGGCTTGATGGACGAGCCGGGCGATCGTTGCCCGTCGGGACTGACCGAGTTCGATACGCGCAGCCTCGCCAACAGCAACCGGGGCCATTCCTTCGAAGGCACCGAGCGGGATGTCACCAAGCTGCCCTCGGGCGTGATCGGTCCCGCCTTCAGCGACAGCGAGCGACGGGACCTGATCGAGTACCTGAAGACGCTGTGATATCTCAGGCGGCGCGGATCTGCAGGCCTTCCGGCGTGGCGCGATAGCCGGTCAGCGTCCGCTCAGCGAAGCTTAGACGCCAGTCCAGCATCTTCTGCGCGTAGTGCCGGACTTTCGCCGCATAGGCCGGGTCCTCGGCGCGGTTGACAAACTGACCGGGGTCGGCATTGAGGTCGAAGAACAGCGGCGGCAGCGCGGCGAAATGGACGTACTTGTAGTCGTGGTCGCGCACCACCGCGAGGCTGCAGCGGTCCATCGGCACGCCCAGCGCCGATTCGGGCTGGCTGTAGTGCAGGTCGCGGAAGTCGAACTCGTAGTGCACCTCGGTGCGCCAGTCCGCCGGCGGCGCGCCATGGCAGAACGGCAGCAGCGAGCGGCCGTCGCACTGGCGCGGCACGCCGAGGCCGAGCCACTCCAGGATCGTCGGCATGGTGTCGACGGTCTCGGTGAAATGCTTCTCCACGATGCTGCCGCGCGCGGCGTTTGCTGCCGCCTCCGGATCGCGCACGATCATCGGGATGCGATAGGATTCGTCGCAATAGCCGATCTTGCCCAGCAGGTGGTGATCGCCCAGCTGCTCGCCGTGATCGCAGGTGAAGACGATCAGCGTATCTTCCCACTGCCCGGTCTGCTGGAGGAAGTCGAAGACGCGGCCGAGCTGATCGTCGATCTCGCTCATCAGGCCATAGTAGGTCGCGCGCATCTGGCGCACCTCGGCCTGGCTCATCGCGCTGCCCACGCCCTGGCCGTCCTGGAAGAAGCTCGATTGCTTGATGTTCTCGACGTAGTAGCGCAGCAGCGGGTGCTGCGCGGCCTCCTCCGCCGCGCTCGCCGCCCGCACCGGCGGCGGCATGTCGGCGGGATCGTACATCGCGTGATACGGCGCCGGCGCGATGAACGGCGGATGCGGGCGATAATAGCCGAGATGCAGGAACCACGGCTTGCCGGCGCGCCCGCGCAGATAGGTCAGCGCGCGCTCGGTGAACCAGGCGGTGTCCGAGAGCTCCCTGGGGATGCGCGAGGCGCGCGCCGTCGCGCCGGTCTGGCCCGTGGCCGATCCTTCGGGCAGCCAGATCTCGTCGCGATTCTCCGGCAGCTTGTAGCCCTGGCTCGCGACCCAACCGAAATAGGCATCCTTGTAGGGCTCGAACGCGCCCACCGAGCGGAAGCCGTCCATGATGTCGCCCAGCACCAGGAAGCGCGGGTCGTCCGGGCTCGTCGTGCGCGGGTCGGGCGTCGTCGTGGTGTAGCCCACCAGCGCCGGATCGTATCCGCCCTTGCGCAGCTCGTGTGCGAGGTTGGTGAAGCGCGCGTCGAGCGGGATGGTGTTCTGCACCGCGCGATGATTCATCAGGTACTGGCTGGTGAGCAGGCTGGCGCGGCCCGGCCCGCAGGGTACCGCCTGCGTGTAGTGATGACGGAAGGTCACGCCTTCGGCCGAGAGCCGGTCGATGTTCGGCGTGCGCAGGAACTTGGCGCCGAGCTTGGGCAGCAACTCGCCACGCCACTGGTCGACGACGATCAGCAGGACATTCTTGCGCTTGGACATCGGACGAACACTCCGCGGCTCGGGGGCCGCATGTGATCAATCCGGCGTGCGATCGGCAACCAAGTAATGCACGGCAAAAAAACTGTCATCGTCGGTCCAGGTGTGGCCGACGCGAAAGCCGGTGCCATCGACAAGCGCGGCGAATGTCGGCTCGTCGTACTTGTAGGAATACTCGGTGTGGATCCGCTCTCCCTGCGCGAACATGAAACGCCAGCCGGCGACCATCGCGGTCTGCGAACGCAGGCTGCGGAAGTAGATCTCGATGCGGCCTTCGTCCGCGTTGTAGAAGGCGTCGTGCGCGAAGCTGGACAGGTCGAACGTCGCGTCGAGCTCGCGGTTCATGCGCCGCAGCAGATTCAGCGTGAAGGCGGCGGTGACGCCGGCGCTGTCGTTGTAGGCGGCGTGCAGCAGCGCCGGGTCCTTGCGCAGGTCGACGCCGATCACCATCGCGCCGTCGTCGCCCAGCAGCCTCCGCGCGCGCCGCAGGAACTCCCTGGCCTCGTCCGGTGTGAGGTTGCCGATGGTCGAGCCGGGAAAGAATCCCAGGCGGCGCGGCGGTACCGTGTCCGGCAAGGAGTCGATTGCCATGTAGTCGCCGCACACCGGCTCCACGCGCAGCCGCGGATAGTCGCGACGCAGCCGATCGGCCGTCGCGTCGAGATGATCGCGCGAGATGTCGATCGGCGCATAGACCGCGAGGTCCTTCATCGCGTCGAGCAGGATGCGTGACTTCACGCTCGAGCCGCTGCCGAACTCGACCAGCGCGCGGTCCGGTCCGGCGAGCTCGGCGATATTCGATGCGCAGGCGCGCAGGATCTTCGTTTCGGTGCGCGTGAGGTAGTACTCGGGCAGCTCGCAGATCTGGTCGAAGAGCTGCGAGCCGCGCGCGTCGTAGAGGAATTTCGCGGGAATCGCGCGCGGCGCGCGCGACAGGCCGTCGAGCACGGCGCGCTCGAATTCCGCGCGATCCGCGGCCGCGTCGGGTGCGGGTTGATGGAGCGGGCTGGTGGTCATGACGCATCCTCGGCAAGACGGATGCCGCCGAACATCCAGCGCGCATCGGAGGGGAAGAAGTTGCGATAGGTCGCGCGCAGATGGCCCGGCGGAGTCACCGCGCAGCCGCCGCGCAGCACCATCTGGTTCGACATGAACTTGCCGTTGTATTCACCGATCGCGCCCGGCGGCTCGCGGAACCCCGGGTAGGCGACGTAGGGGCTTGCCGTCCATTCCCAGACGTCGCCGAACATCTGCGTCAGTCCCGCGCCGCGCGCCGCCAACGGATGCAACGCGCCCCGCTCGGCGGTGTTGCCGTCGATCGCGACCGAGCTCGCCGCGCGTTCCCACTCGGCCTCGAGCGGCAGACGCCTGCCCGCCCATTTCGCGAAGGCGCCGGCCTCGTAGAAGCTGACATGGCACACCGGCTCGTCGGCGTTCATCGCGCGCAGACCACCCAGCGTGAAGACATGCCAGGCGCCGTCGCGCTTCTCCCAGTAGAGCGGCGCCTGCCAGCCGCGTTCCTGCACCGTCGCCCAGCCCGCCGACAACCAGAATTCCGGCCGGCGATAGCCGCCATCCTCGATGAAGGCCGCATACTCGCCACAGGTCGACAGGCGCGAGGCGAGACGGAACGGCTCGAGCCACACGCGATGGCGCGGGCCCTCGTTGTCGAAAGCGAAGCCGCCGCCCGGATGGCCGATCTCGACCAGGCCACCGTCGAACGCGAGCCAGTCGAGCGACGGCGCAGCGCCGTCGCCCCGCGGCAGGTCGGCACGATAGGCCGGCCGCAGCGGATTGATCGACAGCACGTGCTTGATGTCCATCAGCAACAGTTCCTGGTGCTGCTGCTCGTGATGCAGACCGAGCTCGACGATCGAGCTCAGCGGTGTGTTGGTCACCGCGGGGCGATCGAGTGCGCGCGCCATCGCCTCGGTCACGTGGCGACGATAAGCCAGAATCTCCGATACGCCGGGCCGCGACAGCAGGCCACGCTGCGGGCGCGGATGACGCGGCCCTTCGGCCTCGTAGTAGGAGTTGAACAGATAGTGATAGGCCGGATCGAACGCGCGATAGCCGGCGACGAACGGCTTGAGCGCGAAGGTCTCGAAGAACCAGGTCGTGTGCGCGAGATGCCACTTCGTCGGGCTGACGTCGGGCATCGACTGCACGGTCTGATCCTCGGGAGAGAGCGGCGCGGCCAACGCCTCACTGAAGGCGCGGATCGCCAGAAACCGGTTCAACACATCGCCTCCGCTGGCGCAGCAACGACGCTAACGTCACCCACGATAGCGGGTTCCAGCGCCGCGGTCGCGCGCCGATGCAACTGCACCGTGTCAGGTTCCCGTGAGCATTCGCTTGCGCCGATCGCGACAAGCGACACAAATATGGTGATGCCGATCGCCGAAATCGACCCTTGGCGCATGCAGTACTTCGAGGGCGTGCGCTGCCCCGATGACGTTCGGATCCCGACCGAGGACAGCGACGCGTGGATGTGGAATCCCGATCATCGCTGGGTCTACGACAAGCTCGCGGTGGCGCGAAGCCAGGAACTCGACGCCGCGCCGCATGGCGTCGAGCCGCCGTCCTTCCCTGTCTTCTCCAAGCCGGTCTACAACCTCAAGGGCATGGGCGTGGGCAGCCGCGTCATCGCCTCGGCCGAGGACTACAGGGAAGCGCAGACCGCCGGCCACTTCTGGTCCACCCTGCTGACCGGCGCACATGTCAGCAGCGACGTCGCGGTGCTCGACGGCGAACCGATGTGGTGGCGCCACGCCACCGGCGAGACGACGGGCGACGGCACGTTCGATCATTGGGCCGTGCACGCCGAGCCCGACGCCGCGGTCGAGGATTGGTGCGGCACCTGGTGCCGCACGCACCTCAAGGGCTACAGCGGCATGGTCAACTTCGAGACCATTGGCGCGCGCATCATCGAGATGCATCTGCGCTTCGCCGACCAGTGGCCCGATCTCTATGGCAAGGGCTGGGTCGAGGCGTTGGTGCGGCTCTACGAAAAGCGCCAATGGCGTTTCGACGACCACGATCGGCGCACCGGCTACAGCGTCGTGCTCTTCTTGCCGCACGGCCGGCGCTATCGCCATCCATCCGCCGCCCTGATCGACGAGCTCAAGCGTCGCTCGGCGATCTCCAGCGTGCAGATCACCTTCCACGAGGAGCGTCCCGCCCACCTGCACGCCATGCCACCTGGAGGATTCCGAGTGGCGATCGTGAACTGCTGGGATCGAGCCGCCGGAGAGGCTGCGCGGGAAATCCTCCGGCGTCACTTCGAGGCAACCGCCGCGGCCATGTGAAACGATTCGAGGCGCGCCAGCATGGCCGGGAAGTCGGGCGGTCCCTTCCCCGGCTGCGCGAAGGCCATTAGGCTGCGGTCAACGAAGAGCATGGGAAAACGGGACCGAACGCCATGAATGCCAGCGCCGATATCCAGTACGACTACATCATCGTCGGTGCCGGCTCCGCCGGCGGCGCGCTGGCGGCAAGGCTGACCGAAGACGGCCGCTCGCGCGTGCTGCTGCTCGAGGCCGGCAAGGCGAGCCACCGCTACTCCAGGTACCCGATCAGCTTCGGCCTGCTGATCAACAGCCCGGAGGCCAACTGGCTCTACCAGTCCGATCCCGAGCCCGGCACCGCCAATCGCGAGATCCCTGTGCCGCGCGGCAAGCTGCTGGGCGGATCGAGCTCGATCAACGGGCTCGTCTGGGTGCGCGGCCAGCCGCTCGACTACGACACCTGGGCGCAGATGGGCAATCGCGGCTGGAGCTGGCAGGACGTCGCGCCGGTCTTCACGCGCATCGAGCACTACGAAAAGGGCGGCCCGAACGGACGCGGCACGTCAGGACCGTTGAAGGTCTCGGAGGTCCCCGACCAGAACCCGCTCTACGACGCGCTGTTCAAGGCCGCCGTCGCGGCCGGCTACAAGCTCAATCCCGACTACAACAGCGAGGACCAGGAAGGCGTCGTCAAGACCCAGGCCAGCATCTGGAAGGGCCGACGCATGAGCGTCGCCCATTGCTACATCGAGCCGGCGATGACGCGGCCGAACCTCTCTGTGATCACCGAGGCGCACATCAACAGGGTGCTGCTCGACGGCAAGCGCTGCACCGGCGTCGAGTACGAGCGCGGCGGCCAGGTGCACAAGGCGCGCGCCGGCCGCGAGGTGGTGATCTGCGCCGGCGGCGTCGCGTCGCCGCAGATCCTCGAGCTGTCGGGCATCGGCAATCCCGAGATCCTCAGGAAGCACGGCATCGAGGTGACGCACGAGCTGCCCTCGGTCGGCGAGAATTTCCGCGATCACCTCAACGCGCGCATCGTCTGGCGCGTGAAGGTGCCGGGCGTGTCTTACAACCACATGGCGCGCGGCCTGGGCGCGGTCGGCCAGGCGCTGAAGTACCTCGCCTCGGGCGGCGGCTTCTTCAGCCTGCCCTCGGCGCCGCTGCTCGCCTTCCTGCGCACGCGGCCCGAGCTCGCGACGCCCGACGTGCAGATGCATCTGGTGCCCTACTCGATCAAGGACCCCAAGCAGCGCAAGCTGCAGGAATTCCCGTCGATGACCGTGGCCTGCTACCAGCTTCGGCCTGAGAGCCTGGGCTCGATCCACATCCGCTCGCCTGATCCCAGGGCGCAACCGGCGATCCGCTTCAACTTCCTCGCCGACCCGATCGACCAGCGCACGATGGCCGACGGCTTCCGCATGATGCGGAAGATCGTCGAGGCAGCGCCGATGGACGCCTATCGCGGCGACGAATACTCGCCCGGCAAGGAGGTCGAGACCGACGAGCAGATCCTGACCTGGATCCGCAACAACTCGCAGACCGCCTATCATCCCATCGGCACCTGCCGCATGGGACCCGGACCGAACTGCGTGGTGGACGACAAGCTGAAGGTGCATGGGCTCGAAGGTCTGCGCGTCGCCGACGCCTCGATCTTCCCGACCATGCCATCGGGCAACACCAACGCACCAAGCATCATGGTCGGCGAGAAGGCCGCCGACATCCTGAAGGCGGCCGCCTGACCGGAGGAGGCATCGGTGAAAAGTGAGCAGGATCTGCGTGCCGACTACGAGGCATCGTTGCGCATGGCCGGCATCGTCGTGCCGGCCGAGCGGGACCAGGCGATGTTCGATGCCTTCAAGGTCGTGCGCCAGATGATGGCCGACCTCGACCGGCCGTGGCGCTACGACGAGGAGCCGGCCTTCATCCACCGGCCGACGCCGCCGACGGGGGACGCGCGATGAGCGTCGATCCCGCCAACCTCACTCTCGCCGAGACCGCCCGCGCGCTGAAGGCGCGCAGGTTCTCGCCGGTCGAACTGCTCGAGGCGACGCTCGAGCGCATCCGCATCTGCAATCCGGCGCTCGACGCCTTCGTGCTGCTGACCGAAGCGCGCGCTCGCGAGGATGCCGAGCGCGCCCATCGCGAGATCGCCGCGGGCGAGTGGCGCGGGCCGATGCACGGCGTGCCTTATGGCCTGAAGGACATCATCGACACCGCGGGCATCCGCACCACCTGCCACTCGCGCCTGCTGCTGGACAACGTGCCCGCGAAGGATGCCCACGTCGCGGCCCTGCTGCACCAGGCCGGCGGCGTCCTGATGGGCAAGATGGCGACGCACGAGTTCGCCACCGGCGGGCCGGCCTTCGACCTGCCCTTCCCGCCGGCGCGCAATCCCTGGGATCGCGCCTGCTTCACCGGCGGGTCCTCGAGCGGCTCGGGTGCCGCCGTGGCCTCCGGCATGCTGCCGCTCGCGCTGGGCACCGACACCGGCGGCTCGATCCGCCTGCCGGCGGCCTATTGCGGCGTCGCCGGCATCAAGCCGAGCTACGGCCGCGTCAGCCGCCGCGGCGTGGCGCCGCTGTCCTTCAGCCTCGACCATATCGGCCCGCTGTGCTGGACGGTCGAGGACTGCGCGCTGTCGCTGGGCGTGCTCGCCGGCTTCGACGCCGCCGACCCCGGCTCGGCCGACCTGCCGGTGCCCGACTATGCCGGCCTGCTCGAAGGCGGCGTGTCGGGCATGACCATCGGCTATGTGCGCCACTTCGGCGAGGGCGCCAGCGACGACATGACCGCCGGCATCGAGGCGGCGCTGGCCGAGCTGTCTCGGCTGGGCGCGCGCATCGTCGAGATCGAGCTGCCGCCGATGGCCATCTTCCAGGCGGCCTATCGCGCGATCTGCGGCGCGGAGGCCTTCGCCGTGCATGCGCAGGACTTGCGCACGCGCCCGCACATGTATGCGCGCATCACGCGCGAACGGCTGATGGTCGGCGCTTTCGTCACCGGCGCGGACTACGTGCAGGGACAGCGCATGCGCCGCGAGCTCACGGCCAAGGTCGATCGCGCGCTTCAGAGCGTCGATCTGCTGGCCTGCGCCGCGATCCCCGTTGCGGCGCCGCGCATCGAGGACGTCGATACCTCGCCGCTGCGCTACAGCGCGCCGATCACCGTGCCGTTCAACATCACCGGCCATCCGGCGCTCAGCCTGTGCTGCGGCTTCGGCAAGAGCGGCCTGCCGCTGGCGCTGCAACTTGCCGGCAGGCCCTTCGACGAGAGCCGCGTCCTGCGCGCCGGCCATGCTTACGAGCGCGCCACGCGCTGGCGCGAGCGGCGACCCGCGATCGCGCCTCAGGCGGCGGCAGCGGCGCAGTAGGTCAAGCGTCAAACGCGATGCAGGCCGACCAGCAGCACGGCGACGGCCGTCGCGACGCTGGCGATGCCCAGCGCGATAAGGCGCCGGATGCGCAGCGGCCGTATGAGGGAATCATAGACGTCATCCGCACGGCCCGACATGCTGGATCGCGACGAGCCGAGATACTCGTAGCGCACGGTCTGGAAGGCCCGGTTGTAGTACCAGGCAACCAGTGCGGCGCAGAGGCCGATCGATACGGTCGCGAAGATCAAGGGAACATACATCGAGTGCGAATGCGGCAAGATCGGTGCCAAGCGTCGTCTGCGCGTATGGCAACAATCTGACATCGGCGTGCGACAAATCGTGCGTCGCAGGGAGACTGAAAATGAAGAGCGCTTTCGATCTGGCCGGCAAGGTCGCGGTGGTCACCGGCGGCAATGGCGGCATCGGCCTGGGCATGGCACGCGGCATGGCCGAGGCCGGTGCCACCATCGTCGTCGCCGGTCGCAACACGCAGAAGAACGAAGCGGCGGTGGCGACGCTGAAAGGCGGCGGCGCCACCGCCTCGTCGGTCATCGTCGACGTCAACGACGAGAAGCAGTGCGCGGCGATGGTGGCGCACGCGGTCAAGCAGCACGGGCGGCTCGACATCCTGATCAACAACGCCGGCATGAGCGTCCGCAAGCCGCCGCACGAGATCTCGGTCGCCGAGTGGACGCTGGTGCTCAATACCAATCTGACCAGCGCCCTTGTCTGCAGCCAGCTCGCCTACCCCGAGATGAAGAAGGCGGGTGGCGGCAAGGTCATCAACATCGGCTCGATGATGTCGATCTTCGGCGCCTCGTTCGCACCCGCCTATGCCGCCAGCAAGGGCGGCATCGTGCAGTTCACCAAGGTCTGCGCCACGGCCTGGGCCAAGGACAACATCCAGGTCAACGCCGTGCTGCCGGGCTGGATCGACACCGAGCTCACGAGCAACGCGCGCCGCGAGGTGCAGGGCCTGCACGAACGCGTGCTGGCGCGCACGCCGGCCGGCCGCTGGGGCACGCCGCAGGACATGGCGGGCATCGCGGTGTTCCTCGCCAGCGCCGCCTCGGACTTCGTCACCGGAGCGGCGATCCCGGTCGACGGCGGCTATTCGGTGCTGGGCTGAGGCTCAGCGCCGCGGACGGCGCGGCGGCGACGGGCGCGGGAAGTACTGCGGATTGCTGCGCAGGCTGGCGGCGCGCTCGTTGATCGACAGGGCGCGCAACTGGCCGAAATAGACCAGCTGGCGCGCCGTGCTCTGCTCGTCGTAGTCCGAGCGCAGCCAGCGACGCGCCTGGGCCATGTCGCCGGCGATGCCGTGCGCCAGCGCCAGGTTGCCGCGCACCTTCGGCGAGCTGTTGGCGATCGGGGTGAGGATGGCGACTGCCTCGTCGTAGAAGCCGCCCAGGATCAGCGACAGGCCCAGATTGTTGCGCGCGGGCACATAGTCCGGCGCCTTCTCGCCGGCCGTCTTGTAGGCGGCGCGAGCCTCCTCATGCCGCCCCAGCAGGTCGAGCGCGACGCCGCGGCCGTTCAGGGCGCGCGGATCCTCGGGCGAGCCATGCAGCGCCAGGTCGTACTGCGCCAAGGCAAGTTCCGGCTGGTCGAGCGCGATGAACACCGAGCCCAGCCCGCGCAGGGCGGCGGGATGCGAGGGCGACAGCTTCAATGCGTCCTGATAGGCCGCGACCGCCTCCTCGTAGGCGCCCAGCGTGACCATGGCCCCGGCCTGGCCGATGATCGGCTCGATGGCGTTGGGCCGCATCTCGCGCGCCTTGCGGTAAATATTCAGCGCATTGACCGCATCGCCGCTGGAGCGTGCGCCGTCGGCCAGCCGCATCACGGAATCGAAATTGCCGTCGCTGCGCACATTTCCGGAGTCGCCGGTGGTACAGCCGGCGAGGGCTACGAGCAGGAGCGCGGTGAGCAGCGCGGACGCGCGAAAGGGTGGTAGGTTCTCGGTCATTTGGTCCGGCGGGGGGATACCGGCTGTTTTCCGTTGTTTCTCTGCAGATTATAGGCTGTTTTTCGCCAACAAGCCAGCCCCGGCAACCGGGCTTGCAACCGGCGGTCTTTGGCGCGTTGATGGACGCCTTTCCACAGGAGGCCAAGATGGGCCCCTCCGCCCCGATCCCCTTCGCCGACCTGCGCCGGCCCAGCGAGCCGCTGGCCCTTCATTTTGCCGCCGACCGCGAGGTGCCCAACAACCCGCGCCTGCCGCTGGTGGTTTATCGCGACGCGCTGCGGCTCGACCCGGCCTTCGATCCTGCCGCGATCTTCGAGGCGGCGTTCGCGGCCCATGGCTGGGGCTCGTCCTGGCGCAACGGGATCTATCCGTTCCGCCATTTCCACACCCGCGCCCACGAGGTGCTGGGGATCGCCCGCGGCCAGGCGCGGGTGGAATTTGGCGGCGCGGCGGGCCGGCAGCTGGAGATCAAGGCCGGCGACGTGGCGATCCTGCCGGCGGGCACCGGGCATATGCGCCTGGAGCAGAGCGCCGACCTGCTGGTGGTTGGGGCCTACCCGCGATCCAGTGGAATCGACCAGAAGCGCGCCGGCGACATGGATATCGCCGCGGCGCTCGCCGACATCGCGGCCGTGCCGGATCCGCCGATGGATCCGGTCTACGGCCCGCAGGGCCCGCTGCGCTCTCTCTGGGATGCCTCAGGCCGCGCCGCGTAGATCGCGGCCGCCGCCGGCCAGCGGTCACATCACCGGCACGCGCGTGCGGCTGGTGACACTGAGCGAGACGAACGGGAAGAGCTTGCTGGCCAGCGCCACCGTGCCGGTGGCGGTGATGGTCTTGTAGGTGATGGTGCCGCTGGTCGTCGAGGTGACGGTGACGGTCGGCGTCACGCCGGTGGGCGCCTTGGAGGTGACCTGCGTTCGGATGGCGCTGTCGCTCGCGGTCGGATTGGTGATGGCGTAGCGGCCCGCCTCGGTGACCACGTAGTCGAGGGTGTTCTTGATGTAGAAATAGCGCCCGAACTCGATCGCGCCGATGATGCAGGTGAGGATGGCGATCGCGCCGAGCGCGAACTCGATCGCCGCCACGCCGCTCTCCTCGCGGCCGAGCGAGCGCAGGAAGCGCCGGACCCTGCGAATCATTGGACGCTCACCGCCGCGGTGACCGTGATCGAGGTCGGCAGCGACCAGGACTTGTTGCTGAGGATGCGCACCGTGTTGCGCGTCGCCGTCAGGGTCATGATCTTGCGCACAGAGCCGCTGGAGCAGCTGCCCGTGGTGCATGACACCGCGGTGCCGTTGTTGCACTCGCAGGCGTAGGTCGCCGAGGTGGTGACGCCGGTGACGCCGGAAGGCAATGCCGCGGTGATCGCCGCCTGCGAGCCGGCGCTGTCGGTCGGGTTGCGCAGCGCGTATTGCGCGCCGGCGTTGACCGCGGCCTGAAGCTGCGACTTGTTGAAATAGTTGACGCCGAACTCGGCGGTGGCGCCAAGCACCAGGCAGAGGACCGGCAGGGCGATCGCAGCCTCGAGGAAGGAGGCACCGGTCTGGTCGGCGCGAAAGCGCGCGGCGAACCGGCGGAGTGCCCTGAGGGCAAGTTGGCAGGACGCAAACATCGCGTTCAATTCCCTTGCGTCGCCCGACGCACGCAGCGGCGTCGACGCCTATTCATTTTCTTCCATCGTATCCGGGCCGACAGAATATTGGCCCGCACCTGAAATATCCGGCTGCCCCTCCTTACAGTCGGGACAGGCCTTGATCTTCATTCTATGTGTTAAAAGATCAGAGTCAACACTCAGCTATAGTAAACTGACCGTTATGGACAATTTGTCCATGGCGCCGCGGCGGATCAGTTCATCACCGTGTCGATGATGCTGATGATGCCGGGGCCCATGATGATGATGAACAGGGTCGGGAGGATGAAAATCATCATCGGCACCGTCATCATCGCCGGCAGGCGGGCACCCTTCTCCTCGGCCTTCATCATGCGCTCGTTGCGGAACTCGGCCGACAGGACGCGCAGCGACTGGGCGAGCGGCGTGCCGAACTTCTCGGTCTGGCGGAAGGCGTTGACCAGGGCGCGCACGCCGGGGATGTCGTTGCGGGTGGCGAGGTTCTCGAAGGCGGCCTGACGATCGGGCAGGAAGGTAAGCTCGATCGCCGTCATCTGCAGCTCGTAGGACAGCTCGGCCGAGAGGCCCTGCAGCTCCTTCGACACGCGGGTCAGCGCCATGTCCAGGCTGAGGCCGGCCTCGACGCAGATGGTCAGCAGGTCGAGACCGTCGGGCAGCGCCTTGGCGATGACCTGGGTGCGCTTGATGGCGGTATTGCGCACGTAGATCTCGGGCCCCTTGAAGCCGAGCAGCGTGGCGCCGAAGCACAGCACCGGCTGCAGGAACTCCGGGAACGGGAAGATCTGCAGCACGTAAACGACCATCACCATGATGAAGCCGAAGACGAACGGCAGGCACAGCCGCATGAACTGATAGACGATCACCGAATCGGGACTGCGGAAGCCCGCCTGCTGCAGCTTCGCGCGGACGTCGTCGGCGCCGTTGCCCTTGAGGCTGTCGAACTTGCCCAGCACGCTGCGCATGGTGCCGACCGTGAGGAGCCGGCGCTCGCCCCTGCGGCGGCTGGTCGTGGTCGCGTCGCTCTTCAGCCGGCTGCGGCGGGACTGCAGCGCCTTGAGCCGGCCGGAGAAATCCTCCGGCAGGAGCAGCGCGTTCCAGACCACGTACATGACGATCACGGCGGCGAAACCGACGCCCGCGAGGATCAGTTCCTCGCCCGTGAAGCCGCCTGGGAAGATGGTGTTCACCGTGCCGCCTCAGATCTCGAAGGAGGCCATGCGCTTGATGATGAAGATGCCCATGCTCATGCTGGCGCCGGCGATGCCCAGCATCGTCAGGCCGCGCGGATCGTTGAACATCGTCGACATGTAGTCCGGGTTCAGCAGGAAGAGCACGATGCCGAGAACGAACGGCAGCGATCCCATGATCATGGCCGTGGCCCGCGCCTCCGAGCTGAACGCCTTGATCTTCAGCTTCATCTGCCGGCGGTCGCGCAGCAGGGTCGAGAGATTGCCCAGCGTCTCGGCGAGGTTGCCGCCGGTCTCGCGCTGGATCGACATGGCGATGATCAGGAAGTTGAACTCCGGCACCTTGATCGATTCGGCCACGCGCCAGAAGGCGTCCTCGAGCGGCACGCCCACGCGCATCTCGTGCTGCACGCGCCGGAAGATGCCGCCCACCGGCTCGCCCATCTCGTTCGAGGCGTTGGCGATCGCCTCCTGGATGGGGATGCCCGAGCGCAGCGCGCGCACCATCAGGTCGAGCGCATCGGGGAAGATGGCGTTGAACTGGTCGACGCGCTTGTTGACCTTGCGGCCGACCCACATGTGCGGCAGGCCAAGGCCGATCACGGCGCCGGCGAGCAGGCCGATCGGCAGCGCGAGGCCGACCACCAGCAGCATGATCACCGCGACCAGGCCGCCCAGGCCGGCACAGATCAGGACATAGTCGCCGACGCTGATGTTGACGCCGGTGCGCTCGAGCCGGTCCTGCAGGGCGGCCGGATTGGGCAGCCAGCGCATGACCATCTTGTCGGTCATCTTGCGGTCGGCGTCCGACTTGCGCAGCGCCTGGCGCGCCTGCTTGACGTTGCGCGCCGCCTGGCCCCACAGCCGCTCGCGCACCTCGTCGAGGCGCTCGCGCTGCAGGCGGCGCTGCTTCTCGACGGTGAGCACGTACCACACCGCGACGCACAGGCCGAAGACCATGGTGAAGCCGAGGAACAGGGCCTCGGGCGGAACGCCTTCGAAGATATCCATGGCTCAGCCCATCGCTTCCATGACGGCGCGGTCGAGACCGTAATACGCCGCCTTGGCCAGGAAGTTCGGACGCAGGCCCGAGCTCTTGAACGTGCCCAGCAGCTTGCCGTCGGGCCCCTCGCCCTTGAACTCGTAGGTGAAGAGGTCCTGCGTGGTGATGACCTCGCCCTCCATGCCGGTGATCTCGGTGATGTGGGTGATGCGCCGCATGCCGTCGCGCATGCGCTGGATCTGCACGATCATGTGGACCGCGCCGGCGATCTGCGTGCGCAGCGCCTTGACCGGCAGGTTGAGGTTGGCCATCGCCATCATGTTCTCGAGACGGGTCACCGCCTCGCGCGGACGGTTGGCGTGCAAGGTGCCCATCGAGCCGTCGTGGCCGGTGTTCATCGCCTGCAGCAGGTCGACCGCCTCGGGACCGCGGACCTCGCCGAGGATGATGCGTTCGGGCCGCATACGCAGCGCGTTCTTCACGAGATCGCGCATGGTGATCTCGCCGTTGCCCTCGAGGTTGGGCGGCCGGGTCTCCAGGCGCACGACGTGCGGCTGCTGCAGCTTCAGCTCGGCGGCGTCCTCGATGGTGACGATGCGCTCGTCGTGGCCGATCATGCCCGAGAGCGCGTTGAGCAGCGTCGTCTTGCCCGAGCCGGTGCCGCCGGAGATCACGATGTTCATGCGCACGCGCGAGGCGATGCGCAGGACGGTGGCCATCTGCGGCGACATGTTGCCGCTTGCCGCCATCTGGTCGAAGTCGATCGAGCGCTTGGAGAACTTTCGGATCGAGACGCTGGGGCCGTCGATCGCCAGCGGCGGGATGATGATGTTGACGCGGCTGCCGTCGAGCAGGCGCGCGTCGCAGATCGGGCTCGATTCGTCGACGCGCCGGCCGACCTTGCTGACGATGCGGTTGCAGATGTTCAGCAGGTGGGCGTTGTCGTCGAAGATGACATCGGTGAGCTGCAGCTTGCCCTTGGTCTCGACGTAGACCTGCTTGGGCCCGTTGACCATGATGTCGGTGACCGTCTCGTCGCGCAGCAGCGGCTCGATCGGGCCCAGTCCCAGCATGTCGTCGAGGATCTGCGTAAGCAGCTCGGTCTGCTCGGCGCGATTGAGCTGGAGGCGCGATTCGACGAGCAGGTCGCGCAGCATCTCGTCGAGCTGGTGCTGCAGATCGGCGCGCGGCAGCTCGACCGCCGCGGCGATGTCCATGCGGCGGATGACCAGCGGGTGCAGCAGGCGCTTGGCCTGCTCGATCTTGACGCGGCCCAGCTTGACCACGTCGGACTGGGTCGAGGTCGCGGTCTGCGGCGTCGGCGGCGCGATGCCGCCCGGCACGACCGACAGCGCCGGCTGCTTGCCGCCGAAGGTCGCGGCGGGCTTGCTGGCGGGAGCCGGCGGTTTGGGCGCCGGCGGCCTGGGCGCAGCGGCGACCGGCGCCTTGGGCGGTGCCGGCGGCGCGGCAGGTGCGGGCGGTGGTGGCGCGGGCGGCGCCGGCTTCTTGGCCGCGGGCGGCAGCGGACGCCAGGCCGCTCCCTCGTCGTCGCCGCCCGGAACCGGACGCCACGCCGGCGTATCCTCGCCGGCGGGCTGGGCCGGTACGGTAAACCGCGGTGGCGGTGGCGGCGGCGGTTCGGGCGCCGGCGGCGGCGGTTCAGGGTCCGGCGCGGCGGTCGTGGCCAGCGCGCGGCCGACCATGTCGCGCAGCTCGAGAACGGTCAGCGCCAGACCGGCGCTGCGCGCGCCCGCCTGGATCAGCTCGCCCGCGGTACGCGCCACCTCGCCCGGGGAGCGGCCGGCGGCGCGCTCGGTGGCGACGCGTTCGAGCAACGGCTCGGCAAGCTCGTCGGCAAGGGACGCCAGACGCTGGGCGCGTTCGTTGCCGCTGCGCACGGCGCTGGCGGCTGCGGTCGCCTCGTTGGCGCGCGCGCGCCGGTCGAGGCGATCGGCCAGTCCGCCGGCTGCCGGGGGCACGGGCTTGGCCCCCTCCTGATTCCTGCCGCTGCGTCCGAACATCGTACGACCCGCCGATTATTTCTTTTTCGGCTTCGAGCCGAACATGCCGAGGAAACCCTTGCCCTCGCCCTTCTTCTTCGCCGCGCCCTGGGCGGGCTCCGGCGCGCGGAATTCCTTCACCAGGGCCTGCAACGACTTGACGAGAGGGCTGCGCGGCATGGCCTCCGGCACGGGCAGACCCGCGTTGACGGCGGTGGACAGCGCCTTCTCGTCGTACGCCACCTGGCCGTCGACCTTGCGCTTGATGCTCTTCTCGAGATCGGCGATGCGGATCGGGCTCTTGCGCGGATCGGCGGCGCCGCCGGCGAGGACGTACACGGTCGCGCGCGGCGCGCTCTCGGCGATGAAGTTCAGCAGCCGCATGCCGTCGCGCACGCCGGTGAGCGTCAGGTCGCCGACGACGACGATATCGGTGGCGCACTCGAAGGCCTGGTACTGCGTGACCGGGTCGGCGCGCGGCACGTCGAGCACGATGACGTTAAACTTGCGCTGGAACTTGGCGACGAGCTGGGAAAGCACGCCCTTCTCCAGCGGCACCGGCGTGTTCGGCGGATCCTCGGCGCCGAGAGCGCAGAGAAACTCGCCCTTGCGCTGCACCGATTGCTCGATGAACAGGTTGTCGACACGGTCCGGGCTCTGCAGCGCCTCGCGCAGCGCGTCCGACGGATCGAGATCGAGCGACAGCATCACCGAGCCGTAGTGCAGGTCGAGGTCGAGGATCAGCACTTCGCTCTTGTTGATCGTGGCGATCATCGAGGCGAGGCTGACGGCGACCGTCGAGGCGCCGACGCCGCCACGCGCGCCGACCACCGCGATGACGCGGGGCGGCACGCTGGGGTCGGCGGTGACCATCATGTTGCTCGAGCCGATCTGCTCGAGCTTGGCGCGCGCCTCGGCCAGTTCGCGCTCGCGCTTCTTCGTGGCGATGGCCGTGTCGAGGGCCTTGCGCAACACGCCGGGACGCAGCGGACGCACCAGATAGTCGGCGACGCCGGTGCCGACGAGGTCGCGGAACAGGGTGACGTCGTTGGCATCGCCGATCGCCAGCACGGCGCATTCGGGCGGGATCACCGAGACCAGGGCGGCGAGGTCGGCGACAGCCGTCTCGGTGTCGGAGATGTCGATCAGCAGCGCCGCGAGCCCCGGCGGCATGTCGGAGACGGACAACGCCGTCTGGCAGCCGCCGGCGACCCGATGCATCGGCATCGGGTCGGACGATTCGATGCCGATCTCGCTCTCGGCGACGGCGGCGGTCTCCTCGTCGAGGATGAACGCCAGCACGGCGCCGGCCGGCAGCATGGGGATCTCCGGAATCGGCGGGGCCGCGTCCGGGCTGTCGAGGTGTTCCGCTGGCTGAGCTGCCATGGTCTTTCGTCTCGCGATTCGTCAGGGTGACGGTGTGGCGCCGCCGGTGGGCGCGGCGGCGCCGCCGCCCAGGGCGCTTGTGCCGATCACCGACAGGGCCTTCGGCACGCCACGATACAGGCGGTCGACCGCGTCGGCGCCGAGCTTGCCGGAGGCCGGGCCAGGGTCGCGTCCGACCTCGAGATCCTTGGGATTGGCAATCATGGTCTGGATGTTCACCGACGTCGCACAACCGAGATTGCTGTGTGGCACATTCTGCCCGTCATATCCGGGCGATTTGCTCCAGTCCGGACAGTTCAGGTCGCGCGCGATGTAGCGCTCGAGCTGCAGCACGATGGTATTGGGTACTGTGGCTACGCCCGACGACACCGAGGTGGACTGAATCACCACGCCGTGGCGCTGAACGAGGCTGCGCACATAGGCCAGGCGCTGCTGATCGGCGTAGCTGCCAGAGCCGCCGGCGGCGATCACGATCGGCTCGCCGGCCTCGCGCGCGTCGCGCGCCAGGGCCTCGATCCGCGCCGCATCGTCGATAGAGGGCACCGTCTGGCTCGGCGAATAGCGCAGCGCCAAGAGAGCCACGGCGCGGTCGGCGCGCGGCTCCTTGGGCTTGTTGTAGGACGCCACCTCCGAGTTGTCGCAAGCCGACAGCAGCATCGCGGCAAGGATGGCCGGCCCCATCAGGCGAATGAACATCGCTCTTCTCCCCTTCGAACGCACTACTCGATCATGAAGCCGCCGACGGCGCTGACACGGCGCGCCGGCCCGCCCGGCCCGGCGGGCTGCTGGCGGTAGGTCCGGCCGTACAGGTAGCGGTCGGAATCGTTGGGCGGCACCATGCCGTCGGTCGGTGCCATCAGGCGTCCGGTCGACGGCTTGACGATGTAGGGCGTCACCAGGATCACCAGCTCCGTCTCGTTGCGCTGGAAGGCGTCGGACCGGAACAGCGCACCGAGGATCGGGATGTCGCCCAGCCCGGGCAGTCTCTGGATGTCCTGGGTCGAGGTGTTGTTGATCAGGCCGCCGATCATGAAGCTCTGGCCGCTGCCGAGCTCGACCGTGGTCTCGGCCCGCCGCGTGGTCAGCGCCGGGATGGTGAAGCCGTTGAGCACCACCTGGCCCTGCGTGCTGAGCTGGCTGACCTCGGGACGGACCTTCAGGTTGATGCGGCCATCGCCATAGATCGTCGGCGTGAACGCCAGGCTGACGCCGAACTGCTTGTAGTTGACGCTGACCTGGTTGACGCCCGAGGTGGTGACCACCGGGAACTCGCCGCCGGCCAGGAAGCTCGCCGTCTCGCCGCTCAGCGCCACCAGGTTCGGCTCGGCCAGGATGGAGATGAAGTTCTCCGTCGCCAGCAGGTCGACCACGGCGTTGATGTCGCGGCCGTTGGCGCCTGTGTTGCGCAGGTTGAGGATGCCGCCCGCGGGCGAGCCCTGGCGCAGCAAGGCGCCGCTGGTCGAGTCGAAGGCTATGTCGGTCGGCGATGCCAGGCCGAGCGCGAAGGAGCCGATGCGGCCCACCGCCTCCCAGTTGATGCCGACGCGCTTGAGCGCCTGGCGCTGCGCCTCGATCACCCGCACCCGCAGCAGAACCTGGCTGGGCGCGTCGACACCGGCCTGCACCACGACGCGGTCGGGACTGCCCAGATGCGCGCCGGCGATGCGGCGCGCCTCCTGGATCTCGCCGGCGTTGCGCGCGGTGCCGTTGATCACGATCATGTCGCCCACGGTGGTGAACTGCAGCTGCGAGCCCGGCGCGATGCGCCGCAGCGCCTCCTGCAGGCGCGAATGCTCGTGCGTGACGCGCACGATCGTGTTGATCAGGACGTTGTCCTTCTCGTCGGTGGCGTAGAGCGACGTCTCGCCCGGCTTCTTGCCGAAGACGTAGATCTGCGTCGGCGACTTCACCTGTACGTCGGCGATGTCGGGGTTGGCCACGAACACCGTCGTCGCCGATCCCTTCAGCCGCACCATCGTGCCCTTGCTGACCTCGATCTGCATCGTCGGCGCCTCGGTCGGCACCACCGCGGCACGACCGAAATCGCGCTGCGCCCGGTCCGGCGGCGGCGGCGCCGCCGGCGCCTGCACCGGGATCGTTGTCAT
This sequence comes from Reyranellaceae bacterium, assembly GCA_050183765.1. Lineage (GTDB taxonomy): Bacteria > Pseudomonadota > Alphaproteobacteria > Reyranellales > Reyranellaceae > JAFAZJ01. The sequence continues at coordinate 34,888 of JBFXAZ010000007.1, read as the reverse complement.
GCCCGGCGGCGGCGGCACGGGGGCCGGCGCCGGCTGGGGTTGGACCGGCGCCGCGACGGGCGGTTGGCCCGGGATGCGCTGTGGCGGCAGCGGCACCGGCTGCGGCGGCGGCAGGCTGGGCGCCTGCGCAAGCTGGTCGGGCGGCGGAGCGGCGGGTGGCGCGGCCTGGGCCTTCGACGGCGGCGCGGCCGGCGGTGCAGCCTGGGCCTTCGACGGCGACGGGCTGGTCTTCCCTGCGGTACCCGCGGCGGGTGTCGGTTCGCCCGACGTGCCCAATATGCGGTCGGCCAAACGCGGCCGGGGCTCGTCGCGCGGCGGTGGCGGCGACGCCGGCGCCGGGCTGGCCGATGCCGGCGCGGCGCTGGCCGGCCCGGACGACGTCGGCGCGGCGCTCGTCGGACTGGCCTGGTCCGCAGCCGACGCCGGCCCCTGGACCTGGGCAAGCTGCGGCTGCTGCGAGCCACCCGACCCGAACAATTTCTCGAAGAAACCGGGCTCGTCAGCCGGTGCGGCCGCGGCAGCCTTGCGCGCGCGATCGGCCTCGAGCTGGGCGTTGAATCGCCGGTTGAGCTCCTCCGCCGACGGACCGCGCTCGGGCTTGCGCTTGGCGCGCGGCGCCTTGGCGGCGCTCACGGGCCGATGGATGGTCAGCTCGCCCGATTGCGCGATGGCCTCGGCGGCAGGCCACAACGCCGCGATGCCGAACAGAAGGCAGATGACAGGCCGCGGGCGGAGCCGCGACCTGTCGGAAGAGATGCCTGAAGGGGCACTACTTATCATTGGTGTTGTCCTCCACCGCCCGCGCCGGCCGCCGGCGCCGGAGACGGTCCGGCCTGGGGTCTTGCGGTCACCGCGGCTGTTCCGCGGAGAATGGTGATCGTGGCGCCCGACCCACCGCCGCCGCCGCCGGCCGGCGCGGATGCTGGCGCGACCGGGCCGCTCAGCAGATGGCTGACGCTGCTGTCGCGGGTGTAGCTGGGCTCGCTGTCGGGGGCGCGGGCCACCGAGCCGCCATCGGGGTCGGTCTGCTCCTGCAGGCTGCGCAGGGAAAGGGAGAGCTTTCCCATCTCGGCGGCAACCGCGATGATCTCGACCTGCTTGGGCGTGACTTCGAGCGTGGCCGTCTTGGCGATCTGCGGCGGCTCGCCGGGGCGCACGTCGAGGCGCTGGTCCATGGCGATGACGCGGATGTCGCGCAGCACGGTTTCGCTCGCCTGGCGCTCCTTCACCGCGTCCTTCTCGTAGACGTGGGTGAGGATCAGATCGACCCGATCGCCTGCGAAGATGAAGCCGGAGACGCCCGAGGTCGGCGTGACCTGGACCGACACGGCGCGCATGCCGGGCTGCAGCACGGCGGCCATGAAGCCGCGGGTGCCGGACAGCACGACGCGCCCCTCGGTGATCGGCTCGCCGGCGGAGATCGGCGCGCGCGACACGGCGCCCACGAAGTCGGACAGCGGGCGGCGCCCTTCGATGATGTACGTCGGCGAGATCGTGCCGTCGGGCCACGCCTGCCAGCGCATGTCGTCGGGCTTGACGATCTGGCCGGTACGGATGTCGGTGCGCGCCACCAGGACCTGCAGCGCCGGCGCCGGCTGGGGCGCCTGCGTCAGCGACGGCTTGGCCAGGCGCTGGGTCGGACCGCTGGGCGCGGTGACCTGCGGTTGCTGCTGCTGGGAGGCGAAGCCCAGCCAATGACGGCCGAAGAAGACCATCACACCGGCGACAAGCAGGGCGATGGCGAAGACACCAACGCGTGCGACGTTCATGGAATCAGATCCTCGCTTCAGTCAGCAATCGAAGACAGACGACAACGGCGCCGGTCGCGATCGCCAGGCCATAGGGCAGTCGGCGCTTCAGCGCCGCGGTGACCGACCCGTACTGGCCGTCGGCCGCTTCGGCCTTCTGACGGAAGGCCGGCAGCAGGAACGCCGCGCTCAGCAGCGCGCCGTAGAGCGTGGTCACCATGACAAATTCGGCAATGTGGGTCGGGCCGGCCCACAGGGCGCAGGCCGCCATCAGCTTGACGTCGCCGCCGCCCAGCACCTTCTGGGCGAACAGGACGGCACCGACGGCAAAGACCGCGACGCCGCAGACCAGCGCCCAGACCAGCGACATCGGCGCGCCGCCGCGCAGCAGGACGACGCCGGCATGCATGGCGAACAGGCCCGCCACCGCGATCGGGATCTGGTTGGGAATGACGTAGCGGGCCCAGTCGCTGAGCGCGGCGCCGATCGCCAGCGCGGCGAGGCCGCTGATCAGAATCATATCCACGAGCTGGAGGGCTTGGGACATACGCCTGCTCTTCCTGCTGACCGCGGGCCCCGGCCGGCTTGCGCCGGCCGGGGCCGAACGCGTGCTAGTTCAGGCTGTTGGCCGTGTTGCTCATCATCGAGCTGAGCTTGGTGCCGACCGTGGTGAACGCGGTGATGGCGGCGACCGAGATCAGCGCGGCGATCAGGCCGTACTCGATGGCGGTGGCGCCGGACTCGTCCTTCAGAACCTTGCGGAAGATCGAAAGCATTGGAGTAACCCCTTGACCAAATTCAAAATAAACCCGGCTGTCCGGGAGGCTCATTAACTGGACCGACTGTGATGCGGCACCCTGCGGTAGCCACCGAAGACGCCCCGGTCCAGCTGCGGCTTCTGCGCAGAAATCTACGCAAAGTATCTGCGCCGGTCAAGATAAATTACTTCAATATGGACCTATAGAACATTGAATCTAAAAGAAATTATTCATCCAGAATGGACTGACCCCAGACTTTGTGGCTACGTCAGGCCAGGAAAATCAACATATGGTAGGCAGATTCATCCGGCCTGGATCAGCCCGGTTCCCCAAAAGAGAACGGGCCGCAGGCATGACCTGCGGCCCAGTTTCCTAGATGTGGAAGGCGAAGCTTAGTTCAGGCTGTTGGCCGTGTTGGTCATCATCGAGCTGAGCTTGGTGCCGACCGTGGTGAACGCGGTGATGGCGGCGACCGAGATCAGGGCAGCGATTAGGCCGTACTCGATGGCCGTGGCGCCCGACTCATCCTTCAGGATCTTGCGGAAGATAGACAGCATGATGGTATCTCCTAAATACATTCGGTTCGCCCGATTCGGGCCGTATTGGCTTGCGGGTCTCCCCCAAATTGAAAGCGAACCATTCAGACTGGAAACGTTTATGAGGACAGCGCCGAGGCTGATCTGTCGGCACCGCGTCTCCAATCAGTTCCGACAGGTATGATCTTTACCTCATGCAATTCATCAAATCAACGCCAAGCGAACGCTAAATCTTAGAAAATCCCATCAAGTGATTATTTTGCCACAGTTTCTGTCATTAACGCTCGGTTCCGGCCAGCGCAAATGCGTGCGGGAGTGATCCCTTTCGCTCCGTGCGAGGCGCGTGGGGGCGCCTGTCGGGCCGAATTATGATCTCGTTTCAGGTTGTTGGAGGTATCAGCCATCATCGAACCAGGGGCTATGCCGCGCCGAGGACGACGGTGATAGCCATCAGGCCGAGCGGTGCTGCGATGAGGCCCAGAGCCGAATCACAGTGCCCCTCCTTGCCCAAGCGATCCCGGTTTCGATACCCAAGTTCAAAGTGAACGCATAACAATTTGACTCTTCGTACTTTTTTTGGCCTAGGCGAGCGACTACGAGTCGTCCCAAGCCGCCTTTGCGCCAATCAGGCGACCAACGATGGTCAGCGCGCACAAGAAGGCAAATATAGCCGCTATATATCTGAAAAAGCTCGGGAAAATAAACATACAAGTCAGGAACAGGACGGTCTCGGTTCCCTCTATCATGCCCGCAGCGTGAAAGAAGGACTTGCGACCCCGCACCGTCGTTCGCTCGCCGCGCTTGGCCGCGATCACGGCGTAGCCCAGAAACGAGGACGCGGTGCCGACGAAGCTCGCCAGCAGCAGCGCAGCCCACAGCGCGTTCTGCGGTCGCGCCAGGGCGAAACCCAGCACGATGGCGGCATAGAACACCATGTCGGCGACGATGTCGGCGTAGCCGCCGAAATCGGTCGGCCCGCGAATCCGCGCCACGGCGCCATCGAGCCCGTCGATCAGGCGGTTGGCCAGGCAACAGCCCAGCGCCCAGCCATAAGCCTCGATCGCCAGCAGCGGCACGCAGGCCAAGCCGACCACCAGGCCCGCCAGGGTCAGCTGGTTGGCCGATACGCCGCTTGACGCCAGCCAGCCGCCGACACGGTCGAGCGGCGGATCGATCATCCGCCGCAGCAGCGGGTCGAGCACGCGCTAGCGCCGGTTGGTGTCGCCGGCGTCGCCCACCGCGCGCAACTCGACGATGGCCGGGGGCGCCGCCTGGGCGTGAGCCGCCTCGCGGGCGGCCGTTCGCCGATAGCTGGCGTAACTGAACGGCAGCAGCAGCAGGTAGACGAGCCCGATCAGCGGCAAGGTGGTCCACGGCGTGGTCACCATCAGGCCGATCGCCAGGGCGACCAGCACGAGCGTCGGCACCACCCACGGGCCGGGAATGCGCCCGCGCTTGAGCGACCAGGACGGTACGTGGCTGATCATCAGCGCGCCGATGCCGACCAGGAACACCGCGCCGGTGACGGGATGGCGCAGCCACGGCCAGTCGACGTCGGGCGACAGGCTGAGCATCAGCGGCATGATCGCCAGGAGCGCACCGGCCGGCGCCGGCACGCCGGTGAAATAGGCCCCGGCCCAGACCGGCGGCTTCTCCTCGGCGTAGATGCCGACGTTGAAGCGCGCCAGGCGCAGCGCGCTGCAGATCGGGAACATCAGGGTGACCACCCAGCCGAACGTGCCCGCCGTGCTCATCGACGACAGGTACATCAGGAAGGCCGGCGCCACGCCGAAGGCGATCACGTCGGACAGCGAGTCCAGCTCGGCGCCGAACCGGCTGGTGGCGTTGAGCCGGCGGGCCACGCGACCGTCGAGCGCATCGAGGAACGCCGCGGCAATGATCGCCAGCACGGCGGACCGGAAATCGCCGCTCAGCGCGAAACGGATAGCCGTCAGGCCGGCGCACAGCGCGGCCAGGGTGATGATGTTGGGCAGCAGCCGGTTGAGAGACAGGCCGCGCAGGCGCAGGCGACGTTCGCGCTGCTCGGGATCGGGCATGGTCTCGCCTCCTCGTCGGCTAGAGCTCGGCGGCGTGGCGCGAGGCTGTATCGGCCGCACGCTCGTCGGCCATCACGGTCTCCCCGCCAATCATGCGTTGGCCCGGCGACACCAAGGCAACAACGCCGGGCGGCAGGTAGAGATCCGTGCGGCTGCCGAAGCGGATCAGCCCATAGCGCTCGCCCGCCCGCACGGTCTGGCCGGGCCGCAGATGGCAGACGATCCGCCGCGCCACCAGGCCGGCGATCTGCACCACCACCGCCTTGCGGCCGTCGGGCAGCGTCAGGCTGACCGACTGGCGTTCGTTGTCGTCGCCGGCCTTGTCGTTCGACGCCGAGAGGAAGCGGCCGGGATGATAGGCGACGACGTCCACCGTGGCGTCGATGGGGACGCGGTTGATGTGTACGTCGAAGATGCTGAGAAACGTGCTGATGCGCGTCATCGGCAGCTCGCCCATCCCCAGCTCGCGCGGCGGCACGGCTTCCTCGACCTTCAGCACCAGCCCGTCGGCCGGCGCCACGAACAGGCCGGCACGCGACGGCGTCAATCGCGGGGGATCGCGGAAGAAATACACGCACCAGGCGGTGGCGACGAGCAGCGGCCAGAACAGCGGCGTCCAGGCCAGCACCAGCGTGATGCCGGCGAAGATGGCGATGAAGCGCCATCCCTCGGGGTGGATGGGGATCAGGAAATTGGCCAGCATGGGCTTTATCGGGGCTTCGGGATGACGAACACCTGGCCGGGATAGATCAGGTTGGGATCGCGGATCTGGTTGCGGTTGGCCTCGTAGATCGCGGTATAGCGCTCGCCGCCGCCCAGGGCACTGCGGGCGATGTTCCAGAGGTTGTCGCCGCGCACGATGGTCACCGAATCGCCGGGCTTCACTCTCACCCGCTCGAACGGGACCTCGAGCCGATGCGCCACGCCGGGGCCGCCGGCGGTGAGGCGATCGACCCGCAGGCGCTGCGGACCGTGCGGTGTCGCCTGGCCTGGCGAGAGCGTCCACCTGCCGTCGGGGCCCGCGACGGCGTAGCCCAGCGGCGCGTTGTTGAGATAGACGCGCACCGTCTCGCCGGGGTTGGCCTGACCGGAGACCGTCAGGCGGCCAAGCTCGTCGTAGTCGACGGTCTGCAGCACCAGGTCGCCGGCACGGGCCAGCGGCGGGCTCTGCAGCACGCGGCTGGCGCCGCCCGGCGCGGTCGGGGTTGCGACCACCAGGGGGGCTGCGGCCGGGCGCGGTGAAGGCGCGGCCGATGGTGGCTGCGCCTGGGCTGGCGCACTCGGCTTCGGCGCTGCCGCCGGCGGCACGGATGCGACAGGTGGAGTGGCCGGGAGCGGCGGCGGTTCGGCAGCCGCCGGGATCACGACGGCGACGGTGCGGTCCGAAGGCACCGGCCTGCCGCCGGGCGGCGTCTGGACCAGGCGCACCTCGTGGCCGCCGGGCGGTAGCGGAGCATCGAGAATCGCCACCCACTCGCCACCGGAGTCGGAGTCGACCGTGGCGACCGTGCGGCCATCGACCTGAACCTCGACCCTCGAGCCCGCCGGTGCCCGGCCTGAAACCACCGCGCGGCCGTCGCGCACGAAGACATTGTCGAAGGTCGGCGGCGCTGCCGCGGCATCCTGCTTCGGCGGCGCAGCGCCTACCGGTGGCGGCTGGGGCGCCGGCGGCGCCTCGACCTTCTGGGGCGCTGTGCCCGGAGGCGCGCTGGGAGCAGGCGGCGGCGTCGGTGTCGCCGTACCCGGAGCCGCCGCAGTCGGCGGCGAAGCGGCGGCAGGCGGCGCAGGTGTCGCCGTGGCCGGGGCCGGCTCGGTCGGCGGTGAGGACGCCGCAGGCGGGACGGCCGGTGCCGGCGGGACCGGCGCCGGCTCGGTCGGCGGTGAGGACGCCGCGGGCGGTGCGGCCGGTGCAGGCGTAGCCGGGGTCGGCTCGGAAGGTGGCGAGGACACTGCGGGCGGCGGCGCTGGCGTCGCCGTGGCCGGCTCGGTCGGCGGTGCGGGTGCCGCGGGCGGGGTCTCAACCTTCTGTGGCTCTGTCGCCGGAGGCGCACTGGGCGCGGGCGCCGGCGCCGGCGCCGGAGTCACCGCGGTCGGGGCCGGGGTCGCAGTCGGCGGGCCTGCCGGCTTGGGCGGAGCGGTGGCGAGCTTGGGTTCGCCGCCGGGTGTCCGCAGCCCATCGAGCAGCGCGGCGACGCGGGGGTGATCGCGCATCAGCCAGACGCCGCCCGCGATCAGCAGCAACAGTAGCAGCAGCCATACGGCCAAACGACCGGATCGTCGGCGCGGCGGCACCGGCAGGCTGGTGATCCGACCGGGCACCGCCGCGCGATCGACGCGCGGAGCGGCGACCGCGACGGGCGCAACTGGGTCAGCCGGCGGCGGCGACGCCGCGCGGCCCGGGATCACGGTCACCGGCGCGTCGCCGGCGGGCGGCGTGGCCGCAACCGCGGCCGGCGCCAGGGTCACGCCACCTGTGCTGGTGGCAGGTTTCTGGGGCGTACCATCCGGCGCCAGGCGTGCCGCCAGCGCCGAAACCGCGGCGCGGATCGCCTCCTCGTCCGTCGGCAGCGCGCCGGTGTCGGACGGAGGGACAGGCGGCTTGGCTGTATCTGTCATCGTGCTCCTGGCCGGGCTGGACGATTTCCAGCGTTCATGCCACCACAATCATGGCAAACATGCGCCCGGCGGAAAACCGTCGGCCTCCCTCCCCTCTCCCGCTTCCCGACCCGTGATGTCAATTATTCGTTCGATCTGTGTCTTCTGCGGCTCGCGCCCCGGCGACGAGCCGGTCTACGTCGAGGAGGCTCGGCGCTTCGGCGCCCTGCTGGCGCAGGCCGGCGTCACCCTGGTCTATGGCGGCGGCGGGCTGGGCCTGATGGGCGCGGTGGCCGACGCCGCCCTGGATGCCGGCGGCTACGTGGTGGGCGTCATCCCCGACTTCCTGATCCGCGCCGAGGCCGGCCACGGGCGGCTGAGCGAGCCGGTGATCGTCACCACCATGCATGAGCGCAAGATGGCCATGTTCGAGCGCTCGGACGCCTTCGTCGTGCTGCCCGGCGGCATCGGCACCCTGGAGGAGCTGTTCGAGATCATGTCGTGGCGCACCTTGGCGCTGCACGACAAGCCGATGGTGATGCTGAACACCGCCGGCTACTGGACGCCCCTGCTCGACCTGATCGAGCGCGTCATCAACAGGCGCTTCGCCAGCGTCAACGTGCGCGACTCCATCCGCTTCGTCGATGCCGCCGCCGACGTGCTGCCGACCCTGCAGAGCATGCCGCGCGGCTCGCTGATGAAGCCGCTGGACCGCATGTAGGCGCCGTTGTCGGGCGGCCCAGCGCCGCCTTGCCGCGCCCGGCGGCGTGAGATTGCCTTTGCCTCGCGGTGGTGCAACAAGACAGCCCGCGATCAGCAATCGATCAACTCGGCCGAACGAAAGCGGCGCACGGAGGTGCAGGCATGTCAGATCTCGAAATCGTCTGGACGAAAGTCGACGAAGCGCCCGGGCTCGCGACGTATTCCCTGCTGCCGATCGTCCAGGCTTTCGTCGGCACGGCCGGTGTGAAGGTGAAGCTCAAGGACATTTCGCTGCCCGGCCGCATCATCGCGAACTTCCCCGACAAGCTGAAGCCCGAGCAGAAGATCAACGACGAGCTCGCCGAGCTCGGCAAGCTTGCGATGCGGCCCGAGGCCAACATCATCAAGCTGCCCAACATCTCCGCGTCGATCCCGCAGCTCAAGGCCGCGATCAAGGAATTGCAGGCCAAGGGCTACGACGTGCCGAACTATCCCGACAGCGACGCGACGCCGGCCGACAAGGAAATCCGCGCCCGCTACGGCAAGGTGCTGGGCAGCGCGGTCAATCCGGTGCTGCGCGAGGGCAATTCCGACCGCCGCGCCGCCGGCGCGGTGAAGCAGTACGCGCGCAAGAATCCGCACAAGATGGGCGCCTGGAGCAAGGACTCCAAGACGCGCGTGGCGCACATGTCGGGCGGCGATTTCTACGGGTCCGAGGTCGCGACCACCGTCGCGGCGCCGACCAACGCCCGCATCGAGCTGGTCGCCAAGGATGGCACGACCACGGTGCTCAAGCCGAAGATCCCGCTCAAGGCGGCCGAGATCATCGACTGCTCGGTGATGAGCAAGAACGCCCTGCGCGCCTTCTATGCCGCGGCGATCGATGCCGCGAAGAAGGACGGCATCCTGTTTTCGCTGCACCTCAAGACGACCATGATGAGGATCTCCGATCCCATCCTGTTCGGCCATTGCGTGTCGGTGTTCTTCTCCGACGTGTTCGAGAAGCATGGCGCCACGCTGAAGAAGATCGGCGTCGATCCCGACATCGGCGTCGGCGAGATGATGAGCAAGATCGAGACCCTGCCCGAGGCCGAGAAGGCCGCGATCAAGGCCGACATCCAGGCCCAGTACGCCAAGCGCCCGGGCCTCGCCATGGTCAACTCCGACAAGGGCATCACCAACCTGCACGTGCCGAGCGACGTGATCGTCGATGCCTCGATGCCGGCGATGATCCGCGAGTCGGGCAAGATGTGGGGCGCCGACGGCAAGCTGCACGACTGCATCGCGGCGCTCCCCGATCGCTGCTACGCGACGCTGTTCCAGGCGGTCATCGACGACTGCAAGGCCAACGGCGCCTTCGATCCCAGGACCATGGGCTCGGTGCCGAACGTCGGCCTGATGGCGCAGCAGGCCGAGGAGTACGGCTCGCACGACAAGACGTTCCGCATCCTCGCGGACGGAACGGTCAACGTGGTCGCCGAGGACGGCACGGTCCTGATGACGCAGACGGTCGAGACCGGCGACGTCTTCCGCATGTGCCAGGTCAAGGACGAGCCGATCCGCGACTGGGTCAAGCTCGCCGTGCGCCGCGCGCGGCTCACCAGCACCCCGGCGGTGTTCTGGCTCGACGCCAAGCGCGCGCACGATGCGCAGCTGATCGCCAAGGTCGAAAAGTATCTCAAGACCGAGGACACCAAGGGCCTCGACATCCGCATCCTGTCGCCGGTCGAGGCGATGAAGGTCTCGCTCGAGCGCATCCGCAAGGGCCAGGACACGATCTCGGTCACCGGCAACGTGCTGCGCGACTACCTGACCGACCTCTTCCCGATCATGGAGCTCGGCACCTCGGCCAAGATGCTGTCGATCGTGCCGCTGCTGCAGGGCGGCGGCCTGTTCGAGACCGGCGCCGGCGGCTCGGCGCCCAAGCATGTCGAGCAGTTCCAGCAGGAGGGCTATCTCCGCTGGGACTCGCTGGGTGAATTCCTGGCGCTGGGCGCGTCGCTGGAGCACCTGGCCCAGACGACCGGCAACGAGGACGTGAGGATCCTCGCCGAGACGCTCGACGAGGCGAACGGCAAGATCCTCGACGACAACCGCTCGCCGGCGCGCAAGGTCGGCGAGCTGGACAATCGCGGCAGCCACTTCTACCTCGCCAAGTACTGGGCCGAGGCTCTGGCCCGGCGCGACAACAGCACGGCGCTGTCGGCCCGCTTCAAGCCGCTGGCCAAGGTGCTCGAGGACAACGAGGCCAAGATCAACGCCGAGCTGATCGCCGCGCAGGGCAAGCCGGTCGACACCGGCGGCTACTATCTGCCCGATCAGAAGAAGACTGCAGCCGGGATGCGGCCGAGCAAGACGCTGAACGACGCGCTCGCGGCTCTCTGACACGGCGTCGGTATGGCATTCTGTCCTTCTCCCCGCGCAGGCGGGGAGAAGGTGCCGAGCGTCAGCGAGGCGGATGAGGGGCTTCCGCTCGCCACAACGAATGCCGTCGTTGTCGAGGCTCCGCGAAGCCCCTCATGCACCCTTCGGGCACCTTCTCCCCGCCTTCGCGGGGAGAAGGAATACATGGGCGATGCATAGCGGTCCCGCCGCAGGCGGCCGGGGCGGCTCGCCGAACGACAGGAAGCACGATGCCGAAGATCAAGGTGAAGAGCCCGATCGTCGAGATGGACGGCGACGAGATGACCCGCATCATGTGGGCGTTCATCAAGGACAAGCTGATCCTTCCCTATCTCGACATCGACCTGAAGTATTACGACCTCGGGATCGAGAACCGTGACAGGACCGGCGATCAGGTCACCGTGGACTCCGCAAAGGCGACGCAGCAGTTCGGCGTCGCCGTGAAGTGCGCCACCATCACGCCGGACGAGGGCCGCGTGAAGGAGTTCAATCTCAAGGAGATGTGGAAGTCGCCCAACGGCACCATCCGCAACATCATCGGCGGCACCATCTTCCGCGAGCCGATCGTCTGCCGGAACGTGCCGCGCCTGGTGCCGAGCTGGACCAAGCCGATCGTGATCGGCCGCCATGCCTTCGGCGACCAGTACCGCGCCACCGACTTCGTCGTGCCCGGCAAGGGCAAGCTCACCATCAGGTTCGAGGGCGAGGACGGCAAGGTCATCGAGCACGACGTCTTCGACTTCCCGAGCGGCGGCGTCGCCATGGCGATGTACAACATCGACGAGTCGATCGTCGGCTTCGCGCGCAGCGCGTTCAACTACGGCCTGATGCGCGGCTGGCCGGTCTACCTGTCGACCAAGAACACCATCCTCAAGCGCTACGACGGCCGCTTCATGGATCTGTTCCAGAAGGTCTTCGACGAGGAGTTCGCCGAACAGTTCAAGGCCAGGGGCATCACCTATCAGCACCGCCTGATCGACGACATGGTCGCCTCGGCGCTGAAGTGGGAAGGCGGCTTCGTCTGGGCGTGCAAGAACTACGACGGCGACGTGCAGTCCGACACCGTTGCCCAGGGCTTCGGGTCGCTTGGCCTGATGACCTCGGTGCTGCTGACGCCCGACGGCAGGACGGTCGAGGCCGAGGCGGCGCACGGCACCGTGACGCGCCACTACCGCGAGCACCAGAAGGGCAAGGCGACGTCGACAAACCCGATCGCCTCCATCTTCGCCTGGACGCAGGGCCTGAAGTACCGCGGCACCTTCGACGGCACGCCCGATGTGGTGAAGTTCGCAGAGACCCTGGAGACGGTCTGCGTCGATGCCGTCGAGGGCGGCAAGATGACCAAGGACCTCGCGCTGCTGATCGGCCCCAATCAGCCGTGGCAGACGACGCAGCAATTCCTCGACACGCTCGACGGCATGCTCAAGGAGCGCATGGCGAAGTGGTAGTCTCGAGCATCTGACATCTAGTCAGAGGGCCGGAGCGATCCCGGCTCTCTCGATCGGCACCCGTCGTCCCGACTACTCATTGCCGAACAACGGCTTGGGCTCACTGTTGCCGAGCCAAGAGGCGATCCGTCGTTCGACGATCTGGGCATAGATGCCGCCCGCCACCAAGTGGACAAACACGGCGCCCGCGACGGCCCACACGACGAACGCTGCCAGGTTCGCGGTTGTCACAACAGGCGGCGCGACGGCGATCGCGCCGTAGAAGGCCAGCCGCACGATCGTGTCGTATAGCGCGATCAACGCGCACCCGACCACGAACAAGGGGATAGGCCGCACGGGATTGAGGTGCGCCCACAGGACGAGCCGCCGGCGCGCCACAAGGCTGGCAGGTGACGTCCGCGTCTTCCAGCTGAATAAGATTGCCGCCACCACGCCGCCGATCGATAGCGCGACGGAGAGCCAGACGGCGACCTTCGTCACGACGATGATGCCCGCAGCCACCGTGACGTTCGGTGCCACGGGCGGCAAAGTGCGCGATTCGGCAAAGGCAATGGCGTCGTGGCACCAGCCCAGGAGCGGCAGGTAGGCGCTGGCGTTGCCACACGCCAATGCGCCCACCGCCGCCGGGATCGTGTCAGGCAGCGCAAGAAAGACCAACGGAACGGCGACGATCCACCATATCGGCGCGATGCGGACCACGTCGCTGAGACCAAGCGCCCGGCGTAGTAGTCGCGATGACAGCATGGTCGGTGCGACCCAGTACTGGCACGGCGGCTGCTCGCGTCGGCGAATGGTGAACAAGCGTGAGGTCGGCGTTCGAGGCGCACGCGGTCGGAGGGCGATGGCGTTCGCAGTTGCGTTGCAGAGGGCAAGGAAACAGGCGATGGCGCTCCACCACCACGGTCCGATGATAGGTCCACCCGAAGAGATCGAGGAAATGGCACTGCCGCCGAAGGCCAGCGCGACAAGAACCCAACCGAAGAGAGAGGCGAAGCGCGAGGCAATGCTCCTACCCAAGCCCGGATCGCGCTCCCAGTATGATAGCCCGGATGGATTGGTATTGTGGGAGTCCATCGCTGAGGTACTCGCTGCCCGAACTCCAGCAGGCTGTTGTGGCAGGATTAAGATAACCGCAGACTGAGATCGTCAATGCCCGTGAAAGGTCAATCATGCAATCCGGCACGATGGTTTTCACCGCAATGAATCGCGTGATCTTTGGCAAGCCTGCCGCCGAGTCAATCGTGGCGGAGGCCGACCGCCTCCAGGCGAAGCGCGTGTTCATCCTGTCCGGCCGCACGCTGAACACCGCCACCGACGAGATCGAGAAGGTGAAGGCGGCGCTCGGCGACCGCTTCGCTGGCGTGCACGACCACATGCCGGCCCACTCGCCCCGCGAAGCCGTCGTCGCCTGCGCCAATGCCGCGCGCGACGCCGGCGCCGACCTGCTGGTCACCATCGGCGGCGGCTCGGTGACCGATGGTGGCAAGGCGGTCACGATCTGCCTGGAGCACGGCATCAGCGATATCGATGCCATGGAGCCGTTCCGCAGTGTCGTCGATGACAAGACCGGCAAACGCCGCACGCCCGACTTCGCGCCACCGAGAGTGCGCCAGATCGCGGTACCGACCACGCTCTCGGCCGGCGAATTCAACGCCCGCGCCGGCGTCACCAACACCAAGCTGAAGCTCAAGCAGAGCTTCATCAACAGGGGCATCGTGCCGGAGTCCGTAATCCTGGATCCGGCGATCACCGTGCACACGCCGGAGTGGCTGTGGCTGTCCAGCGGCGTGCGCGCGGTCGACCATGCGGTCGAGACCTTCCTGTCACTCGACGCCAACGACTACACCGACGGCACGGCGTTGCAGGCGTTGCGCACGCTGGGCGCCGGGCTGCCGGCGGTGAAGGCCAATGCCGACGACTTGGACGCGCGCCTGCGCTGCATGATCGGCGCGTGGCTGTCGATGGTGGGCATCGTGTCGGGGACGCGGCTGGGCGCCAGCCACGCCATCGGCCATATCCTCGGCGGCTCGGCCAACGTGCCGCACGGCCATACCTCGTGCGTGATGCTGCCCTACGTGCTCGACTACAACGCGTCCGTTAGCGGCGGCCGGCAGCGCGAGGTGGCCACCGCACTGGGCCAGCCGAACACGCCGCCAGCCAGGATCCTCGACGCCTTCATCCGTGACCTCGGCATGCCGCGCACCTTGCGCGACGTGAAGATCGACGAGGCCGATCTGCCGCGCCTGGCGAAGAACTGCATGCTCGACGACTGGACCTACTCGAACCCGAGACCAATCTCGAGTCCAGAGCAGGTCATGGAAATCCTGAAGGCGGCTTACTGACTCACGACTTGCGGCCGTAGCTGGCAAGACCACCGGTCTGTTGCTTTGGCGGGTGCGCCTTGATCGCCTCCTCGTTCGGCTCGGTGCCCCAGCCGGGGCGGCTGGGCATGATCAGGTGGCCGTCCCTGATCTCGGGCACGTGCGTGAACAACTCGTGGTCCCATTCGAGGCGATCGACGTCGGTCTCCATGATGCGCAAATTGGGCACGCAGGCCGCGAAGTGCGCGTTCATCATCGTGCAGAGATGGCCGTAGAAATTGTGCGGCGCGACGTTGACCTCGTGCGCCTCGGCCAGGTTGGCGATCTTGATCGACTGCCAGACGCCGTTCCACGGCGTGTCGATGATCGCCACGTCCATCGCTTGCTCGCGGAAATAGGGCAGGAACTCGCGGATGCCCAGCAGGGTCTCGCAGGATGAGATGGGATGCGGGCTCTGGCGCCGGATCAGGCCCAGCGCCTCGGGGCTGTAGGTGTCGATCTCGATCCAGAACATGTCGAGGTCCCTGATCTCGCGCAGGATCTTCAGGTAGCCCTCGGTGCTGCAGTTGAAGTTGAGGTCGAGCAGCAGATCGACGTCGGGGCCGGCGCCCTCGCGGATCGCCTCCAGATGCATGCGCAGGTTCCGCAGCACGTGGCGGTCGACGTTGCGCTCGGGGTAGTTGGGCGAGCCGAAGCCGGGGCGCCAGCCCTTCGGGTTCCTCTTTTGCTGGTCGTAGATGAAGATGTTGGTCTTCATCGCCGTGAAGCCCTTCTCGCGCACCTCGCGGCCGATCGACACGACGCCGTCGAGATCGGTGATCGCCGGCTTGAAATAGCCGGGATGGTTGATGCGCCAGGTGGCGCAGTGCGACCAGTAGACCCTGATGCGGTCGCGGATCTTGCCGCCCAGCAGCTCGTAGCACGGCACGCCCAGCGCCTTGGCCTTGGCGTCGAGCAGCGCGTTCTCGATCGCGCCCAGCGCCAGCGCCACCACGCCGCCGGCGGCCGGCCGCGTCACCGTGTAGAGCTCGTTGTAGAGGCGCTCGTGCTCGCCCACCGGCTGGCCGATCAGGCGGGCGGAGAGCTTGCCGATCGCGGTGCCGACGCCCGGCGCGCCGAAGCCCTCGTCGTACTCGCTCCAGCCGACGATGCCGTCCTCTGTCGTCACCTTGACGAAGTAGTAGTTGCGCCAGCCGGCGTCGGCGGCGAGCGTCTCGATCGAACGGATCTTCGAATTAACCTTCATGGGCGTGCTCCCTCCAGCGCGACCTGGGCGCGATCTTTCCATTTCCTTCAGCTCACACCGTCATCCTGAGCGCAGCGAAGGCTCCGGCGGTATCGCGGTCATATACCGGCTTCGCGTCCTTCCGCGCCACAGCGAGGTCCTTCGCTCGCGCTCAGGACGACAGGTGCTTAAGCCGGCGCCGGCGCCGGCGCCGCGCCATCGGGCGCATGGTCTTCGGTCGTGCTCTCCTCCGGCGGCGGCTTGATGCGGAACCAGATGATATAGAGCGCCGGCAGGAAGATCAGGGTGAGCAGGGTCGCCACCGCCAGCCCGCCCATCACGGCGTAGGCCATCGGCCCCCAGAACACCGTGGGCGCGATCGGGATCATGCCGAGGATCGCCGCGGCGGCGGTCAGCAAGATCGGCCGCAGGCGATGCTCGGTTGCGGCGATCACCGCGTTCCAGGGCTGCTCGCCGCGCGCCACGTTCTGGTCGATCTGGTCGATCAGGATCACCGAATTGCGTATCACCATGCCGATCAGCGAGATCACGCCGAGGATGGCGACGAAGCCCATCGGCGCGCCCGAGATCAGCAACGCCGCGGCGACGCCGATGATGGCCAGCGGCGCGGTCAGCATGACCAGCAACAGGCGCTGGAAGCTCATGAGCTGGACCATCAGGATGGTCGCCATCAGCAGCAACATGACCGGGAAGACGACGAAGATGCTCTCCTGCGCCTTGGCGCTGTCCTCGATCGTGCCGCCGGCGACCACGGCGTAGCCCGGCGGCAGCTTGGCCCGGAAATCGGCGATCGCCTTGCCAAGCTGCTTGACGATCGTCGTAGCCTCGACGCCGGGTACGACGTCGGCCTGCACGGTCACGGTAGGCAGGCGCTGGCGACGCCAGATCAGCGGCGGCTCCAGCCCGTAGGAAAGCGTGGCGATCTGCGCCAGCGGCACGTTGCGCCCGCCGGCGATCTCGAAGCGCAGGTTGCGCAGCACGTCGAGCTCGGAGCGCTCCTCGGGCAGCGCGCGCGCGACGATGTCGACCAGGTAGGTCGAGTCCCGGAGCTGCGTGATGGTCGTGCCCGACAGCACGCTGTTGATGTTGTTGGCGAGCTGCTGCGAGCTGATGCCCAGCAGCCGCGCGCGATCCTGGTCGACCTCGACCCTGATCACCTTGGACGGCTCGTTCCAGTCGTAGTTGATGTTGCGCGTAGCGGGGTGCTCGCCCAGCACGCGCGCGAACCGCAGGGCGAACTCGCGCGCGGTCGCGGCGTCGGGGCCGCTGACGCGGAACTTCAGCGGCCAGCCGACCGGCGGTCCGAGCTCCAGCGGGCTGACGCGCGCCATGACATTGTCGTAGTCGGGTCCGGCGAAGGCCTTCTCGAGCCGCGCCACGACGTTGGGCCGCTGCTCGAAGCCCTTGGTCACCACGACGGCCTGGGCGAAGAAGTCGTTGGCGAGCTGCGTGTCGAGCGGCAGGTAGAAGCGCACCGCGCCCTGGCCGACATAGAAGCTCCAGCGGTCGACGTCGGGATCGGCCTTCAGCAGCTTCTCGACCTTGTCGACGATGTCCGACGTGGCGCGCAGCGAGGCGCTTTGCGGCAGCGTCAGGTTGACCAGAACCTCCGGCCGGTCGGAGGCCGGAAAGAACTGCTGCTGCACGAAGTTCATGCCGACCAGCGCCAGGACGAAGACCGCCACGGTGGCCGCCATCACGACATACTTGGCGCGCAGCGCGCGATCGAGCGTGCGATGGAACCAGCGCGAGAAGCGCGACGGACCGTGCGCGTGCTTCTTCAGCTTGTCGCTGAGGATGTAGACACCGGTCAGCGGCGTGAACAGCACCGCGACGATCCACGAGACGATCAGCGCGACGGTGATCACCACGAACATGGTGAAGCAGTATTCTCCGGCGCCGCTCTGCGCAAAGCCCACCGGCACGAAGCCGGAGACCGTCACCAGCGTGCCGGTCAGCATCGGGAAGGCCGTGGAGGTGTAGGCGTAGGTCGCCGCCGTCACCTTGTCGGCGCCTTCCTCCAGCTTGGTCATCATCATCTCGACGGCGATCATGGCGTCGTCGACCAGCAGGCCGAGCGCGATGATCAGCGCGCCAAGCGAGATGCGCTGCAGCGAGATGCCCAGCAGGTACATCACGACGAAGGTGATGGCGAGCACCAGCGGGATGGCGACGGCGACGACGATGCCCGGCCGCCAGCCCAGGGCCAGGAAGCTCACGCCCAGCACGATGACGATGGCCTCGAACAGGCTCTTGGTGAACTCGCCCACGGCCTCCTTCACCACGTGCGGCTGGTCGGCGACCAGATGCGAGTCGACGCCGATCGGCAGGTCGCCCATCAGCTCGGCGATGCGCGCGCGGATGTTGCGGCCCAGCCCCTCGGCATCGCCGTTCCTGGCCATGGCGATCGCCAGGCCGATCGCCGGCTGGCCGTTGAAGCGGAACATCGGCTGCGGCGGGTCGACATAGGTGCGCCTGATCTGGGCGATGTCGCTCAGCCGGAAGAAGCGGCCGCCCTGGCGGAAGTTGATCGTCGCGAGGCTCCTCTCCGAGGTGAACTGGCCCGAGACGCGGATGGCGATGCGCTCGGGCCCGGCATCGACCGCGCCGCTGGGCGTGATCGCGTTCTGCGCCTGCAGGGTCTGGGTCAGCGCGTTGATGTCGAGACCCAGCGCCGCGAGCTGCAGGGTCGAGAATTCGAGATAGACCTTTTCGTCCTGCGTGCCGATCAGGTCGACCTTGGCGACGTCGGGCACGCGCAGGATCTCGGCGCGCACGCTCTCGACATGGTCGCGCAGCTCGCGTGGCGTGAAGCCGTCCGAGGTGAAGGCGTAAATGATCGAATAGGTGTCGCCGAACTCGTCGTTGAACCCCGGTCCCTGGATGCCCGAGGGAAACTGGTTCTTGATGTCGCCGATCTTCTTGCGCACCTGGTACCAGGTGTCGGGCACCGCGCCGGCGCGCACCGTGTCCTTGAGGTTGACGAAAACCACCGATTCGCCGGGCTTGGTGTAACTGCGCACGAAGTCGAGCCCCTCGACCTCGTCGAGCTTCTTCTCGATGCGGTCGGTGACCTGCTGCAGCATCTCGGTCGCCGTCGCGCCCGGCCACAGCGTCTTGACCACCATCGTCTTGATGGTGAAGGGCGGATCCTCCTCGCGCCCGAGCTTGTCGTAGGCGAAGACGCCGGCGATGGCCGAGATCAGCATCAGGTACAGCACGAAGCTCTTGTGCCGCAGCGCCCAGTCCGAGAGGTTGAAGCCGCTCACCGCCGGGCCTCCTGCGCCAGGCGCACCTTCTGGCCCTCGCGCAGGCGGTTGACGCCGGCGGTGACGACGATCTCGCCCTTTGCCAGGCCCTCACTGATCACCACGCGGTCGGCCTCGTAGCGCGCGACGACGACGGGCTTCAGCGCCACCGACGACGTCGCCGCCTGGTAGATCCACACCGCGGGCTTGCCGCCCTTCTCGAATAGCGCGCTGCCGGGCAGCACGACGACCGGTGCAGTCGTCGTCTTGAGCCGGCCGACCACGCTGGCGCCGAAGCGCATGCCCTCGGGCGGCGAGCGCAGGGTGACCTTGACCTGATAGGTGCGCGTCGCCGGATCGGCCACCGGCGAGACCTCGCGCACCACGCCTTCGGCGGAGACGCCGGGATTGCTGAGCAGCGCCACGATCACTTCCGGCCGCTCGTTCTCCGGCCGGCCGCGGAACGCCGACTCGGCGATGGCGAAGACGCCGTCCTTCTCGTCGGGCTTGGCCAGCCGCACCACCATCTGGCCGGCGTTCACCACCTGGCCCGGCTCGGCCGCGACGGCGGTGACGATGCCGTCGAAATCGGCACGCAGCTCGGCATAGCCAAGCTGGTCGCGGCTGAGCGACGCCGAGGCACGCGCCGATTCGAGCTTGGCCTGTGCGGCGCGCAGGTTCTTGACGGCGACGTCGAAGTTCGCGCGTGTCGTAGTGCCCGAGGCGAGCAGCTGGCGCTGGCGCGCCTCGGCCTGCTCCGCCTCGACCAGCACCGCCTCAGCGGAGACGATCTCGGCTTCGGCCGACCGCAGCCGGTTCCGGTACTCCTGGTCGTCGAGGCGGGCCAGCAGGTCGCCTTTCTTCACCGACACGCCGACGTCGACCGCCCGCGAAATCAGCTTGCCCGACAGCCGAAAGCCGAAATCGGTCTCGTAGCGCGGCTTGATCTCGCCGACCGCCTGCCGATCGTCGTCGATCGGCTTGGGATCGACGACCTCGGTTCGCACCGGTCGTATCTCGACGGTCTTCGGCGCGTCTTCCTTGCAGGCGCCGAGAAGGGCGATGGCCACGCATGCTGCGGCGGCGGTCGCGATCCTCCACATGGCCAGACTCCCCCGAGCGAATGCCAATTACCCCAAGCTTGCCGCGTGGAATAATCATCCACAAGGCAGAAGGGGGATGGCCATGCATGGCATCTGGGGAGCGGCGATCGCGTCCACGATCATCATGGCCGCGGCCTTCGGGCTCGTGCTGTGGCGCTTCGCGCCGCGCCCCCATGTCGGCGCGCTCGGCCTGGCGCTGATCCTGCAACTACCGATGTCGGCGCTGGCCTACTACCTCGTGCGCCAACCGATCATGGAATTGGTGCAGCCGTTCGTCGGCCACAGCCCGATCTATCGCTGGGCGATGTTCCTCTACGCGCCGCTGACCGAGGAGCCGGCCAAGCTGTGGCCGGCGCTCCTGCCGTTCTTCGCCCGCAGGATCGATCGCACGACGCTGGCGTGGTACGGCCTCGCGCTCGGCACCGGCTTCGCCATCGGCGAGGCGTGGTTCGTCGGCGACCTGATCGCGCGCTCGGGCCGCTTTTCCGAGATCCCGTGGTGGGGCTTCGGTGGCTTCATCGGCGAGCGCGTCATGGTCGCCACCTTCCATTCGGCGATGGTGGCCACGACCCTGCGCGGCTGGCGCTGCTGGCGCGGCGGCCTGGCGCTCGGTCTGGCGACGGCGATGCTGATGCATCTGCTGGGTAACCTGCCGATCGGCGTCTTCCCGCTGATCTTTCCGGCGGCCGTGGCGCCCAGCATCATCGGGCTGTTCACCCTGGCGCTCTGCGTCGGCGGTGCCCTGCTGCTGCGGTACTACGCCACCGGCGAGGTCGACACGACGCTTCCCGGCACGTCGACCACCTGCCCCAAATGCCGCGCGACGCACGAACGCTCGCTGCTGGCGCTCAATCTCGGTCTCAAGCGTCTCGAACGCTGCCCGGCGTGCCGGCGTTGGAGCCTGATCTAACCGCCCTTCGATGCGGCTTCGCCCCGATAGGCGTGCCAGCCTCTCGCCCGCAGATCGCAGGCCGGACAGCGGTCGCAGCCATAGCCCCAGTCGTGGCGCCGCGTGCGGTCTCCAAGGTAGCAGCTGTGCGTCTCCTCGACGACCAGCTCGACCAGCGGCTGGCCGCCGAGCCGCTCGGCCAGGCGCCAGGTCGCCGCCTTGTCGCGCCACATCAGCGGCGTGTCGATGACGACCCGGCGGTCCATGCCCAGGCTGAGCGCCACCTGCAGCGCCTTGAGCGTGTCGTCGCGGCAGTCGGGATAGCCCGAGTAGTCGGTCTCGCACATGCCGCCGACCAGGCGCTTCAGGTCGCGGCGATAGGCCAGCGCGCCGGCATAGGTGAAGAACAGCAGGTTGCGGCCGGGGACGAAGGTGTTGGGCAGGCCGCTCTTCTCGAACGCGATCGCGGCGTCGCGGGTCAGCGCCGTATCGCTGATCGAGCCCAGCGACGCGAGATCGATCATGTGGTCCGCGCCAAGCTTCGCCGCCCATGCCGGAAAGCGGGCCAGCAGCGCGTCGGCGATCCGGGCGCGACACGCCAGCTCGACGCGGTGGCGCTGCCCGTAGTCGAAGCCCACCGTCTCGACATGGGCGTAGCGCTCGAGGGCCCAGGCGAGGCAGACGGTGGAATCCTGACCGCCGGAAAACAGCACCAGGGCGCGATCATCGCTCATGCCCACCCATACGCCGGACTGCGGGTGCCCGCCACCGTGGGATCGCCGGCGCGACCTGCGATACGGGCCGTTTCATACGGGGTGTCATCGGCGCGCCGAGCGTGCTAGCGTCGGGTCAATACAAGACCGGCCCGAGCCGGCAAGTAGAGCGGCGCCGATGGGGGCGCCACAGGGTGGACGTTGAGGACGGGAGACATTCCATGCGTCTTGGCAGGCTGATTCTGGCCGCGGCTTCGGTTGCGGCGATCTTTGGTAGCGGCGCCGCACTGGCGCAGAAATCCGGCGGCACGCTGCGCATCGCGCACCGCGACAACCCCCCAGCGCCTCGGTGCTCGAGGAAGCGACGATCTCGACCAACATGGCGTTCATGGCCGTGTACAACAATCTCGTGGTGTTCGCTCAGCAGGAAAAGGTCAACAGCCTCGACAAGCTGCAGCCCGAGCTGGCCACCAGTTGGTCGTGGAACGACGACAAGACGCAGCTGACGTTCAAGCTGCGTGAAGGCGTCAAGTGGCACGACGGCAAGCCGTTCACCAGCGCCGACGTGAAGTGCACCTTCGATTCGCTGAGCGGGCTTGCGAAGGACAAAGGCAAGATCGCCTTCCGCAAGAACCCGCGCAAGGTCTGGTACAAGAACCTCAAGGAGGTCAAGACCAACGGCCCGCTCGAGGTCACCTTCGTCCTCGGCCGCCAGCAGCCGTCGTTCCTGGCCATGCTGGCGTCGGGCTATACGCCGGTCTACTCATGCCACGTCTCGGCCGCCGACATGCGCACCAAGCCGATCGGCACCGGCCCGTTCAAGTTCGTCGAGTTCAAGCGCAACGAGTCGATCAAGCTCGTGAAGAACAAGGACTATTGGCGCAAGGGCCACCCCTATCTTGACGCCATCGAGTGGACGATCGTGACCAACCGCTCGACCCGCGTCCTCGCCTTCGTCGCCGGACACGCCGACATCACCTTCGATTCGGACATCACCTTCCCGATGCTGAAGGACGTCAAGAGCCAGGCGCCGACCGCGATCTGCATCGACCGGCCGACGAACGTCAGCACCAACCTGATCATCAACAACCAGGCGCCGCCGTTCGACAACGCCGACATCCGCAAGGCGATGATGCTGGCGCTTGATCGTGAGGCGTTCAGCAAGATCCTGTCCGAGGGCCACGACCTCAGGGGTGCCGCCATGCTGCCGCCGCCGGCCGGCGTCTGGGGCATGCCGGCGGATGAGCTTGCGAAGCTGCCGGGCTATGGCGCGGATCGCGAGAAGAACCTCGCCGCCGCTCGTGCCATCATGACCAAGCTGGGCTACAGCGCCGACAAGACGCTGAAGATCAAGGTGGCCACGCGCAACATCGCGATCTATCGCGATCCCGCGGTGATCCTGATCGACCAGCTCAAGCAGATCTTCATCGAGGGCGAGCTCGATCCGGTCGACACGCCGGTCTGGTTCCCCAAGGTGCTGAAGAAGGACTACCAGGTCGGTCTCAACCTGACCGGCGGCGGCGTCGACGATCCTGACGTGCAGTTCTACGAGAACTATTCGTGCGGGTCGGAGCGCAACTACACCGGCTACTGCAACAAGGACGTCGACGCGCTGATCGACAAGCAGTCGCGCGAGCCGGACATCGAGAAGCGCAAGCGCATCGTCTGGGAGCTGGAGCGCAAGCTGGCCGACGAGGTGGCGCGGCCGATCATCTCCTGGGGTGTCGGCAACACCTGCATGTATCCCTACCTCAAGGGCCTCACCTTGCAGGTCAACGCCATCTACAACGGCTGGCGCATGGACGAGATCTGGCTGGACAAGTAGGCGCACCTCGCGCCGGCCGGAAGCCGGTCGCCTCGAGCAACGGCCCCACATGGGGCCGTTGCCATTTGGGCCGCCCGGCAGCTTCCCCGGAGTCTGCCGCAGCGCACAACGTCCGGCGCTCGCGTCGGTGCCGCCCGGCGCGCTAGGCTCGCCACGGTCCATGAGGCTTGGAGAGTACAGATGAGCGACACCGAACTCTGGCGCTGGGACGCCGTCGACCTCGCCGCGGCGATCCGCGCGCGCAAGGTATCCAGCGTCGAGGCCACGCGTTCGGTGCTCGAACGCCTCGACGCGGTCAACCCCAAGGTCAACGCCGTGGTGCGCCTCACCGCCGACGAGGCGCTCGATGCGGCCAACGCCGCCGACGAAGCCGTGCGCCGCGGCGGCAAGCTCGGCGCGCTGCACGGCGTGCCGGTGACCATCAAGGAGAACATCGACCAGGTCGGCCACCCCACGATCAACGGCGTCGTCGCCTTCAAGGAGCTGATGGCAACCGAGGATTCGCCGCCGGTCGCCAACTGGCGCAAGGCCGGCGCGGTGATCGTCGGGCGCACCAACACGCCGGCCTTCTCCCTGCGCTGGCACACCGACAACGACGTGCACGGCCCCTCTCTCAATCCCTGGTGCCGGGCGCGCACGTCGGGCGGCTCCTCGGGCGGCGCCTCGGCCGCGCTGGCCGTCGGCATCGCGCCGCTGGCGCACGGCAACGACTACGGCGGCTCGATCCGCTATCCCGCCTATACCTGCGGCCTCGCTGGCATCCGCCCGACGCAGGGCCGCGTGCCGGCATTCAACGCCACCGCCGCCGCCGAGCGCAGCGCCAGCAACCAGCTCATGGCGGTGAACGGCCCGCTCGCGCGCAAGGTGCGCGACGTGCGCATCGGCCTTGCGGCGATGGCCGGCGGCGACTCGCGCGATCCGATCTGGGTGCCGGCGCCCCTGGACGGCGCCGCGCCGGCGCGGCCGATCCGCGTCGCGCTCTGCCCCTCGCCCAAGGGCATGTTCACCCATCCCGCGGTGGCCGAAGCCGTGCGCAAGGCTGGCAAGGCGCTGGCCGACAACGGCTACGCCGTCGAGGAGGTCGAGCCGCCCTCGGTGGTATCCGGCGCGGCGCTGTGGCAGGCGCTGGTCTTCACCGAGGCGCGCCACATGACCTGGGAAACCGTGCAGAAGCTGGGCGATGCGCAGGCGCGCAAGGCGATGAGCCTGTGGTTCGAGGTGCAGCCCGACCTGTCGATCCTCGACTACATGAAGGGCCTGGCACAGGTGCTGACGCAGCGCCGCGAATGGTCGCGCTTCATGGAGCGCTATCCGCTGGTCGTCGGCCCGAACTCGGGCGACCTGCCCTTCGAGATCGGCTTCGACCACAAGGATGTCGACACGCTGCGCCATGTGCTGTCGGCGCAGGCACTGATGACCACCATCAACATGCTCGGCCTGCCCTCGGCCGCCGTACCAGTGGGCACCACCGCGGCACCGGGCGCGCCGCTCGGCCTGCCTGTCGGCGTGCAGATCTGCGCGCCGCGCTTCCGCGAGGATCTCGCGCTTGACGCGGCGGAGATCGTCGAGGCCGTGCACGGCGTGACGACTCCGATCGACCCAACCTGGTAGACAAGGAAACCGTCATGGCTTCGTCAAGCAAGCGCGCCGTCGTCGTGGGCGGCGGCGTGATGGGCGGCGGCATCGCCGCGATGTTCGCCGGCGGCGGCTGGCACACAGATGTCGTCTCCCGCTCGGCCTCGACGCGCGACGCCTTGCCCGGCGTGGTCGAGCGCTGCCTCAAGGCGATGGGCAAGCCGGTCGATCTGTCGACGGTGAAGACCTATGCGACGCTGGCCGAGGTGCCGTGGGCGGATGTCACGATCGTCGTCGAGACGGTGACCGAGGATCTCGCGCTCAAGCAGAGGATCTTCGCCGAGCTGGAGACCCTGGCGCCCAGGGGCATCCCGCTGACCAGCAACTCCTCGTCCTTCCCGATCAGCCGGATCGGCGAAGGTCTGGCCAGCCAGTCGCGCATGATGGGCCTGCACTTCTTCATGCCGGCGCACCTCGTGCCGTTGGTCGAGGTCGTGCGCTCGGCGCACACCGACGTGGCGCTCGCCGAGGCGCTCGGCGAGATGATGACCTCACTGGGCAAGCGGCCGGTGCAGGTGCGCAAGGACGTGATCGGCTTCCTCGGCAACCGCATCCAGGGCGCGCTGATGCGCGAGGCGCTGTGGCTGATCGAGGAGGGCGTCGCCTCGGCGGAGGATGTCGACGCCACTGTGCGGCTGAGCTTCGGCTTTCGCTACGCCGCGGCCGGCCCGATCCTGCAGAAGGAGCATTCCGGCTGGGACACGACCTGCGCGGTGGCCAAGATCATCTATCCCGATCTCAGCAACGCCGATGGCCCGCCGCCGGTGCTGCAGAAGAACGTCGATGAAGGCCGCATCGGCTTCAAGACCGGTCGCGGCTTCTTCGACTGGACGCCTGAGAAGATCGCCGCCGAGCGCGCCCGCTACGAGCGCGCGCTGCTGAAATGCATGGAGATCTTCAGGGAGGAAGGCGTCATCTGATCTACGACGACGGCGGGATGAAGGGTTGCACGATGGCCTGGAACGCGGGCAGCACCTCCATCCGCCGGGCGTGATTGACGGTCCCCGGGAACTGCTCCGGCGGCAGAAGGCCGGGATGCGCCTCGCCGATGAAGCGCAGGGCGCAGGCGATGGCGATGTCGGCGTGGCCGATCTTCGCGCCGAACCAGAAATCGCCGGGACGGCGCGTGCGATCGGATTCCAGCAGGCTCGCCGCGCCCGTCACCTGCGCGCGGCAGCGCTCGACGAAAAGGTCCGAGGTCTGCTGGTGCAGGCGCAGCTCGTAGAACAGGCTCACCGCCTTGTCGGCCATGCCGGTCGCCAGCGCCGCCACCTTCAGCGCCTGACGCCGCTGCGGCTCGGCGACCGGAAACATGCGCCGGTCGGCCGGCATCAGGCTGTCGAGGTAGTCGAGGATACTGTGGCTCTCGATCAGCACGTCGCCATCGTCGAGCACGAGGGTGGGCACGCGCGTGAGCGGATTGTAGGGCCGCAGCTTGTCGGCGTCGCCGAAGGTCGACCAGGGGCGATGCTCGAACGGCAGGTTGTAGAGCGTCAGCGCGATGCCGACGCGGCGCACGAAGGGCGAATCGTATTGGCCGATGAGGATCACAGCGCTCGCTCCGCGAAAGAACGGCCTGCTATAGCGCGCGTTGCGCCGCGCGCAAGTCTCCCGTGAGTTGACTCGCTGCCGCACCGCTGCGAGCGTTTCGCCAACAAGGTGGGAGGACGCGCGATGGCGGGCAGCATCGCCTGGAACGAGTCGAGCATCGCCGTCGCCGGCGTGAAGCTGCATCTGACGCGTGCCGGCAAGGGCCGGCCGCTGCTGGTGCTGCATCATGACACCGGCACCCTGCCCCGATTGCCGTTCTACGACTCGCTGGCCGAGCGCTTCGACGTGCTGGTGCCGCATCATCCCGGCTACGGCAGGTCGCAGCGGCCGGACTGGCTGCGTCATCCGCGCGACATCGCGGTGATGTATCGCGCGTTGCTGGCGGAACTCGACCTCGCCTCGCCCGTGCTCGTGGGACTGGGCCTCGGCGGCTGGATCGCGGCGGAGATGGCGACGATGGCGCCGCGCGACGTCGGCGCGCTGGCGCTGGTCGGCGCGATGGGCGTGAAGCCGCCGCAGGGAGAGATCCTCGACCAGGCGCTTCTCAGCTACATGGACTACGTGAAGGCCGGCTTCCACCAGCAGGCCGCGATGGACGCGGTCTATGGCGCGGAGCCCAGCACCGACCAGCTTGTCGAGTGGGATGTCTGCCGCGAGATGAGCTTCCGCATCGCCTGGAAGCCCTACATGTACAGCCAGACCCTGCCGCACCTGCTGGGCGGCGTGAAGGCAAAGGCCATCGTCGTGCACGGCGACGACGATCGCGTCGTGCCGCCGAGCGCCGCCGAGGTCTACGCCAAGGGCCTGGCCAACGCGAAGCTCGAGATCGTCAAGGATTGCGGCCACTACGTCGAGATGGAGAAACCCGGGGATCTGACCGCGCTGGTGATGGCGCTGGCCGGCGGCAACTGAGGGAGGCGACCATGCACCTGATGTACTTCACCGAGCAGCCGATGTCGGCCTACGACTCGAAGAAGGGGCTGGAGTTCGGCGCCACCGCGCTGATGTTCTCCAACAGCAATTTCGACCCGGTCGCCGGCAGCCGCCTCTACAACGAGTACATCGAGCAGTACAAGCTGGCCGAGGCGGTGAACTTCGACGGCATCATGCTGAACGAGCACCACAACGCGCCGTTCTGCATGCAGGCGAAAGCGAACGTCTTCGCCGCCGTGCTGGCCGCGGTCACCGAACGGGTGAAGATCGTCATGCTCGGCAATCCGCTGCCGCTGGCGGAAAACCCGCTCAGGCTGGCCGAAGAGCTGGCGATGATCGACATGATCTCAAAGGGCCGGCTGGTCTCCGGCTTCGTACGCGGTGGCGGCCAGGAGCAGCTCGCGACCGGCGTGAACCCCGCTTACAACCGCGAGCGCTTCGAGGAGGCGCACGACCTGATCGTCCGGGCCTGGACGCAGCCCGGCCCGTTCCGCTTCGAGGGCACACACTACCAGCACCGCGTGGTGAACCCCTGGGCGGTGCCGCTGCAGAAGCCGTACCCCCGCGTGTGGATCCCCGGCGTGGTGAGCCGCGAGACGATCGTCTGGGCGGCCCGGCAGCGCTATCCCTATATCGCGCTCAACACCTCGATCGAGGCTACCCGGAAGATCTGGGAGACCTACGAGGAGGCGGCGCAGGAAGCGGGCTACGCCTCGGGCCCGGAGAACCGCGGCTACCTGCAGCGCGTCCACGTGGCCGAGACCGAGGAGAAGGCGGTCGCCAACGCGCGGCAGTTCATGTGGATGCAGGGCGAGTTCACCGGGCTGGCGCACCCGGTATGGAGCAGCCCATCGGGCTACTTCTCGCCCACCCAGCGCCGCGCCTTCGTCGAGTTCGCCACCGGCCGCGCCACCAGCCCGCGCGGCCGGCCGGACTTCCAGCAGCAGCTCGACGACATGCAGATCATCGCCGGCACCCCCAAGACGGTGATCCCCAAGCTGCGGCGTATCCTGGAGGAAACGCGGCCCGGCATCATGGCGCTGTGGGCCAACGACGGCACGGTCAGCCACGAGGACTCGAAGACCTGCATCCGCCTGCTGGGCCAGGAAGTCCTGCCGGCGTTGCGCGAGACCGGCGCCCGGCTGGGCCTCAACAGCCCGTTCGACTGCGACGCGCCGGTCGGCATCCGGTACTCGACCGATCTGCGCAAGGCCGCCGCGGCGGTGAGCTAATCTTAGCGCCGCACACAGTTGGCGACACATCTCACCTACGACGACGCCACTTGCACCAAATGGGCCAATACCTCGATACCCCCGACGGCCGCAGTGTATCGATCGGGAAACCTAGATTAGGAACTCAACTACTTCGGCTTCTGAATCAATATTCCGATGGATGTTGAAATGTAGCGATCCAATTTCAGTCGCAAGTGATCATGTGAGGAGTACGGTGGAACGTCGGCGTGCTTGTCCAGTGGATCGCCCGGAGAAGCCAGAGTAAGAGCCGTGATGTAACCTTCACGCGTCATACGGTCCAGAAATCCCACAATATCGCGTCGGCGATAGATGACTGTGCCACCATGAGCGAGCGTTTCAGTGTCCGATGAGCAGTTAAATTCGGTCGTGTGAACCGCAACGCCGCCGGGTTTTAGGGTACGAAGCGACGCTTCAATGAATCGAATCCCGTGCTCAATCGAACCGAGATGCTCCAAGGCGCAAGATGACCAGGTGAAGTCGAATCCACTTAGCCGCTCCGGAATAGCATTCATGTCAATTGGCTCAAAACTCACGAGGCGACGGAAGCTCTCCTCATCGCAGATTTGACGTGAGTTAAGCTGATCCAATGTCGCTAGATGCTGATCCGTCTGAACCCATCCTTGGCGCTGTGCCTCTTCTAGCTCAAGATCAGTTGCGTGAACCGAGACGCCATACGATGCCATAAGCGCAGGCAATGGCTCATTGCCGACTCCGAATCCGAGTCCACGACGCCCCGGCTGTAGCATTTGGCGTGTCGACAGCACTTGCAGAATGTAAACGAACTCCCATTGCTTACGGTGCCTGCGCTGCTGCTCCTTTATTCGCGATAACCACATCTGATAGACTGGCGCTTCGACCTGAGACTGCGTGCAAAGCTGAGAGATGGGGTCGTCAAGCTGCGGCGGATCATTCCGCAAATCCAGCAATAGCGGCGCGGTGCGCACGCCAAACGGAGATAGTAGACGCGCTAGCGCCCTTGTCCCGAATGACAAACTAGCCTCCGAATCTTACAGCATTGGAACCGAGGTATCCCTTTGCTTGGTTTGCCATTGCCGTTGTGCAGATCTTGAGCATCTCGCGAGCCACATCATCCCATGTCCTCCTCGAGGAAGCTGCCCGCGAAATCAACTCG
This sequence comes from Reyranellaceae bacterium, assembly GCA_050183765.1. GTDB lineage: Bacteria > Pseudomonadota > Alphaproteobacteria > Reyranellales > Reyranellaceae > JAFAZJ01. Next base: position 4,792 of record JBFXAZ010000007.1, on the reverse strand, counting down.
GTCTGAGAACGCAAATATGCTGGGTCCGAAGAAATTCGCTCAATTTCTGCAAGCCATCTGTCACGCTCATCCAGTGGCGCTGTAAAAGCAAGACCACCGCTTGCTTCGGGGATAGCCGTGTTGTCGGATGCTAGACAGTATTTGCCGTACGCCAGCGCCTCACCAATAGGCAGTCCCCATCCCTCATATAGCGATGGAGCTAACGTGAACTCACAGCTCTGGTAAAGCCACGCCAATTCCTCGTCGGAAGGTGCTTCTATGAAAAAAATCTTCCTACCCCAAAGCGACCTATCCTGCTGCATTTCCTTCAAGACATCCTTGTACGCCCAGCCAAGCTGACCGGCGAATACGAGTGATGGCGCCCGTTCGCCAATTCTACTCGTCAATTCTTTCCAAAGACCCAATAGCCATCCTTGGTTCTTTCGTGGCTGAAACGTTCCAACCATCAAAGCGAACGGTCCGGATGCTGCGACGAGGTCCTCCAGCCTCTTAGTAAGAGTTGCTGTAGCAGCAAGAACTCCAGCAGGTAACTGGACTGGAATTACCTGATGCTTAGGCAAGCCGGCCTCGATGCAATACTGTTCTATATCGCGCGCAACGAATTTAGAGTTCGCCGTTAGCACACTAGCCATATTGATTACTTCATGGGCGAAACGCCGGAACTCTGCAACATGGTGACTGCCCGTTACGAACTCAGGATGCCGCAGAGGAAGCAGGTCATGAAACATGTGAACATACCTTAAGCCGCGGCTCCTCATCGCGCGCCGTACATAACGTCTCAACCCGTTGGATGACGATACGTTAGTCGACAGGTAAACATCGTTAGGAAAAAACCTAATCGGCAAACCGATTGCTTCCTCCCATTGCCTCCGCTTAAGGCGAATTGCCAGCTTTCGCTGAAGCGATGTCTCAGTAAGCAGTCCTAGCTTTCTCGCAAATTCGTACCGCTCCTCCGGTGACATGCCGTCAAACGCTGCGACAAACCTGCCTAAAGCGAAGCGTTCGGTATGCCAGTGTATCCCCAATATGCGAGGCATGTGCGGGTAGAATGATGCAGCCCACGTTGCCGCCTGGCGGGAAATCGCATAGCTCCCCCGCTTCAGCGAGGGCGCACCGATGAGCGCATCAACATCTATCTCTTCTAGCTCCGAAAAAAGTTCTTGTAGTGCCGGCGTGAACAGCCGGAACGCAGAGACTTTAGGATCAAACCAAACTAGCCTCGCACCTCGCGCGACGAGACGTTTGCCTAGCTCGTATGCGACCCTTTCAACTCCGGTCATACGATGAAACGGATGATGAATGTAAGACGATGCGTCAAAGTACAGTCGCGACATGAGGTCAGTACTGCCGTCGCTCAAAGGTTGATTGATCTAGGCAAGCGCATAGAGCGTCGGCAGTTAGGACCGCCTTGAGTGAGCCTCGAGTAGCCAAGGCCTGGTGAACGTCGCAACAGCGCAACATAACAATGCCCCCAACCTTCGCGGTAGCACAGCCAGACTAAGAGATGTCGAATACATTTCCAACCACAATTGGTCTTGACCGCGAGCCGATGCGTTGCGGGACTGGCCATCCAAAATGAACCGCTTCAGATAGTCCATCGACAGTGCAAACTGTCAGTCCGGCCCCCGCCCCATCAGCAAGACGTCAGCAACATCGGCGACCGACGTTGGAAGAATCCGCCAGCAATCGATCACAACTTTCCTCTGCTCACCGCTCGTAAACACGCTGAGCGGAAGGGTTTTCAGCCCGTCAATAGGATTGGCTACCACTACGACGTCCGCTTCGGCGACAGCTTCCGCTGCATTCGCGCGAGGTGAAACTCTTCCCATAAGCGCGGTCGCAGCTGATGACAGCGCGAGAGGATCGAAAATTAACACCGTGTAGCCGAGTTCGGCGAGCATCCGGGAAATCTCGACTCCTTGGCTTTCATCGACAACCGGCGTATCCACCTTGTAAGCCATGCCCAACACCGCAACTGGCCCCTCGGGCCGCAACAGATGGACCAAGTTCACCACACGCTGCGCCTGTCGTCGATTTACCATATCTGTCGCAATCGCCACGTCTGCTGAACGTCCAATTGTCCTGGCTAATGCCGACAACGCAACGTTGTCTCTCGGAAAGCAAGGGCCGCCATAGCCCAGCGCGCCACGAAGATACTTCGAACCAATACGTGAATCGGATCCCAATGCGGTCGTTACTACGTCTATATCAGCATGAGGCAGTCCCTCACAAATCTCGGCAAGCATGTTCGCGTAGCTTATCTTTGTTGTCACGTAGGTATTGATTGCTATCTTTGCGATTTCCGCATTGATCCAGTTCATCCGATGAATCGGTGGAGTACTATCGAGAATTGCAGAATAAGTAGCCAAAAGAACGTCGCCGGCACGCGGATCGGATTCCCCAATCAGCAGCATGTCGGGCCTCAGCAGGTCGCGAACAACGCTCCCAAGGGCAATGAACTCTGGATTATAGGTAAGTCCCATGTCAGGCCCGACTTTCCGCCCGGACGTCATCTCCAAGGCCGTACGAATCTCCCCTCCTGTGCTACCAGGCATCACTGTGCTAGTTATGTTAACAACGTAGTAGCCCCGTCGCACCTTCAATGCCGCGCCAATTCTACTCACTGCGTCCAAGACGAACCGATTGGAAAAAAGGCCGCGATCATCGCTAGGCGTCGGCACGATCACGAACGCGATATCGCTCTTCTCGACTGCTTCTTCGAAAGAGCCGGTAGCCAGGAGACGCGATCCAGCTGACGTGATTCGCTCGTGAACCCCCGGTTCCTCGACGGGCGAAGTCCCGGCGTTGATGGTAGCAACAACCAAAGGATCAAGATCAACGCCGACCACTTCATGTCCTTTGCTGGCAAGGACCGCTGCTAGGGGCACGCCAAGTTTCCCTAGCCCAACTACTGCAACCCTCATCATGGTCCGCCCAAGTCACTGTCCATCAATGTCGCTGAAGCTCTTGTGAGGCGGCAGTCCGCACGCCCCAGTGTTGTCAGGCGGAACTCCACGCCTAGGGGAACTTTGTCGATCGAGAGTACGTTGCTCGGTACAACAAACGGCGTCCGGAGCATCAGTGTCGATGATGGCCCAAAGAACCAATGTCGCCGTCGTTGCAGATGCTTCCCGTCCAGCAGTATCTCTTGCTCCATCGACGTTGGAAGGTATTTCGGCGTCCGCGGCGTCAATTCTACGCGAAACTCGTACCTGCCTTCCGGCAACGGATGCACCGCTCCGAACAGGACGTGGGAGACTCCAGGGCGTGTGACAATTCCATCGTCGGTCTGCTCGCCGGCCGGTCCGCAGTGTAGGTGGGGTTGCAAGTCGACCTCACCGTTCCACGCCAAAAAGCCCTGGCGTATTCGAGTGCTGATCGGTGCGACGGGGGCACCTATCAGGCTTGTCACGAGCGCAAAGCGCGAGTGAACAGCATTCACGACTATGGCTCGCCTTGGGGCAAGTCCTCGGCTCTTGCGGCGATACTCGTCGCCGGCGAAGGCTAGGAGTCCCTGAGCATTGAGAGCCAGCGCGTTCTTAGCGTGATTGGCTACTAGCTCAACTTGACCAACAGGAAAGCCGAAATCGAAGCCAACAATTTCTGCTTTGGCCAGAACTTCGTGCTGAGGAGCAACCTGAACATTCGATGGCAGTGCGAGCGCACTAGCCAGCTCGGTAGGAACCAGGATTGGAGATAAGAAGCCGAGGTTCTGGAGGCTGGCGGAAAGCATCGTCAACAGGTCCTGTCGAGCGGCAAACCAGCCTAATACAATGCCTCTATCATAGCTGATAAGAGCATCCACCAGAAATGGCAGCACATGTGCTGCATCGTAGCCAACCTTGTCGAAGGTCGACCTGTCGACCACCGTTGTTGTCGGCTTCTCCGACACCTCCTTCAGGGCGGTTCTGAGGCTAAGAAGGTGGGAGTCACAATTTTGCAACGAGACTTCCTCGATCAACTCGCCCGGCATACCCCAATTCTCGGACTGCTCTGGAAGGCTTGCGATTGTGACATCGCTGAAAAATCGCGACCAACTGTTCTGGATGCTTCCCGGCCGATGCGCCGGCGTAACCTGACGCGTATGGTCGCAGTGATACCCAGCGATCTCAGCCGACAGATCACCGGTGTAGCCACGAAGTAGCGAGAGGCGCTTGGCGATGTTGGCATCCACATGCCAGCCGAGCAGCATTTCCTCATGGAAGCCACTAATCTGGAAGATGTCTTCTCTCAGTATAAGCTGGAAGTCTCCTGGGCCGTCGAACCGGTATTCAGGATGCTCACTAAGAATTGTTTCGTTCAGGTGAAAGGCCATCCCCCATTCGCGCATCCGTTCGATAGCCCCCGCCGGGTCCATCCGGTTCAACAGCTCCCACATCGACTCGGGCAACTCGAAGCGAGGGATGTGAAAGTATGCGTCCGGCAGGCTCTTCGCGATTTCGGACAGAGACTCCCGAGCCTTCGGTACGAAAATCAGGTCGGTGTTGGTCGACAGTATCCAGCGATTGTTAGGGTTGGAGCGCCTTACCCCAACGTTGCGGCTCACCGCCTCTAGCGCCACAAGATGTGTCTTTCCGGCTAAGGGTGCATGGTGCTTTGGCCTAACGCGTAGAACGCGCACCCGCCTACGCGCTTCAAGCGTCAACGTATCTTGGATTGCTTCGGGGAAAGTTGGATAGTCGTCCGGCGTATTGTAGTCGACAAACAGTATCTCATCGTCAGGATCCTTGAGAATCGCCGAGATGCAGTTCAAGCTTAGTGCTGCGCGCTTGTGAAGATTGTATCCGTATGA
>JBFXAZ010000006.1:0-89987 GCA_050183765.1 Reyranellaceae bacterium | reverse complement strand
CACCAGGCCGGCTCGCACAAGCGGCTCGAGGTCTCGCAGCCGGTGCTGACCAACGCCGATCTCGAGAAGATCCGCTCGATCTCCGAGCTGCTCGACGGCGCCTTCCGTACGGCGACCATCGACACGACCTGGCCGGCGTCCGAGGGCGCCGAGGGTCTCGAAGAAGCCCTAGAGCGCGTCTGCAGCGAGGCGACCGACGCGGTGCTGGCCGACAACAACATCCTGATCCTGTCGGATCGCGAGGTGTCGGCCGAGCGCATCCCGATCCCCGCCCTGCTCGCCACCGCCGCCGTGCATCACCACCTGATCCGCCAGGGCCTGCGCATGCAGACCGGCCTGGTGGTCGAGACCGGCGAGGCGCGCGAGGTGCACCATTTCTGCGTGCTCGCGGGCTACGGCGCGGAGGCGATCAACCCCTATCTCGCCTTCGAGACGCTGGAGAAGATCCGCATCGAGAGCGGCCTGCCGCTCAAGGCCTACGAGGTGCAGAAGAACTTCATCAAGGCGGTCGGCAAGGGCCTGCTGAAGGTGATGTCCAAGATGGGCATCTCGACCTACCAGTCGTACTGCGGCGCGCAGATCTTCGACGCCGTGGGCCTGCACTCCGACTTCATCGAGAAGTACTTCACCGGCACCGCGACGACGATCGAGGGCGCCGGCCTGCCGGAGATCGCGCACGAGACCGTGCGGCGTCACCGCGACGCCTATAGCGACAGCCCGATCTACCGCAACATGCTCGATGTCGGCGGCGACTACGCCTTCCGCCTGCGCGGCGAAGATCATGCCTGGACGCCGGAGTCCGTCGGCAGGCTGCAGCACGCCGTGCGCGGCAACCTGCCCGACGAGTACAAGGCCTTCGCGCGCACGATCAACGAGCAGACCGAGCGGCTGCTGACGATCCGCGGCCTGATGTCGTTCCGCTTCGCCGAGCAGGCGGTGCCGATCGAGGAGGTCGAGCCGGCCGCCAGCATCGTGCGGCGTTTCGCGACGGGTGCCATGAGCTTCGGCTCGATCAGCCGCGAGGCGCACACCACGCTGGCAATCGCCATGAACCGCATCGGCGGCAAGTCGAATACCGGCGAGGGCGGCGAGGAGACCGACCGCTTCAAGCCGCTGCCCAACGGCGACTCGATGCGTTCCGCCATCAAGCAGGTGGCCTCGGGCCGCTTCGGCGTGACGACCGAGTACCTGGTCAACGCCGACGACCTGCAGATCAAGATGGCCCAGGGCGCCAAGCCCGGCGAGGGCGGCCAGCTGCCCGGCCACAAGGTCGACAAGAACATCGCGCGCGTGCGCCACAGCACGCCCGGCGTCGGCCTGATCTCGCCGCCGCCGCACCACGACATCTATTCGATCGAGGATCTGGCGCAGCTGATCCACGACCTGAAGAACGCCAACCCGCGCGCGCGCGTGTCGGTGAAGCTGGTGTCGGAGGTCGGCGTCGGCACGGTCGCGGCGGGCGTCGCCAAGTGCAAGGCCGACCACGTCACCATCTCGGGCTACGAGGGCGGCACCGGCGCCTCGCCGCTGACCTCGCTCACCCATGCCGGCTCGCCGTGGGAGATCGGCCTGGCCGAGACCCAGCAGACGCTGGTGCTCAACGGCCTGCGCGGCCGTATTGCGGTGCAGGTCGACGGTGGCTTGCGCACCGGCCGCGACGTCGCCATCGGCGCGCTGCTGGGTGCCGACGAGTTCGGCTTCGCCACCGCGCCGCTGATCGCGGCCGGCTGCATCATGATGCGCAAGTGCCACCTCAACACTTGCCCGGTGGGCGTGGCGACGCAGGATCCGGTGCTGCGCAAGCGCTTCACCGGCCAGCCCGAGCACGTCATCAACTACTTCTTCTTCGTCGCCGAAGAGCTGCGCGAGATCATGGCGCAGCTGGGCTTCCGCACGCTCAACGAGATGATCGGCCGGGTCGACAGGCTCGACATGCGCCGCGCGCTCGACCATTGGAAGGCCAAGGGCGTCGACCTGTCGAAGATCCTGTACCAGGTGCCGGCGCGCGAAGGCGTGGCGATCTGGAACAGCGAGCGCCAGGACCACGGCCTGGAGCGCGCGCTCGATCACAGGCTGATCGAGGCGGCGCAGCCGGCGCTGGAGAGCCGCGAGCCGGTGCAGATCGAGCTGCCGGTGCGCAACGTCAACCGCACCGTCGGCGCCATGCTGTCGGGCGAGATCGCCAGGCGCTACGGCCATGCCGGCCTGCCCGAGGGCAGCATCTCGGCGAAGCTCACCGGCACAGCCGGCCAGAGCTTCGGCGCCTTCCTGGCGCGCGGCGTGGCGCTCGAGCTGACCGGCGACGGCAATGATTATGTCGGCAAGGGCCTGTCCGGCGGCCGCATCGTCGTGAAGCCGCCGGCCAGCGCACCGCGCAAGCCGACCGAGAACATCATCGTCGGCAACACCGTCCTCTACGGCGCCATCGCCGGCGAGGCGTATTTCCAGGGCGTCGCCGGCGAGCGCTTCTCGGTGCGCAACTCGGGCGCGGTCTGCGTCGTCGAGGGCACCGGCGATCACGGCTGCGAGTACATGACCGGCGGCGTGGTGGCCGTGCTGGGCGACACCGGGCGCAACTTCGCGGCCGGCATGTCGGGCGGCGTGGCCTATGTCTACGACCCGGCCAATCGCTTCAGGTCGCTGTGCAACATGGCGATGGTCGAGCTCGAGCCGGTGACCGCGGGCGACGGCGGCGTCGAGGCCGAGGAGTCCGACAAGCCGCGCCAGCGCTCGGTCAGCGCCTACGACAACGGCATGGGCGACATGCTGCGCTTCGACGAGGAGCGCCTGCGCATTCTCGTCGAGCGCCACCTGCTGTACACCGGCAGCGAACGCGCCCGCGAGATTCTCGCGACCTGGGACGAGGCGGTGAAACGCTTCGTCAAGGTGATGCCGAAGGACTACCGCCGCGCGCTGCTCGACATGCGCGCGGAACGCACGGCGGCCAAGGCCGTCGCCGCGGAGTGACCACCCTCCCTGTCATCCTGAGCGAAGCGAAGGATCTCGATTCCTCGCTCCGCTCGGCATGACGACGAACGCTGAACGGAGTCTCTAGCGATGGGCAAGCCAACCGGCTTCCTCGAGATCGCGCGCCAGGACCGGGGCTACGAGAAGGTCGAGGCGCGTCTGAAGACGTGGAAGGAGTTCGTCCTGCCGCTGCCGACCGACGCGGTCCGCCAGCAGGGCGCGCGTTGCATGGATTGCGGCATTCCGTTCTGTCACAACGGCTGCCCGGTCAACAACATCATCCCGGAGTGGAACAACCTCGTCTATCGCGACCAGTGGCGCGACGCGCTGGAGGTCCTGCACTCCACCAACAACTTCCCGGAGTTCACCGGCCGCATCTGCCCGGCGCCCTGCGAGGCGTCGTGCGTGCTGAACATCGACGACAACCCGGTGACCATCAAGACGATCGAATGCGCGATCGTCGACCGCGGCTGGCAGGAAGGCTGGATCGAGCCCCAGGTGCCGGCGAAGAAGAGCGGCAAGCGCGTCGCCGTCGTCGGCTCCGGCCCCGCCGGCATGGCCTGTGCCCAGCAGCTGGCACGCGCCGGCCATTCGGTGACCCTGTTCGAGAAGAACGACCGCATCGGCGGCCTGCTGCGCTACGGCATCCCCGACTTCAAGATGGAGAAGCACCTCATCGACCGCCGCATGCGGCAGATGGAGGCCGAGGGCGTCGAGTTCCGCATCGGCGTCGAGGTCGGCATGACGATCTCGGTGAAGTCGCTGCTCGAAGGCTATGACGCCGTAGCGCTGACCGGCGGCGCCGAATGGCCGCGCGATCTGGAGGTGCCGGGCCGCGAGCTCGACGGCATCCACTTCGCCATGCGCTTCCTGACGCAGCAGAACAAGCGCGTCGCCGGCGACGACGAGGCGCGCGCCGCACCGCACGGCACGCTCTCGGCCAAGGGCAAGCATGTCGTGGTGATCGGCGGCGGCGACACCGGCTCGGACTGCATCGGCACCTCGAACCGCCAGGGCGCCGCCTCGGTGACCCAGCTCGAGGTCATGCCGGCGCCGCCGGAGAAGGAGAACAAGGGCCTGACCTGGCCCGACTGGCCGCTGAAGATGCGTACGTCCTCGTCGCAGGAGGAAGGCGCCGAGCGCGACTTCGCCGTGCTGACCAAGCGCGCCACCGGCGCCAACGGCAAGGTGCAGGCGCTGGAATGCGTGCGCATCGAATGGGTCAAGGACGCCGCCGGCCGCATGGCGATGAAGGAGATTCCCGGCAGCGAGTTCGAGCTGAAGGCCGATCTGGTGCTGCTGGCGATGGGCTTTCTCGGGCCGGTGCGCAAGGGCATGGTCGAGCAGGCCGGCGTCGAGCTCGACCCGCGCGGCAACGTCAAGGCCAACATGGTCGACTACAAGACCTCGGTGCCCAAGCTGTTCTCGGCCGGCGACATGCGCCGCGGCCAGTCGCTGGTCGTCTGGGCGATCCGCGAGGGCCGCCAGTGCGCGCGCGCGGTCGACGAATTCCTGATGGGCTCGACGGTGCTGCCGCGCTGACCGCCGGCCGGGTTGACCCCGGCGGGCGCAGATACGACATGAAGGGCGGAGCCGTCCGGCTCCGCCCTTCTTGTTTGCGGGAGCCCGCATGGCCGACAGGGTCGAAAGCGATTCATTGGGCGAGGTGGAAGTCCCGGCGACGCGCTACTGGGGCGCGCAGACCCAGCGCAGCCTGGAGAATTTCCGCATCGGCGGCGAGCGCATGCCGGCCGCCCTGGTCGAGGCGATGGGCCTGCAGAAGAAGGCCGCGGCGCAGGCCAATCGCGCGCTGGGGCTGCTGAAGGAGCCGCAGGCCGGCGCGATCCTCAAGGCGGCCGACGAGGTGATCGACGGCACGCTGGCCGACGAGTTCCCGCTCGTGGTCTGGCAGACCGGATCGGGCACGCAGAGCAACATGAACGCCAACGAGGTGATCGCCGGGCGCGCCAACGAATTGCTGTCCGGCAAGCGCGGCGGCAAGGCGCCGGTGCATCCCAACGACCACGTCAATCTCGGCCAGTCATCCAACGATTCGTTTCCGACGGCGATGCACATCGCCGCCGTGCTGCAGGTCGAACGGCGCCTGAAGCCGGCGTTGCGCGAGCTGCACGCGGCGCTGGCGGCCAAGGCCGCCGCCTTCGCCGCCATCGTGAAGATCGGCCGCACGCATCTGCAGGACGCCACGCCGGTGACCCTGGGCCAGGAGTTCGGCGCCTGGGCACGCCAGGTCGAGCTGTCGCTCGAGCGGCTCGACGCGGCGATGCCGCGCGTGCTGGCGCTGGCCCAGGGCGGCACCGCCGTCGGCACCGGCCTGAACGCCCATCCGCTGTTCGCGCAATCCTTCGCGCGCGAGATCGGCACGCTGACCGGCCTGCCCTTCACCGCCGCGCCGGACAAGTTCGAGGCGCTGGCGAGCCACGACGCGCTGGTCGAGCTGTCAGGCGCGCTCAACACCATCGCGGTGTCGCTGCACAAGATCGCCAACGACGTGCGCCTGCTGGGCTCGGGCCCGCGCGCCGGCCTGGGCGAGCTGGCGCTGCCGGAGAACGAGCCCGGCTCCTCGATCATGCCGGGCAAGGTCAATCCGACCCAGGCCGAGGCGCTGACCATGGTCGCCGCCCGGGTGATCGGCAACCACACCACCGTCACCTTCGCCGGCGCCAACGGCCACCTGCAGCTCAACGTCTACAAGCCGGTGATCGCCGACGCGGTGCTGCAGTCGATCCGCCTGCTGGCCGACGCGTCGGAGAGCTTCGCGCGCAACTGCGTCGCCGGCATCGAGCCCGATCGCGCGCGCATCGCCGACCTGCTGGAGCGCTCGCTGATGCTGGTGACGGCGCTCAACCCGCATATCGGCTACGACAAGGCGGCCAAGATCGCGCGCAAGGCGCATCTCGAGGGCCTGTCGCTGCGCGAGGCGGCGCTGGCCTCGGGCTTCGTCACCGCCGCGCAGTTCGATCAATGGGTGAAGCCCGGCGCGATGACGCGGCCGGAGACGCCGCCGTGATTCCCGCCGACGCCCGCGTGCGCAAGCGCTCGATCGCCATCGGCCGGCACCGCACCAGCGTGTCGCTGGAAGCGGCGTTCTGGGACGAATTGACGGCGATCGCCGCGCGGCGCGGACAGTCGCTGGCGGCGCTGGTGGCGGAAATCGATCGCGCGCGCATCGCCGGCCGCGACCTCGCCAGCGCGCCCAACCTGTCGGGCGCCCTGCGTCTGTTCGTGCTCGGCGATCTGCGCAGCCGGCTCGACGCCAAGGCCTAGCGACCCAGCCCCTTCAACAGATCGCGAACAGCGCCGGGCACCGTCTTTGGCTTCTGCGGCGCGGTGCTCGGCGCCGGTTGCTGCGGCTGTGGTTGCTGCGGCTGCTGCTGTTGCGGAGCGCCCGCGCCGCTGGTCGTGATGGCGCGGTTGGGATGATCGACGCTGCCGGTCTGGCGCACCACGACCGCCGGCCGGGTCGGATCCTCCTGCACGAAGACGTTGATCGTCGTGTCCTGCGTCCAGGCCGGCAGGTTGACGTTGGCCACGACCATCGCCCAGGCGCGCTCGCCGTCGACACGCGTGTTGTTGGTGCTCAGCGTGCCGCCGCGCACGGTGATCTCGCCGGCCATCGGCGCGTTGCGCCCGACGAAGCGGTCCATGGCGATGCGCAGCGCCAGCCCCAGCCCTTCGACTGTGCCGCTGGCGCCGCGCGCCACGCCGCCCAGCGGGCCGGTGATCTCGCGCAGCACGCCGGCCGCGCCCTTGGTGACCACTCCGCCGACCGCACCAACCGCCTGCCCGGCGACGCGCTCCGCGTTCGTGACGTTGAAGCGCACGGTGCCGTGGATCTTGCCGTCGGCATGCAGGGTGCCGACGAGACCGTGCACGCTGGCGAGCGACGCGTTGAAGGCGATGTTGGCGTTCATCGCGCCGCCGATGCGATCGGAATCGACCAGCGCCGGCCCGAACCGGCCGAGATTGACATTGGCCGCCGTCACCCGGGCATCGAGATGGCCCGGCGCGCGCGCGGCGTCGACCTTGCCGGAGAGGTCGAGCGTGCCGCCGTAGAAGCCGCCATTGAGCCGCGTGATGCTGAGCACGCCGCCCTTCAGGGTCGCCTCGAGCTGGGCCTTCTCCAGCCGCCACACGCCCTTCTGCAGGGTGGCGGCGACCAGCTTGAACTGGCCCTCCAGCGCCTTCAGCGGCGACAGGTCGATCGGCGCGCGCGAATAGCGCTCGCCGCCAGCCGGCCCGGCGGCCGGCCCCGCCGTGCTGCCGCCGAACAGCTTGTCGATGTCGAGGTCGCCGACGCGCAGATCGGCGGCGACGCGCGGCACGGCGGCGATGTCGACGCGCACCGAGCCCTGCGCCTGGATGCCCTTGAGCGCAAAGTTGCCGCGGTACGACACGGTCTTCGGATCGCCCTGCAGCGCGCCGGTGGCGCTGATGTCGCCGGTGACGCCGGGCGGCTCCTGGCCAATGGCGGCGAACAGCCGGCCGAGATTGTCGGTGCGCAGCGAAAAGGCGCTGAAGTCGTAGCGGGGACCGCCCTGCGCCAGCGCCAGCTTGCCGGTCAGTCCCAGGTGGCTGCCCAGCGCGCTCACCTGCAGGTTGCGCATGGTCAGATCGTTCGGAGTGCCGGCGATGGCGCCCTGGACCGAGACGGCGCCGACCGGCGCCTTGGTGAACGGCGGCTGCTGCGCCAGCTTCGCGAGACGCTCGAGGTTGACGTTCTGCGCCCCGATATTGAGGTCGAAGGCCGGGCTCGCGCCGAGATTGGCGACGCTGCCCTTCAGCGCCAGCGATCCACCGGCGATCGCCGCGATTCGCGTGTCGCCGATCGTCAGCCGGCCGCCGCGCAGCGTGATATCCGCGTCGACGCCCTCGATGCGCTCGCCGCCATAGGTCAGGCGCGCGATCTTCGCCTTCACGCGCGCGTCGATGCCCGACAGGTCGGCGGGGGAGGACGCGGCCTGCGGCGCGGCGCCCTTCGCCGATGGCGGCGCGGCGGCCGTGCGCCTGGGCAGCCAGGCGTCGAGGTCCAGCGCGTCGGCCTGCAGATCGAGCGTGAACGACGGCGTCGCCTTGAGCGCCACGCTCAGCGCACCCTTCAGGGTCGTGCCGTCGAGCTGCACGGTGGCATCGCTGATCGCGAGGGTGTCGAGGCCGCTGCCGCCAAGGTTGCCCTTGAACGAGAAGGCGCCCAGCTTGCCCTGCGGCGCCGAGGCCACGTCAACCTTCAGCCAGCCCAGCAGCTCGCGCAGATTCTCGCCGGCGAGACTGACCGTGCCGCGATAGGCCTTGCCCTGCGCCGTGCTGCTCGCGTCGAGCCGGGCCCCGCCGGGCAGCACCGCCGCCAGCTTGTGCAGCGTCAGGCTGCCCTGCGCCAGCTCGACATCGACCGCCACGTCCTTCACGCTCTTGCCGCCGTAGACGACGTCGGCGGCGCGCAGGTCGAGCTTCAGCGCCAGGTCGGACGGCACGCCGCCGGCCTTCGCCGCCGGCTTGGCGGGTGCCGGCGCGGTGGTCGTCTTGGCCGGCGCGCCGGCCAGCCACTTGTCGAGGTCGAGCCGGGTGAAGGCGAGCTTGCCGTCGACCTTCAGCGGCGTGAACGTCACCGACAGCGAGCCGCTGCCGGACTCGTCGCCCAGGTCGAGCTTGAAGTCGCGCGCGACGATGCCGGTGGCCGAGGCATCGAGCCCGCCCTCGTAGGCGACCTTGCGCGCCAGCGCCGGCGGCAGGTCGGCCGGCGGCGCGCCGGCGGCACGCATCAGGCCGGCGACGAAGCCGGCGAAATCGGCGGCCGAGAGCTTGAGGGTGCCGGCATAGCGCGGCGCCTTGCCGAGATCCTCGATCGCGCCGGCGAGTCGCAGCTCGCCACCGTCGGTCTTGATCGTCGCCTCGATCGGCTGGCGCGTGGCGTCTGGCGCGGCGAGACGCATCTCGACCGCCAGCCGCACGCCGTTGGCCATCATCGAGCCGTCGAGCGACGCCGGCGCCGGCATGCCCTTCAGCGACGCGGTGAGCGCGATCTGCTCCAGCCGGATCTCGCGCTTGGCCCGGGCATCGGTCAGGCTCACCGTGCCGTTCTCGACGACGATGCGCTCGGCGGTGATGCGATAGCCGGCACCCGTCGCCTTGGGCGGCGCGCCGCTGGTGCCACCGCCCGGCTGCGGCGTCGGCGGGGCGAAATCGTAGTTGGCGCGGCCGTCGGCGGTGACCTCCAGCGCGATCTTCGGCTCGACCAGCTTCAGCTCGGAGACCTCCAGCCGCCGCGACAGCAGCGGGAACAGGCCGACCGACAGGCGCAGCGACCTGGCCTCGATCATCGAGGCCGCCTTGCCGCCAGGCATGTTCGACAGCCTTATGTCGGCGGCCTCGACCACCGGCGAGGGCAGCAGGCGCAGCTTCACCGGCCCGGCGATGGCGAGGTCGCGGCCGGTGAGATCGCGGATCGCGGCGGCGACGCGCGGCTTGAAGCTCTCGGCGTCAATGAACAGCGGCGCCGCCGCCAGGACGACGAGGATCAGCGCCACCAGCGCGCCCAGCCCGATCGCGACCTTCTTCAGCATGCCGCCTCCCTGCACGAATTCACCCTTATCAGAAGCGAGGAACGGGGCGAGAATGCGACATGGCCGATATCGTCAACCTCAGGCGCGCACGCAAGGAAAAGGCGCGCCGCGAGCGCGAGGCGCAGGCCGCCGCCAATCGCGCGGTGCACGGCCGCAGCGGCGCCGAGAAGCGCGCCAGCCGGCTGGAGGAGGAACGCGCGCGGCGCGAGCATGCCGCCCACCTCAGGGACGACGACACGCCGTCGTGAGCCCGCGGCCTATTGCCGGATCGTGCGCCAGCCGCCGCGCGGCCGCTTCACGAGTTCGGGCAGCGGCGGCCAGCCGGGCGGTCCCGGGCAGGTATCGCTCGCCTTGAACGGCTTGAATGACCTGAGCTCGCGCCGCTCGTACTTCTCCCAGCGGATCTCGCGCAGCCATTCGACCTGGAAGTACTGGTCGAATCCCGGCCGCGAATCGACCTCGCGATGCGAGCGCACGTTGGCCGCGGCGGTGATGCAGTCGCTCACCAGGTCGACGATCATGTTGACCGACAGCGTCGCGCCGCCGCCGACGGCGACCAGGGGACCGTCGGCGCTGCGCAGACGGCCGCCGTCGAGGCCCAGCCTGCCGCGGAAGGTCAGCCCCCGGTCGTCGAGCTCGTCGAGCGCGAAGATGCCGGCGTAGGACGCCACGCCGCCCTTGAGCGCGATCAGCGCCTCGAAGCGCCCCTCGCCCTTCAGCTCGCGCAGCACGAAGCCGCCGTCATCGAGCGGGCCGGCGAGCTTCATGCGCAGGAAGCCGACCCGCCCTTCCATCGCCGGCAGATCCGGCGCGATGTCGCGCAGGCCGGTGAGCATGTAGCGCAGGTCGAGCGGCGCGACGCAGGTCAGGGCGACGTCGAGGCTGACGTTCCAGCGCCGGCCGGCGTCGGGCAGGATCTTCGCCCGGACGACGAAGCGGCCGCCGCGCGCGTCGTCCGTGCGGAACGCCGTGCGCAGCTCGCGCCGATCGTCGGCGTCGATCGCGCAGGGCGTGTCGCGCCCGATGCGCCTGAAGTCGAAGGCGCCCTGCAGCCGATCGACCGTCACGCCGCCGTCGCGCAGCTCGGCGCGCAGCGAGTATTGCGCGACCTCGACGCGATCCTCGGGCCTGGCGGAAACCGCGCCGAGATAGCTGACCGGGACCGACAGGTTCTCGCCGACGACATCGATCACCCCGTGCATCGCCCCGGCGCCTTTCGCGGCCGGCGCGCCGAAGGCGGCGACGAGCGCGTCGTAGATGCCGGAGAACTGCGCGGCGTCAGCCTTGCCGAGCCGCGCCTTGGCCTCGAAGGTGCCGCCCGGCAGGGTCGTGAACTGCACATCGCGCAGGTCGACGGGATGCAGCCCGAGGCTGGCGGCGCGCAGCAGGACCGATCGCGGCGCGCCCTGGGTGAACTCGACATCGAGCGTGCCGCCGGCGATCGAGACCCGCCGGCCGGCGAGCTCGCGCGGCGCCACGGCGGCGGATCGCCCGTCGAGGATGGCGTATAGGCGCCAGGCCAGCGCCGCGTCGACGGTCGGCAGGTCGATGCGGCCATCGACCAGGCGCACGCGCCCGGTGGCGTGGTCGCGCTGCATCGTGCCCGACAGCCGCGCGGCTCCGCGCTGGCCGGCGATCGACGCCTCGATCCCGATCAACTGCGCCTCGACATCGCCGCTGGAGTGGCGCGTCAGGATCAGCGTGCCGGACAGGTCGGTGGCGCGGCTGAGCGTCAGGAGACGCGCCAGCGGCGCGTCTTGCGACAGCAGCTCGGCGCCCACGGCCCACTCGACCACGCGCAGCGGCGCGCGCATGCCGATGTCGAGGCAGCCATCGAGGCTGGTCGCCAGCGCACCGGGCCGCGTGAAGGCGCGCACGTCGCCCGCCATGCGCACGCCGCCGGGCGACTCCAGCCGGATGTCGTCGAGCGCCAGACCGTTGGCGCCGAGGTGGAGGTCGAGCGAGACGTGCTCGAGGACGCCGGCGCCGAACTTCATCCGCGGCAACTCCACCGAGCCCGACAGGATCACGTCCTCCGGCGGCGCCCGCGGCCGCGCGCAGCGGCCCGACAGCGGCATGCGCGGCACGCGCTGTTCCGGCGCCTGGACACTGGTCGGATGGATGTCGAGCCAGCTCAGCAGGTCGGTCGCATCGACGACCCGCTCGCCGCGCACCGGCTCGACGGTAAGCGACGCCACGCCGCCCTTGGGTGCGCGCAGCCGCGCACGCAGGGCGAAATTGTCGATCCGCAGCTCGCGCATGACGACGAGCACCTCGTCGTCGCGCCCCGCGTTGTCGAGGCGCGAGATCGCCGAGGCCGATAGCTTGAAGACGTGGCTGAAGGCCGACGCGTCGAGCGCGCCCTCGTTGGGCTGGCGCAGGCGCGCGGCGACCCGGTCGATGCGCGGCAGCACGCCGTCGATCTCCAGCGCGACGCGCTGCCCGGGGATGCCGCTGCGCCTGCCGGAGCGATGGAAGGCGAGCTTGCCGACGATCGCCGCCTCCTGCCGGCCGGAGCCGAAGCCCAGCGCGCAGAACTCGCTGTCGAGCCTGTGCGTGGCGCGGTCGTAGTCGACGGTCGCGGCCATCACCAGCGGCGCCTCCCAGGCGCCGATGCGCGCGCGGCCGATCTCCAGCTGCAGCGGCGCGCCGCCGACGCAGATGCCGGGGCGCGCCAGCGCGGGCGGCCCGACTCGCAATGTCGCGTCGGTGAACTGTGCACCCAGCAGGGTGGCGCGGTCGATGCGCAGCTCGGCGGGCGAGGTCAGCTCGATGGCGCGCCGCGCGGCATCGAGGCGATCGGCCACGCCGCTGACCGGCGCCTCCCATGTGTGCACGCGCTGCACCGAGGATACCAGTTGGCGCAGCCGGCCTTCGACCTCGCGCAGGATCGCCGCGAGATACTCGCCGTCGCCGGTCGGACCCGGCGGCGGCGCGGCGCCGATGGTGCCGACGTCGACGCGCGACTCGTTCAGCGACAGCAGGTCGACGGAATCGACGCGCATCCGCAGATCCCGGATGCGCACCGGCGGACGGTCGCCGCCATCGCGCAGCGCGATGTCCAGCGTCGCGCCGCCCGTCAGCCGCGGCGCCTTGTGGTCGGGCTGCGCGGGACGGGCGCGCGGCGTCTCGGACGGTGCGCTCGTGCCGGGCGGCGTGACGGCGCGCACGGTGGCCGCCCAGACCTCGCCCGGATCGTCGGCCGTGACCTTCACCTTGGCCTCGAGCCGGCCGGGCCAGCAGCCGCGGGCGCCGCCCGGCCCGAGCAGGTCGCGCATGGTGAAGCCGACCTCGACCTCGGCACCCATCAGGTTGAACTCGACGACACCGGACACCGCGTCGCTGTCGACCGAGGCGCGCCGGCCGCGCGCCAGAAGCGGCCGGCGCGAGCGGCGCTCGACGCCGCGCACCTCCAGCACGTTCTCGCCCGAGGCGAGATCGACCACGACCCGGTCGAGGTCGATGCCGAAGCCGCCGGCGGAGACGCGGCCACCGTCGAGCTCGAGACGACCGGGCATCCAGGCGCACAGCGAGGGCTGGATACGCAGGCCCTCGAAGACCTTGCGGGCGGTCGCCATCTCGCCCGGCACGTCGTCCGAACGACCAGTGCCGATCCTGATATCCGGTTGGTGCAGCACCAGCGTCCAACCCAGGTCGAGTCCATCCAGGCTCGCCGCGAGCCGCGCGCCGTCGACGGCGACGACCGTGTGCACGCCATGGCGGTCGACCTCCAGCCGCGCACCCGACAGGATGAACTCCGGCCTGGGAAAGACCCGCGCCACGACGGGGCCGGTGAGATCGACGTCGCCGTCGGTGAAGACGCTGATCCAGGCCGCGACCCAGGCGCGCCGATCATGGTCGTTGGTCAGATGCCAGGAGACGAACGGCAGGAACGCCGCGAGTGTCACCACCAACACAAGCGGCAAGCCGATCAGGACCACCAGCAGCGTTCGGAGCGACCGCATCCGTCCCCCAACGTCACGTCTCCGGGCGCGACACAAAACCCTGGAGACTACGAACCCAAGCGCTCCTGCCCGTCAACCGGGACCGGATCACGAGCGCGCGACACGCCTCGTGGTGGCGCGTTCGAAGGCAATGCGCTCGAAAAAACGCCGCGTTTCCGCCGTGGCACCTTCCCCGGCCACGGCGCGCACGCCCATCAGGTCGAGCTTGCGGCCGGTGCGCAGATCGACCAGCGCCGGCTCGACGCGATGGCCATTGGCGGCGTCCTCCAGCTCCATCGGCCGGCCGTCCTCGGCCGCGGCGCCGAAGCGGTCGCCCCATTCCTTCAGGCCGATGATGATGGGAAACAGCGCCGCGCCCTTTTCGCTCAGGCGGTACTCGTAGCGCACCGGCCGCTGCTGGTAGGCGACGCGGCGAAACACGCCGGCCTCGACCAGCCGCTTGAGCCGCGCCGTCAGCACGTTGCGCGCGATACCGAGATTGGCCTGGAAGTCGTCGAAGCGGCGCACGCCGTAGAGCGCGTCGCGCACGATCAGGAAGGTCCACGGCTCGCCGACGATGTCGAGCGCCGCGGCGATCGAGCAGTTCATGTGGCCGTAGGACGTTCTGCGCATGTCCGCGAGTATAGG
Organism: Reyranellaceae bacterium; assembly: GCA_050183765.1. Taxonomy (GTDB): domain Bacteria; phylum Pseudomonadota; class Alphaproteobacteria; order Reyranellales; family Reyranellaceae; genus JAFAZJ01. The sequence goes on along the minus strand of JBFXAZ010000006.1, from coordinate 75,850 downwards.
GCCGTGCGCCGGTCACGCAATCGCAGGGAAACCCGCTTCCGCCGCGCGGAAGCTCAGGCCCATTCCGGCGCGTAGAGCTCGACCCGGCGCGGCACGCCGCGCAGGCGATGCGGTCCGAGCGGCCGCAGGGGCCGCGGACAGACCTCGTTGAACTCGGCCGAGGCGATGGTCGAGACGCCCAGCGCCTTGGTCATGCCTTCCATCCGCGCGCAGCGATTGACCGCGGGGCCGATCACCGTGAAGTCGAGCCGCTCGCGCGTGCCGATATTGCCGAAGGTCACCATGCCGACGTGCAGGCCGACGCCGAAGCGGATCGCCGGGCGGCCGGCCTCGGCGCGACCGTAGTTGATCTCGGCGAACTCGGCATGCGCCTCGCGCGCCGCGTCGTAGGCACCGCCGGTGATATCGGGCAGGAAGCCGGCATCGATCACCGGGAAGATCGCCATCACGCCGTCGCCGATGAATTTCAGGATCTCGCCGCCGTGCCGCGTCAGCGCGTTGCCCACGGTCTCGAAATAGCTGTTGAGCAGCTCCAGCATCTCGGCCGCCGGCAGCCGCTCGTTGAGCGCGGTGAAGCCGCGCAGATCGGAGAACCACAGCACGGCGTTGATCTGCTCGCCGTCGCCGCGACGGATCCGGCCATCAAGGATGCGCCGCCCGGTCTCGCGGCCGAGATAGGTCTCCAGCAACGTCGTGGAGACGCGGTAGTGCAGATGGGCTTCGAGCACCGGCGCCAGGTGGTCGGACAGCGTGGTGAACTTGGCCAGATCCAATTCGCTGAAGCCTTCGACGCGGTCGGTCGAGAAGGTCAGCGCCGGCCAGCGGCCATGCGCCACCGCCACCGACAGCGCGTAGTAGTCGCGGCCGCCTTCGGCGGCGACCTCGTGGAGCACCGGATGATTCTGTTCCGTCAGCCGGTCGAGCCGGTAGCGTACCGGCCTGCCGGTCACGACCAGCTCGTGCATCGGGCTGCCGATGAAGGCTGGCGAGGTCTCGATGCCGTGCGGCCTGCCCTGCTCGTAGGCCGGCCGGTCGCGGCGCCAGACCGTGCCCATCCCGCGCAGCTGCGGATGGATCGTCTGCAGGCCGACGGTCATGCGCCACAGCGGCGCGCCCGCTTCAACCAGGCGCGCACCCAGCGCATCGACCAGCGGCACGACATCGGGCAGCAGCCGGCCTTCGCGCGCCAGCCAGTCGACGACCGGCGCGAGATCCCAGTCCGGCGGGCGGCCCGAATCAGGCACCCAGCACCGCCTGGACCTCCTCGGTCGAGGTGCGATAGCGCACATTGGTCGAGAGGTCGGCGATCTTCTCGATGTTGGCGGCGACGTCGTCGACCGTGGCCTGCGGCCCCAGGCGCACACCCGGCCCCTCGCGATACTCGATGCGCGAGAAATACCCGGCGCCGGCGGCCCAGATATCGCCGGTGTGCTGGCACTGCTCGCTGCACAGATAGGCGACCATCGGCGAGACGAATTCCGGCTTCATCTTCGCCAGCACCTCGGGCGTCATCAGGTCCTCGGTCATGCGTGTGCCGGCGACCGGGGCCAGCGCGTTGACCATGATGTTGTACTTCTGGCCTTCCAGGCGCAGCGCGTTGACGAAGCCGACCAACGCCAGCTTGGCGCCGGCGTAGTTGGTCTGGCCGAAATTGCCGTAGATCCCGGAATTCGACGAGGTCACGACGACGCGGCCATAGGCTTTCTCGCGCAGGATCGGCCAGGCGGCGTGGGTGACGTAGGCGCTGCCGAGGAAGTGCACCTGCACGACGAAGTCGAAATCCTCCATCGTCATGTTGGGGAACGACTTGTCGCGCAGGATGCCGGCGTTGTTGACGACGATGTCGAGCGTGCCGAAGGCATCGACCGCGGTCTGCACGATGTTCTTGGCGCCGGCCTTGTCGGCGACGCTGTCGTAGTTCGGCACCGCCTGGCCGCCGGCCGCCTTGATCTCGGCCACGACCTTGTCGGCCGCCGCGTGATCGCCGCCGCGTCCGTCGCGCGCGCCACCCGGATCGTTGACCACCACCTTCGCGCCCCGGCTGGCCAGCAGCAGCGCATGCGCACGGCCCAGGCCGTTGCCCGCACCGGTGACGATGGCGACGCGGTTGTCGAAGCGGATGGTCATGACGGTCCCTCGGTTGGTCTGATCGGCGCCGGTATGTAGCACAGGAATATCCCGCTCTTCTCCCCGCGAAGGCGGGGAGAAGGTGCCGAGCGCCTGCGAGGCGGATGAGGGGCTTCCGCACAACCTCACACGCTGTCGTTGTTGAGGTGCCGCTAAGCCCCTCATCCGCCCTTCGGGCACCTTCTCCCCGCCTTCGCAGGGAGAAGGGAAATGGCGACTACGCCTCGAGAATGCCCAGCACCTCGTCGACGGCCTTGAGCCCGTCCTCGAGCTGCGCCTCGGTGATGGTGAGCGGCGGGGAGATCACGATCTGGTTGGAGCGCACGTGGATCTGCACGCCCCGCTCGTTGAACAGCGCCTTGATGCGGCCGACCAGCGGATCGGGCGCGTTCCACTGCACCAGCGGCTCTCGCGTGGCGCGGTCCTTCACCAGCTCCAGCGTCGCCAGCAGGCCCAGGCCGCGCACCTCGCCGACCAGGCGGTGCTTCGCCTCCAGTTCCTTCAGCCGGCGCATCAAGTAGACGCCGAGGCTCGCGGCGTGATCGACGACCTTGTCCTCGATCATCGCGGCGATCGCCGCGACACCGGCGGCACAGGACAGCGGATTGCCGGTCTGTGTCGAGCCGATGGCGACGCTGCGGTCGGAAAATTTCTGCGCGATGGCGTCGCTCATCATCACCGCGCCCAGCGGCAGCACGCCGCCATTGATGCCCTTGGACACGGTCATCATGTCGGGCACGACGTCGTAGTGCTGCATGGCGAACCACTTGCCGGTGCGGCCGAAGCCGTTGATCACCTCGTCGGCGATCATCAGGATGCCGTACCTGTCGCACAGATCGCGGAGGATCCTGTAGTACTCCGGCGGCGCGATGATCGGCCCGTTGCCGCCGGTGATCGGCTCGAAGATCATCGCCGCGATCGTGTCGGGCCCCTCGGCGAGGATCTGCTCCTCGATGCTGGTGGCGCACACCACGCCGCAGGACGGATAGGTCTGCTTGAAGGTGCAGCGATAGCAGTACGGGTTGGGGAACTTCACCGAGCTGGCGAAATTGTTGGCGCTGGCGCCGCGACGCGGATCCCCTGACACGCCCAGCGTGGTGAGCCCGGTGCCGTGATAGGAGCGGTAGCGCGACATCACCTTGGGCCGGCCGGTGACCATGCGCGCGAAGGTCAGCGCCGCCTCGTTGGCCTCGGTGCCGGAGTTCATGAAGAAGAAGGTGTTGAGATCGCCCGGCGTCACCGTCGCCAGCAGGCGCGACAGCTCCTCGCGCGGCTCGTTGCGATAGAACGGCGAGATGAAGCACAGCTTCTCGGCCTGCGCCTTGATGGCATCGACGATGCGGCGGTCCTGGTGGCCGAGGTTGACGTTGAAGAGCTGGGCGGTGAAGTCGAGCCAGCGCTTGCCGGAATCGTCGTAGAAGTAGACGCCCTCGGCGCGCGTCACCCGCGGCGAGCCGAAGGTGTCCTTGATCGAGGACCAGGCGTTGATGCTGACGCCCTCGGGCTCGTTGCGCAGGGTGGGCGAAATCTGGTTCACGGAAATCCTCGCGGCGGCTGGGGATGCTGTCGCCGCACCGTAGGGCGTCAGTCGACTGCGGCCAAGGGGCGACACACCGATTCCAGCGAGCGGCGTTCCGCCGCGACGCCCCAGCGCCACTGCACCAGCGCCGCGCCCACCATCAGCAGGGCGCCGGCGAGGTAGCCGTAGGCGAGATGCGGACGCGAGCCGGTGTCGATCAGCGCGCCGAAGATCGCCGGGCCGGCGACGCCGCCGACACCCGTGCCGATGGCGTAGAAGATCGCGATGGCCACAGCGCGCAGCTCGAGCGGGAAGGTCTCGGAGACGGTGAGGTAGGCCGAGCTGGCGGCCGCGGAGGCGACGAAGAAGATCACCGACCAGGCGATGGTCTGGGTCGTGGCGTCGAGATATCCCGCCCAGAACAGCCAGGCGCTCACCGCCAGCAGCGCGCCCGATACGGCGTAGGTCAGGCTGACCATGACGCGCCGTCCCACCGAATCGAAGAGCGGGCCGAGGATCAGCGGGCCCAGCAGATTGCCGACGGCGAAGGGGATGATGTACTGGCCGACCGACTGCGACGGCACGTCGTAGAAATCGGCCAGCACGAGGGCATAGGTGAAGAAGATGGCGTTGTAGAAGAAGGCCTGCGCCGCCATCAGCACCAGGCCGACGACGGCGCGCCGGCGATGCATGGCGAACAGCACGTGCACGACTTCGCGGATCCGCAGGCGCTTGCGGGCCATGAGCCTGAGCTTGGGCACCGGCGCCGGATCGAAGCGGTGGCCGCGTCCCACGACCGAGGCCTCGATGTCGTCGACGATCTTGCGCGCCTCGGCGACGCGGCCATGCAGCACCAGCCAGCGCGGGCTTTCGGGAATCCAGAACCGCATCAGCAGGATCAGCAGGCCCAGCACCGCGCCGATCACGAAGGCCAGGCGCCAGCCATGGTCGGGCGCGAAGAGCGCCGGATCGAGCACCACCGACGACCCGCCGGCACCGACCAGCGCGCCCAGCCAGAAGCAGCCGTTGATCGCCAGGTCGCTGCGCCCGCGCACGCGGGCCGGGATCAGCTCCTGGATCGTCGAGTTGATCGCGGTGTACTCGCCGCCGATGCCGGCGCCGGTGAGGAAGCGGAAGATGGCGAAGCTCCAGAAATCCCACGAGAACGCGGTGGCCGCCGTCGCCGCGACGTAGAGCGCGAGCGTGACGAAGAACAGCTTGCGCCGGCCCAGCACGTCGGTGAGCCATCCGAAGCACAAGCCGCCGAGCACCGCGCCGGCGAGATAGAAGCTGCTCGCCAGGCCGATCTGGGTGTTGGAGAACTGCAGGACGGGGCTTTCCTTGAGCGCGCCCGCCAGCGTGCCGGCCAGGGTCACCTCCAGCCCGTCCAGCGCCCAGGTGACGCCCAGCGCGACCACCACCAGGGTATGGAAGCGGCCCCAGGGCAGGCGATCGAGCCGTGCCGGGATGTCGGTCTCGATGATCCTGTCGGTGACGCCGGAGTCAGCCGCATCCGCCATGTCGAAACCCCTCCCTGCCTTGGAAACGACACAGCCCGCCGCCGGTGCCTTGAATGACCGCCGCTTTGTGGCCATTGTCCGGCCGACGACGCATCGCCCGACCGGAGCCCGCCATGGCCCTCGCCACCCCCTCTCGACCGCCTCAGGTCGACGCCACCATCGCCGAGCTCAAGGCGCTGGTCGGCGACCGGCTGAGCACGGCGCACGCCGTGCGCGAGCAACACGGCAAGGATATCAGCTACCACGAGGCGCCGCTGCCCGACGCGGTGGTCTTCGCCGAGTCGGCCGAGGAGGTGCAGAGGATCGTGCGGATCTGCGCCCGCCACGGCACGCCGATCATCCCCTACGGCACCGGTACCTCGCTGGAAGGCCATATCAGCGCGCCCAACGGCGGCATCTCGCTCGACGTCAGCCGCATGAACAAGGTGCTGCAGGTCAACGAGGCCGACCTCGACGTTGTCGTGCAACCCGGCGTCACGCGCAAGCAGCTCAACGAGTACATCCGCGCCACCGGCCTGTTCTTCCCCATCGATCCCGGCGCCGACGCCTCGATCGGCGGCATGGCCAGCACGCGCGCCTCGGGCACCAACGCGGTCCGCTACGGCACCATGCGCGAGAACGTGCTGGCGATGCAGGTCGTCACGCCCGACGGCCGGCTGATGCGGCTGGGCCGACGCTCGCGCAAGTCGAGCGCCGGCTACGACATGGTGAAGCTGTTCGTCGGCTCCGAAGGCACGCTGGGCATCATCACCGAGATCACGCTGCGCCTCTACGGCATCCCCGAATCGATGGTCGCGGCGACCTGCGCCTTCGACAGCCTGGAGGGCGCGGTCAACACCGTGATCCAGACCATCCAGTCCGGCATCCCGGTGGCGCGCATCGAGCTGATGGACACCGAGACGGTCGATACCGTGAACAAGTATTCCAAGCTCAGCCTGCCGAACAAGAACCTGCTGCTGCTGGAGTTCCACGGCACCGAGGCGGGCACCCGGGAGCAGGCCGAGATGGTGCAGGCGCTGGCTGCCGAGAACGGCGGCGGCGACTTCGCCTGGACCGGCCAGGCCGAGGAGCGCAGCAGGATGTGGCAGGCCCGCCACGACGCAGCCTGGGCCGCCAAGGCCGCCAAGCCGGGCTGGGGCATGTGGGCGACGGATGTGTGCGTGCCCATCTCCAACCTCGCCGAATGCATCCTCGAGACGCAGAAGGACATCGTGGCCACCGGCCTCTATGCCCCCATCGTCGGCCACGTCGGCGACGGCAATTTCCATCTCACGATGATGGTCGACCCGAACGACCCGACCTACCTGCCGCGGGCGGAAGCCCTCAACGACCGCATGATCGCGCGGGCGCAGAACCTCGGCGGCACCTGCACCGGCGAGCACGGCGTGGGCATCGGCAAGATCAAGTACCTCTATGCCGAGCACGGCGAGGCGGTGAGCCTGATGCGCGCGGTGAAGAAGGCGATCGATCCCGACAACATCATGAACCCGGGCAAGATCTTCGGGCCGATGAACTGATCGGTCCGCTGCCTGTCCCGTCGGAGGGGTTCGAGCGTTCCATCGAACCCTAGGCGGCGCCGGCTACGTGTTCGTGCCGCCGGCGGATTGAAGGGAAAGCACCGACGCCAGGCGACGCAGCTCGGCGGCCAGATGGCCACGCGCATCCTGGCAGCGCTGGCGGTCGGCCGCCTTGCCTGCCTCCTCGAGGGCCAGTGCGGCGGCACCGACCCGCTCGGCGCCGATCTGCCGCGCGGCCCCCTTCAGGCGGTGCGCCGCCTGCGCCACGCGGGCCAGGTCGCCGCCTTGCATGGCCGCGTCGATGCTCCGCTCGGTCTGTTCCAGGTCGCGCTCGAACGTGGCGAAGAGATCGCGCTCGAAGTCGAGGTCGCCGCCCGACCAGCTTCGCAGCACGTTGCGATCGAGGATCGCGGCATCGTCGATCGCCGCGTCGGACACGGTTTCGGGATCCGAGGCCGGCCCATCGACGGCGGGCAGCCAGCGTTCGATCACCGCGCGCAGCCTCTCGGTCTCGACCGGCTTGGCCAGGTAGCCGTCCATGCCGGCGGCCCGGCAGCGCTCGTCCTCGCCCTTCATGGCATTCGCCGTGCTGGCGACGATCGGGGTATGCCGCAGACCCCGGCGCGCCTCCTCGGCGCGGATCATCCGGGTCATCTCGAAGCCATCCATGTCGGGCATGTGGACGTCGGCCAGCACGAGCGCGTAGTCGCCGGCGCGCCAGCGCTCCAGGCCTTCGCGACCATTGGCGGCGGTGTCGGCGGCGACACCGAGCGATGCGAGCTGGCGCAGCGCCACCTTGAGATTGACCGGATGGTCGTCGACGACCAGCACGCGCGCGCGCGAGGCCATCATGGACGCGATCGTCGCTGCCGCAACGGCGGGGGCGGCCTGCGCCTGCAGCTCGACCAGCGGCGAATCGGCCGGCGCCGCCTGCAGCACCATCGTCACCGTGAACGTCGAGCCGGCCCCCGGCGCGCTCCTGGCGATCACGTCGCCGTCCATGAGCTGCGCCAGTCGACGCACGATGGACAGCCCGAGCCCGGTGCCGCCATAGCGCCTTGTCGTGCCGCTGTCGGCCTGGGCGAACGGCTTGAACAGGCCGGCGAGCTGCGCCTCGTCCATGCCGATGCCGGTGTCGTTGACCGAGATCTCGACCTCCGTGCTGCCCTCGCCCAGCGGCCGGGTCAGGGCACGCACGATCACCGCGCCGCGCTCGGTGAACTTCACCGCGTTGCCGATCAGGTTGGCGACGATCTGGCGCACGCGGGTGGGATCGCCGATCAGAGCATCAGCCGAGCCGGGCGCCATGGCGACGCTCAGGCTGACACCCTTGGCGGACGCCGCGGCGCGGAAGTTGTCGGCGGCGCGCTCGACCACGCTGGACAGCGAAAACGCGGTGCTTTCCAGGTCGATGCGACCGGCCTCGATCTTGGAGAAATCCAGCAGATCGTCGAGCAGGCGCAGGACGGCGCCGGCGCTGTCGCGCATCGTCTGCACGAGATCGCGCTGGTCGTCGCTCAGGCGCTCGCGGCCAAGCACCTCGATCATGCCGATGACACCGTTCATCGGCGTGCGGATCTCGTGGCTCATGGTGGCGAGGAAGGTCGACTTGGCCTGGTTGGCGGCGTCCGACTCCGCGCGGGCGGTCTCCGCCAGCTCCAGCGCCTGCTCGAGCTCGCGCTGGCGGCGGCGCTGCTCGGTCACGTCGGTCACCAGCAGCGTGGTGCGACCTTCCGTCGAACGCGCGAGTGCGCGCGCCCACTGACCCTTGCCGAAGCGGAAGAAGATCGGATCGCCCGTGCGCACGTTGAGCAGCGTGTCGGCGATCCATGCGGCCGTCTGGTCGGCCGGCACCGCCCCGGCATAGGCGGCGATGACCACCGCGTTGGACAGCGCCACGCCTTGCTCGAAGAGCTCGGGATTGTCGCCCATGAAGCGCTTGTAGGCGTCGTTGCAGAGTTCCAGGCGGTCATCGGCGTCGAAGAAGGCGATGCCGTCGGCCATCGAACCCATCGCCGCCACCAGCTTGGACCGTGCTTCCGTGGCGGCCTCGAGAGCCTGCTCCAGGTCGCGCTGGCGCTGGCGCTGCTCCGTCACATCGGTCGCCAGCAGCGTCGTGCGGCCATCACCGCTGCGGCGCATCTCCATCCGCGCCCAGCGGCTGTCGCCGAACGGGACCAGGACGGAGTCGCCGGCCCGGTAGCGCACCAGCACATCTTCGACCGCCTTCTCCCTGACCTCCGGCGGCAACCTCAACGCGCCGCGGCGACAGGCGCTCTCCAGCGTCACGCCGGGCGAGCACATCAGGGGATCGTCGTTCACGAACCGCTTGAAGGCCTCGTTGCACAGCTCCAGCCGCTCCTCGGCATCGAGGAAGGCGATGCCGCCGGCCATGGTCTCCATCGCCGCGATCAGCTTGGTGCGCGACTCGGTGGCGGACGCCAGGGCCTCCTCCAATTCGCGCTGGCGCTGCCGCTGCTCCGTCACATCCGTCGCCAGCAGGGTCCACCGACCGTCGCCGGTGCGACGCATCAACAGCCGCGCCCAGCGGTCGTCGCCAAACGGTACGAGCACCGGCTCGCCCGAACGATAGCGGCGCAGGGCCTCCCCGACCCACTCGTCCCGCTTCTCCGGCGGCAGCTTCTTCTGCGCGCCGCGGCGGGTGCCGCCTTCGAGCGACGCACCCGGCGCGCACATCATCGGATCGTCGTCCATGAAGCGCTTGAAGGCGTCGTTGCACAGCTCCAGCCGCTCGTCGGCATCCAGGAAGGCGATGCCGCCGGCGATGGATTCCATGGCCGCGATCAGCTTGGCACCGGCTTCCCGGGCGGCGGTTTCACTGTTCTTCAGATCGGTGACGTCGCGATGTACGACAACGCGCCTTCCGTCCGCCAGGATCACCACGGAGACTTCGAGCCAGCGGTTGCGTCGGCGCAGCGGATACCAGCCGTTGGTCCCTTTCTCGAGAAGCTCCTCGCGCAGGGCGACCGCGGCCTCCCGCTCCTCCGGCATCAGCGGCCCGAACACGCCGGCCTCGATCTGCCGCTCCACCAGCTCGCGCAGCGTGCCGCCGATCAGCCGCTCGGCGGGGACATCGCCCAGGGTCCGGCGCGCGACTTCGTTGATGAACAGCAGGCGCTTGTCCGGACCATAGAGGATGACGGCATCGGTCAGCGCGTCGAGCGCCGTCTGCAGCGTCTCGCGCGCCTCGGTCGCGGCCGTTTCGCTGTCCTTCAGATCCGTGACATCGCGGTGCACGATCAGCCGGTGCCCATCGGGCAACACGCTGGTCGACAGCTCCAGCCAGTGATTGCGCCGACGCACCTGCTGCCAGCCGTTGGTCCCGTTCTGGAACTGGCCCATGCGATCGTCGATCACGGCGGCGCGGGTGGATGCGTCGAGCGGCCCGAAATCGCCGCGATCCGCCTGAGCCTCGAGAATCTCTCGGAAGGTGTGGCCGATCAGAGGCGCCGCGCGATCGATGGCGTGGATGTGGTAGGCGGCATCGTTGAGCAGCAGCAACCGGCCGTCCGGCGCATAGAGGAACACCGCTTCGCTCAAGGCGTTGAGCGCAGTGCGCAAGGTGGTGCGCGCCTCCTCGCCCTCCATGCGCGCCGCTTCCAGCCGGCCGAGCAGCCGTTCGTGCGCGAGGGTCACGGCGATCATCTCACGGGCGAATCGTTGCTGGCCGCGCGCCACCAGCAGCAGGCCGAGGCCGAACGGCGGCAGGCAGGCGGCGCCCAGAATGATCGACAGCTTGTCGCCGGCGATGACCAGCGCGACGCTCATCGGCAGAATCAGCGCGACGACGTATCCGGCGTAGCTGCGCATCGAATAGGCCCGCGACGGCGAGCCCAGCGCCAGGATGATCAGCAGCAGGCACAGCGAGAAGCGCACCGGCGGATCGGCCGACAGCGCCACCACCGCGGCGCCGAGACCGACGACAAGCCCGTTCCATAGCGTCAACGCCAGATGCAGGGCCTGCCAGTGGCCCACCGGCCGGCGATCCGCGCCCGATGCGTAGTTGCGTTCGAGGCGGGGATAGCCGAGACGCCCCACCACATGGAGCGCGGCCAGCGCGAGAAAGAGCCACCAGGGGCTGCGCCCGGCATCGAGCAGGGCATAGATCGGCCAGATGAGCAGCAGCAGGCTGCGCACGCCCATGTTCCGGCGCAGCAGGCGCGACGTCAGCTCGCGCTCGACCGCCGGATCGGCGGGATCGACGGGCCGCTCGGAACGCGGCAGGGCATCGCTCATGGCACCATCATGCCCCACCGCCGCATCGCGCGCGCGTCGAGCGATGCCGACGATCGCATCTTCGGTGCCTTATCGCGGGTTGCCGACGACATCGCCGGAACACCGACGTCGCCGTCACCGGACATGGCAACGGCATGCAACGGCTCGGGGAGGAGCGCCATGCACCCCTCCCCTCGTCGTCACTTCGCGCACTGCACCATGATCTCGACCTTCAGCCCCGGTGCGGCCAGCTTGGCCTCGACGGTGGCGCGCGCCGGCGCGTTTCCTGGCGCGACCCAGGCGTCCCACACCTCGTTCATCTGGCTCCAGGTGGCGATGTCGGTGAGCCAGATGTTGGCCGACAGGATCTTGCTCTTGTCGGTGCCGGCCTTGGCCAGCAGCGCGTCGATCTTGTCGAGGATCTGCTTGGTCTGGCCCTTGACGTCGGCCTTGCTGTCGTCGGCGGTGAGGCCGGCGAGATAGACGGTGTCGCCGTGCACGACCGCCTGGCTCATGCGCGGTCCGGCGTTGATGCGTTCGACCATGGTTGCTCTCCCTCCGTATCTGCGGACACGGGGCGCACCCTAGCAAACAAGTCGCGACAAAGTCAGCGCGGCAGCAAGCCTGCGGGATCGACCGGCTTGTTGCGATGCCGGATCTCGAAATGAAGCTGCGGCTCGGAGACCCCGCCCGAGGTGCCGACCGTGCCGATGGTCTGACCCTTCCTGACCTTCGCACCCTTGGCGACCGACATCTTGTCGAGATGCGCGTAGGCCGTGATGTAGCCGCCGGTGTGGCTGATCAGCAGCAGATTGCCCAGGCCGCGCACCTCGTTGCCGGAATAGACCACCGTGCCGCCATCGGCCGCCTTCACCGGCGTGCCGGATGCGGCCGCGATGTCGATGCCGTCGTTCTGCTGCCCGCCGGCGCGCGGGCCGAAGCCGGACGAGATGCGGCCCTGCAGCGGCCAGGCGAAGCGCGACGTCGCGGTGGGCAATGCGGTCGACGCCGGCGGCGCCATGCGCGGCGGCGGCGCTGCCGTGGCAGGCGACGGGGCTGCCGGTGCGGCCGAGGTCGGCGGCGTCGGCGTGCCCGCAGGCGGCGGCAGGGCGCTGGATTCGACGCGCCCGCCGCCCGTCGGGGCCGCGGCGCCGGGCAGCGGCGGCGGCTCCGGCGGCGGCGGGGGCGGCGCCCCGGGGCGCGGTGCCGCCATCGCGACGACGCGCGCGTTGGGCAGCGCGAGGTTGGTGCCGGGCCGCAGCTTGTAGGGGCTCTTCAGGCCGTTGCGCTCGATGATGGTCTCGCGCGGCACGGCGAAGCGCGACGCGATGGCGTCGAGCGTGTCGCCTTGCCTGGTGACATAGACCGCCACGGCGTTGGGGCTGGCGCCCGAACCGGGATATTCGATCGTGCCTTCACGCCCGCTGTAGGTCGAATCGCAGGCGGCCACCATTGCCAGGGCCAGCGCGACGAGGACCCGCTTCGCGGGGATGAACAGCGACGATCGCGAGGGGGAGCGATGCGCGTTCATATTGGCGCGCAGACTACCCGAAACCGCCGACGATGTGAATCCCGGCGGCGACGCCGGTCAGATGCGCTGATCCATCTCCAATGCCGGCTCCTCGCAGTCGACGCAGCCGACGACCTTGGCCGGCACGCCGGCGACGGTGCAGCCGGCCGGCACGGCGTGCAGCACGACGCTGCCCGAGGCGACCTTGGCGCGCGCGCCGACCTCGATGTTGCCCAGCACCTTGGCGCCGGCGCCGATCAGCACGCCCCTGCGGATCTTGGGATGACGATCGCCGGTTTCCTTGCCGGTGCCGCCGAGCGTCACGCCCTGCAGCATCGACACGCCGTCCTCGACCACCGCGGTCTCGCCGATCACCACGCCGGTGGCGTGGTCGATCATGATGCCCTTGCCGATGCGCGCGGCCGGATTGATGTCGACGCCGAAGATCGAGCTCGAGCGGCTCTGCAGGAACATCGCCATGCCGCGCCGGCCGCGGCCCAGCAGCCAATGTGCCACGCGATGGGTCTGCAGCGCGTGGAAGCCCTTGAACCACAGGAAGGGATCGAGCCGCGAGCGGCAGGCGGGATCGCGCTCGTAGACGGCGACGATGTCGGCGCGGGCGGCGACGCCGATCTCCGGATCGCCGGCGATCGCCTCGTCGAGCGTCTGGCGGATCAGCATGGCCGGCGTCTCGCTGGTCGCCAGCATGCGCGCGAGGTGATAGCTGAGCGCGCTCTCGAAGCGCGACTGGCTGAGGATCGTGGCGTGCAGCAGGCTGGCCAGCGCCGGCTCGGCACGCGCGAGGTCGTGCGCGGCCTCGCGGATCTCGGTCCAGATGGGGTCGACCGCGGCGACCCTGGCGACGACGTTGCTGTCCATTCGCATGCCCTCCCGTGGCTACACCGGCCGGGTTCTTGGCGCAGACTGTCGCTGCGCGCGCGACCTTGCGCAAGGCGCGCTCACATGAGTTTTAGCGCCGCTCGCAGCAATCCCATTCACGCGAGCCCGTTCACGCGAGCCCGTGCGCTCAGCCTCCGCCGCGGCGCTGCAGCTCGGCGATCAACGCGTCGAGGCCGTTGCGGCTGATGTACGAATTGAAGTCGGAGCGACGCGTCATGCCCATGCTGACGCCCTCGACCTGGATGTCGATCACCTTGCCGCGCGCGATCTCCCAGACGATGCGGATCGGCTGGCCGCCGCCCGGCTGCGTCAGCTGCGAGTCGACGGACTGCGAGGTACCGTTGGGCGTCACCTTGCCGACCTTCAGGGTCTGGCCCTGGTAGTTCCTGAAGCGGCCCGAATAGGCGCGGATCTCGGCCTTCTCGAAGGCGTCCATGAACTTCTGGCGCTGATCGGGCGTGGCGCTGTTCCAGTGCCGGCCGAGCACCATCTGGCCGATGGCGGCGATGTCGAAATTGGCCTTGAACAGCCGGGTCATCTGCTGCTCGCGCTCGGCGTCCGAGGCGCCGGCCTTGACCGTGGCCAGGATCTGGCTGGCCATGCTCTCGACGACCTGCGCGGCGTCCTGGGCGGCGGCGCCCGCCAGCGAGAAAAACGCCACCGCCGAAGCGGCCACGCACGTCACGAGCCAACGACGAATCGTCGCCACATCTGCCTCCATCGATGATGCGTCAGCGCGCGAAGCCCAGCTCCGGCCGTCCCGAGGCGACCAGCGCGATCGACGCGGTCTGGGGAGGGCCCTTTTGCCGGATTTCGGCCACGCGCCTCTGCGTATAGGCGCTGCGCAGCGCCGAGTAGTAGTCCAACGAGTTCTTCTCGATATCGTCCAGTGCCTGCATGGTGCGCGAGCGGGCATCGACCAGGGTGACGCCGGCGCGCGCGTACATCAAATACTCAACGTCGAGCTGCCACGTAAGGATGCGGAATGGATCGACGACATAGTCGGCCAGCAGGCCGACCGCGTCGCGGGCGTTGGACGGTCCGATCAGCGGCAGCACGAGGTAGGGCCCGCCATCCTCGGGCGGCGCCTTGGCCCAGACGGCGATGGTCTGTCCGAAATCCTCCTTGGTCGGCGGGATGCCGAACTCCTTGGCGACGTCGAAGATACCGAGGATGCCGATGGTGCTGTTGACCAGGAAGCGGGCAACGGTCTGCGCCGCGCGCGAGGGCTCGCCCTGCGCCACTTCGTTGATCGCCGTCACCGGCTCGCCGAGGTTCTGCACGACGTTGGTGACGCCGCGCTGGATCGGCTCGGGCACCCAGAACTTGTAGGTCACGGCGATCGGGCGCACGACGAACATGTCGATGGTGCGGTTGATGGCGAAAATGAAACGGTTGGGGACCTCCAGTGGGTCCCACGGCTCGCCCGGTTCCTGGGCGGCGCAGCCGGCAAGGCCGGTCGAGGCGGCCAGCGCCATAATGGCGAGCCCGAACCGGACGCGGGACAATAGAAACCTGATCATTATCAATACGACCTGCTCGCCTGTCCCGAGGGCCCGGAGGGGAGCCGCAGTATGCTTGCGCGCACGCTCGTTTAACAACGGCAAAAAGGGCGGCTTTCTTGCGACATTAGAGAATCTCGATTGACTGATATATAAGCATATCTTTATACGCGTGATATGGAAGACCTTCTTCTGCTTCTCAAGGCGGCGGCCGAGGATACCCGGCTGCGCATCCTGGCGCTGGCGGCGCGCGACCAGCTCACGGTCAGCGAGTTCGTCGATATCCTCGGTCAGAGCCAGCCCCGGGTGTCGCGGCACCTCAAGCTGATGGTCGAGGCCGGCCTGCTCGAGCGCTTCCGCGAGGGCCAGTGGGCCTATTTCCGGCTGGCGCGCCATCCTGAGCTCGCCCCGGTGGTCGAGGCGATCGTCGCCAAGCTGGGCGCCGAGGGCGACCTTGCCCGGCTGGAGGACCTGCGCCGCCGGCGCGAGAACCGCGCCATCGCCTATTTCCGCACCAACGCCGAGCGCTGGGACCAGCTGCGCGCCCTGCACATCGACGACGCCGAGATCGAGAAGGCGCTGGTCAAACTGCTGCCCGACGACGCAGGCTCGCTGCTCGACATCGGTACCGGCACCGGCCGCATCCTCGAGGTGCTGGCGCGCCACGCCGAGCGCGCCACCGGCATCGACCAGTCGCGCGAGATGCTGGCGGTGGCGCGCACCAACTTGGCGCGCGCCGGCCTGGGCAATGTCGAGATCCGCCAGGCCGACATGTATGCGCTGCCCTTCCCCTCGATGTCGCTCGACGTGGTGTCGATCCACCAGGTGCTGCACTACGCCGAGGACCCGGCCGCCGTGCTGCGCGAGGCCGCGCGCGTGCTGGTGCCCGGCGGCACGGCGCTGATCGTCGACTTCGCGCCGCACGATCTGGTCGAGCTGCGCCGCGAGCACGCCCACGTCCATCTCGGCTTCGCCGACAACCAGGTCGCGGGCTGGCTCGCCGCCGCCGGCCTCGAGGCCGCACCGCCGCTGCACCTGCCGGGCAAGCGCCTGATGGTCGGCATCTGGCGCGCCACCAAGCCCAACGCGGACGACGCCGTCGTGCCCGCCAGCACCGGCACGCCGCTGCAGGAGACCTCGCGATGAGCCCCGACACCGGCCCGCTCAGCCATGCCGCGCCCGTCGGCGAGTTCCCGGCCCGCGCGCCGCGCAAGCTCGCCGTCTCTTTCGAGTTCTTCCCGCCCAAGACCGAGGCGATGGCGCAGACCCTGTGGGAGTCGGTGCAGCGCCTCGCGCCGCTGAAGCCCGCCTTCTTCTCCGTCACCTACGGCGCCGGCGGCTCGACGCGCCAGCGCACCCACGAGACCGTGGTGCGCATCAAGCGCGAGACCGGCGTCGATCCGGCCGCGCACCTGACCTGCGTCGGCGCGTCGAAGGAGGAGATCGACGAGGTCGCGCGCGACTACTGGAGCGCCGGCATCCGCCACATCGTCGCCCTGCGCGGCGATCCGCCCTCGGGCATGGGCGGCAAGTACACGCCGCATCCCGGCGGTTACGCCAATGCCGCCGAACTCGTGGCCGGCCTGAAGCGGATCGGTGATTTCCAGATCAGCGTCGCGGCCTATCCCGAGAAGCATCCCGACTCGGCCGACAGCGCCGCCGACCTGCTGAACCTCAAGCGCAAGATCGACGCCGGCGCCGATCGCGCCATCACCCAGTTCTTCTTCGAGGCCGACGATTTCCTGCGCTTCCGCGACCGGGCCCGGGCGATGGGCATCGACGCGCCGATCGTGCCGGGCATCATGCCGGTGAGCAACTTCACCCAGCTCAACCGCATCGCCGGGCTGTGTGGCGCCAAGGTGCCGGGCTGGATGGCCGAGATGTTCGACGGCCTCGACAACGATATCGAGACCCGCCGCATGATCGCCGCCACCGTCGCCGGCGACCTGTGCCGCCGCCTCGAGAGCGAGGGCGTCGGCGCCTTCCACTTCTACACCCTTAACCCCGCCGACCTGACCTTCGCCATCTGCAAACTGCTGGGCGTTCGGCCGGCCCGCACGGCGTCGTCATGAGCGCAGCGAAGGACCTGGCGGTATGGCGGCCACATCGATCCATCGTGTCCGTGCGCACGACCGCGAGGTCCTTCGCTGCGCTCAGGACGACACCTGGGATATCCAACCATGACCCGCAATGAAAAGGCCGACCTCCTGCTGCGCCTGGCGCAGGAGCGCATCCTGGTGAAGGACGGCCCCTATGGCTCGATGATCCAGGGCTACAAGCTCGACGAGGAAGGATTCCGCGGTGGCCGCAGCTTCAACCACGACCAGAAGGGCGACAACGACCTCTTGAACGTGACGCGGCCGGAGATCGTCGGCGAGATCTGCGACGCCTATCTCGCCGCCGGCGCCGACATCGTCGCCACCAACACCTTCAACGCCAACGCCATCAGCCTCAGCGACTACGGCATCCAGACCATGGCGCGCGAGATCAACATCGCCGCCGCGAAGATCACGCGCGAGCATGCCGATCGCTGGACGGCGAAGGACCCCGACAAGCCGCGCTTCGTGGTGGGCGCGCTGGGGCCGACCAACAAGACGCTGTCGGTCTCGCCCAACGTCAACGACCCAGGTTACCGTGCCGTGAGCTTCGACGAGGTCAAGGGCATCTACCGCGAGCAGATCGACGGATTGCTCGACGGCGGCGTCGATTTCATCCTGGTCGAGACGGTCTTCGACACGCTCAACGCCAAGGCAGCCCTGGTCGCCGCCGACGAAGCCGCCGAGGCACGCGGCGAAGAGCTGCCGGTCATGGTGTCGATGACCCTGACCGACCTCGCCGGCCGCAACCTCTCGGGCCAGACCGTCGAAGCCTTCTGGCATTCGATCCGCCACGTGCGGCCACTGACCATGGGGCTGAACTGCAGCTTTGGCGCCACCGAGCTGCAGCCCTATGTCGCCGACATGAACGGCCGCGTCGACAGCCTGGTCTGCGTCTATCCCAATGCCGGCCTGCCCAACGACATGGGCGCCTATGACGAGCCGCCCGAGCTCACCGCCAAGCTGGTGCGCAAATGGGCCGAAGCCGGCTGGATCAATGTGGTCGGCGGCTGCTGCGGCACCACGCCGGCGCACATCAAGGCGATCGCCGACGCGGTGCGCGGCCTGCCGCCGCGTCAGAAGCCCAGCCTGGTGCCGGCGCTGCGCCTGTCGGGCATGGAAGCGGCGAGCTTCTTCTGATGGCCGCCGAACCCCTGCCCCAGGCGCAGCGCGCCTCGTTCATCAACATCGGGGAACGCACCAACGTCACCGGATCGGCGCAATTCAAGAAGCTGATCCTTGCCGGCGACTACAACGCCGCGATCGAGGTCGCGCGCCAGCAGGTCGAGAACGGCGCGCAGATCATCGACGTCAACATGGACGAAGGCCTGCTCGACGCCGAGAAGGCGATGGAGACCTTCCTCAAGCTGATCGCGGCCGAGCCCGACATCGCGCGCGTGCCGATCATGATCGACAGCTCGAAATGGAGCGTGATCGAGGCCGGCCTGAAATGCGTCGCCGGCAAGCCGATCGTGAACTCGATCTCGATGAAGGAAGGCGTCGAGCCGTTCAAGGCGCAGGCGCGCAAGATCCGGCGCTACGGCGCGGCCGCCGTGGTGATGGCCTTCGACGAGAAGGGCCAGGCCGACACGCAGGACCGCAAGGTCGAGATCTGCCAACGGGCCTACAGGATCCTCGTCGAGGAGGTCGGCTTTCCGGCCGAGGACATCATCTTCGATCCCAACATCTTCGCCGTGGCGACGGGCATCGAGGAGCACAACAACTACGGCGTCGATTTCATCGAGGCGACGAAACGCATCAAGGCCACCTGCCCGCACGCACGCGTTTCGGGCGGCGTGTCGAACCTCAGCTTCTCCTTCCGCGGCAACGAGCCGGTGCGCAAGGCGATGCACTCGGTGTTCCTCTACCACGCCATCCAGGCGGGCATGGACATGGGCATCGTCAATGCCGGCCAGCTCGAGGTCTACGACCAGATCCCGCAGGAGCTGCGAGACGCCTGCGAGGACGTGATCCTCAACCGCACGCCCAACGGCACCGAGCGCCTGCTGGAGCTGGCGCCGAAATACAAGGGTACCGGCGCCACCGCCGAGACGGTCGACGCCGAATGGCGCTCGTGGCCGGTCGAGAAGCGGCTGGAGCATGCGCTGGTCAAGGGCATGGACCAGTGGGTCGTCGACGACACCGAGGAGGCGCGCCAGATCGCTGTCCGGCCGATCGAGGTGATCGAAGGCCCCCTGATGGCCGGCATGAACGTGGTCGGCGATCTCTTTGGCGCCGGCAAGATGTTCCTGCCGCAGGTGGTCAAGAGCGCGCGCGTAATGAAGAAGGCGGTCGCGCACCTGATCCCCTACATCGAGGCGGAGAAGTCCGAGGGCCAGCGCGCGAAGGGCACGATCGTCATGGCGACGGTCAAGGGCGACGTCCACGACATCGGCAAGAACATCGTCGGCGTGGTCCTCCAGTGCAACAACTTCGAGGTCATCGATCTCGGCGTGATGGTGCCCTACCAGGACATCCTCAAGGCCGCCAACGAGAACAAGGCCGATATCATCGGGCTGAGCGGCCTGATCACGCCGTCGCTCGACGAGATGCAGACCGTGGCCGAGCAGATGACGCGCTCGGACTTCAGGATCCCGTTGCTGATCGGCGGCGCCACCACGTCGAAGGTGCACACCGCGCTGCGCATCGCGCCCAAATACCAGGGCCCGACGGTGCACGTGCTCGACGCCTCGCGCGCCGTCGGCGTCTGCACGGCGCTGACCTCCAACACGCAGGCGACGGACTTCGCCAGCAAGGTCGCCGCCGAGTACGAGGCGATCCGTGTCGAGCGCGGCGACGGCAGCAAGGAGAAGCTGGTCTCGCTGGCCGACGCGCGCGCCAACGCCTTCCAGATCGACTGGTCGACCTACACGCCGCCCAGGCCGAGCTTTACCGGCACGCGCGTCTTCGCCGAGTACCCGCTGCACGAGCTGGTCGAGCGCATCGACTGGACGCCGTTCTTCCGCGCCTGGGAGCTGGCCGGCAACTACCCGGCGATCCTCGAGGACGCCGTGGTGGGCGAGAGCGCGCGCCGGCTGTTCAACGACGCGCGCAAGATGCTCGACCGCATCGTGCGCGAGAAGTGGCTGACCGCGAAGGGCGTGGTCGGCTTCTGGCCCTGCCGCCGCGAGGGCGACGACGTCGTGCTCTACGAGGACGAGGGCCGCATGAAGGAGATGTCGCGCCTGTTCTTCCTGCGCCAGCAGGTCGAGAAGCGCGCCGGCCGCGCCAATATGTGCCTGGCCGATTTCATCTCGCCGGAAGCCGACTGGATCGGCGGCTTCGCCGTCACCGCCGGCCACGGCATCGAGGAGCATCTCGCGCGCTTCAAGGCCGAGCACGACGACTACTCCGATATCCTGCTGAAGGCGCTGGCCGACCGACTCGCCGAGGCCTTCGCCGAGCGCCTGCACGAGCGCGCGCGCAAGACGCTATGGGGCTACGCATCCGACGAGGCGCTCTCCAACGCCGACCTCGTCCGCGAGAAGTACCGTGGCATCCGTCCGGCGCCGGGCTATCCCGCCTGCCCCGACCACAGCCAGAAGCCCGAGCTGTTCCGCCTGCTCAACGCCGGCCAGAACGCTGGCATGACGCTCACCGAGAGCTTCGCCATGCTGCCGACCGCGGCGGTGTCGGGCTACTACTTCGCCCACCCGCAGGCGCAGTACTTCGGCGTCGCACGCATCGGCAAGGACCAGGTCGAGGACATGGCCCGCCGCCGCGGCATCGACGTCGAGCAGGCGGAGCGCTGGCTGCGGCCGAATCTCGGGTACAGCTCATAGTTGGGACCTAAGCGGCCGCAGGTACCTCGACCGCGATACGTGCACCATGCTCGCGTTCAGCCGAGGCGAGGTCGTAGTTGGTCTGCAACGTCAGCCAGAAGCCGCCGCCATTGCCGAAGTAGCGTCCGAGCCGCAGCGCCGTCTCCGGCGTGATCGCGCGCTTGCCGTTGACGATGTCGACGATGCGTCCCGGCGGTACGCGCAAGGCACGCGCCAGCGCGTTGGCCGACAGCTCGCGCGCCGCCATCTCGCGGCGCAGGAGCCGGCCCGGATGCACCGGCGGCAGCGTTCCGCGTCTAGTGATAGTCGACGATTTCGACATCGCAAGCGTCTCCGTCACGGAAGCGAAAACACAGCCGCCACGGCCCGTTGATCGTGACCGCCCATTGGTCGCGCCGGTCGCCCTTCAGCTTGTGCAGCCCCACGCTGCGCAGGGAACCGAGATCGGACAGCGAGCGCGCGGCGTCGAGGGCGGCCAGCATGTCGGCAGCCGCCTCGACATCCAAGCCCTTGAAGCGTGACTTGCCGGCCTCGGCGAACCGGCGTGTTGACGCATTCGCCCAGCTCCTGATCACACCGCTCTATAACGCACCACGTATCATGCGTAAAGTGATAGGCGCGACATCACAGGATCGGGCCGTCTTCCGAGTCCCGCGTGCCGCAAATGGAGATCTAGCGCAGCAGCGCCAGCACCACGCTCACCGTGAATACGCTGGCCACCGTCGACAGCACGACGGCGTTGGTCGAGCGGCCGATGCCGACGTTGTAGCGCTGGGCGATCATGTAGACATTGGCGCCGGCGGGCATGCTGGCGTTGATCACGGCGATGGTCAGGCCCAGCGGCTCGAGGCGGAAGACGAAACGGCCCACGAGGTAGACCGCGACGGGCAGCACCAGCAGCTTCGCCGTCGAGGTCAGCAGGCCCTCGCGCCAGTGGCCGCGGAAGCCGACATGGGCGAGCGAGGCGCCGAGCGTGACCAGGCCCATCGGCGCCGCCGCCTGCGCCGCGAGCGCCAGCGCCTTGTCGAGCACGTGGGGCAGCTCCAATCCCGGGATGCGGCGCGTCAGCTCACCCCAGGCGAGGCCCGCGAAGATCGACGGCAGGACCGGGTGCTTGAACATGGTGAGCACGGCGGCGCCCATGCGGCGCGCGATGCCGCCGCGCTCCTGCAGGTCGATCTCGATCAGGAAGCAAGTGAGGGTCAGCATGATCAGCGAATGCACGCTGATGATCATCAGCAGCGGCACCAGCCCCTTCTCGCCGAAGGCCAGCGTCACCAGCGGGATGCCGAGCCCGACGCCGTTGGAGAACGAGCCCGACAGCGCCAGGATCGCCTGGTCGGCCAGGCGCATGCCCAGCACGAGGCGGCCGACCAACATCAGCGCGCCAAAGACCAGCGCCACGCCGCTGAAGAAGGCGAGCAGGATCGCGGGGTCGAGCGATTCGATGCGCACCCGCGCCATCGAGCGGAACAGCAGCGCCGCGAACAGGATGTAGAAGGTGACGTTGGCGAGGCCGCGCACCGCCTCGTCGCTCACCAGCGCCGAACGGGCCAGCAGGAAGCCCGCCAGCCCCAGCAGCACGACGGGCAGGACGATCTCGGCGATGACGATCATGGCGCCATCCGTCGTCCTGAGCGCAACGAAGGACCTCGCGGCCGATCGACAGCCAGAGGACGGCGCCGGGAAATCATCGGCGCTGCATATGCGCGCACCAGCACCGCGAGGTCCTTCGCTGCGCTCAGGACGACCTCGGGGCTAACCGCTCGCCATCTTCTCGCGCGGCACGCGGTGGATGGGGTAGCCGGCGTCCGGCGGGATGTTGAGCCACACCGAGCCATCGTCCTCGGTCTTCAGCCACGGCAGCACGTCGACGATACGCCGCGCCTTGGCCTGGGTGATCGCTTCGGCCACGGTCTTGGCCTCGCCCAGCATCAGCGTGTTCTGCCGCGTCGGGAACACCATGGTGCGCTTGCCGGCGTCCGCCTCGGCCACCGCGACCTTGGGCTCGATCCACACCGAGTCCACCGACTCCGAGCCGTCGTGCAGCGCCACCTGGTCGGGCGGCGCGGCGGCGACGAAGAACCAGGTGTCGAAACGCTTGGGCACCATCGCCGGCGTGATCCAGTGCGCGAAGGGCGTCATGCGGTCGACCGCCAGCACGAGATCCTCGGCCTCGACCATGTCGACGATGCTGGCGTCGTCCTTCGCCAGCTTGTCGCGCCAGCGTTCCTCGATCGGCTTGAGCTCGGCGGCGCCGATCAGGGCGTCGGACCCGCGCTTCATCGCCAGCAGGATGCCGCATTCCTCGAAGGCCTCGCGGATGCCGGCGACGCGAAAGGCCAGCTCGCCGTCCGGGATCCCATCGGCGCCGGCGCAGCGCACCCGCAGCCGCGGATCGCCATCGGCCGCCTCGAGCTTGCCGCCGGGGAACACGAGCGCACCGGAGAAGGAATCGATCTTGTGGTGGCGCACCACCATGAAGACCTCGACCGGCGAGTTCGGATCCTCGAGCCGCTCGGGCCGCAGCAGCAGCACGGTGGTCGCGGGCAGCGGTGTCGAGGGTACTTTCTTGTCGCTCATGACTCTGACTTGTCCTTCACACTCGATCTTCCGTTCCTAGTGCCGCGTCGGATCGTCCGACACCTGCACCAGCAGCTTGCCGAAGTTGCGGCCCTTGAGCAGGCCGATGAAGGCCTCCGGCGCGGCGTCCAGGCCCTTCACGATGTCCTCGCGGTACTTGATCCTGCCCGCCTTCACCGCCGGCGGCACTTCCAGCCAGAACTCCGGCATCTGGTTGAAGTGGTCGCTGACGATGAAGCCCTTCACCAGCGCGCGCTTGATCAGCAGCAGGCGCCAGTCGGGGCCGGGATTCATCTGCATCTCGTTGTAGGAGGCGATCAGGCCGCACAACGGCACGCGCGCGAAATCGTTGAGCTGCGGGATCACCGCGGCCTGCACCGCGCCGCCGACATTCTCGAAGTAGATGTCGATGCCCTTGGGACAGGCTTCACGGATCGCCTTGAACAGGTTGGCGCCTTCGGCCTTGTAGTCGACGCAGGCGTCGAAGCCCAATTCCTTGACCACGTAGTCGCATTTGTCCTTGCCGCCGGCGATGCCGACAGCGCGGCAGCCCTTCATCTTCGCCACCTGGCCGACCACCGAGCCCACCGCGCCCGAGGCCGCCGAGACCACCACCGTCTCACCCGGCTTGGGCTCGCCGATATGCATCAGGCCCCACCACGCCGTCATGCCCGGCATGCCGAGCACCGAGAGCGCGGCCGACAGCGGCGCGGCGTTCGGATCGAGCTTCATCACGCCCGCGCCGTTGGACACGGCGTGGCTCTGCCAGCCGCTGTACTCGGCGACGAAATCGCCTTCCTTGAACTTCGGGTGCCGCGACTTCACCACCTGGCCGACCGTGCCGCCGACCATGGGCTCGCCCAGCCCGGTATTGGCGGCGTAGCCCTTGGCCTCCGACATGCGCCCGCGCATGTAGGGGTCGAGCGACAGCCAGATGGTGCGCGACAGGTATTGCCCGTCGGCCGGCTCGGGCAGCGGCGCGTCGGCGACCTCGAAATTTTCCGGCACAGGCTCGCCCTGCGGCCGGGATTTCAGGAGCACGCGACGATTCTTCTCGGCCATGGGGTCTCCGGCGGATTTCGAGGCCCCACCCTATCAGATCAAGCGCGCGGAACATCCATGGCGCGGTTCCGCGATGCGGACAGTGATCCTTCTCCTCGCACGAGCGAGGAGAAGGAAGCCGATCTCCCGATCAGCGAGGGAAGCGGCGTGTGTGCTGTTGGTAGTCGGGGGTGCCGTCGCTGTTGCGATCGCGCTCTTTCCAGTCCGGCACGCCGTTGTTGTTCCGATCGGCAGCCGCGTGGTGCGGTCGGCCCTGCCACCTCGGCCGGTTACCACCGTAGGAGTACGGGTAGCCCGACGGCGCATAGACCGGCGCGGCGGCCTGTTGGGGCATGTAGACCGGCGGCGGCGCGTAGACGGGCGCCGGTGCGGCGCCATAGTACGGATTGCCGTAACCGTAGGTCGGCTGGCCGTAGCCGTAACCGCCGGTCGTCATCTGGGTGATGGCCTGGGCCATCGGATTGGCATAGCCGCTGGAGTACGGCGTCATGCCGTCGCCATAGGCCCCGTAAGGCACGCAGGCCGCCAGTGCTCCCGCCGAGAGCACGGCAACGGCGATTTGACGAATCATGGAGTTCCCTCACGCTTTACCGTCAGCCCGGGTCCCATGACGACGGTGCGACGGCCCTGCGTAAGAGCGGCCAGCCTGCGGCGGAGCGGCGACGGAATTCCGGCTTTTCCGAGGGCGCGCGTATCGCTCGGTAACGGCCGATTCTACGTCCCCCAAACGGGAGACACCGACCGGCTCAATGCCAGAACAACGCCAGCAGGATAAGCACCGGGATCGGAATACCCAGCAGCCACAGCAGAATGTAACGCATGGAAGGCTCCTTTCGAGACGAGGGGTCAGGTCCGCACGCCGTCGCGCCACTCGCCGCCCTCGGTGGCAGCCCAGGCGGCGGCGAAGGCGCCGAAGAACAACGCGGCGGTGAGCCACAGGGCGAAGTGCGAGGTGGCGCGGCGCGCCTGGTCCAACGCCTGCTTCATCTGGGCGGTAACCTCGTTCACCCGACGCTCGGCATCGGCCTGCGGCAGGCCGGTACGCGCGGCGACGAGCTGGGCGAGATAGGTGCGATCAGCCGGCGCCAGCTCGGTGCGCGCGCGGTTGGCGTGCGCGAACAGGCGGGTGATCTCCGCCCGATCGGCGGCCGCGCGGCCCGGCGCCATCGGCGGCTGGGCGGCCGCGTCGGCGGGCGCGGCGAAATTGGGCCGCATCAGCTGATCGACATAGACGTCCAGCGGACCGCTCGCCGTGCCGTCGCGCGCCGCGACGGTGGCCGCCGGTGCCAGGCCCGACGCGGCGCCGCCGACCAGGCTGGTCGCTGCCGCGCCGGTGATGGCGACGCTGACGACGGTGGCGAAGGCCCAGGCCAGCAGGCCATGCGCGGTGTCGCGGAAATAAACCTCGTTGCCATGCAGGCCGGTCCAGCGCGTGCGCAGGCGGCCGGCGAGGTAGCCACCGACGGCCGAGGCCATCACCGCGACGACGCAGGCGAAGATGCCGGCGAAGGTCGCGAAGCGAACCGTCGAGATATTCCAGTCGGACCATGGCGACACCACCGCCAGCCCCAGGCCGGTGCCGAGGCTCAGCAGGATCAGGGTCAGGGCGGCGGACGCCAGCCCGCCGGCGATCACCGCGCCCCACGCGACGGCGGATGCTGTGCTCGCGCTCGTGTCGACGACGACATCCACGCGCTCGGTCATGGCCATGGCAAGGCGCTCCCGTATCTGGTGACCATGCCAACGCCACTTTCATGGCAAGGTTGCGCAAAGGATGGGCACGGCCGGTTGCTCCCGTCGTGCCGGTGCGACACGATACGGACCGCAACCCGCAGGGAGGGGACGACCATGACCGAGGCGGCGAATGTCACGGCGGCGCTGGCCGAGAAGGCGGCCGCGCTGCGCTTCCAGCATCTGACGCCGCAGGCGCGCACCGTGGCCAAGCAGTGCCTGCTCGATTTCCTCGGCGTCACGCTCTCGGGCATGGACGAGCCGCTGTCGGGCATCCTGAGCGCGGTCGCCGAGGAAGATGGCGGACGCGCCGAGGCGACGGTGATCGGCCGCGGCATGCGTACCTCGCTGTCGAACGCCGCGCTGATCAACGGCGCGATGAGCCACGCGCTCGACTACGACGACGTGAACCTGACCATGGGCGGCCATCCCACCGTGCCGGTGGCGCCCGCCGCGCTGGCGCTGGCCGAGAGCAGGAAGATGTCGGGCCGCGACCTGATCACCGCGATCGTCGCCGGCATCGAGATGGAATGCCGGATGGGCGAGCTGGTGGGCAAGAGCCACTACGAGAAGGGCTGGCACAACACCGGCACGCTGGGCGCCTTCGGCGCGGCGGCGGCCTGCGCCAACCTGCTGGGCCTCGACATCGAGCGCACGCGCCAGGCCATGGGCATCGCCGGCGCGCAGGCCGCCGGGCTGAAGAGCATGTTCGGCACGATGACCAAGCCGCTGCACGCCGGCAAGGCGGCGCAGAACGGCCTGCAGGCGGCGCGCTGGGCCGAGAAGGGCTTCACCGCCAATGCCTCGGTGCTCGACGTGCCGCAGGGTTTCGTCGCCACCGCCTCGTCGACGCCGCAGCCCACGGCGGCGCTGGCCGATCCGCCGGGCGGCTTCCACACGACGGACACGGTCTTCAAGTATCACGCCGCCTGTTACCTCACGCATTCCAGCATCGAAGCGCTGAAGACGCTGAAGGAGCGCCACAAGCTCAAGGGCGAGGAGATCGAGCGCGTCACGCTTCGGGTCGATTCCGGCCACCTCAAGGTGTGCAACATCCCCGAGCCCAAGAGCGGGCTGGAGATCAAGTTCTCGCTGCGCTTCACCGCGGCGATGGCGCTGGCCGGGCGCGATACGTCGAACGACGGCGTCTACACCGACGCGCTGACGCAAGAACCCGAGCTGGTGGCGCTGCGCGACAAGGTCGTGGTCGAGACGCGCCACCACGACCATCACAGCGCCGCCGAGGTCGTGGTGAAGCTGCGCGACGGGCGCGAGCTCAGCGAGACCACAGATGTCGGCATCCCGATGACCGACCTCGACGCGCAATGGGCCAAGCTCGAGTCGAAGTTCCGCGCGCTGGTGAGCCCGATCCTCGGGGAAGAGCGCACGAAAAGGCTGGCGCAGCTATGCCGCGACCTCGACAGCGTCGTGGATATCGGCGAGGTTATGAAGCTTACGGTGAAGAACTGAGTTCACTCCCTCTCCCCGCTGGCGGGGAGAGGGTTGGGGTGAGGGGTTCGTGATCCAATTTGTGACGTCGCAGTTGTTGCACTGGCCCCTCACCCCGACCCTCTCCCCGCTCGCGGGGAGAGGGAGCAAGAAAACGCCCCTCGCATGAATCCCCGCACCTTCGTCTGTCTCTCCGGCGCCTGGATGGGCGGCTGGACCTGGCAATTCGTCGCCGCCAAGCTGCGCGCGGCGGGTCACACCGTCTACACGCCGAGCTTCCGCGGCGTGGCCGAGCGCGCGGCGGAGCTGTCGCCGGAGATCGGCAACGACACCTGCGCCGAGGATGCGCTGTCCTGCCTGCGCGACAACGACCTGCGCGACGTCGTGCTGGTGGGCCACAGCTTCGGCAGCCTGATCGCGCAGATCGCGGTCGATCGCGATCCCTCGCGCGTGGCGCATCTGGTGATCATCGATGGCGGCATCGCGCGCGACGGCCAGTCGATCTTCGGCCGCATCCCCGAGCGCATCTCGGCCAAGCGCAAGACCATGATCTTCCAGGTCAACGGCACCGACGTGCTGCCCTTCGCGCCGGTCGGCAGCTTGATCATCGACGACCCGGAACTGGCGAGATGGACGCACGAACGGCTCACGCCGCATCCGGTACGCTGCTACACCGAGCCGGTGCGCATCGCCAACGGCCCGGGCAACGGCCTGCCGATGACCTACATCGCCTGCACCAGGCCGCGCTACCCGGTGTCCGCCGGCAGCCACGAGCGCGCGCAGGAAACGCCCGGCGTGCGCTTCCGCCCGATCGAGGCCGGCCACAACTGCATCATCTCCGCGCCCGACCTGGTGGCCGACGAGCTGCTTCAGATTCCGTGACGGGGACTGCCGGCTTGCACGACGACGGCGCTTCGCTATGGTCCGCGCCATGACGGAGCTTCCCTATCCCATCGAGCCGCTCGATCTCTGCGCCCCGCTCGATCGCCATCGCGCCACGGTGCTGAAGGAGTGGATCGACTGGAACGGCCACATGAACGTCGGCTACTACATCGTGGCCTTCGACAAGGCGACCGACACGCTGTGCAACCAGCTCGGCGTCGGCTGGGAATACACCCGCGACAGGATCGGCATGACCTTCGTGCTCGAGGCGCACGCCACCTATGACCGCGAGGTCAAGGAGGGCGATCCGCTGCGCATCACCACGCAGATCCTCGACCACGACGCCAAGCGCGTGCACTACATCCACAGCATGTACCACGCAGACGAAGGCTTCCTCGCCGCGACCAACGAGCTGATCCTGATGAACATCGACTACGCCTCGCGCCGCGCCGCGCCATGGCCGGACGAGACCATGCGGCGCCTCGATGCGCTGGCGCCGCTGCACGCCAAGCTGCCCCGGCCCAAGCAAGCCGGCCGCGTCATCTCCATCCGCAAGAAGTAACGATGCCCGACACGCTGCTGAACGAAGAGCCCCTGCCCTACGAGCTGCCCGAGCTCGATCTCGTGGCGCCGCTCGATCGCCACCGCTCGGTGGTCAAGGACGAGTGGGTCGACTGGAACGGCCACATGAACATGGCGCGCTACATGGAGGCCTTCGACTATGCCTCCGGCGCCTTCCACACGCAGATCGGCATGGGCCGGCGCTACATCGACAACAAGCTCGGCATGACCTTCGTGATCGAGGCGCACATCACCTACGACCGCGAGCTGAGGGGCGGCGCGCCGCTGCGCTTCACCACGCAGCTGCTCGACCACGACGCCAAGCGCCTGCATCTGTTCCACACGATGTACCACGCCGAGGAAGGCTTCCTCGCCTCGACCTGCGAATCGATGATCATGCACATCGATGTGAAGACGCGGAAATCGGCGCCCTTCCGCCGGATCGTGCAGGAGCGCCTCGCGCGCATGGCCGAGGCGCACGGCAGGCTGCCCAAGCCGGCCAAGGCCGGCCGTCTGATCGGCATCCCGCGGCGCTGATGGTCGGCCCACCGGTCGGCATCGCCTCGCTGACCGCCGACCTGCGCGCGCTCGGCGTACGACCTGGCGCGGCCATGATCGTGCACTCTTCGCTGTCGTCGCTCGGCTGGGTGATCGGCGACGCGCCGGCGGTGATCGCCGCGCTCGCCGCCGCGCTGGGTGCCGACGGCACGCTGGCGATGCCCACGCATTCGGGCGGCCTTTCCGATCCGGCGTTCTGGGTCGCGCCGCCGGTGCCGGTCGAATGGCACGATCGAATCCGCGCCGAGATGCCGGCCTACGATCCGGCGATCACGCCGACGCGCATCATGGGCGCGATCCCCGAGAGCTTCCGCAGCCACCCCGGCGTGCGCCGCAGCGCCCATCCGCGCCAGTCCTTCGCCGCGCGCGGACCACAGGCGGCCTTCGTCACCGCCGACCACGCGCTCGACTGCGCCATGGGCGAGCGCTCGCCGCTGGCGAGGCTGTACGACCTCGACGCCGACGTGCTGCTGCTGGGCGTCGGCCACGAGCGCAACACCTCGCTGCATCTCGCCGAGTACCGCGCGCACTGGCCCTCGAAGCGCCACAAGCCCTTCGGCAGTCCCGTCACGATCGAGGGCCAGCGCCGCTGGCTGGAGGTCGACGATCTCGACTTCGACGATTCGGACTTCGCGCGGCTGGGCGACGATTTCGAGCACGACACCGAGGCCGTGCTCGTCGGCAGGGTCGGCGCCGCACCGGCGCGCCTGATGCGCCAGCGCGCGCTGGTCGACTACGCCGTGGGCTGGATCGGCCGCTTCAGGCGCTGACGCTGCGGCGCGCCGCCGCGACCGCTTCGCGGATCACGTCCTCGTCGCCGACATGGTTGGCCAACAGCAGAACCAGCGCGGCGTTGAGCCTCTCGCTCTGCTCCGGCGTCAGGCCTTTGTGCGCATCGACGATCAGGTTGTAGACGTCGTCGGGCCGCGCCAGGTTCGGCTCGTGCTTCAGCGTGCTCATGACGTCGCCCGCTTCAGCGCCGAGAGGACCACCGAGTCGTCCAGCGCGCGCCAGCGCCCCGCGACATACTGGTCGGGCCGGACAAGATAGGTCGTGCCGTCGCGCGCGTCGCAGCGTCGCGCGGCGAGGCCCTGCTTGTCGATCACCGTGTTCCAGCCGTCGGGCGCGCCCCGCAGATCGCGCGTGACCAGGATCGGCACGAAGCCCGGGATCTCGTCGGCCATGTCGGCGACCCGAGAGGCTTCGACGCCGTCGACCGCGGCGGCGCGCTCGGCGAAGGTGATGAGTGCGAAGCGCCCGGCGACCCGCTCGACCAGCCAGCCCTCGCCCAGCGGCGCGTCGGGCAGCGGCATGCCGGGCGCCGGCGCGGCGGCATCCCAGCTGGTCACGACATCGTCCGGCGTGCTGAGCCGGGAATCGATGTAGGGCGTGGGCCGTGACAGGCGCCCGCTGTTGACCATGGCGCGGGCGAAGGCGAAGTCGCGGGCCAGCGCCAGCGTGGCGTCGCGCAGCACGCGCGCGGCGGGGAATTTCGGCGTGATGTAGTCGGTGCTGCGCGTCGACTGGCGGATGTTCTCGCGCGCCGCCGCGCCGCGCTCGCGATCGTAGGTGTCGAGCAGCGAGGCCGAGGCCAGCCCCTCGATCACCAGCGCCAGCTTCCAGCCGAGATTGTCGGCATCCTCGACGCCGGAATTGCCGCCGCGCGCGCCGAAGGGCGAGACGACGTGCGCCGCATCACCGGCGAAGATCACGCGGCCGTGCACGAAGCGCGGCATGGCGCGGCAGCTGAACTTGTAGACGCTGCTCCACTCATGCTCCCAGCGCGCCCCTTCGCCGAACATCATGCGCAGGCGCCGGTCGATGTTGGCCGGCTTCTTCTCCTCCTCGGCATCGGCGTCGCGGCCGAGCTGGAAATCGACGCGCAACACCTCGTCGGCCTGGCGATGCAGCAGCACCGAATCGGTGGGATGGAATGGCGGGTAGAACCAGTAGCGGCGGATCTTCGGCAGGTCGGCCGGCATGCGGATGTCGGCGATCAGGAACTGGTCGTCGAACACCTCGCCCTCGTAGGGCAGGCCGAGCATGGTGCGCACCGGGCTGCGCACGCCGTCGCAGGCCACCAGCCACTGGCCGCGCAGCTGGTAGATCCCGTCGGGTGTCTGGATGTCGACCTCGACATGCTCGTCGTCGGGCCGCACGCTGACCACCTTGCTGAGGAAGCGCAGGTCGACCTTGTCCTCCTCGAGGCAGCGCTCCACCAGGTACTGCTCGCAGTAATATTGCTGCAGGTTGATGAAGGCCGGGAAGCGATACCCGGGCTCGGGCCGCAGGTTGAAGCGATACAGCGGCTGGTCGCCCAGCAGCACCTCGCCCTCGTCCCAGGTCACGCCCTTGGCGACCATGCGGTCGGCGACACCCAGGCGATGCCAGATCTCCAGCGTGCGCTGGGCCTGGCAGATCGAGCGGCTGCCGATGCTGACCGTGTCGTCCTCGTCGAGCACGGTGACGGGGATGCCCTTGAGCGCGAGGTCCAGCGCCAAGGTGAGACCCACCGGCCCGGCGCCGACCACCAGCACCGGCACGGTCTGCACCCCGCCCGGCTTGAGCACCAGTTCGTCCGGCGGGACGTAGGGGTATTTCGGATAGGTGTAGGAGGTCATTCCCGGCAGCATCGTCCTGAGCGAAGCGAAGGACCCGGCGGTCGTGCGACCGGCTCCCCTGCTTCAGTTTGATCGCAATACCGCGACGTCCTTCGCTGCGCTCAGGACGACGACGGCGATTCCAGCGCCTTCCACATCTCGATGTCGCGCTCGGCGGTCCAGATGCGCGGATCGGCGATGCCCTTGGCCTCGTCGTAGGCGCGCGACACGTCGAACGGCATGCAGTGGTCGAAGATCACCCAGTTGCCGTAGCGCGGCCGCATCGCCGCCATCGCCGCGTCGTAGGCCGCCTTCAAATCGCCGCCGGCATCGGTGCGCTTCTTCACCTCGGCGAAGAGCTCGGCGATGAAGCCCTGCGTGCCGCTCAGGCCGGCCTCGACCTGCTCGGCGCCCAT
This sequence comes from Reyranellaceae bacterium, assembly GCA_050183765.1. Lineage (GTDB taxonomy): Bacteria > Pseudomonadota > Alphaproteobacteria > Reyranellales > Reyranellaceae > JAFAZJ01. Next base: position 43,299 of record JBFXAZ010000006.1, on the reverse strand, counting down.
CAGCGCGTCGCCGCGGCCCGGCACCAGCGCCGCCGCCTTCAGGTCGCGCAGCTTCTGCAGCGTGTGCGGCCACTCCTCGAAATAGGCGTCGCCGGCATAGGGCGTGGCCGCGAACTCGACCAGATCGCCGCTGAACAGCGTCTTCTCCTGCGGCAGCCACACGATGGTGTCGCCCTTGGTGTGGCCGCGCCCGGCGTGGATGATCTGAACCTCCAGCTTGCCCAGCCAGATGGTCATGCGCTCCTGGAAGGTGATGGTCGGCCAGGTCAGGCCGGGGATCGACTCGACGGCGCGGAACAGTCGCGGAAAGCGCTGGATCTCGGACTTCATGTCCTGGGCGCCGCGCTCGACGATCAGGTCGCGCGTCGCCTCGCTGCAGATGATGTGCTGCGGCTCGTAGCCCGAGGCGCCCAGCACGCGCACCGCGTGATAGTGCGTCAGCACGACGTAGCGGATCGGCTTGTCGGTGACGGTGCGGATCTTCTCGATCACCGTCTGCGCCATCACGGGCGTGGCCTGCGCGTCGATCACCATCACGCTGTCGTCGCCGACGACGATGCCGGTGTTGGGATCGCCCTCGGCCGTGAAGGCGTAGGCGTGCTCCGACAGGCGACTGAAGGTGATCTTCTTGTCCTCGGTATCCGCCTGCGAGGCGAAAGCCTTGCTCATACGATGCTCCCTACTTTCATTTGTTTCCTTCTCCCCGCGCAGGCGGGGAGAAGGTGCCGAGCGTAGCGAGGCGGATGAGGGGCGTCTCGTGCAACAACGAAGGTCATCGTTGCCGAAGCGCCGCGGAGCCTCTCATCCGCCCTTCGGGCACCTTCTCCCCGCCTGCGCGGGGAGAAGGAATACCCTAAGAGCTCAGTCCAGCTTCAGGAAATCGTAGCGATCGACGGTGCGGATGGTGACGTCGAACTCGTCGCCCTCGCGCTCGATGCTGAGCGTGATGCGCGTGCCGGCGGGGCCGGCGCTCCACACCGCGCGATAGAACATCGAAACCTCGTCGACCAGCACGTCGCCGACGCTGTTGATCGCGTCGCCGCGCCGCAAGCCGGCGCGCGCCGCCGGCCCATCCGGCGAGACATGGGCGATCACCAGCCCGCCCGGCACCTGCTGGGCGTAGAGGCCGAGCCACGGCCGCCCAGCGCCGGGCCGCTTGCCTTCCTTCATCATCTCGATCACGGCCGGCAGGCGGTCGATCGGGATGAACATGTTGCCGGGCAGCACGCCCGAGGGGCCGCGATAGGCATCGCCGATGAACAGCGACCCCACGCCCAGCAGGTCGCCATCGTCGGTGAACAGGGCCGCGCCGCCGAACGACTCGTAGGGCGGCGAGGTGAAGATCGCGTTCTCGATGAAGTACTCCCAGTAGCCGGCGAAGTCGCGCCGGTCGGTGACGATCGCCCGCTGCGCGGCGCCGCCGCCGAAGCCGGCGATGGTCACCGTGTCCTTGTGCTTCACGGACTTCGAATCGCCGAAGGTCACGGGCTTCACCCGCGTCGGCAGCGTGGTGCGCACCAGGCCGAAGCCGGTGGAGAAGTCGTACGCCACGACGCGCGCCGGCACCGAGCGGCCGCCCGGCTCGACGATCTCAACGCTGCTGGCCTCCATGATCAGGTAGCCGACGGTCACCACCAGCCCCTGGTCGTCGATGACGATGCCATGCCCGCCGCGCTCGGTGCCCAGCGTCTCGGCGGTGCGCGCGTCCTTGGGCACGCTCGCCTTCAGCCCGACCACGGACCGCATGGCGCGCACCAGCCCGGGCGGCGCGGGGATGCCGCGCCGGCGTTCCGATGAGCGTTCCTCGTTCTGCTCCTCGGCCTCGTCGGAGGCGTCGGGAAAGATCGGCATCAGGCTGGCCATCGTGATCGTCGTGGGCCCGGACGTTTGACGCGACATGGTGGTCTCCTCGTTCGGGGGCTAGAGGCTGCTGTCGAGGCGCAGGTACTTGTATCGATCGCCCGACCGCACCGGGACGTCGACCCGCTCACCGCCGCGATCGATGCCCAGGGTGACGATCGTCCCGCTCGGACCTGTCGCCCATAGACTGCTGTAGAAATCCGCCAGTGAATCGACCTCGGTGCCGCCGACCGAGCGCACGACATCGCCGCGTCGCAGGCCGGCGCTCTCGGCCGGGCTGCCGGGCTGCACGTTGGCGATGATCAGGCGGCCGCGCGCCTCGCGCGTCGTGATGCCGATCCAAGGCCGCGAGCCCTCGGGCCGGTGTCCCGACTTCATGGTCTCGAAGATCGGCTTCAGCCGGTTGATCGGGATGAACATGTTGCCCGGGTACATGCGCCCGCCGCGATAGGCATCGGGCACCTGCAGCGAGCCGATGCCCATCAGCGCACCCTGCTCGTCGAGCAACGCCGCGCCGCCCCAGTTGCGATAGGGCGGCACGGTGAAGATGGCGTTGTCGAGCAGGTATTCCCAGTAGCCGGCGAACTGCCGCCGATCGGCGACCAGGCCGTGGACCGCCTTGTCCTCGCCGCCGGCGCCGGCGATCACCACGCCGTCGCGCTGCTTCAGCCTGTCCGAATCGCCGAAGACGACCGGCGCGACCTTCAGCGGCACCACCGTGCGCACCAGCCCGAAACCGGAATCGTTGTCGAAGGCGACAATCAGCGCCGAGGCGTGCCTGCCGTTGTTGTCGACGATCTCGACGCCGCTGGCCTCGAGCACGAGATAGCCCACGGTCAGCACCAGGCCTTCCGTGTCGATGACGACGCCTTGTCCCTCGCGCTCGGTGCCGAGGCTGCGCGCGCTGCGCGCCTCGCGTGGCACCGTGGTCCTCACCGTCACGATCGACGGCAGGACCGCCTTCACCGCATCGCTCAGCGGACGCGGCGCGGGGGCGGTCGTCGCCGTCGGCCTGTCCGCCGGCTGCGCCTGGACGAGCGGCGCCGACAACGCCAGCGACAGCAGCGCGGCGAGCGATGATTTCAGGAAGAATGTGCGGTCGGCCATATCGACCTCCAGCCGGTCACGCAGCGTAGCACGCCGGGGCGGCGACGGAAGCATACTGGTCGTTCTCCCTTCTCCCCGCGAAGGCGGGGAGAAGGTGCCGAGCGCCAGCGAGGCGGATGAGGGGCTTCTCGTGCAACGACGACAATCGGCGCCGTCGACACCTGGCGAAGCCCCTCATCCGCCCTTCGGGCACCTTCTCCCCGCCTGCGCGGGGAGAAGGAAGATCCGCCCCTCACTTCGCCCTCTTGTAGTCGCCGTGGAAGAACGCGCGGGCGCCGCAGAAGGCGCGGCAGGCCTCCTGGGAATCGCCGACATCGACCCGGACGCCCTCCAGCGTGCTGATGATGCGGAAGTTGCAAGGCATGGGTTTCATCACGGCGTTCTTGCGGTCGTAGATCTCGGCAGGCGCGCTGACCCGCACCATCCCGCCCTCGAGAACGGCGTGCATGGTGTCGATGGCACAGGTATGGGCCATCGGCCCGATCACGGTTTCCAGCCGCACGCGATACTTGCCGCCGGCTGCCGGCGAGACGCTCAGCCGCCCGCTGCCGGCGTCGTCGGAGGGGAGGACCAGGGTGAAGCGGCCGATCACCGATCGCGGCGAGTTCGACGCCGGCGTGATCGTCGCGGCGCCGCCCAGCGCGGTCGTGCGCGCACGGTAGAGATCGGCGAGGCATTTGCGTTGGGGCTCCGCCCAGCGCTCCGGCCCGGCGGCATCCGGCACGCCGCAAGTGTTGGGAATACCGGCCAGCCAGCGAACCTGCTCGCGCTGCAGCTCGGCCTGCCCGGCGGCGTCGCGCCGCGCCTTCTCCTTCGCGTAGACCTCGGCCAGCGTTCGATCCAGCGCCGCCAGATCGGCATGCGCGCAGACCACCTTCTCGCGCCCGCTCTTCGCCTTGGTGCAATCGTAGCTCGGGCCGGCCGGCGGCTTTGCCGGCGGCGTGCGCGGCGTTTGGGCCGCGGCGACACCAGCCACCAGGCAGAGCAACACCGATACTGAAACTCGCCGCATTCTCGGTCTCTTTCGGAGGGGATTCAGTCCCGTGAACATGGCGTCCACAAGGCCCGCGGTAAAGCCGCCGCCGACCACGCCATCCACATGCCTGATCACCCGCATCGCCCACATTCTGCTCAGCCGCAAGGCGTTCCCCAGCCAGATCCTGGCGGTGACCTTCACCAACAAGGCGGCGCGCGAGAGGCTCGACCGCGTCGGCCAGCTGATCGGCCATGCCGCCGACGGGCTGTGGCTGGGCACCTTCCACTCGATCGGCGTGCGCATCCTGCGCCGTCACGCCGAGCTCGTGGGACTGAAGAGCAACTTCACCATCCTCGACACCGACGACCAGATCCGGCTGCTCAAGCAGCTGATGGAAGTCGAGGGCATCGACGACAAGAAGTTTCCGGCACGCGTGCTCAGCGGCGTGATCCAGCGCTGTGGCGGCAGCTTCGTCGCCGCCGACCTGCCGGCGGGCGGATCGCGCGAGACCATGATGAAGACCGCGCACGACCTCGTGAATGGTCGACACGACGCGCGCTATGGCTCGCAATCGCGCCACATCTCCGACATGGCCGATCCCGACGCCAACTGGTTCCTGCTGTTCGGCGGCCAGGATGGATGGCTGGGAAGCGCCGCCTACGACGATCAGCTGCCGATGTGGGAGCGCCGCGAGTACATCCGCGTGCCGTTGGGACCGGACACGATCGCGCGCGGGTTCCCGCGCGCCATGGCCCTGCGGCCGAAAACTTAGAGCCTGACTGAAAAGAGTTGAATGACGTTGGCAGACCTCGATTCCGTCGAGTGCAAGAGACTCCATGGAGACGACGATGCTCGCGCGAAGGTTTGCGCTATCCAAGGGAGACGGGCGTGGGGCTGATCGAACCTATGACGCCGGGACGGGTGCGGGCCTTGACCAGAAGACTGCCCCCATGGACGCAGCCCAACCGCCTGCGACCGTGGCTCTGGTATGTGGTACGCTTATCGCTCTAGTCTAATCGATTGGCCCTTTTTGATTTTTCACCGCCCGTGAACACTTTTCTTGTGAGATGAGATCATGGCAGCTCAAGAGACAAGGATCGACAAGATCAGCATTTTTCACAAGATCTCAAAGAAGCACGCGGGAACGCTGGAGATCACTGAAATAAAAATTTCCACCGGATCTGTGCTGACCCGGTGGAGCTGGCTGGGTGGTCCCCAGGGTCCCGACTCGGGCGAGTGCGTGTGGAACTGGAACGAGCACAAAGATGACCCATCGCTCGCACTCTTCAGTCTTTCGTTCCGCAGATCTCGCCTGCTTCAGAACTCCGCGTGGATCGGCGTCAATCGGCCGCCGGCCCGCCCGTGGTTCAGGTCGCTCGACCGAATCGAACTCGTCGACCACGAATTCAAGGAGCCCGATGGAATCCGCAAGAACTTCGTTTGGGACTGCAAGCTTATGCTGGCCGCAATGGCTTGATCGTGCGATCTATTGGGAGTTGTGGCTGAGGTCGAGTCCGCAGTCGTTTTTCGCGTGTCTTGCGGGTTGCGCATTCGTCGGCCTTCAGCTCGGTGATGGCCGTCGCGTCGGACTGCTGCCAGATGCCGGCATCGGCCGAACGAAAGGCCGACTGTGCAGGCCGCATTTTCGTTCAGGCAATTTATTGCCGGGAATTCTACCGGGGGCATCGCATATGGCTGCGACACACCCCGACCTGACGCCGAGGAGGCCACACCGCGGGCGTCTCGATGCATGGGCTGCGAGCACCGCGAGGGTAGTCCCGCTTCGGCCGGCCTCGTGATGGGATTCAGCCGATGCTGCTGATTCCGGTGATCCGCGCGTTGGTGGCTGCGCGCGCCCTATCGGCGCGACGCGTCGATGCCGTGGCCGCGCAGCGGCGCACGCTGGCGCGGCTGCTGCGCGTCGCGGCCGGCACCCATTTCGGCAGCGCGCACGACTTCGGCCGCCTGCCCGACCGGGGCGCGCTCGACGCCGGCGTGGTCGTCGCGGCGGCGGCCAGCGCCGTGGTGCGCGCCCGGTAAAGATCGGCCAGGCACTTGCGCTGCGGCTCGGCCAGCGTTCCGGCCCTGCGGTGTCGGGCCGTGCGCGCTCCTTGGCGTAAACCTCGGCGAGGGTGCGATCGAGCGCCGCCAGATGGGCGTTGGCGCAGACCACTTTCTCGCACCCGCTCTTGGCCTTGGTGCAATCGAAGTTCGGGTCGGCCGGTGGCTTGCCGGGCGGAGGCTTGCCCGCAGGAGTGGGAGGCGACGGCGGACCGCATTTTCGCTTCTCTTTCCAAGAGGGATTCAGCGCCTCGAACATGGCGTCCACAAGAGCACGCGGTAAAGCCGCCGCCGACCGCGCCATCCACATGCTATACGGAGCCCATGTCCGATCCCTTCGAGTTGACCGACGAGCCGGAGGACTCAGGCCCGCAGCCCGGGGCGCGCCGCCGCGGCGGCTTCGTGCCCGCGCCGCCGGCGCCGGCCGCGGTCGAGCATCTGGGCAGGCTCAACGAGACCCAGCGCCAGGCGGTGGAGCACACCGAGGGTCCGCTGCTGGTGCTGGCCGGCGCCGGCACGGGCAAGACGCGCGTGCTGATCACGCGCATCGCCCACATTCTGCTCAGCCGCAAGGCGTTCCCCAGCCAGATCCTGGCGGTGACCTTCACCAACAAGGCGGCGCGCGAGATGCTCGACCGCGTCGGCCAGCTGATCGGCCATGCCGCCGACGGGCTGTGGCTGGGCACCTTCCATTCGATCGGCGTACGTATCCTGCGCCGCCACGCCGAGCTCGTGGGACTGAAGAGCAACTTCACCATCCTCGACACCGACGACCAGATCCGGCTGCTCAAGCAGCTGATGGAAGTCGAGGGCATCGACGACAAGAAGTTTCCGGCACGCGTGCTCAGCGGCGTGATCCAGCGCTGGAAGGACCGCGCGCTGACGCCCGACAAGGTCGGCAATCAGGACGATTCGGCTGAATTCGCCAACGGCCGCGCCGTCGACATCTACAAGCAGTACCAGGAGCGACTGGCGCAGCTCAACGCCGCCGATTTCGGCGACCTCATCCTGCACTGCGTGACGCTGTTCCAGCAGCACCCGGACATCCTCGCCGACTACCACCGGCGCTTCCGCTACATCATGGTCGACGAGTACCAGGACACCAACGTCGCGCAGTATCTGTGGCTCAGGCTGCTGGCGCAGGGCGGCAACGACCAGCAGCGCAACATCTGCTGCGTCGGCGACGACGACCAGTCGATCTACGGCTGGCGCGGCGCGGAGGTCGGCAACATCCTGCGCTTCGAGAAGGACTTCCCGGGCGCGACCATCATCCGGCTGGAGCGCAACTACCGCAGCACGCCGCACATCCTCGCCGCCGCCAGCCACGTCATCGCCCACAACGAGGGCAGGCTGGGCAAGACGCTGTGGACCGATGTCGCCGAGGGCGACAAGGTGCGCCTGCGCGGCGTGTGGGACGGCGACGAGGAAGCGCGCGCCGTCGGCGAGGAGATCGAGGCGCTGCAGCGCGAGAAGCACGCGCTGTCGCAGATCGCCATCCTGGTGCGGGCCGGCTTCCAGACGCGCGAGTTCGAGGAACGCTTAATCACGCTGGGCCTGCCCTACAAGGTGATCGGCGGGCCGCGCTTCTACGAGCGCCAGGAAATCCGCGACGCGATGGCTTATCTGCGCATCATCGCGCAGCCCGACGACGATCTCGCCTTCGAGCGCATCTACAACGTGCCGCGCCGCGGTCTCGGCGAATCGGCCCTGAAGACCCTGCGCGACATCGGCAAGACGCAGCGCGTGAGCCTGTTCGAGGCTGCGCGGCGCGCGCTGGAGACCGACGAGTTCAAGGCCAAGCAGCGCAAGAGCCTTACCGACCTCGTCAAGGGTTTCGAGCGCTGGCGCGACATGATCGAAGGCATGACGCATGTCGAGGTCGCCGAGACCATGCTCGACGAGTCCGGCTACACCGAGATGCTGCAGCGCGACCGCTCGCCCGAGGCGCCCGGCCGGCTGGAGAACCTCAAGGAACTGGTCAACGCCATGCAGGAGTTCGACTCGCTGTCGGGCTTCCTCGAGCACGTGGCGCTGGTCACCGAGGGCAACGAACGCGCCGGCGGCGACATGGTCAACATCATGACCCTGCACGCCGCCAAGGGACTGGAGTTCGACACCGTCTTCCTGCCCGGCTGGGAGGAGGGCCTGTTCCCCAACCAGCGCGCGCTCGACGAAAGCGGTCTGGCCGGCCTCGAGGAGGAGCGCCGGCTGGCCTATGTCGGCATCACCCGCGCGCGCAAGCGGGCCTACATCTCCTTCGCCGCCAATCGCCGCGTGTTCAACCAGTGGCAGGCGGCGATCCCCTCGCGCTTCGTGCAGGAGCTGCCGCCCGAGCACGTCGAGGCGTCGAGCGATGCCGGCCTCTACGGCACCGCCTCCACCGGCCACTTCGGCGGCCTGCGCGGCGGCTCCGGCATGACCGATGTCGACGTCGACAGCGTCGACTGGGGCCCGGACTGGAAGCGCGCGCGCCAGATCGGCGGCGCCACGCGCGGATCGGGCAGCGGTCGCGGCCAGTTCCAGCGCGGCCGCTTCGGCAGGGAGGACACCTTCGACGACCGCCGCGCGCAGGGCGACCGCCCCGCCGATTCGCTCTCGGTCGGCCAGCGCGTCTTCCACCAGAAATTCGGCTACGGCCAGATCACCGCCATCGACGGCAACAAGCTCGACATCGAGTTCGAGAAAGCCGGCCCCAAGAAGGTCCTCGACAGCTTCGTCCAGACGGCGTGATCAGCCCTCGTCGGCCGGCGGATCGAGATCGACACCGATGAGGAACGGGCTGTTCATGCGCTTGAGCTCGGCCAGGATCGCCCGCTTCTCGGGCGTGCGCCGCTGCCCGCTGTTGCGCGGGACGTAGTCGTAGCCGGTCAGGCCAAGCGCTGCCTTGCGCTCAGCCAGCTGCCGCTCGTACTCCTCGAACTCAATGACCCGCACGGTTCCACGACTCCAATGTCTCGAGGGTCGCCTGATTGACCGAGTCCTGCGCAATCCGCTTGTCGAGATAGGTTCGATCAATGGCGCCGGCAAGCCGATACAGCGACAAGGCTTGTTCTTTCATGCGCAGATCGATGCGCGGGCCGGCAAGTGCCTGGCCGACGCGATCAGCGATCATGTCCTCCACAGACACGATGCGCAGATCACCGTCACGGAACTTCACCGTCAGGATGCGCTCCGGGTCGGCGCGGCCGTCCATGAGAGCGCCGCTGACCACTTCGACGCTCAGACCAGTTGCAGGGTGAAAGAGCGCCCGCTGGATCTGACCCGGGCCGGCTCGTTTGAATCCGACCGCTTCAAGCTCGTGAAAGAATTCTTCGCGATAGGCGGTCACGAAGTCGAAGTCCCCCGTCGTGATGGCACCGCCGGTATAGAACTCTGCGGCCGCGCCACCGACCAGCACGGGTGCAGAAAGTCCTCGCCGCGTCAGCGAGCCCGCAGCCTTCGCAATCAGCGTGATCGCTTCGCGATATTCCTTCCGAAGGGGACCAGGCGTCGTCACGGCGCTACTATAGCCAATGCCGGCGACAGAGGGCAGGAAGAGGCCGGATACGTGAGTTCACGTCCCCCTCGTGCGGCACGCCGCCTGCCGTGCTAGGGCCACGCCATGCCTGCCTGGAAGATCGCCGTCACCATCCCCGCCCCCGCCGCCATGGCGTTCGACGGCGCGCTGTCCGATGCCCTGGTCGAGCATGGGCTCGTGGTCTCGACGGTGGAGACCACGCGCGACGGGCCGTGGCGCAGCGAGGTCCATGGCGAGGCGGCCGATGTGTCGGGGCCGGACGCCGCCATGCGGGCGTTGCTGGCCGATGCGATCGCGGCCGCCGCGATGCGCGCCGGCATCGCGGCGCCGGCGTGGGACGTCGATGTTCTGCCCGACACCGACTGGGTGGCGGAGAACCAGCGCTCCTTCCAGCCGTTCCGCGTCGGCCGCTTCTGGGTGCATCCCTCGCACGCGACCGATCCGGTGCCGGATGGCGCGATCCCGCTGCGCATCGATGCCGGGCTCGCCTTCGGCACCGGCACGCATGCCACGACACGCGGCTGCCTCGAGGCGATCGGCGCGCTCGATCCCGAGCGCATCGACAATCCCGTCGACGTCGGTACCGGCAGCGGCATCCTCGCCATCGCCATGGCGCTCGCCTGGCGCCGCCCGATCCTCGGCGGCGACAACGATCCGGACTCGATCGCCGTCGCGCGCGAGAACGCCGGGCTCAACGGCGTCGGCGATCTGTGTGCCTTCCATCTCTCGGAGGGGCTGTCGGCACCGCCCTTGGCCGGTGGCGCGCCCTACGACCTGATCGTCGCCAACATCCTCGCCGGTCCGCTCGTCGCGCTGGCAGCCTCCTTCGCGGCCGCGGCGGCACCGCGCGCGACGCTGATCCTGTCGGGCCTGCTGGTCGAGCAGGCGGACGAGGTGCTCGCCGCCTATCGCGCGCGGGGCTTCGCATTGCTGCGCGCCATCGACCACGAGGCGGGCGGCGCCGACTGGCGCACGCTGGTGCTCAGCCGCTGACGCGCGACAAAAAAGGGCCGGCTTGGGGGCCGGCCCTTTCAGTGAAGCGCGCGGGGTTTTGGGGGAGATGCGCGCTCAGGGAGACTCTGGGACGCGCTTACGCAGCGCGGCGGTAGGCGTTGTCGTTGAACGGCGCGACGACGCCCGGGCCCATCGGCAGGTCGGGGCCGAAGCCCGCGGCGCTGTCGACGGCGGCGCGGATCTGGCCGCGCGACAGGCCGATATCGGCCAGCATGCGGTCATCGAGCCCGCTCAGCTCGGCGACCGCGGCGCGGCGGCGCAGCGCGGCGCGGAAACGGCGCCAGAGGGTGGCGATCCCGCCGCCGATGAAGCCGCCGATCACGGCCGCACGGTGGGCGCGCGCCCGCTCTTCGATGGCCAGACGGTCGACGACGTCGAGGCGGACTTTGCCCACATCACGCGCCGGCGTCGGCGCGAGCACGCTGCCAAAGCTCGAAGTGGCGGTGGTGCTGGACAGGCTGAACATTGCTTCCTTCACTTTCGGTCCCGGGACCGAGACAATTCTCGCCCCCTTCATGGCCGGGCCGGCTATTCGGCACGACACGAAGCGCAATATAAGCCGTTGATTTTATGGGATAAGTGCTAAGAGCATGAGTCAGTTATGCATAAACGTCATGGCATGAACAATTCTTCACTGCTGCAATGCATCATGACAATCGACACACCCGGTTCGTTTATTGCGCCGGCCGATGCGGCCTCGTACGGTGCGCTCACGACGCCCTCCTGATCCGACGGTTTGTTCCAATGTCGACACCCGACGACGGTCTCGCCCGACTCGCCGACTTGTTGCGATCCAATGGCCGATCGTTCGCCCCGAACGAGCTCGGCGACCTGATGGCCGGTATCGCCGCCGCCCCCGAAGGCCTGGCCGGCGCCGAGTGGGTCGAGCTGGTGACGCCGGGTGCCAGCGACCAGGTGCGGGCCGAACTGACCGCCCTGCGCGAGAACCTGGCCAGTCGCGAAGACGGGCTGGGCGATGACGGGCTGGCCCCGGCGGCAGCGGCCGAGCGGCTGGCGGCGCTGCGCGCGGAGCTCAAGAGGCGCGGCCTGGACGGTTTCATCGTGCCGCGCGCCGACGAGCACCAGGGCGAGTACGTGCCGCGCGCCGCGCAACGTCTGGCCTGGCTTACCGGCTTCACCGGGTCGGCCGGCTGGGCGGTGGTGCTGGCCGACAAGGCGGCGATCTTCATCGACGGGCGCTACACGCTGCAGGTGCGTCAGCAGGTCGACATGGCGCTCTACACGCCGGTCGACTATCCCGCGACCACGCCGGATGCCTGGCTGGCCCAGAACCTCGCCTCCGGCGCGCGCTTCGGCTTCGATGCCTGGCTGCACGGCCTGTCGGAAGCCGAACGGATGGCCAACGCCTGCACCAGGGCGGGCGCCACGCTGGTGCCGGTCGAGGGCAACCCGATCGACGCCGTGTGGACCGCGCGGCCGCCGCCGCCGCTGTCGCCGGTGATCCCGCAGCCGGTCGAGCTGGCCGGCGAGTCGAGCGAGGACAAGCGCGCGCGCATCGCCCAGGCGGTCGCCGACAAGGGCGCCGACGCCGTGCTGCTGAGCCAGCCCGATTCGATCGCCTGGCTGCTCAATGTGCGCGGCGGCGACGTGCCGCGCACGCCCTTCCCGCTGTCCTTCGCGCTCTTGCGCAAGGATGCCGGCGTCGACCTGTTCATCGACGCGCGCAAGCTGCCCCCGGCGACGCGCGCGCATCTCGGCAACGGCGTCGCCGTGCAGCGGCCCGAGGCGCTGGCCGGCGCGCTCGAAGCGCTGGGCCGTGACGGCCGCACCGTGTGGCTCGATCCGCAGACCGCGCCGCGCTGGGCGCTCGATCGTCTTGCCGCCGGTGCCGGCGGCGAGCCCAAGCTGGTGCGCGAGCTCGATCCGGTGGCGTTGCCCAAGGCGTGCAAGAACGAGGTCGAGCTGGCCGGCGTGCGCGCCGCGCATCGCCGCGACGGCGCCGCGCTCAGCCGCTACCTGCACTGGCTGGCGAGCGAGGCGCCCAAGGGCGGCACCGACGAGATCGCCGCCTCCGACAGATTGCAGGCGCTGCGCGAGGCGACCGGCGCGATCCGCGACCTGAGCTTCGACACCATCTCCGGCGCCGGTCCCAACGGCGCCATCGTGCATTACCGCGCCAGCCCCCGCAGCGCGCGCACGCTGAAGCCCGGCGAGCTCTACCTCGTCGATTCCGGCGGCCAGTACCGCGACGGCACCACCGACGTGACGCGCACCGTGGCGATCGGCGAGCCCAGCGCCGAGATGAAAGACCGCTTCACGCGCGTGCTGAAGGGCCACATCGCGCTGGCCATGGCGCGCTTCCCGGTCGGCACCACCGGCTCGCAGCTCGACGCGCTGGCGCGCTATCATTTGTGGCAGGCCGGCCTCGACTACGACCACGGCACCGGCCACGGCGTCGGCGCCTATCTGTCGGTGCACGAGGGTCCGCACCGCATCTCCAAGGCGCACAATGCGGTGGCGCTGCGGCCGGGCATGATCGTCAGCAACGAGCCCGGCTACTACAAGACCGACGCCTACGGCATCCGCATCGAGAACCTCGTCGCGGTGCGCGAGGCGCAGATCGAGGGCGCCGATCGCGCCTATCTCGAGTTCGAGACGCTGACCCTGGCGCCGATCGACCGCGCCTGCATCGAGGTCTCGTTGCTGAGCGGCCCCGAACGTGGATGGCTCGACGCCTATCACGCGCGGGTGCGAGAAGTCGTGGGGCCGCAGCTCGACGGCGAGGCACGCGCCTGGCTCGAGGCCGCGACGCGGCCGCTTTGATTGAGAGCGCCGACGACCCGCCGGCATCATGAAGAAGTTTCACCACAGAGACACAGAGACACAGAGGAAGACAGGAAGAGGGCGCCTCTCTTCATCTTCCTCTGTGTCTTTGTGTCCCTGTGGTTCGCTTCAAACTGCCGGCGCGACGCCGGCGCTCCCAGTAAGGAGTGTTCGATGTCCGACAAGCCCGGCCTGCTCGCGCTCTATCATTTCTCGCCGTGGTTCACCGAGGAGCTGAAGAAGCGCTTCGACGTCTTCGGCCCCTTCCCGACGCGCGAGATCGCGCCGCACATGGTGCCCGACGATTTCAAGCCGCGCGTGCGGGCGATCGCGACGGTGGGCAGCATCGGCGAAGGCGGCCGCGCCATGCTCGACGCGCTGCCCAACGTCTCGATCATCCATTGCTACGGCACCGGCTTCGAGCGCATGGACCTGAAGACGGCGAAGGAACGCGGCATCGTCATCACCAACGCCGCCGATTCCAACGCCAGCGCGGTGGCCGACATCGCGGTGGGCCTGCTGCTGGCCTCGACACGGCGCATCTGCGAGGGCGACCGCTACATCCGCGCCGGGCGCTGGGAGCGCCGCGGCGCGCATCTGTGGCCGCCGATCCTCGGGCTGAAGGGCGCCAAGGTCGGCATCCTCGGGCTGGGCGCGATCGGCGTGCGCATCGCCACCCGCATCGCCGCGTTCGAGGCCGAGATCGGCTATCACAGCCGCACGCAAAAGCCCGACGTGCCGTGGGCCTATCTGCCCAGCGCGCTCGCGCTGGCGGAATGGTGCGACTTCCTGATCGTGGCGCTGCGCTCCGATGCCTCGAACAAGCACATCATCAACATGGAGCTGCTGAAGAAGCTCGGGCCGATGGGCCACGTGGTGAACATCTCGCGCGGCATGGCGGTCGACGAGGCGGGGCTGGCCGACGCGCTGGAGGCCGGCGTGATCGCCGGCGCCGCCCTCGACGTGTTCGAGGAGGAGCCCGTCGTCCACCCCAAGCTGATGACCCTGGAGAACGTGGTGATGACGCCGCATCTGGGCGGCGGCACGCGGCAGGCCAACCGGGCCATGGGCGAGACCGCGCTGGCGAACTTCGATGCGCACTTCGCCGGCAAGCCGGTGCTCACGCCGGTGCCGATGGACTGACGTAATAATACGTCACATACACAGGCCGCAGCGGATAAATACAGCCGGCGTCTTAGTCGCCGGAGCCGCCTTCGCTCGGGACCGGCCGCGTGCCCTGCGGCGGCGCGGCGGCGCCGTCGGCCAAATCCCAGCGCGTGCGGAACACCGTGTCGCAGATGCCGGAGCTGCCGAAGCCGTCGCTGAAGCTGACGTTCGAGCGCCGGTGATGCTCGGCATGGGCGTGGCTGGTGATCTTGTCGGCGATCAGGTTGGCGATGAAGGTGCGCGCGGGCGTCGACTTCTCGCCGCGCAACGAGCGGGAGAAATCATAGCCGGAGTGCTCGTACAGCCCGCCGATCGCGCCCAGGCTCATGGTCACGATGTGGAACAGCAAGTCCGAGCCGCCGCCGCCGATCAGCACCAGCGGCAGCAGGTAGGGCAGCACGATCTCCAGGAAGAAGTCCGGCGCGCTCATGTAGCAGGCGCTGACGGCGCGGCTGGCGCCGGTGGAATGATGGATATGATGGCCCAGCACGCGCAGCAGCTTGCGCTGATGCATCAGGCGGTGGCCGATGTACTGGACGATGTCGTGGCCGACCATCATCAGGAACAGCGAGCCGATGAACCAGCTGGCGTCGAGCTGCGGCTCGCCGACGAAAGCGAGGCCGGTCCATTCCAGCGCCAGCATGCAGGGCAGCAGGATGATGCACTGGTTGAACAGCACGCGCGGCAGCATGGCGGCGTAGCCGCGGCGCTCCGCCCGGCGCACCCGGAATTGCTGCAGGCGTCCGGTGGCGTCGAGCCAGTCGAAGCCCAGCGCGATGCCGTGGAACACGACCATGTGCAGCGCCCAGGCGAACACGGCAATGGACAGCCAGGGCGGGAGGAGATCCGTGAGCATCGGCGTCGTGGGTCAGGTCGCGGCAGGGGGAGAAACGTTTGGACTCGCCGTTCGGATGCGGCGTTAGGACGAAATCGTCGTCAAACTATGCATAAGCGAGGAGCTGGTCAACGCCGAACCAGTGCTGCAAACCATCGCATCGGCGCGACGCGGCAGTAACTATTCGACATTTGATGTGATCAGATTATGCGTGGCATGTGTATTCTCCCGAAAGAGCCGCGAATGCGCTGATCACGAAAGTCAGCCGCCGCCCCCCATCGCCAGCCACTCCTCCTCGCTCAGGATCCGCACCCCCAGCTCAGCCGCCTTCCTGGCCTTCGAGCCGGCATCCGCCCCGACCACGACGAAGTCGGTCTTCTTGGACACCGAGCCGGTGACCTTGGCGCCCAGCGTTTCGGCCCTGGCCTCGGCGGCGTCGCGGCTCATCGCCGAGAGCGTGCCGGTGAAGACCATGACCTTGCCCGAGAACGGCGAATCGGCGGCGACGGCGGCCGAGCGGAACGGCTCGACCGTGATCTCGCCCAGCAGCGCGCGGATGATGGTCTCGTTGTGCCCCTCGCCGAAGAATTCAACGATCTTGTCGGCGGTGGTGACGCCGATGTCCTGCACGTTGCACAGCCGGCCGAATTCGGCGCCCACCTCGGCCGCGGCCTTCTCCTTCTTGGTCGGCTCGGCGTGGGCCTTGCGCTCCGCACGCGCGGCAAGCATGGCCTCGAACCAGGCCTGCGCCTCGCCGTACTCGCGCGCCAGCGCCTTGGCGGTGGCCTCGCCGATCGAGGGGATGCCGAGCGCGTTGATGAAGCGGTCGAGCGCGATGGTGCGTCGCGCGTCGATCGCGGCGATCAGCTTGTCGGCCGACTGATCGCCCCAGCCCTCGCGCTTGCGCAGGTCGTCGCGGTTCAGCCGGAAGAGATCGACCGGCTGCTTGAGCAGGCCGTCGCGCCAGAAATTCTCGATATGCACCCCGCCCAGGCCCTCGATGTCGAAGCTCTGGCGCGACACAAAATGGCGCAGCCGCTCGACCTGCTGGTAGGGGCATTCGAGACCGCCCGAGCAGCGCCGCACGACGCCGTCTTCCTCGCGCACCACCGGCGTCTTCAGCTCGCAGGGACAGATCTCGGGAAAGACGAAGCGCTTCGCGCCGCGCGGCCGGCGCTCCGTCACCACGCCCAGCACCTGCGGGATCACGTCGCCGGCGCGCTGGATGGTGACGGTGTCGCCCACCCGCACGTCGAGCCGCTCGATCTCGTCGGCGTTGTGCAGGGTGGCGCGCGCCACCAGAACGCCGCCGACATTGATCGGCTCGAGCTCGGCCACCGGCGTCAGCGCGCCGGTGCGGCCGACCTGGATGGCGATGCCGTTGAGCACGGTCTGCGCCTTCTCGGCCGGAAACTTGTGCGCGATCGCCCAGCGCGGCGAGCGGCTGACGAAGCCCAGGATGGCCTGCCAGTCGACGCGGTCGACCTTGTAGACCACGCCGTCGATGTCATAGGGCAGCGAGGCGCGCCTCGCGCCGATGTCGCGATAGAAGGCCAGCACCTCGTCGACCGAGCGGCAGAGCGTGGTCTCCGGATTGACCTGGAAACCCCATTGGCCCAACCGCTTGAGGAAATCGTGCTGCGAGTCCCAGGCGCGCGGCTCGGCCTCGCCCCAGGCGTAGGCGAAGAACCGCAAGGGCCGGCCCGCGGTGATCGTGGCATCGAGCTGGCGCAGCGAGCCGGCGGCGCCGTTGCGCGGATTGGCGAAGGTCTTTTCGCCCGACGCGGCCTGCCGCTCGTTGAGCGCCATGAAATCGGCGCGGCGCATATAGACCTCGCCGCGCACGTCGAGCGCATCGGGCGCCTTGCCCTTGAGCTTCTTCGGCACGTCCGCGATCGTGCGCACGTTGGCGGTGACGTCCTCGCCCTCGGTGCCGTCGCCGCGCGTCGCGGCGTGCACCAGCTCGCCGTGCTCGTAGCGGATCGACAGCGACAGGCCGTCGATCTTGGGCTCGCAGGTGAGCGCGATCTCGGCGTCGGCGTCGAGCGCGATCTCACGCTCGAGGAAGCGGCGCACGCGATCGACGAACTCGCCGATCTCCTCGTCGCTGAAGGCGTTGTCGAGCGACAGCATCGGCCGCGCATGACGCACCTTCGCGAAGCCGGCGGACGGCGCCGGCGCGACCTTCATCGACGGGCTGTCGAGCGTCACCAACTCGGGGAACTTCGCCTCGATCGCCTTCAGGCGCTGGCGCAGCGCGTCGTACTGGGCGTCGCTGATCTCCGGCGCGTCCTGCTGATGATAGAGCCTGTCGTGATGCGCGATCTCCTGCGCCAGGCGCGCCAGCTCCTTGTCGGCCTGCCGCCTGGTGAGCTTGTCGACCGCGATCTGCTCGACCACCTTCGCCGCGCGCGACATCGCCGTCCTCCGACTCAGGCCCGCGCCGCCATCAGGCGGTCGGCGGCGGCGCGCGCCTCGGCCGTGACCTCGGCGCCGGCCAGCATGCGGGCCAGCTCCTCGCGCCGCCCGGCGGCGTCGAGCGCCACCACCTCGGTCGACGCCCTGGTGCGGCTCGCCGTCTTGCGGATCAGCCAGTGCTGGTCGGCCAGGGCGGCGACCTGCGGCGAATGAGTCACCACCAGCACCTGCAGGTCGCGCGCCAGCCGGCGCAGCCGCTCGCCCACGGCCGCCGCGGTGGCGCCACCGATCCCGCTGTCGACCTCGTCGAACACGACGGTGGCGACATTGCCCACCCGCGCCATCGCCACCTTCAGCGCCAGCATGAAACGCGACAGCTCGCCGCCCGAGGCGATCTTGCCGATCGGGCCCGGCGGCGTGCCGGGATTGGTCGAGACCAGGAATTCGACCCGGTCGACGCCCGAGCCCGACCAATCCTTCTCGGCCAGCCGCTCGATGCGGGTGACGAACTTCGCGCGCTCCAGCCGCAACGGACCCAACTCGCCGATCACGGCCTTGTCGAGGCGCGCCGCCTGCTTCGCGCGTGCGGCCGACAACGCTTCCGAAGCGTCGACGAACGCCGCGCGCGCCTTGGCGGCCTCGGCCTCCAGGCGGCGCCGGCGCGCCTCGCCATCGTCAAGCGCGGCGAGCTGATCGGCCATGCGCGTGCGCAGCCCGGCGAGCTCGCCCACCGGCACGCCATGCTTGCGCGCGGCGGCGCGCAAGGCGAACAGGCGCTCCTCGACACGCTCCAATGCGCCCGGATCGTCGCCCAGGCTCTCGCGCGCCTGCTCGAGCTGCGCCACCGCCTCGGCGGTTTCCGACAGGGCACGATCGAGCGCGCCCAACGCCGCGTCGAGACGGCCGGCGGCATTGGCAGCCTGACGCTCGATCAGGCGATGCGCCGCGGACAGCTTGCCGGTGACGTCCTTGTCGCGCTCCAGCCCTTCGAGCGCCTGCACGACGGCATCGCCGATCGCCGCGCCGTGACGCAGCAACTGGCGCTTCGCCGCCAGGGCCTCCTCGTCGTCGGTCCTCGGGTCGAGCCTGTCGAGCTCGGCCACGGCGTGGCGCAGATATTCCTCGTCGCGTTGCGCCTGCTCGAAGGCCGCCGTCGCCTCGGCGCGCGCGCTCTCCGCCGCGCGCCATGCGGTCCACGCCGCCGCGACGCGTGCCGCGTCGCCTTCGAGGCCGCCGAAGGCGTCGAGCGTGTCGCGGTGGTTCACCGGCACCAGCAGGCCGTGCTGCTCGAACTGGCCCTGGATCTCCACCAGCGTCTCGCCCAGCCGCTTCAGCAGGCCAACCGAGGCGGGCTGGTCGTTGACATAGGCGCGGCTGCGGCCGTCGGCGCCCACCACGCGGCGCAGCAGCAAGGTGTCGCCCTCGTCGGCGACGCCCTGCGCGGCGAGGATGGCATGGGCCGGATGATCGTCCGCCAGCGTGAACTCGGCACCGACAACGGCCTGCGCCGCGCCCGCGCGCACGACGCCCTGCCCGGCCCGGCCGCCCAGCGCGAGGCTGAAGGCGTCGAGCAGGATGGACTTGCCGGCGCCGGTCTCGCCGGTCAGCGCGCCCAGGCGCGAGCCTTTGCCCGTCGGGAAGATGAGGTCCAGCTTCTCGATCAGAACAAAATCGCGGATCGAGAGACAGCGCAGCATCAGAAGATCGATTTCCAGACGCGGCCGAGCCAGGAGTTCTCGTCCTTCTCCGGCCGCAGGTCGACGCCCTCGAGCAGGTAGTAGCTGTCGGCGTACCAGTCGCTGCCCGGGAAGTTGTGGCCCAGCACGGCCGCGGCCATCCGCGCCTCGTTGGTCACGCCGAGCGCGAGGTAGCACTCGACCAGCCGATGCAACGCTTCGGGCGTATGCGTCGTGGTCTGGTACTGCTCGATCACCCGGCGATAGCGATTGATCGCCGCCACGTATTCCTTGCGGCCCTGGTAGAAGCGCCCGACCTCCATCTCCTTGCCGCCGAGATGGTCGATGGTGAGGTCGACCTTCAGGCGCGCGTCGCGGGCATAGGGCGTGTCCGGGAAGCGCTTGACCACCTCGCTCAGCGCGTTCAGCGCCTGCTCGGTCATGCGCTGGTCGCGCCCGACGTCGGAGATCTGCTCGTAGTAGCACAACGCCTTCAGATAGTAGGCGTAGGGCACGTCCTTGTGCCCGGGATGGAGCTGGATGAACCGGTCGAGGGCGATGATCGCGTCGTCGTACTTGTTGGACTGATAGTACGTGAAGGCGGCCATGACCTGCGCCTTCACCGCCCAGACCGAATAGGGATGCTGGCGGTCGACTTCCTCGAAGGCCTTGGCGGCGCCCTTGTAGTCGTTCGCACCCAGCGAATCGAGAGCGCGGTTGTAGAGCTGATCGACCGGCGCCTCGGCATAGGCCTTGTCGTCATCGCCCTTGAAGATGCCACAGGCGCCCAATGCCAGGGTGCTCGCCAGTGCCAGCGCCCTCGCCGTCGCTCCTGCGTACCGCCGCATCGCTAGCCTCGTCTTGCTTGTCATCGCTTCGTCCGCCACGCCGCCGCGGGGGATGCGCCGGCAGCCCGGCTTATAGCATAGGACGGCAAAGAAAACGGGGGCGCGGAGGCCCCCGAAAGTGACGTGTGGCAATACGGATCCCGGCCGGACGCAGCTGTCCGACCGCGCTGTCAGTTGGCCTGGCGACGCAGGAAGGCAGGAATCTGCAGGTCGTCTTCCTCGCGCGAGGGCCGGGGGCGGTTCGCGTCCAGCCCGCTGAGCGGCGGCTGGATCGCCGTGACCGTCGCGGCCGGGCGCGGCGGCGCCGGCTCGACGATCCGCTGCGGCTCGGGGGCCGCCTCCGACGCCGGCCGGGTGCCGCCGATCAGGCCGGTCATCTTCTGGAACAGGCTCGGACCTTTGGTCGCAACCGTCGGCGGCCGGACGGGATCGGGCGCCTTGACCGCGACAGGGACCGGCTTGGCTGTCGACATCGGCGCCGGCCGCGCGACAGGATCGATGCGCGGCGCCGCGGCGGCTACCGGCTCGACCGGCGGCGCCGCCAACGGCAGCTCCACGGGCGCGACCATCTCGACCGCCGGCTCGGGCACCCTCATCTCGACCGCGGGCTCGGGCGCCCTGACGGGCTCCGGCGCGGCGGCCTCGGCCATCACCGGCGCGGGGGCTTCCATCACGGGAGGCGGCGGCATGACGGGCGGCGCGGCGGCAGCGACCGGCGCGGGCGCCGGAGCCGGCGGCGCCTGCGGGATCGTCGCGTAGGCCGAAGGCGGCCGCTGGGGCGTGATGACCCGCTGCAGGTGCGGCTGCCCCGTCTGCACCGGCTTGTTGTCGATGCTGAGGAAATTGGGCTGCGGCTGCGCCATGACCGCGGCGGAGATGCCGGTGGCGACCACCGAGACCCGCATGCGGCCCTGCATCCCGGCGTCGAAGGTCGAGCCGAAGATGATGTCGGCGTCGGGATCGACTTCCTCGCGGATCCGGTTGGCCGCCTCGTCGACCTCCAGCAGCGTCATGTCGAGGCCGCCGGTGATGTTGATCAGCACGCCCTTGGCGCCCTTCATCGAGGCGTCCTCGAGCAGCGGGTTGGAGATCGCCGCCTCGGCCGCGGCCTTGGCGCGGTCCGGGCCCTCGGCCTCGCCCGTGCCCATCATCGCCTTGCCCATCTCGCCCATCACCGTGCGGATATCGGCGAAGTCGAGATTGATCAGGCCGGGCATCACCATCAGGTCGGTCACGCCGCGCACGCCCGAGTAGAGGACGTCGTCGGCCATCTTGAAGGCGTCGGCGAAGGTCGTCTTCTCGTTGGCGATCTTGAACAGGTTCTGGTTGGGAATGATGATCAGTGTATCGACGAACTTCTCCAGTTCGCAGATGCCTTCGTCGGCCATCAGCATGCGACGCCGCCCCTCGAAGTGGAACGGCTTGGTCACCACGCCGACGGTCAGGATGCCCTGATCGCGCGCGGCCTGGGCGATGACCGGCGCGGCGCCGGTGCCCGTGCCGCCGCCCATGCCGGCGGTGACGAAGACCATGTTCGAGCCTTCGAGGGCCGTCATGATCTCGGGCAGCGCTTCCTCCGCGGCCTGCTTGCCGACGGCAGGGCGCGCGCCGGCGCCGAGGCCCTGGGTGATGCTGATGCCGAGCTGGATGCGGCGATCAGCCAGCGACTGACCGAGGGCCTGGGCGTCCGTGTTGGCGACCACGAACTCCACGCCTTCGAGAGCCGAGCTGATCATGTTGTTCACAGCATTGCCGCCTGCGCCGCCGACACCGATCACGGTGATGCGCGGCTTCAGGTCGGACTCCTGCTGTGGGAGCGACAAGCTAATCGTCATGGCATTGTCTCCACACGTAGACGAGGGGGTTATCTTCGTTGGATGACGTCGCGGTATTTCTTGGTATGACCGTCGACGGCGCCGGCGTTTTTTGTGCCAGTCAAGTGGGGAGTGCCAGTCCCACCTGTGATTCTAGACTAAAAGTTCTCACGTATCCAACTGCCAATTCGCCCCAAACGTCCCACAGGAACCTCGGTCGCCTGAGCCTGCTGTTGCGGCTGGGCACTGGCCTGCTGCGCGGCGTGGATCAACAGGCCGGCGCAGGCGGCATAGGCCGGACCGCCGGTCGACTCGGCGAGACCGGCGACCCGGATCGGACCGCCGATGCGCACCTTCTTCTTGAGGATGTCGCCCGCGACGTCGGCCAGCCCGTCGAGCTGGCTGGCGCCGCCGACCAGCACGGCGCGTCCGCCGGCCAGGCGGTCGACGCCGCTGGCCTCGAGCCGGCTGCGCACCAGCTCGAAGGTCTCCTCGATGCGCGGACGGATGATGCCGACCAGGATGCTGCGCGGCACGTGGTTGGGCGTGGTGCGCTCCTGCTCGCCGATCAGCGGCACGTCGATGATGTCGTATTCGTCGTTCGGCTTGGCGCGGGCGCGGCCGATCAGGGTCTTCATGCGCTCGGCGTCGGCGATCGGCGTCGACAGGCCGCGGGCGATGTCGCTGGTGACGTGCATGCCGCCGATCGGGATCGAATCGACGTGCACGAGGTGGCCGTCATAGAAGACGGCGATCGAGGTCGTGCCGCCGCCCATGTCGATCAGCGTGGCGCCGAGATTGCGCTCGTCGGCCACCAGCGAGGCCAGCCCGGAGGCGTAGGCCGAGACGACGCGGTCGGCGACGTCGAGATGGGCGCGCTTGATGCAGATCGCGAGGTTGCGCATCGCGCCCGTGGCCGCCGTCACCAGATGGACCTGACCGCCCAGCCGCTCGCCATACATGCCGCGCGGCTCGACCACGGCCGAGCCGTCGACGGTGTAGCCGATCGGCAGGGTATGGATCAGGTCGCGATCGGCGGTCTCGGCCGGCAGGTGCACCTGGGCGAGCAGCCGGCGCACGTCGCGCTCGCCGATCTCGTGACTGCCGACCTGCACGTCGAGCTGCTGGTTGTGCGAGGCCGGCTGGCCGCCGCCGACGCCCACCAGCACCTCGCGCACGGTCTCGCCGCACATCTCCTCCGCCGCGCTCACCGCCGAGGAGATCGCGCGGGTCGCGGCCTCCATGTCGACGATGTTGCCGGCGCGCAGGCCGGTGGAGTGATGCTGGCCGATACCGATCACCCGCAGGCCGGAACCGTCGATCCGCGCCACGAAGCAGACGACCTTGCTCGTGCCGATGTCGAGCGCCGCGACGATGCCGTTCCTCGCCTTGATCACTGTACTCACCCTTCAAGTCTTCTGACCGCGCGGCCTCGCGCTGCGCGACTTGCCGCTTGGGGCAGGACGGGCCGCCGGGGACCTGGCGGCGGGAGGTCTTGCGGGGCCGGGGCCGGGCGATGCGGCCGGCGCGGGATGCGCGCCCACCGACATCAGCGGATCCGGCACGCCGCCCCGCCGCAGCGTGATGCGATCGTGCAGCCTGAGGTCGATCACCGAGAGGTCGCGCGACAGCAGCTGGTCGCTGCGGTCCAGCTCCAGCACGCGCTTGAGCGCCTCGCCGGCGCCCTCCTCCGGCAACCGGATCTGCAGGCCGCCATCGAGGATCAGGTTCCAGCGACGCTGGCCGACGAAGACCGCGGCGTGCAGCTTCTCGGCGATCGGCCTGGCGTCCTGCAGCAGCAGGAACAACCCCGCCACCTGCTCGGGCGCGCCCTCGCCGGCCAGCACCAGGCGCACCGCGCTCTCGGCGGGATCGACGGTGCGCACCTTGCGGCCGTAGCGGTCGATCAGGATGTATTCGACGACGCCCTTGCCGTCGGCACCGACGGTCGTGGTCTGCCACAGCGCCACCGCCTGGCGTTCGCGCAGGGCGACGTGGATGGTATCGGGCCAGCGCCGTTCGACGGCGGCGTACTCGACCCATTCGATGCGCTCCAGCCGCTCGCGCGCGCCCTGCAGGTCGACGGTCAGCAGCGACTCGCCGCGGCTGACGTTGAGCGCCTTCAGCACGGCATCCTGGGTGACGTGCTTGCGGCCTTCGACGGTGACGTCCTCGAGCGGGAATGGCGCGAAACTGGTGATCCGCTTCACGATGCCTTCGACCCAGGCCTCGCTCTTCGCGACCGCGCCGCTCTTCCACAGCGCATGGCCGGCGATGGCGCCGCCGCCCAGGGTCATGACCACGATCCCGAGGACGATCGCGCTGCGCCACGAGACCTGCAGGCGGAAACGCTTGCGCGCCGCCTTGCGGCCGTGCGTGGGCCTGGCCGCGCCGGGACGCGACGCGCCCGGCCGCCGCGCGCCGCCGCGGCGCGGGCGAACGTCGATGTCCTTGCCGAAGGGCGTGGTGGTTACGGCGGGCATCGCGCGTTCTCCACCATCCAGGCCACGAGCTGCGGAAACTCGATGCCGGCCCACTTCGCCTGCTCCGGCGCCAGCGACAGCGGCGTCATGCCGGGCTGGGTGTTGAGCTCGAGAATGACCAGGCCTTCGGTGCCGGGCTGGCCGTCGTCCCAGCGGAAATCCGAGCGCGTCAGCCCGGCGCAGCCCAGGGTGCGGTGCGCGGTCAGCGCCCAGTCCATCGCCAGATCGCGCACAGGGTCGGGGATCGGCGCCGGCACGAGGTGCTCGGTGATGCCGTCGGTGTACTTCGCCTCGTAGTCGTAGAACGCCACGGTCGGGCGCAGCTCGGTGACCGTCAGGGCGCGATCGCCAAGCACGGCCACCGTGAGCTCGCGGCCCGGCACATAGCGCTCGATCAGCACACGCTCGCCGAACTTCGCCTCCGCCGCCTCGACCGCCGCCAGGTTGCCGCCCTCGCGCACGATGTGCACGCCGATGCTCGAGCCCTGGTCGATCGGCTTGACGACATAGGGTCTGGGCATCGGATCGCCGGCGAGCAGCGTGCGGCGCTCGATCACCATGCCGTCGGCGCAGCGCATGCCCAGCGAGTTGAAGATGTGGCGCGACAGCGGCTTGTCCATCGCCACCGCCGAGGGCAGCACGCCGGAATGGGTGTAGGGCACGCGCAGGATGTCGAGCACGCCCTGCACGCAGCCATCCTCGCCCCATTTGCCATGCAGCGCGTTGAACACGACCTCGGGGCCCACGCCCTCTGCCGGCCGCAGCGCCTCGATCAGCGCCGGCAGATTGCGCGTCACGTCGATCTCGGTGACATCGTAACCGGCGCTGCGCAGTCCGGCGGCGCACTCGCGGCCGGTGACCAGCGACACCTCCCGCTCCGGTGACCAGCCACCCTTGAGGACCGCGACGCGCTTGCTCATGCCGGCACTCCCGCCGCCACGGGCGCCGACGCGAACGCGCCGATGCGCTTGATCTCCCATTGCAGCGCCACGCCGCTGTGCGCGAAGACGCGGCGGCGCACCTCTTCTCCCAGGCTTTCGATGTCGTGCGCCGTGGCCTCGCCAGTGTTGATCAGGAAGTTGCAGTGCTTCTCGGAGACCTGCGCGCCGCCGATTCTCAGGCCACGACAGCCGGCGCGATCGATCAGTTCCCAGGCCCGGGCGCCGGGCGGGTTGACGAAGGTCGAGCCGCCGGTGCGGCTGCGCGGCTGGCTGGCCTCGCGTGCCTGGTCGATCTCGACGATGCGCGCGCCGATCGCGCCCTGGTCGCCGGCGCGCCCGCGCAGGGTGGCGGAGACGAAGATCGCGTCGTCGGGTGCCGCCGTGTGGCGATAGGTGAAGCCCAGCTCCGCCGCCGACAACGTCCGCCGGCTGCCGTCGCGGCCGACCATCTCGGCCTGCTCGACGATGTCCTTCATCTCGCCGCCATAGGCGCCGGCGTTCATGCGCAGCGCGCCGCCGATGGTGCCGGGCACGCCGCTCAGGAACTCCAGCCCGGCCACGCCGTGATCGCGCGCCACCAGGGCGACGTTGAGGTCGAGCGCGCCGGCGCCGGCGATCAGCGTCGTGCCCTCGACGCGCACGTCGACGAAGCCGCGCAGCAGGCGGATCACCACGCCGCGCACGCCGCCGTCGCGCACCAGCAGGTTCGAGGCGACGCCAAGCACGGTCACGGGGATGTCGCGCGGCAGGGCGGCAAGGAACGCCGCCAGGTCCTCGACATCGGCGGGACGGAACAGCACCTCGGCCTGGCCGCCGACGCGGAACCAGGTCACGGCGGCGAGCGGCGCGTCGGCCGTCAGCCGGCCGCGCACCTTGGGCAGGCGGTCGATGAGATGCGGGATCGGGCGCGCGTCGGCCATCATGCGACCGACCCGGAATCGTTGGCCACCGCGCGCGGCGTCTGCTGCGCCGCCATCTGCTGCAGCTGACCGGGCAGGGCATGCGCCCAGGCGGTGATGTTGCCGGCGCCGAGGCAGACCACGACGTCGCCGGGCCGTGCGATGCTCCAGATCAGCTGCGGCAGCTGGCCCGGTCCGTCGAGCGCGAAGACCCTCGCGTGACCGGCGCGCCCGATGCGCTCGACCAGCATGTCGCGATCGACGCCGGCGATCGGCGCCTCGCCGGCGGCGTAGACGTCGGCGATCACCACGGCGTCGGCGTCGCCGAAGCAGCGCGCGAACTCGTCGCGCAGATCGCGCAGGCGGCTGTAGCGGTGCGGCTGGACCACGGCGATCACCGCGCCCGAGCCGCCATAGGCCTGGCGCGCGGCGCGCAGCACGGCGGCGATCTCGACGGGATGGTGGCCGTAGTCGTCGATCACCGTGATGCCGTGCGCCTCGCCGGTGCGGGTGAAGCGGCGGCGCACGCCGGAAAAGCCGGCCAGGCCGCGCCGGATGGTCTCGTCGTCGATGCCCATCTCGTGCGCCACGGCGATGGCGGCCAGCGCGTTCTGCACGTTGTGCTGGCCGAACATCGGCAGGCGCAGGCCGGTCATCATCGCCGATTCGTTGGTCGCGCGATTCTCGATCATGACGTCGAAATCGGCGCCGTTGCGATCGAGCTTCAGGTTCAGCGCGCGCACATCGGCGCTGGCGCCCAGGCCGTAGGTGACGATCTTGCGGTCGGCGACGCGCGGGATGATCGCCTGCACCTCGGGATGATCGCTGCACAGCGCGGCGAAGCCGTAGAACGGGATGTTCTCGACGAAGCGCACGAAGGCGGCACGCAAGGCGTCGAAGTCGCCGTAGTGGTCGAGATGCTCGGGATCGATGTTGGTGACCACGGCGATGGTCGCCGGCAGGCGCAGGAACGAGCCGTCGGACTCGTCGGACTCGACCACCATCCAGTCGCCCTGGCCGAGCCGCGCGTTGGTGCCGTAGGCGTTGATGATGCCGCCGTTGATCACCGTCGGATCGAGATGCGCCGCGTCGAGCAGGGCTGCGATCATCGAGGTCGTCGTCGTCTTGCCGTGCGTGCCGCCGACCGCGATCGACCATTTCAGGCGCATCAGCTCGCCCAGCATCTCGGCGCGGCGTACCACCGGCGTG
The DNA here is from genome assembly GCA_050183765.1 of Reyranellaceae bacterium. GTDB lineage: Bacteria > Pseudomonadota > Alphaproteobacteria > Reyranellales > Reyranellaceae > JAFAZJ01. Next base: position 15,690 of record JBFXAZ010000006.1, on the reverse strand, counting down.
AATCGCGCGCGCGCCGCCAGCACCTCGGGATTGTCGGGCTTCACCGCCGAGGACACGACCACCACCTGCGCGGCGCCGACGTTCTCGGCGCGGTGGCCGATCATGATCTTCATGCCCAGCGAGGCCAGGCGCTTGCAGTTGGCGTTGTCGGCGAGATCGCTGCCCTGGACCTTGTAGCCGAGATTGTGCAGCACCTCGGCGATGCCCGACATGCCGATGCCGCCGATGCCGACGAAGTGGATCAGGCCGATGTTCAGCGGCAGGGCTCTCACTGCGGCGCGCTCCCTTTCATCACGCCGACGACGATGTCGGCCAGCCGCCTCGCGGCGTCGGGGTGGCCGGCGTCGCGCGCCGCCTTCGCCATCTCGGCGAGGCGCTGCGGATGGGTGAACAATGTCACGAGCTGCTCGCGCAGGGCGTCGGCCGTGAAGGCCTCGTGCGGCAGCAGGATGGAAGCGCCCACCTCGTCGACCGCCAGGGCGTTCGCGCGTTGATGGTCCTCAGTTGCGTGGGGGAAGGGGATGAGGACCGATGGCCGACCCGAAGTCGTGAGTTCGGCCACCGTCGACGCCCCCGCCCTCGCGACAACGAGGTGGGCCCCGGCCAGACGCGCCGGGAAGTCTCGGAAGAACGGCGCGCATTCGGCATCGATGCCGCGCGCCGCGTAGAATGATTTCACCCGTTCGAGATCCTCGGCGCGGCACTGCTGCGCCAGGCGCAGGCGCCGCCGCAGCTCCTCGGGCAGCGCGGCGATCGCCTCGGGAATCACGGCGCTGAACGAGGCGGCGCCCTGGCTGCCGCCGATCACCACCATGCGGATTGGCCCGTCGGCGCCCGGCGGCTCGTAGGCCACCTCGCGCAGGGTGCGCACCGCGTCACGCACCGGATTGCCGACGAGATGGACGCGCGGGTCGCCCTCGGCGATGTGGCGCACCTTGCCGAACGACGTGGCGATGGCGCGCGCGCCGGCCGAGGCGACGCGGTTGGCCCGGCCGAGCACGGCGTTCTGCTCGTGCACGATGCGCGGCACGCCGCGGAAGCGCGCCGCCAGCAGCGTCGGAACCGAGGCGTAGCCGCCGAAGCCGACGACGACCGACGGCTTGACGCGGCCGATCACGCCATAGGCCTCGGCGGTGCCGATCGCCAGGCCCAGCGTGTTGGCGATGCGCCGCGACAGACCGCCGGCGCTCGGGCTGCCGCCGCGCACGTGATGAATCGGATGGCGCGCCAGCTCGCCCTGCCATCGCTTGCCGCGATCGTCGGTGATCAGTGCCAGGCTGACGCCGCGCGCGGCCAGCTCGCCGGCCAGGGCCTCGGCCGGGAAGACATGGCCGCCGGTGCCGCCGGTGGCGAGGACGACGGGCTTCGCGCTCATGCCGCCTCGCCCATGCCGGCGCGCTCGCGCGTCAGCGCCAGCAGCATGCCCACCGCCATGGCGACGGCGATCGCCGAGGAGCCGCCGTAGGAGATGAACGGCAGGGTCATGCCCTTGGCCGGCATCAGCTGGATGGTCGAGGCGAAATTGATCGCCGCCTGCAGCCCGAACTGGATGGTGAGCCCGCTGGCCGCCAGCATGATGAACAGGCTGGTCTCCTTCATCGAGCGCGACAGCGAGCGCAGCACGACGAAGGAGAACAGCCCGAGGATGAAGAGGCAGGTGATCAGGCCGAACTCCTCGCCGGCCACGGCCATCACGAAGTCGGTGTGCGCGTCGGGCAGCAGCGCCTTCACCGTGCCCTCGCCCGGGCCGCGGCCGAACAGCCCGCCGTTGAGGAAGGCCTCCAGCGCGGTGTTGACCTGGTAGTTGTCGCCGGCGTCGGGGCTGATGAAGCGGTCGATGCGGCTCTGCACGTGCGGCAGCATGGCGTAGGCGCCGACCATCGAGCCGAGCGCGCCCAGCACGCCGAAGCCGACGACCCAGATCGGCAGGCCGGCGAGGAAGAACTGGCCGGCCCAGACCGCGGCGACGACGATGGTCATGCCGAGGTCGGGCTGGCCGATCAGCATGGCGACGACGATCAGGAACAGCACGCTCGACAGCAGGTAGCCCGGGAAGGCGGGATTGAGCTTCTTCTGCGCGAAGAGCCAGGCGGAGATCACCGCGAGGCTGGGCTTGACGAACTCGGAGGGCTGCACGGTGCCGAAGCCGGGCAGCGACAGCCAGCGCCGCGCGCCCTTGATCTCCGGTCCGATGACGTAGGTCGCGGCCAGCCCCGCCAGGCTGGCGACGAAGATCAGCAGCGCCATGCGGCGGACCAGGCGCGGCGAGGCCATCGAGGCCACCAGCAGCACGCCCAGCGCCAGCGGCAGGAAGAGCAGCTGGCGGCGCACGAAGTGGAACGACTCGACGCCGATGCGCTCGGCCGCCGGCGGCGAGGCCGCCATGGTCATCATCACGCCCAGCGCCATGATCACCAGGATGGCGCCCAGGGTCCAGCGATCGACCGTCCACCACCAGCGGCCGACGACGGAGGTGTCGTTGCGCGAAACCGTGATCATGCCGCGGCCCCCGTCTCGACGACGGCGCCCGGCAGGGCGCGCGCCATGGCGCGGAAGGCGTCGCCGCGCGCCTCGAAGCTCGGCCACTGGTCGTAGGAGGCGCAGGCCGGCGACAGCAGCACGACCGCGCCGGCGCGATGCTCGCGCTGCGCCATGGCGTGCGCCTGCCCGAGCGCGGTGCGCAGGTCGCCCGAGCGCGTGAAGGGCACGCGGCCCTCGAGCGTGGCGGCGAAGGGCTCGCTGGAGGCGCCGACCAGGAAGGCGTGCACCACGCGCGAGAACCACGGCGCCAGCGGCGCGATGCCCTCGGCCTTGGCGGTGCCGCCGACGATCCAGTAGATCGTGTCGTAGGCGGCGAGCGCCTTCTCGGTGGCGTCGGCGTTGGTCGCCTTGCTGTCGTTGATGTAGACGATGCCGCCGACCACGGCGACGCGCTCCTGGCGATGCGCCAGGCCGGGATAGGTGCGCAGCCCCTGCTCCACCGCCGCCGCCGACAGGCCCAGCGCGCGGCACGCCGCCCAGGCCGCCGCGGCGTTCTGCCAGTTGTGCGCGCCGGGCAGGGTCTTGATGCCGCGCAGGTCGACCGTCGCGCCGTCGCTCGCGTCGCGCAGGATCCCGTCCCGCACGGCGACGCCCGCGGGAGCGTTGCCCTTCACGGTGATACCGACCACCCTGCGCGTGCCCGCCAGCCTCAGGGCCTCCGCCTTCGACGCCGCGTCGTCGACGCCGATCACCGCGACATCGGCCGGAAGCTGATTGTCGAAGATGTGGCGCTTGGCGGCGATGTAGCCCGCGAGATCGCCGTGGCGATCGATATGGTCGGGCGTGATGTTGAGCCACACGGCGACGTCGAAGCGCAGGCTCGGCACCAGCTCGAGCTGGAACGACGACATCTCCAGCACATAGACGCCGTCGGCGCCCAGCGGCCGGAAATCGAGCGCCGCCGGCCCAAGATTGCCGCCGATCTCGCAATCGACACCGGCGCTGCGCAGGACATGGCCGATCAGCGCCGTCGTCGTCGACTTGCCGTTGGTGCCGGTGATGCCGACGAGACGCGCTTTCGCGCCGCTGCGCGCCAGCAGCTCGATGTCGCCGATCAGCTTCACGCCCGCGGACTTCGCCGCCGCCGCCGCCGCATGCGGCTTGGGGAAGGAATGCGGGATGCCCGGGCTCATCACCAGGCCGTCGATGCCCGACCAGTCGATGCCCGCCGGATCGGCGATGCGCACGCCTTCGGCCGCCAGGGCCTCGCGCCTTGCCGCGCTGTCGTCCCATGCCGTGAACTCGACCCCCGCCGCCTTCAGCGCGCGCGCCGCCGCGAGGCCGCTGCGGGCAAGCCCGAGCACCACGAAGCGCGAACCGCGAAGGGCGGAGAGGTCGATCATCGGCATCTCACCGCAGCTTCAGGGTGGCCAGGCCGGCCATCGCCAGGATGGTGGCGATGATCCAGAAGCGGATGACGATGGTGGGCTCGGCCCAGCCCTTCTTCTCGAAGTGATGGTGCAGCGGCGCCATGCGGAAGACCCGCTTGCCGGTGAGCTTGAACGACAGCACCTGCACGATCACCGACACGGTCTCGAGCACGAACAGCCCGCCGACGATGCCCAGCACGATCTCGTGCTTGATGATCACGGCGATGGCGCCCAGCGCGCCGCCCATGGCCAGCGAGCCGGTGTCGCCCATGAACACCATGGCCGGCGGCGCGTTGAACCACAGGAAGCCCAGCCCGCCGCCGATCAGCGCGGCGCAGACGACGGCGAGCTCGCCCGAGCCCGGGATGCCGTGCAGCTGCAGGTAATTGGTGTAGACCGCGTTGCCGACGAAGTAGCTGATGATGCCGAACACGCCGGTGGCGATGATCACCGGCACGATCGCCAGGCCGTCGAGGCCGTCGGTGAGGTTCACCGCGTTGGAGGCGCCGACGATCACCAGCACGGCGAAGATGAAGAAGCCGATCACGCCGAGCGGCACCAGCACGTTCTTGAGGAACGGCAGGGCCACCTGGTAGCGCAGCTGCGCCGGCGAGACCTCGGCGATGAAGGCCACCGCCAGCAGGGAGAAGAGCACCGAGACCGCCAGCTTCAGCCAGCCCGGCAGGCCGGCGGTGTTGCGCTTGGTGACCTTGAGGAAATCGTCGACGAAGCCGATCGCGCCGAAGCTCAGCGTGATCAGCAGCACGACCCAGACGTAGCGGTTGCGCAGATCGGCCCACAGCAGGGTGGCCACGGTGAGCGCGATCAGGATCAGGAAGCCGCCCATGGTGGGCGTGCCCTTCTTGGTCAGCAGGTGGCCTTCCGGACCGTCCTCGCGGATCGGCTGTCCCTTGCCCTGGCGGCTGCGCAGCCAGGCGATCAGCCGGCCGCCGATCAGGAAGGACAGCAGCAATGCCGTCATGAACGCCCCGCCGGTCCGGAACGTGATGTACCGGAAGAGATTCATCGGCGTGAACTGGTCCGCCAGCGGCGCCAGAAGATGAAACAGCACGTCCGTTCAACCCTTTTCAGATCCGCCCGTCACCGCGCCCATCGCCAGGATCGCGTCGACGACCACTTTCATTCTTGAGCCCAGCGAGCCCTTGACCGCCACCACGTCGCCGGGCCGCAGTCCCTCGATGACGCGCTGCGCCAGCCGCGCCGAATCGACGGCATGCACCGCACGCAGCGCCGGCGGCAGGGCCGCGCGCAGCTTCTCCATGTGCGGTCCGCACGTGAAGACAGTGGCCACGCCGGCCGCCTCGATGTCGGGCGCCAGCCCGACATGCAGGGCGTCGGCCTCGGCGCCGAGCTCGCGCATGTCGCCCAGCACCAGCACCCGGCGGCCGCCGGACGCGGGCTGCGTCATCGCGAAGGTCGACAGCATCGCGCGCACGGAGACCGGGCTGGCGTTGTAGCTCTCGTCGATCAGCTCGATGTCGCCGCCCCCCAGTGCCACCCGGCGGCGCGCGCCGCGCCCGGCCGGCGGCGAGATGCCGGCGAGCGCCGTCGCCGCGGCCGGCAGGTCGGCGCCCAACGCCTCGACCGCGGCCAGCACGGCGAGGCTGTTGCGCGCCCAGTGCCGGCCCGGCGCGCCGACGCGATAACGAAGTTCACGACCGAGGACCAGCGCCGCAACGTCGCTGCCGTTCGCATCCGCGACGCAGTCCAAAAGGCGCACGTCGGCTGCGGCATCCTCGCCGAAGCTGATGATGCGCTGCACGCCGTGGCCGCGGGCAATGTCCGACAGAGCCCGGAAGTGCGGCGAGTCGCGCTCCAGCACTGCGGTGCCGCCCGCTGCGCCGGCAAAGATCTGACCCTTCTCGCGCACGATGGCCTCGATCGTGCCGAAATACTCCACATGCACCGGCTGGACGGTGGTGATCACGGCGACGTCGGCGCGCACCATGCGCGCCAGCGGCTCGATCTCGCCCGGATGGTTGGTGCCGACCTCGAACACGCCGAAGCGCGCGTCGGCCGGCAGGCGCGCCAGGGTCAGCGGCACGCCGATATGGTTGTTGAAGCTCGCGGCGGCGGCGTGAGTCTGGCCCTGACGCGACAGCACGTGGCGCAGCGCGTCCTTGGTGCTGGTCTTGCCGACGCTGCCGGTGATGGCGACCGCCCTGGCCGACGAGCGTGCGCGCGCCACCACGCCCATCGACGCCAGCGCCTGCAGTGAGTCCGCCACGCGCAGCAGCGGTCCGCCGGCGATCTCGACCGTGAGCGTCGGATCGTCGATCAGCGCCGCGGCGGCACCGCGTTCAAAAGCGGTGGACACGAACGCATGTCCGTCGCGCTCGCCGCGCAGCGCGACGAAGAGGTCGCCGCGCTCGAGCGTGCGCGTGTCGATGGCGATGCCGGTGGCCAGCCACGCCGGTCCGAGCGCGACGCCGCCGGTCGCTTCCTGCGCGTCGGCCGCGGTCCAAAGCGGCAGCTTGACGAAGCCGACGCTCATGCCGCCGCCCCCGTCGCGTGGTCGCCCGACAGCTCGCGCACGACCTGGGCGTCATCGAATGGATGCGTGACGTCGCCGATGGTCTGGCCACGCTCGTGGCCCTTGCCGGCGACGACGACGAGATCGTCGGCGCTTCGCGCCGCGTCGAGCGCCGCCGCGATCGCCGCGCGACGGCCGTCGTCGACTTCGTGCACATGCGCCGCGCCCGCCGGCACGCCGCGCATGATCTCGCGACGGATCTCGGCCGGCGCCTCGCTGCGCGGATTGTCGTCGGTGACGAAGACGCTGTCGGCGAGGCGCGCGGCGATGCCGCCCATGATCGGCCGCTTGGCGCGATCGCGATCGCCGCCGCAGCCGAACACCACGATCAGCCGGCCGCGTGCGAAGGGCCGCATGGTACGCAGCACGATCTCCAGCGCGTCGGGCTTGTGCGCATAGTCGACGTAGACCGCCGCGCCCGAGCGCGCGCGGCCGACCAGCTCCAGACGGCCAGGCGCACCGCGCAGGCTGCCCAGGGTCGCCGCAGCGCGATCCGCGTCCTCGCCCGCGGCGATCACCAGGCCGAGCGCGGCGAGCGCATTGGCCGCCATGAAGTCGCCGATCAGGGGCAGCTCGATCGTGTGACCGCGGCCGAAGAGCGAGAGTGAGAGCGCCTGACCCTGGGCCGAGGGTCGCGCCTGCTCCAGCCGGAGTTCGCGGCCCCTTGCGCCATAGGTCCAGATGCGCAGCCCGCGCCGGCGACAGATCTCGACCAGGGCATCGGCGCGATCGGAATCGGCGTTGATCACCGCCGTGCCGTCGCGCGCCAGCAACTCGGTGAACAGCCGCGTCTTGGCCGCGAAATACGCGTCCATGTCCCGGTGGTAGTCGAGATGCTCGTGCGTGAGATTGGTGAAGGCGGCGGCGCGCGGGCTCACGCCATCGAGGCGAAACTGGTCGAGGCCATGGCTCGATGCCTCCATGGCGACGCGATCGATGCCGGCGCGCTTGAGGCTCGCGAGGTCCGCGTGCAGCGCCACCGTGTCCGGTGTCGTCAGCCCTGGCGGACGGTTGAGCGCCGGCGACACGATGCCCAGCGTGCCGACGCTGGCGGCGGCATGGCCGAGCGCGGTCCAGATCTGGCGGGCGAAGTCGGCGGTCGAGGTCTTGCCGTTGGTGCCGGTGACCGCGACCACGGTCGAGGGCTGCGGCCCGGCGAAGACCCGGGCGATCTGCGCCAGGGCGCGGCGCGGCTCGGCCTCGCGCAAGACGACGACGGTTTCGGGAACGCCCTCGAGCGCCGCGTCGCGGCCGGCGAGGATGGCCACGGCACCCGAGCGCACGGCCTGCGCGGCGAAGCGCGCGCCGTCGACCCTGGTGCCGGGCAAGGCGGCGAACAGATAGCCCGGCTTCACCGCGCGCGAATCCGCCGTGACGCCCGCGATCTCGCGATCCGACGCGCGGTCGAGGCTGATCGGCAGAAGTTCGCTCAAACGCACGTCAGCGGCCTCCCGCCAATGGTGTGGCGCCGAGGATCTGGTCGATCGTCATGCCGGCGGTCTTCGCCGAAGCGGCCTTGGTCGCCGGCGGCTGCGCGGCGCCCGGCCTCGCGCCCTGGCGCGCCGCCGCGGCATCGGCCAGCGCCATCGCCTTGGCGGCCGCGGCCGGATCCACCGGACGGATACCATACAATACCGTGATGTGCTCGATGATCGCCTTCACCGAGGGCGCCGCCACCCAGCCGCCGGTGGCGTAGCCGGCGGTTTCCTTGGTGCCTTTGGGCTCGTCCATCGACACCATCACGACATAGCGCGGCGCGCGCATCGGGAAGACGCCGACGAAGGAGCTGATCAGCGCTTTCTCGCGATAGCCGGACTTGCCCGGCTTCTCGGCCGTGCCGGTCTTGCCGCCGACCTCGTAGCCCGGCACGTCGGCCGCCTTGCCGGTGCCGTCCGTGACGACCAGCCGCAGCAGCTCGCGCATGTGCGCCGACGTGCCGGGCCGGATCACCCGGTGGCCGGTCTCCTTCGCGCGCGGACCGTCGCGCTTCAGCAGTGTCGGCGGATAGTAGACGCCGCCGTTGATCATCGCCGCCGTCCCGGCGACGACATGCAGCGGCGTCACCGACATGCCGTGGCCAAAGGCGATGGTCAGCATGTTGATCTTGCGCCAATGCTTGGGATAGAGCGGCCGCCCGACCTCGGGCAGCTCGATCGGCACCGGCTTGAGGAAGCCGATCTTGTCGAAGAAGGCGCGCTGGCCTTCGATGCCGACCTCCAGCGCCATCCGCGCCGAGCCGATATTCGAGGAGTACTTGAAGATGTCCGAGACGGACATCACGCGGTGCTGGCCATGGTAGTCGCTGATCGTGAAGCGATCGATCTTGATCGGCTCGCGCGCGTCGAAGGCCGAGGCCGGGGTGAAACGGCCGGTGTCCAGCACCATCGCCGTGTTGAAGATCTTGAAGGTCGAGCCCTGCTCGTAGACGCCCAGGGTCGAGCGGTTGAACAGGACCTCGGGCGAGATCGTGCCGTGCCGGTTGGGGTCATAGGCGGGCAGCGAGGCCAGCGCCAGGATCTCGCCGGTGTTGACGTCCATCACGGCGGCGGTGGCGCCGATCGCCGAGAACTTCTGCATGGCGCGGGCGAGCTCTTCCTCGACGAAGCGCTGCAGGCGCAGATCGATCGACAGCGTCAGCCGCTCGCCCTGGCGCAGGCGCTGGTCGAAGGTCTTCTCGATGCCGGCGACGCCGGTGTTGTCGATGTCGGTGTAGCCCAGGATATGCGGGGCCAGCGCGCCCTGCGGGAAGATGCGCCGCTCCTGGTTCTGGAACTCGAAGCCGGGCAGACCCAGGCGGTTGACCGCGTCCTGCTCGCGCGGGCTGAGCGCGCGCTTCACCCAGACCCAGCTCTTGCCCGATTCGAGCTTCTCGCGGATGGCCTCCGGCTTGAACTCGGGCAGCACGCCCGCGATCTTGCGCGACGCCTCCTCGACGTCGATCACCTGGCGCGGATTGACGAACAGCGAAGCGACGGGAAGCGAGGTCGCCAGGACCACGCCGTTGCGGTCGACGATCTCGGCGCGCTCGGCGCGCACCGTGTTGCCGGCCACCGCCGTGCCGGGACCGCCGCCCTCGCCCGCCTCGCGCAGCAGCGAGACGTGCGCCATGCGCAGCCCGATGACGATGAAGAGCAGGGCGAAGACCGCGGTGGCGGCCGACAGCCGCGCCCGGGCAACCTCCAGCGCGTCGCGCGACGCGGCGGCCGGGCGGCGGGGCACTGACAGCGGATCGTCGGCCGTGGGCGTCTCGACGTCGTCGGCCGGACGCCGGCGCCACAGCCGCGCGATCACCGATGACCTCCGGCCGGCGCCTTGGCCGGCGAGTGGACGGGCTTCGGCGCGGCCGCCGCCGGCGCCGCGTCGTCATCGTCGATGCCCGCCGTCACCGGCTCGTCGACCAGTGGACGGGTCCTTGAAGGGGTGGAGGCTGGCGCTTTCACGCCAGCCTCCTTTCGCGCTGCGACGGGACGAGGGGTCGCCGACGCTGAGGGGGCGTCGGCCTTTGAGGGGGCGTCCGACCCGGTTTTTCCGGGATCTGTGGCGACCGCCCCGCCCGCACGTCGCAGCGGAATCTGGTCGATGCTGCCGATCTGGCGCATCGTGATGGGTTGCAGACGGATATACTTGGCGTTGAGCGCCTCGATGCGATTGATCTCGCCGAGATGCGCGTACTCCACGCGCAGGATGTTGGTGGCGCGCTGGTTGTCGACGATCTGGCGGTTGAGCGCCTCAAGGCGCTCCTGCAGGCGGCGCTCGTGGTACTTCACGACGAACAGGCCGATGCCGGTGAAGATCGCCGCCACGACCCAGAACAGGATGCCACGGTTGATCATGCCGCTTCTCCGCTGCTCGCGGCCGCGAGGCGCTCGCCGATTCGCAGCTTGGCCGAGCGCGCGCGGGGATTGCGCGCGATCTCCGCCGCGCCGGGCTCGATCGGCCGGCGCGTCACAAGTCGCCAGCCCGGACGGCGCGGATCGGCGCGGCGCGCATCGGGCAGATGACGCGAGGGACGCGGGCCCTCCTCGGCGCGACCGCGCAGGAAGCCCTTCACCACGCGATCCTCCAGCGAGTGGAACGAGACCACCGCGAGACGGCCGCCCGGCGCCAGCACGCGCTCGGCGGCGGCAAGGCCGCGCTCGAGCTCGCCCAGCTCGTCGTTGACGTGGATGCGCAGCGCCTGGAAGGTGCGCGTCGCCGGATCGATCGTCGCGCGCGACGCGGCGGGACCCAGCGCGCGGCGCACGATGTCGGCGAGCTGGCCGGTGCGCTCGATGCGCGCGCTCTTGCGCGCATTGACGATGGCGCGCGCCACGCGGCGCGACTGGCGCTCCTCGCCGTAGCGATAGATCAGGTCGGCGAGATCGCCTTCGTCGGCGTCATTGACCACGTCGGCCGCCGACGCACCGCTGGCCGACATGCGCATGTCGAGCGGGCCGTCGAGGCGGAACGAGAAGCCGCGAGCGGCGCTGTCGATCTGCATCGACGACACGCCGAGATCCAGCGCCACCCCGTCGACCGTGCCGGATACCACGTCGTTGGCGGCGAGCAGGGCGTCGAGGTCGCCGAAGCGGCCTTCGATCAGCCGCAGGCGGCCGGCGTGCTCGGCGACAAGGAGCTGGCCGGCATCGATCGCGGTGGGGTCGCGATCGATGCCGATTACGCGGCAGGCAGCCGCGCCCAGCAACGCACGGGTGTAGCCACCCGCGCCAAAGGTGCCGTCGACATACAAGGCGCCGTCGCGCGGCAGCAGCGCCGCAACGACCTCCTCGACGAGGACCGGGATGTGCGCCGCGCTCATCGCCCGTCTCCCGGAAGCGGCACGACGCGACGGCCGGCGACGCGCGCCAGGAAACGCTCGCGCTCGCGCTCGGACTGCGCGGCCCATGCCGAGGCGGTCCAGATCTGGAAGTACGAGCTGCGCCCGACGAAGGCGAGCTGACCGGGCTTCTCGCTGGCGTTGGTGACGCCCAGCGCCGACCACAGCGTGGCCGGCAGCGACAGGCGGCCTTCGCTGTCGAAGGAGACGTCGATGGCGACGCTCGAGAGATACGCCGCGTCGTTGTCGCCCTCGACGAACAGCTCGGTCTCCAGCGTGCCGGCGCGCGCCTCGCTGTCGCTGCGCAGCTTGGCCATCAGCTGGCCGAAGCCGCCCTTGCCGCGCGCGTCGATCGAGGTGTGGGTCAGCGACTGGAAGGCGATGAAGCCGTCGAAACCGTCGTTGCTGAGATGGGCGCGCCAAGCGGCCGGGACGGATACGCGCCCCTTGCCGTCCACCTTCATCAGGTATGTGGATAGGAACATGTCCCATCCCCCATGCGCCCGGTCTTTGAGCCCCCTCCGCCCCACGCGGAACCGGTGGCATCCCCCGCCGACTTGTGCGGCTTACGGGATGTCATGGGATATCATGGGAAATAGCGGTCGTCAAACGCTTGGACGGGCAAAAACGGGCGCCTGGAGAATGGGTTAGCATTCGCTGCGCAGTATTCGATCTCCCTGCTAATGGTGCACGGCCATGCAGTCGCCCTCTACCGGCTGCGAAACCAGCCCGCCAAAATACACAACGAGCATATGACTCATGCGCAGGCTGGATTGAATCACGGTTTGTTCGATGCGTCGAGCGGTTCGGCCGCAAACAAAAAAGCCGCCGGGCGGCGAGACGCATCCGCCCGGCGGCCCTCCATCGGTCGGCCCACCGCAGCGGTGAGCCGACCGTGCGATCCGCGTCACTCCATATTCAGGTAGGCGCCGAAGCGGCGCGACAGGCGCGACGTGCCGCCACGGCGCGCCGCCGCGCCTGGCACGTCGCAGACCGGGCAGATCGACGAGCCGGCGGCTCCCGCCTCGCGGCGGCAGCTCAGCGCGGCGTGGTCGCCGCGCCGACGCCGGCGCCGACCGCGCCGCCGATCAGCGCGCCACCGAGGACCGAGAGACCGCCCGTCGCCGCACCCACGACCGCGCCGGCGGCGGCACCAATGCCGCCACCCGTCACCGCCCGTTGTCCCCAGGTGTTGCCGCAGGCCGAAAGCAGCAGGGACAGCGCGACGAGGGCCGGCGCGATCCTGAGGCCGACCGGGTTGATGGTCATCGTCTCTTCTCCAGCATTGCGGCGACCGCGCGCCAATCGTTCAAGCATACGACGGACTGGATAGCATGAACGGCGACAATATGGTGGCCGCCCCTGGGCGGGCATCCGGCCACCGGCTCGCAATCTCACCGCTTGTCGCCGGCATCTTCATTGTCGACAATCCCGCAGCATGTCCGCGAGAAGTCGGACGCGCGTGGGAGAGCGCCATGACCGCACCGATCGTGAAGGTGACCGACCTGGCCTGGGGCCGCCTGCGGGCGCCGGACCTCGACGTGATGGAGGAGTTCCTCACGCATTTCGGCATGGTGCGCTCGGCGCGCACCGATTCCGCGCTGTACATGCGCGGCTCGGACTCGCCACACCACATTCATGTCACCGAGAAGGGCGATCCGAAATTCGTCGGCTTCGCCTATTACGCCAGGAGCGAGGACGACCTCGCGAAGCTGGCGGCGTTGCCGGGCGCCTCGGGCGTCGAAGCCATCGACGAGCCCGGCGGCGGCAGGCGCGTGCGGCTGAGCGAGCCCAACGGCTACCAGATCGAGGTGGTGCATGGGATCGCCGAGCTGCCGCCGATCGCCGTGCCGCGCGACCCGCCCAACACCGGCGACGAACCATTGCGCCGCAGGGGCCGGCTGATGCGGCTGTCGAAATCGCCGACGACGATCAAGCGCATCGCGCACGGCGTGATGGGCACGCCGAAATTCGACGAGACGGTGAGGTGGTTTCGTGACACGCTGGGCTTCATTCGCTCCGACGACGTCTATGCCGGCAGCCCGGACAACATCATCGGCTCGTTCAACCGGCTCGATCGCGGCGAGGACTACGTCGACCATCATGTCTTCTTCTGCATCCGCCACGAGAAGGCCGGATTGAACCACCTGTCCTACGAGGTGCCCGACATCGACGCGGTGATGCAGGATCACGAGTATCTGAAGAGCCTCGGCAAGTACGAGCACATGTGGGGCATCGGCCGTCACCTGCTGGGCAGCCAGGTGTACGATTACTGGTGCGATCCCTGGGGCCGCACCCATGAACGCTGGGCCGATACCGACCGACTGAACGCGGCGCAGGGCGGCAACCTGCTGAGCGCCGAGGAAGGTCTGCTGTCACAGTGGGGAGAAAGACCACCGCAAAAGTTTCGCGATAATATCCAGCCGTGACGGACAATCAGTTGGGGAGCCAGACATGATCAGACGGACACTATGCGCGATCGCCCTCGCGGCGGTCGCGGCGGGCTTGTGTGGGCCCGCGACGGCGCAGACGGCGCAGGATGCCGCCGACTGGCTCAAGGGCCTGGGCATCAAGCTGAACTACAAGGACGCCACGCCGGAGCTGGTGCAGACGGCGACGACGGTCGATTTCAACGGCCTGGCGCGCGACAAGACCCTTGTCCCGGCCGATCTCGCCAAGCTGAAGGCGTTTCCCAAGCTCGCCGAGGTCGGGCTCGGCAATCGGGCCGGCAGCGACCAGGCCGTTGCCGAGCTGGTCAAGGCGGTGCCCAAGCTGCACCGCCTCACCGTGCACAACTCGGCGATCACCGACGCGGCGCTGGCCGAGATCGGCAAGCTCGGCGACCTCACCAACCTCGGGATGTTCAGCACCAAGATCACCGCTGCCGGCATGATCCATGTCGGCAAGCTCAAGAAGCTGCAGACCCTGGACGTCAGCAGCACGGCGATCGGCGATGCCGGCCTGGAGGCGATCAAGGGACTGCCGGCCTTGCGCAGCCTGTCGTTCAACTCGATGAAGGGCGTCACCCGCAAGGGCATGGCGGCGATCGCCTCGCTGCCGGCGCTGCGCAATCTCGTGCTGCAGTTCGCCGAGATCAACGAGGAGGTCGAGGAGCTGGGCAAGGCGCCGATGCTCGAGGACATGACGCTGATGGCGAGCAAGCTCGACGACGCCGGCGGCCAGCATCTCGGCAAGCTCAAGAGCATGCGCCGCCTGTTCGTGTGGAAGACCAAGATCACCGACAAGTCGATGCCGGCGATCGGCAGCCTGGCGAAGCTCGAGACGATCTACCTCAACGACACGGCGATCACCGATGCCGGCCTGAAGGCGTTGGCGGCCAACAAGGCGCTGCAGACCCTGTGGCTCGACAACACGGCGATCACCGATGCCGGCCTGCCGGCGCTGGCCGCCTTGCCCAAGCTGTCGTGGCTCAAGATGGACGGCACCAAGGTCACCGACGCCGGCATGGCCACGATCGCGAAGTTCCCGGCCCTGCGCCTGGTGGGCATCGCCTCGACCGCGGTCGGCGACGCCGGGTTGAAGACGCTCGTCGAGAACAAGAACGTGACCTCGATCAGCGCCTCGAAATCGGCGGTCACCGACGCCGGAGTCGAGGCGGCCAAGGCAGCGAATCCCAAGCTGCGCATCAGCAAGTAGGGCGCGCGCGGACGGCCGGCGAGCGGGGCGCTGTCCCCGTCTTGCCGGCGCTCGCCCTGCTTCGTTCGACGACCCTTTTCACAGCGGGAGAACGGCCACCGGAGAGAACGCGCGACTTCATCCATCCGTGACAGACAACTCGTTGGGGAGCTTGCCTATGATCAGACGCAAAGCGTTTGCCATCGTCATGATGGCAGCGGCGGTGGCCTTGTGCGGCCCGGCCATGGCGCAGACGCCGCAGGATGCCGCCGAGTGGCTCAAGGGCCTCGGCATCAAGCTCAACTCCAAGGAGGCCACGCCCGAGCTCGTCGAGAAGGCGACACGGGTCGATTTCGGCAGCCTGGCGCGCGACAAGACCCTGGTCGCCGCCGATCTCGACAAGCTCAAGGCGTTTCCCAGGCTGGCCGACGTCAGCCTCGGCAACCGGGCGGGCAGCGACCAGGCGGTCACCGCGCTGGTCAAGGCGGTGCCGCACCTGCACCGCGTGAGCGTGCACAACTCGGCGATCACCGACGCGGCGCTGGCCGAGATCGCCAAGCTGGGCGACCTCACCAGCCTCACCCTGTTCCGGACGAAGATTACGGCGGCCGGCATGGCGCATGTCGCCAGGATCAAGACGCTGAAGAACCTCGATGTCAGCAGCTCGTCGATCGGCGACGACGGGCTGGAGGCGATCAAGGGCCTGCCGGCGCTGCGCAGCCTGTCGTTCAACTCGATGAAGGGCGTCACCCGCAAGGGCATGGCGGCGATCG